>NZ_LR217730.1:0-1047680 GCF_900698985.1 Candidatus Erwinia haradaeae
TTATATACAAAAATAGAATTATATTCTAAATAAATTTTTATTTTATTAATATAAAGGCTACTAGTCATTTAATAAAGTTAGTAATGTTATTAACATACTAAATTTAATCATAATATTGGTAACTATTTAGCATGAATATATAAGTAATGTACTGATAACCTATCATTACAATATAAAGACCAGAGCATATAATTCTAAAGAAATCAGATTAAGTTTTTATGAACCATTTACCTTTTAGATAAATATTTTACTATATGGGATACAAGGATGCATATACATGCAAAACTGATAAAACCTATCTATATGTTCGCTATAAACTACGAGATATAATATTATGTTTTATCCAGATCTTTTTGACATTATCGTTATTGGTGGAGGCCATGCCGGAACTGAAGCTTCTATGGCTGCTGCTCGTATAGGAAAACGAACATTATTGCTCACTCATAATATCGAGACATTAGGTCAATTATCATGTAATCCTGCAATTGGCGGAATTGGAAAAGGTCATTTAGTAAAAGAGATAGATGCATTAGGAGGTCTAATGGCGAAAGCTATTGACAGAGCCGGCATTCAATTTAGAATTCTAAATGCTAGCAAAGGGCCTGCAGTGCGCGCCACTCGAGCTCAGGCTGATCGCCTATTATATCGTCAGGTCATTCATTCTGCATTAAAAAATCAACCTAATTTATTGGTTCTACAACAAGCTGTAGAAAATTTATTAATTAAAAATAATCACGTGATTGGTGTACTGACAGAAATAGGAATGAAATTTCGAGCTAAAGCTGTAGTTCTAACTACTGGTACCTTTTTAGATGCTAAGATACACATAGGTAAAAAAAGTTATAAAGGAGGGCGCGCAGGAGACCCCTCTTCTAACGCATTAGCATGTCATTTGCGAGAATTGGCACTACGTATTAGTCGCCTTAAAACAGGAACACCGCCTCGTATTGATGCAAAAAGTATCAACGTTAATATCATGCAACCGCAATACGGTCATGTTCCTTTACCTGTTTTTTCATTTTTAGGAAAAATATCTCAACATCCTCAACAAATCCCTTGTTATATTACGCATACTAATGAGAAAACTCACGACATTATTCGCCGTAATCTTCATCGCAGCCCGATATATAATGGCTCTATTGAAAGCATTGGACCACGCTACTGCCCCTCCATAGAAGATAAAATTATACGTTTTTCTGATCGTCATTCACATCAGATCTTTTTAGAACCAGAAGGTTTAAACAGTAATGAAATTTATCCCAATGGTATTTCTACTAGTCTACCCTTTGATGTTCAAATTGATATGATTCGCTCTATAGAGGGCATGGATAATGCAGTAATCACCCGACCTGGTTATGCTGTTGAGTATGATTTTTTCAATCCATGTGATCTTAAAAAAACTCTAGAAAGTAAATATATTCACGGACTATTTTTAGCTGGTCAAATTAATGGCACAACTGGTTATGAAGAGGCCGCAGCACAAGGACTTCTCGCTGGTCTCAATGCAGGACAGTTTTTAGACGGTCGCAATGGTTGGGCACCAAGGCGTGATCAAGCTTATTTAGGAGTTCTAGTAGATGACTTATGCACTAGAGGAACTACTGAACCTTATCGTATGTTTACAGCCCGCGCCGAATATCGCCTGATGTTACGAGAAGATAATGCTGATTTAAGACTAACCGCCATTGGGCGTAAACTTGGTTTAGTTGACGATATTCGTTGGTCGCATTTAAATAAAAAAATAGAAAACATTGAAAAAGAACGCCAGAGACTAAGAGAAACACGAGTATTTCCTAACGCAAAAGATATATCTCAAATTAATGCTATCATGAACGGAGATCTCATAAAAGAAACTAATTGCGAGGAATTATTACGACGTCCAGAAGTTACATATCAAAAACTTATGCAATTAAATAAACTTGGTCCTTTTTTATCCGACACTCAGGCTACTGAACAAATAGAAATTCAAATAAAATATGAAGGCTATATCTTTCGTCAACAACAAGAAATCAATAAGCACATAAAAAACGAAAATACCCCAATTCCAATTCATATAGATTATAATCAAATAAAGGGATTATCTAACGAAGCGCTAGTGAAACTTACATACCACAGACCAGAATCAATTGGTCAAGCGTCACGTATATCTGGGATTACTCCAGCCATCATTTCTATTTTGCTTATTTTTTTGAAAAAAAAAGGTCTATTGAAGCCTATTGAATAAAAAAAAACTTTTAAGAAATCTGTAATTAAAACAAACTAATTACCGAAAGAAGACAATGATTAATAATTACTTGCAGCGATATCAAAGATGTCTATTATACTTCTTATTTTAAATAAACTGTTTCTTTTATTGATATTTATAACATAAGTGATTAAAAAAAAATCAATCAAAAAATTTTTAAATATCATAAGTGCAAAACTTAAATAATACAATAATACAATTTAGATTCAAACACGTGTATTACTTAGAGTATATATATAATAATTTTATATATTTTTTATTTATTTTGCAAAATTACTATTTTTAATAACCTTCTAGTAAGATTTATAAAAATAAATTAATCATATTAAAAAAATTGCGATATAATTTAATAATTTTATATTGAAATACTAATTATAAAATTATTTTATATCTGTCTAAAATCTTACATAATTCATCAAGGATATATTTCTTATATACTAAAGTAGTATATTCACATACTAATTTAATACTTTAGTATTTTTACTATAAATATCTTCATAATTTTATTAATAAAGCTAATGCTTTACTCAAGACATAATTACTTCTAAAGTAGATACTATAAAAACACATTCTTTAAAAAAATAAAATCTATTACATAATTCACTTTATCTGTATAAAACTCAGCTGTGCTCTCAAATATCATTCATGCATTGTATATACTCATTTTATAAAGTGTTTCTATAGAACAATTGTACATGTTATATCCTTACAAATTATAGAAACATTTTTCTTATGTAATTATTCTAAGAATACACAACGATCATTGCGTGCCATCATATACGATAAAAACATTTCAATCCCAAAACTACATACTATATTATAGTAACATATAAATTAGATGTATCATAATAATATATCAGTAACATAAATATGTTACAAGAAGGATAAAAAAATCTAAGTATTCATCAGATGAATCTTTAATGATTGATGTAATAACTAAGTATGAGCTTCTATTTATATTACTAGCACATGCGATAGTGTGATACACTAATATACATTATATGATATAAATCATCTGCAGAATCTTATGTATTTTTTATCTTCCACCAACCATAATTATTACCATAATGGCAGTATTTAAGTAGTATCGTTATTAGCAATAATGATTTTACGTAGATTGTATTAACTATACATTGTCTTATTTTCACATTAAAAGACTTGATATACAATAACGCCAAACCTAGAAAGCAATTCTAAGAATGCCAATAGTTTTATAAGTACTTTTAATCTTGTCTAGATATAAATCTTATTATGATTCTCAGGTTAAGGTTAAGCATGACAACAAATTATATATTTATCACTGGCGGAGTAGTTTCTTCTCTAGGTAAAGGTATTGTCGCAGGTTCTTTAGCTTCTATTTTAGAAGCACGTGGTTTACCCGTAACCATTATAAAGCTAGATCCATATATTAACGTTGATCCAGGAACAATAAGCCCAACGCAGCATGGCGAAGTATTTGTAACTGGTGATGGCGCTGAAACTGATCTAGATCTTGGGCACTACGAGCGTTTTATTAGAACCCGCATGGGTCGTCGAAATAACTGCACTACTGGTCGCATTTATGCAGATGTTCTACATAAAGAACGACGTGGAGATTATCAAGGAGCTACTGTTCAAGTAATCCCGCATATTACTAATGCCATTAAAGAAAAGATCATTCAAGGAGGCCTTGGTTATGGTGTGGTCTTGGTAGAAATTGGAGGCACTGTTGGTGATATTGAATCATTACCATTCTTAGAAGCGATTCGCCAAATGGCAGTTGATGTTGACCGCATACATACTATGTATATCCACCTAACACTAGTTCCATATTTAGCAGTAGCAGGTGAGGTAAAGACTAAACCAACACAACATTCAGTCAAAGAGCTACTATCAATTGGTATTCAGCCAGATGTACTTATTTGTAGATCTACTTTTAGTGTACCAATAAATGAATGCAAAAAGATTGCAAGATTTTGTAATGTCTCTGAAAAAGCAGTTATATCTCTTAAAGATGTTGATTCCATTTATAAGATCCCGGGCATGTTAAAATCACAAGGACTAGATGATTACATCTGTAAGCGTTTTAATCTAAATGTGCCAGAAGCGGATTTGGAAGAGTGGGAAAAAGTTGTGTATCAAGAGGCCAACCCTTGTGGTGAACTACATATAGGAATGGTAGGAAAATATGTAGCACTTCCAGATGCGTACAAATCAGTTATTGAAGCTCTAAAGCATGCTGGATTAAAAAGTCGCGTAACAGTAAATATTGATCTCATTGATTCACAAGATATTGAATCTCGTGGCATGGGTCGCTTAAAAAATGCAGACGCTATCTTAATTCCTGGTGGTTTTGGTTGTCGAGGCATAGATGGTAAACTACTCACAGTGCAGTATGCTCGTGAAAATAAAATACCTTATCTAGGAATCTGCCTAGGGATGCAAGTAGCAGTAATTGAATTTGCTCGGAATGTAATACACATGGCAGATGCAAACTCAACGGAATTTGCACCGGAGTGTCAACATCCAGTAATTGCCTTGATCACCGAATGGCGCAACTCACAAGGAAATATCACGCAGCACACCGAAAAAAGCAACCTAGGTGGTACTATGAGACTAGGCAGTCAACAATGCCAATTAACCTATAATAGTTTAGCGCATAGCTTGTACGGCTCTGAAATTATTATTGAACGTCATCGTCATCGCTATGAGGTAAATAAGATTTTTTTAAAACAACTTGAAAACGCCGGTTTACATATAACTGGTCATTCCGGAGATAACGAATTAGTTGAAATTATTGAAATTCCAAGCCATCCCTGGTTTTTAGCATGTCAATTCCACCCAGAATTTACCTCTACACCAAGAGATGGTCATCCATTATTTATAGGTTTTATACAAGCTGCTATTCGATATAAAAAAAATTTTAAAAAATAAAACTAATGAAAAGCAAACTTACGCTTAGTTTACTATACTATAAATGTAATCCATAGAGATCATATAAATAATTAGCATGTTGTTCATATTTAAAATCATAACCACACTAATTCTTTATTTATAATCAATTATTTATCACAGCAATACTAAATATTAATAAGGAACTCCAGCATGTCTAAGATTATTAAATTACTAGCTAGAGAAATTATTGACTCTCGCGGAAACCCAACAGTAGAAGTAGAAGCTCACCTAGCAGGAGGCTTCGTTGGTCTCGCAGCTGTACCCTCTGGAGCCTCTACTGGTTCTCATGAAGCACTAGAGCTACGTGATGGTGATCCATTACGTTTTGCTGGAAAAGGTGTAAGAAAAGCTGTAAATGCGATTAATGGTGTAATTGCTGCAGCTACCAAAGGTCAAGATGCTAAAGATCAGGCTAATATAGATCAGATAATGATTAATCTAGATGGCACAGAGAATAAATCTCAGTTTGGCGCTAACGCAATTTTAGCTGTTTCCTTGGCTACTGCCAAAGCCGCAGCTGCCTCTAAGGGGATCCCTTTATATGAACATATATCAGATCTGAATGGTACTTTAGGAAAATTCTCTATGCCTTTACCCATGATAAATATCATTAATGGCGGTAAACATGCTAATAATAATTTAGACATACAGGAATTTATGATTCAACCCGTTCGTGCAAAAACATTAAAAGAAGCGGTTCGTATCGGCTCTGAAATTTTTCACACACTTGGAGACATATTGTGTTCAAAAAATATGAGCACCACAGTTGGCGATGAAGGTGGCTATGCTCCTAATATCCAAACTACATTGGATGCATTAAATTTGATCACTGAAGCGGTTCAAAAAGCAGGTTATAAATTAGGTCAAGACATCACTTTAGCGTTAGATTGTGCTGCTTCTGAGTTATATCAGGATGGTAAATATATCTTAGCTGGAGAAAATAATTCAATGTTTTCTGCAGCAGAATTTACACACTTTTTAACTGACCTTACTAGACAATATCCTATTCTTTCTATTGAAGACGGTCTAGATGAATCGGATTGGTCTGGATTTATCTATCAGACACAAGTATTGGGCGATAAAATTCAACTCGTAGGTGATGACTTATTTGCGACTAATACTACAAGATTAAAAAAAGGTATTAACCAAGGAATTGCAAACTCGATCCTTATAAAATTAAATCAGATTGGTTCATTAACCGAAACGTTATCAGCTATCAAGATGGCTCAAGATGCAGGATATAGTACAATCATTTCTCATCGGTCTGGTGAAACTGAAGATGTAACTATTGCAGATCTTGCAGTTGGTACTTCTGCAGGTCAAATTAAAACTGGTTCCATGAGTCGATCCGATCGTGTGGCTAAATATAATCAACTCATCCGCATTGAAGAAGCCTTAGGTAATCGTGCGCCATTTTATGGCCTAAAAGAAATAAAAAATCAATAATAATTAGCCCTATATTTTATATAAAATCTATTTACCTATAGGTAATATCAACTAAATATTAAAATAATATTCATTTATTACCTTACTTTACAAGACAAATTTTATTTAAAGAGATAGTTTACACTATATGACTTTTATAGATATTATATCTATGTCATAAATGTTTAATAACATAAAATGTTTACTGATTTTTGTTAAATTTGTCATAAAATATATTTTTATAGTGTATTGTGATATAAAAAAATAAAGCACACTTACTATAAAGATGTTTATTATTACTAGGTTATGTAACTTACACTATCATACATAATATGCATCATATCTAATGTTACTTATGTATTATAATTGAGTAAAATATTTTTAAAACTTACAGGATAGCTAAAATGATTCATTTAACTGATGAAAATTTTGACAGTATTATTTTAAATACAGAGGGTTTAATATTAGTTGACTTCTGGGCAGAATGGTGCGGTCCCTGTAAAATGATTGCACCTATACTGGATGAAATAGATGTAGAATATAAAGAAAAACTAATAGTTGCAAAATTTAATGTTGATCAGAACTCTAACACTACACCAAAATACGGTATTCGCAGCATTCCAACTTTATTGCTTTTTAAAAATGGTCTTTTACTTGATACTAAAGTAGGGGTATTGTCTAAGAGTAACCTTAGCGAATTTTTAAATCAACACTGTGGCTAAAATGTAAATTTTTCTCTTACCGCTAGACGGTCAGAGCGAAGCGTGGTATGGTTAATCATGTAATTTAATTATACTCTTATCCTTATTCCACGTATAGGATACGCTTCAGTTTTAGCAAACATCCATCTAAGTTTTCACTAACATTCAGAAGATTGTCAGTTAGGGTTTATTAGGTTTTTGTTTTCTGACCGTTGCCTCATTTTATATATGTACTTTTCTACATTCCATCTTTGGGCGAACTTTAAATCTAGGCACTCATATAATACAGGAATAGATTTTTAATCCTTATGTTGCTTTATTATTAATTATTCGATATCTACCCCAAGATTAAGAACTAAGAACCAACAATTATGAATCTTACCAACTTAAAGAACACTCTGGTTTCCGATCTCATCATTCTCGGTGAGAATATAGGTCTTGAAAACCTAGCCCGCATGCGTAAACAAGATATTATTTTTTCTATACTTAAGCAACATGCAAAAAGTGGCGAAGATATCTTCGGAAACGGAGTCCTTGAAATATTGCAGGATGGATTCGGTTTTTTACGTTCTAGCGACAGCTCTTATCTTGCTGGTCCCGATGATATCTATGTTTCCCCTAGTCAAATTAGACGTTTTAATCTTCGCACTGGTGATACAATTTCTGGCAAGATTCGACCACCAAAAGAAGGAGAACGCTACTTTGCGTTATTAAAAGTAAATGAAGTGAATTATGAAAAACCAGAAAATGCACGTAATAAAATTTTATTTGAGAATTTAACGCCATTACATGCCAATTCTCGTTTGCGAATGGAGCGAGGCAATGGATCTACTGAAGACTTAACTGCTCGTGTACTAGACTTAGCTGCTCCCATCGGTCGCGGACAGCGTGGTCTAATTGTTGCTCCACCTAAAGCTGGTAAAACAATATTGCTCCAAAATATTGCACAAAGTATTGCTTATAATCACCCTGAATGTGTTCTGATGGTTCTACTCATTGATGAACGCCCAGAAGAAGTAACTGAAATGCAACGCTTAGTAAAAGGTGAAGTGATAGCATCTACTTTTGATGAGCCTGCATCACGTCATGTGCAAGTGTCAGAAATGGTCACTGAAAAAGCAAAACGTTTAGTAGAACACAAAAAAGATGTTATAATTTTACTTGATTCGATTACACGACTAGCGCGTGCTTATAATACTATAGTTCCTGCCTCGGGTAAAGTTTTAACTGGAGGTGTAGATGCTAATGCCCTGCATCGACCAAAACGTTTTTTTGGCGCTGCGCGTAATGTAGAAGAAGGTGGAAGTCTGACTATTATTGCAACCGCTTTAGTAGATACTGGTTCTAAAATGGATGAAGTTATCTATGAAGAATTTAAAGGTACTGGTAATATGGAATTACATTTAGCACGTAAGATTGCCGAAAAACGTGTCTTTCCAGCTATTGATTATAATCGCTCCGGAACAAGAAAGGAAGAATTACTCACGGTTGCGGAAGAGTTACAGAAAATGTGGATATTACGTAAAATTATTCACCCGATGGGTGAAATTGATGCTATGGAGTTTCTTATGAATAAACTGGCCATGAGTAAAACTAATGATGAATTTTTTGATATGATGAAGCGTTCATAATATATCGATACTTTAAATTCTACACAATAATATATAAAATATATATTTTACTCGATATACTTTACAGGTTAAACAGCTATCTCTAGCATTTATTCATAAAAAAACACTGTATAATAAGTAAGATAATACATGATCAATCATTATTCTTCTTAATTGGTCATGTATTTGTTATAATAAAAAAGATTTTTAATAAAAAAATATCACATTATAAATGTGTCACTCTATAAAATAATATCCATTTATCTTTAATAAATATTAGATTTAACTTTAAATTATATCATATATACAATAATAAAGATTATAAATTCTTCTTGTATTAAATGGTGAAATTATTTGCAGTGTGACTAAATAAAAAATATATAAATTATATAAATTAATGTAATTAGACCTTTCTCTCACTGATTTTTGTTTCCTTATTCAAGGCCATGAAATACTCTATATATAAATCATATTAAAATAAAACCCTCAACCTATTTAATAGTATAGATTATAATATACAAAAATTATTATCATCACTAAAAACAATACAATATTTTAGTTCTATAAAAATTATAATACTTAAAAAGATTTTTTAATTATATCATTTTCTAGGCACGTCTGTTGAAATATAATCAACAGTTTTAATTAGTTCTATTGAACCATGCCCTATATATACACTATCTTAGATTAGTTATCTTAAAAAATTAATTAAAATTATTTTATATATACAATGTTATATGATATATAAAAAAACTCGCTTTAATTCCGTTATAGAAATATCTCCTTGCCTATAAAGGCATAATGCTTTATCTGATTATCTTCAATAAGCAGATCTTATTATATGAACAAGAGATACCTGTAAAAACTCTTCTAAAATTAAAGGTCTAATTATTTAAAGCCAAGAGCGGGTTGTACGAATATCTTTTTATCCTCCCAACGCAACATCGTTAGACATCCCCCCCAACAACAGCCAGTATCTAATGCAATAATACCTTTAGGTACCCATTTACCCGCTAATGCTGCCCAGTGTCCAAATATAATAGTATATTCACTTGAAATATTTCTTGGAATTCTAAACCATGGCTGTAAAGAAGGAGTTACCTGGTCAGGTAATTCTTTTGAAGTCATATCTAATTCACCACTAGGTAAGCAATATCTCATGCGTGTTAAGGCATTAGTGCTAAAACGTAAGCGCGCAAGTCCAGTTAACTGTGGTGACCAATAACTTGGAAAATCCCCGTACATTGCATCAAGAAATAGCTGGTAACTATTAGAACTAAGCATTAATTCAATTTCATTTGCACACATTCTAACTGTTTGAATATCCCACTGAGGCGTAATGCCTGCGTGAGACATTATAATCTTACGTACCTCATCAATCTGAACTAAAGGCTGACATCGTAACCAATCAATAAGTGATTGAATCTTATTCGATGCTAGCAATTTATTAAGAAGATCCTTTGGTTTATTACGACGTTTTCCCGCATAAATCGCTAAAAGATGTAAATCATGGTTTCCTAACACTAGTTTGACGCATTTTCCTAATTTTTGTAAAAAACACAACACTTCAAGAGAGCAAGGACCGCGAGCAACTAAATCGCCAGTTAACCATAACTGATCGGTATTAGGATTGAATTTTACTTGAGATAGCAATAGCTGTAATTCATTATAACAGCCATGAATATCACCAATGAAGTAAGTGCTCATACATGAACCAGAAGAGTAAAGACGTATGTAAACGAAGAGATTATGAATTTTATATTAACATAATACATGAAAAATATTACTAGAGGTTATATTAATATCAACTTATTCCTCTAATTTTATACCATAAACATAATATGTTTGAATTTTATCGTCCATAAAAACTTTAAAAAACACTCCATTATTGTTATATTAAAATATTTTTTTTAAAAGACTTACTATAATAGTATATTTTTAATTTTTAAAAATAAAAAATTTTAGTATTATATCTAGAGTTGTAGTGATTTATGACTTCCCCTAAAAAAATAATATCTACAATCTCTCCTTTTCTTAAAGAGAGTCAAGCTATTTAAAACTACTCATGCATTGATTAATGAATAACATTAATGTATATTTTACGATAAATAATAGCTAATAATATTATTATACTACAATAAAACTATTAGTATTTAAAAAACACATTCTTAAGTAAGACATTTAACTTTAACAATATCAGATAGCACTACATATTGATGTATCTATAATACAGATATCATCAAAAAAACAATAGCCAATTATTCTTTATATAAAAAACACTACTTGCCGATAATTACATGCAATTCTTATTAGCATGGTTTTGCTCTAATAAAGACAACAACTTATATTGTATATTATCTAAATATTAAGTCTTGATACTAGCCAAAGTGATAGAAAAAGCATCATAATTATCTTTTAGATCTGTTATTCATCATTTATTTCTAGATTTTTAATTCTAAAATATATCAGATTATAGCGCTTTTAAGTAATACAAAGCACACAAATATATTCAAGATCTGATAATACAAAATCCTTCTTATCTCTAAGAAAAAGAATTTCTAATTAAACGTTTATTGCACTTAAATTTTATTTTACAAATCACATAAAATCAATAAATCTTATGCACATACTTCATACTAATAAACTAAAA
This sequence comes from Candidatus Erwinia haradaeae, assembly GCF_900698985.1. GTDB lineage: Bacteria > Pseudomonadota > Gammaproteobacteria > Enterobacterales > Enterobacteriaceae > Erwinia_E > Erwinia_E haradaeae_B. The sequence goes on from NZ_LR217730.1 coordinate 11,566, forward strand.
TCAAAAAAATAACAATTTTTATTAATTAACTCAAACGTTCCTTAATTCGTGCCGCCTTGCCAGTACGATTACGAAGATAATATAATTTGGCCTTACGCACAGAACCACGACGTTTAATGATAATGCTATCAATCATAGAAGAATGAGTTTGAAAAACCCGCTCTACACCTTCTCCATGAGCTATCTTACGTACTGTAAATGCAGAATTCAGTCCACGATTACGAATAGCAATTACGACGCCTTCAAAAGCTTGTAAGCGTTTTTTTATGCCCTCAAACACCCATACCATTACTTCAACAGAATCACCAGAACGGAAGGAAGGTATATTTTTTTTAAGTTGTTCTTTTTCAATCTGCTCAAGAATATTACTCATTATGTCACCATAATTATATGTTAGTTAATAGTTTTAAAACAGTAAGTTTTTATACTATATTTTTGATTTTAAATACTCATCCTGGAACTCAGTAAGCAAAAACGCTTGCTCTTGAGTCAATTCTAAATTGACCAGCAACTCAGGTCTTCGAAGCCAAGTCCGAGCTATTGACTGTTTCATCCGCCAGCGCTTAATAGTAGCATGATCTCCTGATAATAAAACAGACGGGACTTGCATCCCTTCTGATATTTTTGGTCTAGTATAATGTGGGTAGTCTAATAGACCATTAACAAAAGAATCCTGTGTAACTGAAGATTTGCTACCTAATACACCAGGTAATAAGCGAGAAATTGCATCAATAAGTATCATAGCTGGCAGCTCTCCTCCGCTAAGAACGTAATCTCCAATCGACCATTCCTCATCAATATCACTTTGAATAACACGCTCATCAATCCCTTCATATCGACCACAAACTAAAATTAATTTTTGATATTTTGCTAATTTCAAAACCCCTTGCTGGTCCAGCTTTCGCCCCTGAGGTGATAAATAAATTACCTGTGCGCCCGAACCTGCTGCTATTTTAGCAGTGCGAATAGCATCTCTTAATGGCTGTACTATCATTAACATGCCTGGACCACCACCATAAACACGTTTATCTACAGTACAACGCCTGTCACATGTAAAATCACGTGGATTCCAGCTGCAAAATCTAATAATACCATTTTTAATTGCTCGTCCAGTTACCCCATGATCGGTGATAGCTCGAAACATTGCAGGAAAAAGACTAATCACACTAATCCACATATTCTTCTCTAGAGCTCAATCTTGTATAAAAGGACACGAATCATATTATTAAAACTCTGTACTCCAATCTACAAAAATTATACGAGCGATAATATTAACACTCTTAATTACTATTTTCTCAATAAATGGAATCAATATTTCTCTTGTATGGTTTTTATCTTCTAAATTTGGATGAACAATAAGTACATCATTTGCACCAGTTGCAATAATCTGTACAACCTTACCTAAAATACAATGTGCTATATTGATTACTTGACAACCTACAAGATCTTTCCAATAAAAATCACCATTCTCAAGTACTGGTAAATGTTTTGAATCTACAATCACCTCATAGTCAGTCAGGTTCTCTTTTACATTATTACGACTATCAATCCCTTTTATTTTAATAATTAATTGGTTTTTATATCTCTTCCATTTTTCTAGCTCTAGAAGATACCATTGATCTCCTTTCTGAATAAACCAGGGCTGATAATAAATAATATTTGTAACTTCTTCAGCATAGGAAAAAACTTTTAACCAGCCATAAATACCATAAGCAGAGCCCATGAGCCCCATACTTAATGGGTCCACAGGATACTTGGCACTTATAAGTACTCTCATTTTGTATGCTCTGCGAGATCATTCTGTTTTTTTATTTTTTTTATTAGTTTATGCACCCTATTAGATAATGATGCACCTTGATTAACCCAGAGATTAATACGCTCTAAATTTAAATTTAAAGACTGAGCATGACCTGATGCAATAGGATTAAAAAAACCAACACGCTCAATAAAGCGACCATCACGTGCATTACGATTATCCGTAACAATAACTTGATAAAATGGACGCTTCTTGGCCCCATGACGTGCTAAACGAATTGTTACCATAAAATTCTCCATACTGAAACAACAAAGCTGCGTATTATTATAATACATAGAACTATATGCTACTCATGTAAATTTTTATATAATTGGTGCACTATATTTCATCTGATCTTACAAAAAATCCCTATTTATTTTTCATGAAAAGCAGTATTATTTAGTCGTCATACAAGACTAGACAATACTTGTATATACAAGATATATTTCATAAAATCTATTATTCTACAATTCATCGAAAGAAATATTTCACATATGTAATTTACTCAACCTAACTGTTTTCGAGCATTACGGAAAACTCGCATCCAAGGTCCATCAACCCCCCATTCTTTTGGGTACCAAGAATGAGTAATGCTACGGTACACACGCTCTGGATGTGGCATCATAATCGTAACGCAACCACTTTCATTAGTTACCGCAGTGATTCCGTTTGGTGAACCATTTGGATTAGCTGGATATTTCTCTGTTATATTACCAAAATTATCAATAAAACGCAGCGTCACCAACCTTTTGTTTTCTAAATTTTTTAGATGCATAGCATCGCGCATCTCTGCATAACCTTCAGCATGCGCTACTACAATTGGAATGCGCGAACCAATCATGCCATCTAATATAAGTGATGCAGTGCTCATAACCTCTACTAAACTTAATCGACTTTCAAAGCGTTCTGATTGATTACGCACAAAACGAGGCCAGTCTGCACTACCAGGTATAAGCTCACGAAGATTAGAAAGCATTTGGCAACCATTACATACACCTAGCGTTAATGTTTGTTTACGCTGAAAGAATTCCGTAAATTCATCTCTCAAACAATTATTAAATAAAATAGACTTAGCCCATCCTTCACCTGCACCTAACACATCGCCATATGAAAAACCTCCACACGCGACTAAAACATGAAAATCCTTTAAACTATAATGACCTGATAAAAGATCACTCATATGGACATCAATTGCTTCAAAACCAGCTTCATAAAAAGCAGCAGCCATCTCAACATGAGCATTAACACCTTGCTCACGTAAAACTGCTACTTTCGGTTTAACCCCAATAATAATAAACGGAGAAATAATATCTTCTTGTGGATCAAAAGTAAGTAAAACATTTAATCCTGGGTCGTGACTATTAAGTTTACTTAAATGTTCCTCATCAGCACAGCTTGGGTTATCACGAAGTCGCTGAATTTTCCAAGTAGTTTCTGCCCACCAGGCGCGTAAAATAGTACGGCTATAATCATAAAGTATTGATGAACCTCGAGAAATTCTAAAACAATCACCACTTATGGCCTTACCTAGTAAATGCACGGAAGAGCTCAACTGATACTCATCTAAAATTTTTCTCACAGAACATATATCAGCAGCAGCGATCTGAATTACCGCACCAAGCTCTTCATTAAATAAAACTGCTAAATCATCATGACTGAAGCTTACAAGATCAACTTCGACCCCACAGTGTCCAGCAAAAGTCATTTCTGCAAGCGTAATTAACAGCCCACCGTCTGATCGGTCATGATAGGCAAGAAGATACCCTTTAAGAAGAAGCATCTGGATAGCAGACCAAAAATTCGCTAATTGTGCTACATTTCGTATATCTGCAGTTTGATCTCCTAACTGACGGTAAACTTGTGATAAAGCTGTAGCGCCCAGGGCATTATGACCATTTCCTAGATCAATGAATAATAGCATGTTATCACAAGTCTTTAATTCTGGTGTTACCGTTTTTCGTATATCCTCTACACGAGCAAAAGCAGTAATGACCAAGGATAAAGGAGCAGTAACCTCATATTCTATACTATCTTGATTCCAGTGAGTCTTCATAAACATTGAATCTTTACCTACTGGAATAGTAATTCCCAACTCTGGACATAATTTTTCACTAATTTCTTGTACTGCAGAGTAAAGACCCGATTCTTCACCTGGATGACCGGCCGCAACCATCCAGTTCGCTGATAGTTTTATACGAGCCATAGAGCCAATGCATGTTGTCACAATATTAGTGAGCGCTTCACCCACGGCTAACCTAGCAGAGGCTAAAAAGTTCAATAAAGCAACTGGGGCGCGTTCACCAATTGCCATTGCTTCGCCATAATAACAATCTCGTGACAAGCTAGCGCTCGTTACCGCACAATTGGCCACTGGAATCTGCCATGGCCCAATCATTTGATCACGAACCACCATACCACCAATAGAACGATCACAAATTGTAATCAAAAAAGTCTTTTCTGCTACTGCAGGTAGATGCAATATACGATATACTGCGTCGGGAATAGATATATGATCTCGAATGAGTTTTTTTCCTATTGGTTGCAAACTACACACACTACGCATCATCGTTGGTGTATGACCTAATAAAAGATCAAGAGGCATATCAATAACAGTAGCACCAAAATGACTGTCAAACAGTGATATATGCTTATCCTTTATTGTCTCCCCAATCACTGCATATGGTGCACGTTCACGCTGACATATGGCGTCAAAAAATGAGATGCTTTTAGCATCAATAGCTATCAGATAACGTTCTTGTGACTCATTGCACCAGATTTCTAATGGACTCATACCTGGTTCATTATTCAAGATTGCGCGTAAATTAAATTTTCCGCCACATCGACCATCACGCATCATTTCTGGCACAGCATTAGAGAGGCCGCCAGCTCCTACATCATGAATAGATAAAATTGGATTTTGTAATCCTAACTGCCAGCAACGATCAATAACTTCTTGACATCGACGCCCCATTTCAGGATTTGCACGCTGCACAGAGGAAAAGTCATGATCTGCATTAGATTGTCCAGCGGTCACTGAAGAAGTTGTACCGCCACCTAATCCAATATTCATCGCTGGCCCACCCAAAACGATAATCTTAGCACCCGTCTTGATTGTATATTTTTTGACATGATCTTCACGAATATTTCCCATGCCCCCTGCCAACATAATTGGCTTGTGATAACCACGTACCTCATTGCCATTATGGCTATCAACCCTTTCCTCATAAGTTCGAAAGTAACCATTAAGCACAGGTCGACCAAATTCATTATTAAAACCTGCTCCGCCCAATGGAGCTTCAATCATAATATCTAGTGCACTAGAAATAGTATTTGGTTTACCAAAATTTTCCTCCCATGGCTGCTCAAACCCTGGAATTCTTAAATTAGATACTGAAAACCCTAAAAGTCCAGATTTAGGTTTTGCCCCGCGCCCAGTAGCACCTTCATCACGAATCTCACCACCGGATCCAGTTGCAGCACCTGACCATGGAGAAATTGCCGTAGGATGATTATGTGTTTCTACTTTTATTACAATATGTGTGCATTCGTGATGAAAACGATATATACCCTCTAGATCAGCATAAAATTGAGTAATATTATATCCCTGCATAACTGCTGCATTATCGTTATAAGCAGATATAACATAATCTGGAGTTTTCTTAAAAGTATGTTTTATCATTTGAAATAATGATTTAGCCTGTTTTTTACCATTAATAATCCAGTCTGCATTAAAGATCTTATGACGACAGTGCTCAGAATTAGCTTGTGAAAACATATATAGCTCAATATCTGTTGGGTTTCTCCCAAGTTTAGAAAACGAAGCCATTAAATAATTAATTTCACTGTTTGATAAAGCCAAACCAAGCTCAGTGTTAATCTTAACTAATTCATCTCTCCCTGCATTAAGTATGTCGATAATTTGCACAGAGGTTTCAGTAGGTTGTGAAAATAAAACTTCAGCTTGATTAAGATCATTCAAAACAGTTTCTGTCATGCGATCATGCAATAATATTTTTAGCTCTTCCTTCTGATATTTTGCCAATTCAGGAGAATTTATATAAAAAACCTTACCGCGCTCTAAACGTATAATCTGAGTTAACGAGCAATTTTTAATAAGATCAGTAGCTTTTGAAGACCACGCTGAGATAGTTCCTAAGCGCGGAGTAACTACAAACATATATCCTTCTGGAGTGCCCTGAGTTACAGAAGGTCCATAACATAAAAGACGCTGAAGAAGTTTTTTTTGATCTATAGTAAGTAACTCGCGTATATAGATAAAATGAATATATTCAACATGAATTTCTTTAATCGGGAAGTTAGCTTTTTGACAGTCCCGGAGTAATTTCTTGGCCTCGCTTACCGATAGAGCCGGAGGACCACGTAGAATTTCCATCATAGTAAACGCTCTCTTTTATCACAGATCTGTTTAGTGTCTATTTGGCTGTTATAGAGCAAAAAAAAACATGCGATATTATAGATTTTTTAGCTAATTTTAAAGGTATTTTTTGCTACTGCATGCATCCCTAAGACTATATATATGAAAACTATAAAAATATTTTTAATTATCTTTTACCGCATAATTTTCAGTAGTGATAAGTTGAATTAACTTTTTAAGATTTTTTATTCTCTAATATTTTTCTATTGTATAAAATTATATATATCATATTAATGATATTGTTATGATGGTTTGCAATAATTTAAGAGTAGCATAATCTAATCAATTATTGTACAATTCTTGTAACGTCAAATACATTAATCTTCTAATGAATATTAGTAACTAAATAATATTAATAATGTCAAAATCTTTATCATAAAGCCTATATTGGAATGCGTCACAAGATAACTATGACTAAATTTTTATTAAATTAATATGAAAATATTATCTCAGAAAAACATATCACATCAATCAAGATAAAATTGTTATCCTATCCTGAAGGTTTTAACTTTATGATATGCCAAATAATCATCACCTACTACCTTCTGGTAATTTTATAAATTTTTTAAAATAATTACCACTTAATATAGTAATTATAGATATAACGGAGGGAATAATTGGGTATGGTATAAGTATGCAAGATCGCATAATATTTGAATTAAAAAAGAAAATAACAGTAATATTCTTATATAATTTTACCGTATAACTTTTATTACATTATTAATGAAAACAATAAAACCCCTAAATATTTTTCATCTATAATACAAATTATATCTATATATATAGATTATTTTTTAGTATTAATGTAGTCACGATCTGTAAAAATTTTTATAGTTAATATAAAAAATTTTTAGTATATCATTATGAATGATGCACTAAAACACTAAAAAACAACCTCAGATTAAAAATCCACGAATACTCTTTTAATGAACATTTTTCACACAATATGTTTTATTTAAAGTCATTAAAAATGACAACTGAAAACACACATATCTATAAATTAAATATATGAATTAATATTATGATAATTAAATAAATACTCACCTCTCATACTCGTAAAAATACTTTATTAGATATACTATTATAGTATAGTAAAAATTACACTTAAAATATTGTTCTTTTATAATATCTTAATGAAAAAATTAAATTAATACTGGTGAATGTCTTCATGTAAGCTCTCTATAGAAAAATAATTAATATATCCTAATATTTAGATCAATGCATTATATTGTCATACTATCTTAACAATTAGAACACCGATCCTCTAGAAAATATTCTTTATTATTCTATGTATTTTACCTATCTATTAAAATCTAAAGAGTTTTTAAAACTACTTAGTATTTTTATTTCTTAAATTTTTTCCTACTCTTTTTGTATGAAAAAAATCATTCAGAATACTTGAACATTGCTCTGATAATATGCCAGAAGTAATTTGAAAATAATGATTAACTCCAGGATATGAAAAAAAATTCAGACAAAAACCAGATGAGCCCATTTTTGTATCATAAGCTCCATATACTAATCGGCTAATTCGACTACAAGCTATCGCACCAAGACACATAAGACAGGGCTCAAGAGTGACATATAGGGTTGATTTTAAAAGTCGATAGTTTTGTAAGGTTTGACCTCCGTGTCGTAATGCAATTATTTCAGCATGCGCGGTAGGATCATTACATCCAATAGATTGATTATACCCCTCACCTATCACCCGATCATAGAAAACTAGTACAGCACCAACTGGAACTTCACCTTGACACTTAGCTTCAGTCGCCAGAAAAATAGCACGTTTCATCCAATACTCATCAGGATAATTAGTCAACTCTAATTCTCCAAAAATTTCTATATAATCTAATGAATAAATACCTATTATCTAAATAAAGAACTTGTAATACAACTGCATTCAATGTGTGTATTCTTTTTTTTGACATTGCACTCCTAAATTTTAACAATTCTACGTAACTATACATAACAGAATATACACTATTTTATTTTATCATATTAGTTCTATAAAAATGTTGAATACACCTAAATAATTCTATCATTTTTATAAACAATAAAAGTATCTATACAACCATAAAATAATGCCATGAAAGTAATTCATAGCAAATAAAAACTCCTTAGTGCATACTTAGTAAGATTATAAAATATAAAGTTAACCAAAAATAATTTTTTCACCAGGAATCTTATATAGAAATTATATAATAGTTAAGCGATCTCTATTATAAACGCATCAAAAATAAAATTAATAACAGTGAACTATTATCTCAGATAATAACTATATACAAAAACTAAATAATAAATAAAACCACTTAGAAATAATCAATACTTCTTTAATATTATAAAATAATATACCATAAATTCTCTAAAATTATCTGTATCTACACAAATAACTGAATATACAAAAAAGTGGTGATTTCATAAAAATATTCTCATATTTATTTATCATAAAAAATAAAACATTTAATTTAACCATATAGTACATCACTTAATAGATATATAATAATTTCTCTTATTATCATCAGGGATGATCATAAATTATTAGAAACAAATAAAAACCGAAACGATTTTTTTATATCATTCATCAACCCATATGACATTATATATTCCACCTCATTAGTGAGTGTTTTTTCTAGTTTTCTATCGTATTATATACTTTTCTGTCCTTTCATATTTTTAAAAAAAATACAACACTCATCTTTTAAAGTTTTAAAGATATTTTTTACACTAGAACCTTTAACCTTCATGGATCATACTTAATATGCAATATATAGTGATAAATTCAAATATAATTAGATTAAAATATCTCAGATTCAACCCTATAAAATATGTATAGAAAAATCTATAAATGTAATACCAATGTGGGATATATATGACACATATCTAACTTACGTTAAAAATATAGTGTTATCTTCTCTGATCTATATAGTTACATACTGTAATTATATAGCATATTAGTTAATTTCTATTGGCAACACTTTAAATTGTACAACGTTCCTTTCATTAAAACAAAAAAACAATACACACGTGTAGCAGCAGAAATGAGACATCTATACCATGGTGCATGATGAACTAAAAAAAACTGCTAGCTGGGCTGCGCTAAAATACATTAGGTCCGGAACTATTATTGGTGTAGGCACTGGCTCAACGACTTCATATTTTATTGATGCTTTAGCATCTATCAAAAATCAGATTGCTGGTACAGTATCTAGTTCAGAAACTTCAAGCGCTAAACTCAAAGCATACGGCATCCCTGTTTTTGATCTTAATGATGTTAGTCTACTACCCCTATATGTTGATGGTGCAGATGAAATTAATGATCAGTTACAAATGATTAAAGGAGGTGGAGCGGCATTAACACGAGAGAAGATTATTGCAGCTGTTGCTGACTGTTTTATTTGTGTTGTAGATTCTTCGAAAAAAGTGGAGATACTTGGTCACGCTCCTCTTCCAATAGAAGTAATTCCAATGGCACGCTCTTATGTATCCCGTCAATTAATCAAACTTGGGGGGTGGCCAAAGCACCGACAGAACGTCATAACTGATAATGGTAATATCATTCTTGATGTATATCATTTAAACATGAGAAACCCAATTCAGTTAGAAGAAATAATCAATTCCTTAACGGGTGTAGTTACAGTCGGATTATTTGCTAAACGTGGAGCTGATATAGCCATCATCGGTACTAAACACGGAGCACGAATACTCCAAAAAGATTATCGTACGGAATTCTAAAAACTTATGTAATTTTACAATGAGATCAAAAAACACAATCCTACAAGTTTAAATACGACCTTTTAAGCATCTATAGTTAAATATAAATATATATACTAAATAATATTTTAGTTTATCATTAATAATTATTCAAAGTATTCTATATTCTTATAATAATAAATTATTAAAAATAATGCATGGTTGGTAGTATAAAAGAAGTAAAAAGTTATAAAACAAATTTATAAAACAACTATTTTAGTAATTAAAAATGAATCACTCTTATTTTATTTTTCCTAATATCGATCCAATTATTGTTTCACTTGGACCAGTGTCACTTCACTGGTATGGACTTATGTATTTAATAAGTTTTATATTAATTCGGTGGATAGCAGTACATAGAGCTAGTCAATGCAAAAATTTTTTATTTAAAAAAAATATAGACGATCTTCTATCCATTGGCTTTTTAGGGGTATTCATTGGAGGTCGCCTTGGGTATATGCTATTCTATAATCTTCCTGTGCTACTAAGTGATCCTTTATCTATTTTTAAAATATGGAATGGAGGAATGTCGTTTCATGGAGGTTTAATAGGAGTTATTATAGGAATGTGGGTGTTTTCTCATCAGATACAACGTCACTTTTTTCAAGTATCTGATTTCATAGCCCCTCTCATTCCCATTGGACTAGGCGCAGGTCGCCTTGGGAACTACATCAATGGTGAATTATGGGGAAGAGTTAACACTCACTTACCATGGGCTACACTATTTCCTGGATCTTATAGTGAAGATATTAAAATAGCTGCTATTCATCCAGAATGGCAACAACTACTCCTAAATTATGGAGTACTTCCACGTCACCCTTCTCAGTTATACGAAGCCATTTTAGAAGGTTTTGTTTTATTTATTATTTTAAATTTATTTGTTTTTAATCGAAATCGTCCTCTAGGCGCTATGTCTGGATTATTTTTAGTTAGCTATAGCATTTCTAGAATCACTGTAGAACTGTTTCGACAACCTGATCCACAAATTGGTTTATTTTATGGTATTAGTATGGGGCAAATTCTATCTATCCCAATGATGATTTCAGGGGTCCTAATTATAATTTGGGCTTATTATAACCATCGCATAAATAAAGATAATCACTGATTATCCACTAAACTAATATTGTGTTATATTTAATATAGTAAAATTAAATATATGCACCTCTATTGTTTTTGTTCAAAAACTACAAAAATATAAAAATTTTTTAATATATAATTAATATTTATTTTTATATCTCATTCTTAAAGTTGATGATAACATAAATCTTGTTTTGATTATTTATAAATCTGTCTATACTAGATGGCATCTACTATTTTAAACATATACACACTTAAAATTTTCATATCATATAAAACTTCTCTCTAAGGTGTTAATTAGTTTTAACTATAACAATACTTTTATCTTGTAAAGACTATGGGTATATAAAAGTCTATTTCTTTAATCTGAAATTAAAAACTATTTAATTGCATTTAAAACGAAAAATATATTTCATATTATAATTTCCTAAAACGTATTTTTAATACAAATATAAGCTAATAAATAAACTAAAAAACTATTAGTTATATGACCTATTCTCTTATAAATTATGAGGTCACACTTAAACTTGTTCGATAAAGATATCTCTTTTATTTTCAAATAAGTTCTATGCTATTATGATTATTAACATAAAAATATTATACAATATAATATTTAAGTTACACGCATATTACAACACCTTATAAGAATATATAAAAATCGTGAATAACTTATTTTATCTTGAACATAACTATAAAACTATAGAATTATATATTTCATATTATGCTATAATTTTATTAATTATAAATAATGCACTTATTTTTAAGAAAATATCTAAAAATTAATACTTTAAAAAATAAAATATATCTTTTATCACATAAAAAATTCAGTATATACTAACCTCACTGAAAATAAGAGATAAGTATTACGCATATTGAATACATAAAAGAATCTATTGTCACCAATAAAACACCAATAATACTTTACAACCAATTCTAATTTCTTGGTATAGCATGATCGATATCCAATTAAACGCTCTGAATAACGTGAGTATTATTTATGGCTAATTTTTTAGACAATTCCCTTATTCTAGTTGATGCCTTTTCATATTTGTATCGTGCTTATTATGCTTGTCCTCGTCTAAGTACGTCGTATGGTTTTCCAACCGGTGCGATCTACGGTATGTTAAATATGCTCCGTGCTTTAATATGTAAATATCAACCTACTTATATTGCTATTATATTTGATGTAAAAGGAAAAACATTTCGCGATGATATTTTTACACAATATAAAAGTCATCGTCCATTAATGCCAGATGATCTTTGTGTTCAATTAGAGCCTTTAAATGAAATTATTAGCGCTATGGGTTTACCAATACTAGCTATTCCTGGCGTTGAGGCAGATGATGTAATAGGTACTTTAGCATTAGAGGCAGAAACATTAGGTAACACCGTATTAATTAGCACAAGTGATAAAGATATGGCTCAATTAGTAACACACAAAATTCATTTAATGAATACAATGAATAATACCATTCTTGGACCAGAAGAGATAATAAAAAAATATGGTGTCCCACCTATGCTAATAATCGACTTGCTTGCCCTCATGGGTGATGCATCTGATAATATTCCAGGAGTCCAAGGAATTGGTCACAAAACTGCTATTGCGTTACTGCAAAAATTTAATGGTATTAAAGCTATTTATAAAAATTTAGAAACGACATCATCTCTTGCTATTTATAACTCTCAAAATATAATAAAAAAATTAAAAAAATATAAAAATGAGGCTTTCCTGTCTTATCAGCTAGCTATGATTAATACTAATGTAACACTTAATATTACCAGCAATCAGTTAATTCCAAAAAATCCAAATATAGATAATCTTTTATCATTATTTAAAAAATTTGAATTAAATAAATGGATAACTCATTTAGATAATAAAAAATTATGGTGCTCACATAAAAAATGAACTTACGAAAACCAAAGGCCATTACCTCCAAAAATCCTATAATAAGATCAGAGATATACAATCCAGAAATTTCAAATACCTATTTTACTATTCTAGATCCAGTCACTTTTTCTTTCTGGTTAAGTAGATTAAAACACAGTAAATGTTTTGCATTAAATTTAGAAACAAATTCAGTAGACACTCTAACAGCTAGTATTATTGGATGCTCTTTTTCAATGATACCAGGTGAAGCAGCCTATGTACCAATATTACATGATTATCCAAATGCTCCTGCTCAATTAGCTTACCAAGATGTCCTTTTGGCCCTAAAACCTCTTTTAGAAAATACAAAAATTGCAAAAATTGGAAAAAATCTTAAATTTGATCGCGGAATTTTAAAAAGACACAATATTGAATTAAAAGGTATGTGCTTTGATACAAAACTGGAATCTTATGCATTAAATAGTATAAACAATGGACATGATATATATACATTAGCACAAAGATGGTTAGGCTATGATTTAACATTACTTAATAAAATTACTCAAGAGGGTAAAAATCAACTAACGTTTAGTAAGTTATCTCTTACAGAAGCAACTCATTATGCAGCAAGCCGTGCAGATATTACATTACAGTTACATTACAAAATGTGGAAAGAACTAGAAAAAAAACAAGGTCCTAAGCATATATTTGAACAAATTGAAATGCCACTGATTCCTGTTTTATCACGCATAGAACAACATGGAGTCTTAATTAATCAGCATTTATTATCTGAGTGCTCCCAAGAAATTGGTGATCGTCTAATTAAGTTAGAATTAAAAGCACACAAACTAGCCGGAGAATCATTTAATCTAGACTCACCAAAACAATTAAAAAATATTTTATTTTATAAGAATGGTCTAAAATCACTTAAAAAAACGGCTAATGGTAATTTATCTACCAGTGAAGAAGTACTTTCTAAGCTAGCAATAGAACATCCACTGCCCCAAGTAATCTTAGAATATCGTAGTCTGTCTAAAATTAAATCCACTTACACAGATAAACTGCCCCGTATGATTCACCCAGAGACTCAACGAATACATACATCTTATCACCAAGCGGTTACAGTAACCGGACGTCTTTCTTCTAGTAATCCAAACCTACAAAGCATCCCAGCTCGAAGCAGTGAAGGACGTCGCATTAGACAAGCATTTACAGCTGCTCAAGGAAACTGTCTTATAGCTGCGGATTATTCACAAATCGAATTACGTATTATGGCACATTTCTCACAAGATATAGGTCTTCTATCAGCATTTTCTAAAGAACAAGATATTCATTGCGCTACAGCTTCAGAAGTATTCGGAATTGCTTTTGCAAAAGTTAGCAAAGAACAAAGACAACGAGCTAAAACAATTAATTTTGGTTTAATATATGGCATGAGTCCTTTTGGTTTAGCACGTCAACTACATATTAGTGTCAAAGAAGCCAAAATATATGTAGATTGTTATTTTGAACGATATCCTGGAGTTTTCCAATATATGAAAAATACTCGTGAACAAGCTTTAGAAAATGGTTATGTTTCAACACTATATGGTCGCCGCTTATATTTACCAAATATTCAAGATAAAAACATTATGCGTCGCAAAGCAGCAGAACGCGCAGCTATTAATGCGCCAATGCAAGGAACGGCAGCCGATATAATTAAACGCACTATGATTAATATTGATAAATGGCTCTTACAACAAAAAAAACCAGCGTTCAAGATGATTATGCAGGTGCATGACGAATTAGTTTTTGAAGCACAAACAGATACTGTAAAAGAAGCTTCTATAAAGATTTGCTCCATAATGGAAAATAGTGAAAATCTTGATGTACCACTACGTGTAGATATTGGAGTGGGAAAAAATTGGGACCAAGCTCATTAAAATTATCATTAGTAAAACTTAAAATGAATATAACTAACTGATCATCTAATATAAATCTTTATATATATCCTTACAGTAATATTTTTATATATACACTATTAAGAATATCTTTTTTCTTAATATAAACTAAACTATAAACTTGATAAAATAAAAAAAATAAATAAATGACTATACTTTAAAAAATATAATCAGCAAATAACACAAACGAGCATTACTATAATAAAAAACATACAATTATGCTAATTTTGTATTAAATTAAAAAATCTATTGCATATCTAGAACGAGGAAAAAGCTGTTATGAATAAAGATTCACTTAACTATAAAGATTCAGGGGTAGACATCCATAAAAGCAATACCTTTGTAAAACACCTCAAAGAAATTGCAAAAAAAACCTCTCGCGCAGAAGTAATACAAGGACCAGGTGGTTTTGCAGCTTTATGTGCTATACCAAAAAAATATCGCGAACCAATCTTAGTATCTAGTACAGACGGAGTAGGTACTAAAATGAAATTAGCCATGCAATTTCAACTTTATGAGACAATTGGTATTGATGTAGTAGCTATGTGTGTAAATGATATAATCGTATTAGGTGCAGAGCCACTCTTTTTCTTAGATTACTATGCAACTAGTCATATTAAAATTGACACCATTACTTCTATCATAAATGGTATTACTAAAGGTTGCCTAAAATCAGGTTGCTCTCTAATTGGCGGTGAAACAGCTGAAATGCCAGGGATATATAATGGTGAAGATTATGATATAGCAGGTTTTTGTGTTGGAATAGTAGAAAAGGAAAAAATTATTAATGGAAAAAAAATAACAGATGGTGATATATTAATTGCACTTAGCTCCAGTGGTCCACATGCAAATGGATACTCTCTGATTCATAAAATTATCAATAATAATAATATTGATATACAAAAAACCTGCATAAAAGGTAAACCTCTAATAAATGAGTTACTAAAACCAACTCGAATTTATGTAAAAAATATCCTAACCTTACTCGAAAAAATGGAACTACATGCTATTATTCATCTCACTGGAGGCGGATTCTGGGATAATATCCCCCGAGTACTACCAGATCATACTCAAGCGATCCTAAATGAATCTACCTGGGAATGGCCAGAAATATTTAAGTGGATTCAAAAATCGGGAAATATTAGTCGTTTTGATATGTATCATACCTTTAACTGTGGTGTTGGCATGATAATTGCATTGCATCCTTCATTAGCAGATAAAGCATTAAAAAAAATGACTGATTATGGCGAAATAGCTTGGAAAATCGGCGTAATTAAAAACTCAAACTCTAATACTCGTGTAGTAATGAACCCATGAAACACATAGTCATACTAGTATCTGGAAATGGTACTAACTTGCAAGCTATATTAAATGCCCATCATACTACAAAAATCACTAGCAAGATAATAGCTGTTATTAGTAATAACTCTAACGCTTTTGCTATCAAACGGGCACAGCTAGCTCAAATTACTACTCATATAGTATCAGATAAACAATACAAAAAATTAGAATTATTCAATAAAATATTAATAAAAACAGTAAAAATTTATAATCCAGACTTAATAGTACTAGCTGGTTATATGCGTATCTTAAATATAGAATTTGTTACACACTATGCCGGAAAAATACTTAATATTCATCCTTCCTTATTACCAAAATATCCAGGTCTTAACACACATCAACGTGCAATAGAAAATGGTGAAAAACAACATGGAACCTCTATACATTTTGTTACTGAACAATTAGATAGTGGACCAATTATTTTACAAGTAGCAGTCCCAATATTCTATACTGATACTAAACATACCCTAAAAATGCGAGTAAAATATCAAGAAAATATCATCTATCCGCGTGTCATACAATGGTTTATTGATGGTCGTTTAGAAATGCGTGAAAATTCAGCTTGGTTAGATGGAAAAAAACTACCTAATACAGGTTATAAAAAAAATTAAATTAATAAAAATAAAAAAATAAAAAACTATAAAAATTAAACGATTACAAAATAAAAATTATAATTCTATATGATCTAATCAATACAAAAAATATCATATATACACTAGAATTGATTTTTTATTAATTACATATTAAAAAATAAATTTTATACTAATTATATATATTCATTCATTCTGTATAGTAACAATTAACTTAAAATTTTTAAGAAATATTATTTAAAGAATATTTTTTATTTTTAAATAACGATATATAAATAATTTATTATAGTAAATTATTTCAACATAACTAATAATTATATTAACATAATTATAAATAACAATATAAAATATTGAATACAAAATTAACAATAATCTTATATAACATAATAATTTTTATAAAAAAATTATTTAAGAAAAGTTTTTTTTGAGAAATAAAAATATTTACAATTATAATACATAAAATAATACATTTAAATATCAATTTTTACAATACTTATATATTAATTAATTTAATAAAAAAATTATTCTTTTATGTCTTTTTCTATCCTTCTTTCACACAAAATATCAAAATATATAATTTTATATCTGAAGAAAAAAATTTTTTATTAAAATTATTTGTTAATGTTTTGATATATATTTATAATATATTATAAAACAAAAATCACTGTTACCGATCATCATCTCTAACAAAAAATAAAATATCTTAAACAATAAAAATTAATTTATAACACACAATTTATTATATTTACCTATAATAAAAAACAATTCTTTTAAAGAATATTATAAATTTTAAAAAAATATCCTAAAAGTACTATACAAAATTATTTTTAAATCTTTTTTAAATATGTTTATTATTCATTAGCTAAAAGATATTCTATTAATTCATATTAACACATAACTTAATAAATTCATAAAATCTAATAATAAAACTTTGTCATTAAAGTATCTTATATCATTATAAATGATAAATATTAGATACTATTTTTAAAATCTGAAAATATAATATTTTCTATAATTAATCTAAAATAAAAAAAAATACTATGAATTTTTATATATAAAATATTAATTAAAAATTTTAGCTCCTAAATACATGTTTTAAATAAACACCTTTAGTATCCACTATTAAATTAAACAAAATTTATTTAATTATATAGATTTTTATTAATTTAAGATTAATAATCCACACAATATACATAATAATCAAAAATAAAAAATTCACACAAAATTCTATCGAAAATTATAATTAAAATATCAAAGACTTATATTATATATATATACTTAAAAGATAAAAAATAAATTTAATCAATAGTGATCATAAAAAAATCAGTATATATACATATAAAATATAACCTAAAAATAAATAATAAAATATGTCCTTTATTCTTTATAAGAAAATAATAAAAAATATTATATATTTTTAATATCTATATGAACTTTAATAAGCAATATATAATGCAAATTATATATTGCTTTTATAAAAAATAAATGCTAAAATATACCTAGCTTGTCTAGGACAATAGAATAAATAAATATTATTTAGTAACTTCTGAGTTCTTTAATTAAAAGAATTATAATGTAATTTAAGGTAATTCAGGGTATGTAATTTCTTCAATTAAAATTTGTATATTATAATTTTTATTTAATGTGTATATTATTACATGTTACGGGGTTATTATATGGTTTATATTGCTCTTAATATTTTTTTATTTGTTTAAAATTTTTCTTGTAATTTAGTAGGTCATATTATTAAATAATTTTATTTTATAGCGCGTAAGTTAATTTTTTTATTTTTTATATATAAAAAATATTTTATAGATTTATTTTTAGTTATGTAATTTTGATTAATTATTAGTTTGTTTTTTTTTAATTTAGTATATTTATTTTTTTATTTTTTTAAATTTTTTAATGAAGGAGATTTATAAAAATTTTAGATAATTTTGTATTAGAAATTTTATGTATACACTTCATTATAATATATTTATTTACATAAAGATTTTATATTTTTGTATTTTTTTTATTTTGATTTGAAATTATTTAAAATTTAATAATACTAATTATATATATTTTATATTAAAGATAGATTTTAATTTATGTAAAATTTTTTTATTAAGTTTTTTATCGTTAAAATATAGGTTAGTTTTTTATAGAAAAATTGTATATAAAAATTTTATTTATATAGAGGATTTTTAAATATTTATTAAAATAATAATATTAATAAATGATATATTATATGTTAATATATCATTAAAAGATAAAATTTATGAGAGATTTATGAAAAATTGTGAGTTTATTAGTTTATTATAAGAAAAATTCTTATATAAAGTTTTAAATTTCTGAATGTTTAATTTTATTTTTATAATTTTTTAATTTATATTAAATAAAATATAAATTATTCTTAAATATTATTCATATAATAAAATAATATTTTTATGGCGAGAGTCAGATATAAATTAATGACCTTCGTTTTATGATTGAAACAAGTTATTAAACTTTTTCATTTTTGTATGTATAATGTGATATTATATATTAAATAATTTTTATTTTAATTATTTTATTATATAGTTAGATAAAGATTAAAAAATCTTATTTATTTAATAATATTAATAAACTGATTATATATAAAAAATTTTAAAATGATTATTAAATTACATTAAATTTACTTATATTAATTTATATTGATTAAATTTTTTTCTGATTGTATTATTTTAAGTTAAATAATTTTATATTTTGTCATTTTTAGTACATAATTATATAAAATTTTTGATTTTTATTAGGAATTTATTATATTATAGGAGTTTTTTAATTTAATAAAAATTTTAGTTATATCCATATAGAGTATTATGTCTATGTAAGTTATATCAGACTTGTATATATTTTTATGGTAGATTCGCAAATTATTATATTATTTTTTTAGTTGAATTTTATCAATTAAGATATTTTTAGTTTTTTTTATCTTATTTATTTTTTTAATAGGATTTACTTTTAAAAAGATTACCATGGCTAGATACTAAGTAGTGGTATAGTACTTATTTTAATTTAAATTTTTTTTTAAAATACTTTTCTTTATATAAAGATATTCACTATTTATGACAAGTTAGATAAGATTATTTTGTATAATATACTATTAATTTGAGACATTAGACTTTACTCAATTTAGAGCTCGGATTTTATGTATTATATTACTTATGGAGAATCTATGTACGTATTATGGCAAGTTATTACTACAGTTTTGCACGGTACATGGCGAACATTAACTTTTATTCGTCAATTTATTTTAAATATTATGTTTATTTTGTTAGTTTCTATTTGTATTGGCGTTTGGCTTCAAAATGAACGAGTTCATACTGGAGGCGAGAGACATAAGGGAGCTTTAATTGTTAACTTACAAGGAATTGTAGTAGATAAGCCTGCTATTAATGATCATTTTTTGATGAAAATATATCATCAAATATTAGGTCATCATGGAGATTATATAAAGGAAACATCTTTATTTCAGATTGTTAATTCTATACGGCAAGCCAAAGATGATCCTCAAATTACCGGAATGGTATTGGATTTAGATAATTTTGTAAGTGCAAATCAATCGTCTTTAGAATATATTGGCAAAGCGTTAAGTGAGTTTCGTAAGAGCGGTAAGCCGATTTTTGCATTTGGATTAAATTATACTCAAACACAATATTATTTAGCTAGTTTTGCTAATAAAATTTATCTTTCTCCATATGGATCTGTAGATATTCGAGGATTTTCATTCAATAATATTTATTATAAAAGTTTTTTGCAAAAACTAAAGGTACACTCTCATGTATTTCGTGTTGGTGCTTATAAGTCTGCTGTAGAACCTTTATTACGAGATAATATGTCACCAGAAGCTTGTGAAGCGAATCATCTTTGGGTTACAGAGTTATGGAATAATTATTTAAATACGTTAGCTGAAAATCGAAAAGTTAAGATTACACAGATTTTTCCTAGTGTTAAGAAAACTATAGAAAAATTAGAGGCATTACATGGAGATTCTGCACAATACGCTAAAGAAAATGGGTTAGTTGATATATTATCTTCTTCAGCTTTAGTGGAAAAAGAGTTAGTTAATGTTTTTGGATGGGATGTAAATACTAAGAATTATTATGGTGTTAATATTTATGATTATCCGTTAAAAAATACGAATAATAATTCAGGAAATATAGCGGTGATTACGGTTAGTGGGTCTCTTGTAAATGATCAGTTGACTCCTGGTAGATCATTTATTGATTCTACAATTGCAGACATTCGATCTGCTCGTCTTGATCCTGCAATTAAAGCTATTATTCTTCGTATTAATAGTCCCGGAGGTAGTTTAAGTGCTTCTGAAACTATTCGTTCAGAACTAGAGGCTGTTCGAGCTTCAGGAAAACCTATAGTGGTTTCTATGGGAGGTATGGCAGCATCAGGTGCTTATTGGATTTCAACACCAGCAAATTATATTATTGCTAATCGAAATACTTTAACAGGTTCAATTGGTATATTTAATATAATTAATACCATAGAAGATTCTCTAGATATGATTGGTATTCATTCTGATGGTATCAAGAGTTCTAAGTTAGCTGGAACCTCTCATATTCAGGCACTTTCAGAAGATATGCAGAAAATAATTCAATTAAATATTAATCATAGTTATCAAGATTTTATTAATTTAGTAGCTAGTGCGCGTCATAAGACTAGAGATGAGATTGATAAGGTAGCTCAAGGACGTGTATGGACTGGTCTTGATGCTAAGAAATATGATTTAGTAGATGCTTTAGGTGATTTTGATGATGCATTAGCGAAAGCTATGGAATTAGGACATATTAAAAAGATACAGCTTAAATGGTATGATCATGAACCTTATTTTTTAGATCTTTTATATAATCAAACAACTAGTTCTATGCATATTGCTTTATTACAAATGATTTCTCAGGGATTTTTACCAAAATCTATATTGAATACAATAATAGATATAAAAAAACAGCCAGGTTTAGGGCTAACTATGAATGATCCTCAGAATCTTTATGCATTATGTTTTAGTTGTGGTGATATTTTATAATTTAAATTTATGTAATATATACTATATAGCCGTGTTTTTAGGTGCGGTTATATAGTTATTAAACTTAGTCTAGAGTTTATTGACTATAATTGTGTTGTATATTATTTTGAGTTTGTCAATGCAAAAAAAATCTATTTATGTTGCGTATACTGGTGGGACAATTGGAATGCAAAGATCCTGTAATGGTTTTATCCCTATTTCAGGTTATTTACAGAATCAGTTAGCTACTATATTAGAATTTCATAGAGAAGAAATGCCTAATTTTACTCTTTATGAATATAAACCACTTATTGATTCTGCGGATATGACACCAGATGATTGGCAAATCATCGCAGATGATATTGGAAAAAATTATGATTTCTATGATGGTTTTGTGATTTTACATGGCACAGATACTATGGCATTTACTGCTTCAGCTCTTTCTTTTATGTTAGAAAATTTAGCAAAGCCTGTTATTGTGACAGGATCACAAATTCCATTAGAACAGATGCGTTCAGATGGTCAGCAAAATTTATTAAATGCACTTTTTATTGCAGCTCAGTATCCAATTAATGAAGTTACTTTATTTTTTAATAATATATTATATCGTGGTAATCGTGCTACAAAAGTTCACGCAAATGGATTAAATGCATTTGCTTCACCGAATTTAGCCCCTTTGTTAGAAGTAGGAACGGATATTCGATGCTTAAATACACAATCAGCGCCTATTGGAGACGGCGGACGTTTAATAGTTCACCATCTTACTCCTCAGTGTATAGGATTAGTAACGATTTATCCAGGTATTTCAGCTAAAATTTTGCATAATTTTATTCAAAATCCTGTGAAAGCTCTTATTCTTCGTTCTTATGGAGTGGGAAATGCTCCACAGAATCAAAATTTTTTAAAAGAGATTAAATTGGCTATACAACAAGATATTATAGTAATTAATTTAACGCAATGTATGTTTGGTAAGGTAAATATGGGTGGTTACACCACTGGTCATGCATTAGAAGATGCAGGTGTAATTAGTGGATCAGATCTTAGTGTTGAGGCAGCTCTAACTAAATTATATTATTTGTTAAGTCAGAATTTTAGTACTAAAGATGTATGTTATTTTATGCAACAAAATTTACGTGGTGAATTAACTATTGATGAAGAAAGTTAATTTTTACTGATTAGGTTCTATATAATTTAATTATATAGAATATTTAAGTTTTTTTAAAAAATTATCTTAAATAATTAATATTATTATTTAAGATAAAATAAAATATTCAGTTTTTATTAATCTTTTATAAAATTTTTATATTTTTACAATAGAATAAATTTTTATTGTGTTTTCTGAAATTTTTAAATATTTTTGTATTTTTTAGTTTTACGATAATAATTATAGTGTAAAATATATATTATATGATGTTAGTTATTAGAAATTTCTATATATTGATATGTTAAAAAAAATTGAAAAATTAAATATTTTGCAGATACAGAGGTTACTTCAATTTTTTATTTTTATTTAGTAAGCTTTTTTTAAAAATTAAAATATGAAAAAATTATTTTATTAGAAAAATGTATTTTTGTTATAACACTTTACTTAGTAAAGATTTTTTTATTTATGTTTGTTAATTGTGTATTGATTTATATTTCTATTCTTTTATAAGTTCATATTAGTACAGGTAAGCATGACTCTATTTTAAATAGTATTATTTTTATTTTAATTATTTGTAAAAAATATACTTTAATGATAAGTATCATAAATATATAGTACACTTTGTGTATTAAAATTAATTAACTGTTTTTTGAGCGCTTTTTTAAAAAATTAAAAATCATTTACTAAAATTTAGATTGATATCTTATTAGGTCAAGTAATATATCTATATAAGAGATTTTTATTAATTAAATAGATGAGTTAAGATAGGCAATTTTACTAAAATTTTATATATTTAATGCATGATGTATTTATCTTAAAGAAAAAATTTTTTAAAAGACACATTTTTATTATATTTTTTTAAAATTATTTTGTATTTTATTAAAATTTTTAAGATTTTACTAAAATAAGTAATATTCTCTATGTTAGAGCAAGATTTGTATATTTTTTAAAATTTTAAAATTAGAAGAAGTGATTCTTGATAGTAATCTTTAAGATATATTAAGGTTATTTTAAAAAAAATTAATCTTCAGGTCGATATTTACCATAGATGAAATAAATATGATAGAGGGAGACCGATCGTTACTTTATATACTATTAACTTTAGGGGTCACTATTTGTTTTATTTTAGTATTTATATTTTTAAATGTTTTATTAGTTGTATATTACATATAATAAAGATATAAAATTAATGATATTTTTAAGTTAAATATTTTATTTGTACTACAGAAAGAATGATTAGTTTTTATGATATCTTTATGTGTTTTTATTTATTCATATTTTTTATTATTTTAATATCAAGATTATTTATTTTATACCTCATAAAAAATTATATACTGAATAATTTTTTATGAGGTATTGTATTATTGATTGTTAAATTATAATAAAATTTTTTAATATTATTAATATTATACATATAATACATAGATAGTTAAATTTATTTGTAAGGGATTTTATGATTTTTTAAGGGTAAAAATATAATTTTTAAAAAATATATATATGAAAAATATTTTTTTATTATGTGTTTTGTTTGAATATTTTTTTATATTCTGACTTTTATATCATTTGGAGATAGAAAATATATTTTCTATTTATTATTTTTTATAAAACCTAATTAATATAACATATTATATATATCTCTTATAAAGCAAATTATATTAGAGTAATAATCTAGTTTATTTTTTTAAAAAATAGATATTTAAATACAGCGTAATAAATAGTAAAATATCGTTCCATTTAAGCTTATTAATTTATTTTATATTATGTAATGTATCTTTCATATGTAGTTTTTTTATAAACTGTATTTATATCTATAAATACAGTTTTGTATTCTAAATAATTATCAAATTTTAAAAAAATAAAATAAATGTATTTTATAATTTATTTTTAATAAATTATAAATAATTTGACATTATAGTCTAGTGTCCTTTATAGGATAATAGTATTTAGATTTTTTTAAGATTTTTATGCAATATTATATATTTTACATAATAAGAGAACATTAAAGTAGTATAAAAATACTACTTTAATGTTCTCTTATTATGTATTGATAATTTTGATAAAGTGTATGTTTCTTAGTTTTGTTTTTATATTTTAAAAAAATTAGCATTGTATATTAAAAGTTTTTTTTAATATGTTATATATGTGATATATTTTAGTATATACTACTTTTAGTATAGATATTATCTATGATAATAACAGTTATTTTACAGTCATCTATAATAATATTATATATTTATTTTTATAAAAATATTCAATATTTTAAAAATTTTATTATATTAATATTAAAATATAATTAGAGGTAATATAAGATTTTATTTTGTATTTCGTATTAATTCAATAACACGTAATTTAGCAAGCACTTCTTTTAATTCTGTAGATGATTGTATAAAATCTATTGTATTTTTTTTTCTGTTCATCCGTTCTAGAATTGTATTCTTTGCTTGCAAAATACGTTTTTCATCAAGATCTTTACCACGAATTGCAGTGTCAGCTAAAATAGAAACCAATAAAGGTTGTACTTCTAGTATACCACCAGAAAGATAAATAATTTCATTTTTATTATTTGTTTTTAATATATGCACCATACCAGGTTTGATAGTAGTTAAAAGGGGTGTATGATGTGGATAAATTCCTAAGTCCCCTTCATTACCTGATACTTGAATACTTTTTACGTTTCCAGAGAATATTGTAAGTTCAGAACTAACAACATTTAAGTGAAAAGTCATAGTATAGTTACCTTTTTTACAGATTGACACTGTATGATCTTATTAGTTACTGTATTTATCTTTGCTTTTTTATTTCAGTTGTTTAGATTTTTCTATTACCTCTTCAATAGAACCAACCATGTAGAAAGCTTGTTCTGGAATTTTGTCAAATTCACCATCAATTATTCCTTTAAAACCGCGGATAGTATCAGTTAATGGTACGTATTTTCCAGGAGATCCTGTAAATACCTCTGCGACAAAAAATGGTTGAGAAAGAAAACGTTGTATTTTACGAGCTCGAGTAACAACTAGTTTATCCTCTTCTGCTAATTCATCTATACCAAGAATAGCAATGATATCTTTTAGTTCTTGATAACGTTGTAGGGTAGATTGCACTGCTCTTGCTGTATTATAATGGAGTTGACCAACTACAACTGGATCTAATTGACGGCTTGTGGATGCTAATGGATCTACTGCAGGATAAATACCAAGAGCAGCAATATGACGACTAAGTACGATAGTTGCATCTAAGTGAGCAAAAGTAGTTGCTGGAGATGGATCAGATAAGTCATCGGCAGGGACATATACAGCTTGTACAGAAGTAATAGATCCTTTTTTTGTAGAAGTGATTCGTTCTTGTAACGCACCCATCTCTTCTGCAAGAGTTGGTTGGTATCCTACTGCAGAAGGCATGCGGCCCAAAAGAGCTGACACTTCTGTTCCTGCTAGGGTATAACGATAAATATTGTCAATAAATAATAAAACTTCTCGTCCTTCATCACGAAATTTTTCAGCTATTGTAAGACCAGTTAATGCAACACGTAAACGATTTCCAGGTGGTTCATTCATCTGTCCATATACTAAGGCAACTTTATCAATAACATTTGATTCGATCATCTCATGGTACAAATCATTACCTTCGCGAGTACGCTCACCTACGCCAGAAAAAACTGAAAAACCAGAATGTTCAGCAGCAATATTACGAATAAGTTCCATCATATTAACGGTTTTACCTACACCAGCTCCGCCAAATAAACCAATTTTACCTCCTTTAGAAAAAGGACAGATAAGGTCTATAACTTTAATACCTGTTTCTAGTAATTCTTTGGAGTTTGATTGTTCCTCGTAAGAAGGAGCAGGACGATGAATTACCCAACGTTCTTTTTCGCCAATTGCACCTTTCATGTCAATTGGATCACCTAAAACATTCATCATTCGGCCAAGTGTTTCAAGACCTACTGGCACTGTAATAGGACTTTGCAAATTATGTACTGTTAAACCACGCTTTAAACCATCTGAAGATCCCATTGCAATAGTACGTACTACACCACCACCTATCTGCTGTTGCACCTCTAGTATGAGATTTATATTTTGATTGTTTACCTCAAGAGCATGATAAATTTTTGGTACAGCATTCTGAGGGAATTCAACATCAATAACAGCGCCAATAATTTGAATAATTTTTCCAGTAGTCATTTTTACTCCTCTATTGCCATCTAAGATTTTTTAACAAAAAATCTTTTAATGATGTATATTTACTCAGTGTTATTTTATAATAATTAACTTTCTTAAAATTTATTTTTTATGTTGGTATGTGTTATGTGAAATCAATTGCTATTGCATATTGAAAATAATTACACTGCAGATGCACCTGCTACTATTTCAGTTAATTCTCTAGTAATCCCAGCCTGTCGAGCTTTATTATATGCTAATTGAAGTTCCGTAATTAAATTACCGGCATTATCAGTAGCCATTTTCATTGCTAACATGCGAGCAGCTTGTTCACTTGCTAAGTTTTCTATAACACTTTGGTATACTTGAGTTTCGATATAACGTTTTAATACTAAGTCTAAAATTGTTTTTGGATCTGGTTCATATAAGTAATCCCACTTATGGAGTATAGTAGCCTTTGAATGATCATTTTTAGGCACAAAAGGCAATAATTGTTTAATTGTAGGACATTGAGACATAGTATTAATAAACTTATTATTAGCAACATATAATTTGTTGATGCGATGTTCATCATATGCCTGCAACATTACTTGAACGGGCCCTATTAGGTC
This sequence comes from Candidatus Erwinia haradaeae, assembly GCF_900698985.1. Taxonomy (GTDB): domain Bacteria; phylum Pseudomonadota; class Gammaproteobacteria; order Enterobacterales; family Enterobacteriaceae; genus Erwinia_E; species Erwinia_E haradaeae_B. The sequence goes on from NZ_LR217730.1 coordinate 39,311, forward strand.
AGATAAAATTGGTTGATTTTTAATACCATATATTTGTGTTATTACATGGCTTTTAATAGAATTAAAAAATAAAATACCCTGATATCCTATAATGCCTAAATTAATGTTAATCCCTGATGCAGACCAGATTTGCATATTTTTTAAAACTTTTCTAAATAAATTAAAATTTAAACCTCCACATAGTCCCCGATCAGTTGAGATTATTAGACATCCAATATTATGTACAGGACGCTGATTTAAATAAGGATGTTTGTATTCTAAATTAGCTAGAGCCATATGATTAATTACTTGGCGCAGTGTTTCTATATATGGTTGACTCACTGTGATGCGATCTTGAGATTTTCGTAACTTAGAAGCAGATACCATTTCCATCGCTTTAGTGATTTTCTGCGTATTATTTATGCAGAGAATTTTTCTACGTATCCCTTTTTCATTAGTCATGAACTTCTCCATAAAATCATATCTCTTAATAGCTGAATAGCTATTAATACAGCAATATTACCAAGATTGTGTAGCTTTAAATGTTTCTAAGAGTTCTTTAAGTTGTTGTTCAATTTCATTATTATAATCTCCAGAATGGTTAATTATAGTTAGAAGTGGTAAATAATTATGATTAGCATAATCTAATAGTGTGGATTCAAAAGCGTTGATATTAATTAGTTCAATATCATTTAAAAATCCATTTTCAGCGGCAAATAACATAATACTTTGTTCTGCAATAGACATTGGTTGGTTTTGTTTTTGTTTGAGGATTTCAGTAATTTTTGCACCGTAATTTAATTGTTTCCGTGTGGTTTCATCTAAGTCAGAAGAAAATTGAGCAAAGGCTTCTAATTCACGATATTGAGCTAAGGCAGTACGGAGTCCACTGGATAATTTTTTAATAATTTTTGTTTGAGCTGCGCTTCCTACTCGAGATACAGAAATTCCTGGATTTACCGCTGGTCGAATGCCAGAATTAAATAGATTGGTCTCTAAAAAAATTTGGCCATCAGTAATTGAGATAACATTGGTTGGGACAAATGCAGAAACATCACCTGCTTGAGTTTCGATAATTGGTAGTACCGTAAGTGAACCGCTTTTTCCTTTTACTTGTCCGTTTGTACTGCGTTCTACATAGTTCTTATTTACGCGAGAGGCACGTTCTAATAGTCTGGAATGTAGATAAAAAACATCACCAGGAAACGCCTCTCGACCTGGTGGTCGGCGTAATAATAAAGAAACTTGTCGATATGCCACAGCTTGTTTAGATAAATCATCGTATACAATTAACGCATCCTCTCCATGATCTCGGAAATATTCGCCCATTGTGCATCCAGCATAAGGCGCCAGGTACTGCAGAGCTGCTGGCTCAGAGGCGGTAGCAACAACTACAATAGTATTCAGTAGTGCATTGTGCTCTTCTAGTTTTGAAACAACATTAGCGACAGTAGATGCTTTTTGTCCAATGGCTACATATATACATTTAATACCAGAATTTTTTTGATTAATAATAGTATCTATTGCTAGAGTTGTTTTCCCGGTTTGACGATCGCCAATAATTAATTCACGCTGCCCTCGACCAATAGGAATCATTGCGTCGATAGATTTATAACCTGTTTGGATAGGTTGATTTACTGATTCTCGGTCAATAACGCCTGGTGCAATTACTTCAATAGGTGAGAAGCTTTCATAACTTATTATACCCTTACCATCAATTGGGGAGCCTAAAGTATTTACTACGCGACCTAGTAAAGACTGACCAACTGGAACCTCAAGAATGCGACCGGTACATTTTACTGTTGTTCCCTCTGTAAGATCTGTATATGGACCCATTACGACTGCGCTAACAGAGTCACGTTCTAGATTCAGTGCCATAGCATAACGGTTATCAGGTAAGGAAATCATCTCACCTTGCATAACATCAGATAATCCATATATTCGAAGGATACCATCACTTACAGAAATAATAGTACCTTGATTATCAGTTGTGTAACTTATATCAAATTGAGAAATGCGTTGCTTAATGATTTCGCTAATTTCAGTGGAATTTAGTTGCATAATCACTTTGATCCTTAAGATAATATGGCACTGGTTAGTTGTTTAATTCTGCTTCGTATACTTCCATCAATGATTATATCGTCTGTTTTAAGAATAACACCTGCTATTATAGATGGATCAATTTTACAATGAAGCTTAATATGGCATGATAGGTGATTTTCTATAGCGATTCTAATTCTAGAAAGCTGATTCTGATTTAGTACTATCGAAGAAATTACCTCTACTTTTTTTACATTATCATGCATAGAACATAGTTGGATAAATTGATCTAGAATAATGGGTAATATAGATAAACGCTTATTGTAAACTATTATTTTAATAAAGTTTCTTGTGTGATAATCAAGTTGAGCGTCAAATATTATCATCAATCTTTCAAAAAGCAATGTGGGTGAAAGAGGTCTTGTGATTAAATGTTTTATTTGTGCATCACATACTACTAAAGTAGTAACTGTTAACATTTTTTTCCAATGGTCTATACTTTGTTGTTCAATGGCAAAATTAAAAGCTGCTCGCGCATAGGGACGCGCGATGGTTTTAGCTGTAAACATTAGACTATGCCTTTCGAGAGTTTAGTGATCAATGTATTGATTACATTTCTATGGTCATCTTCATTGATAGAGCGCTCAAGAATTTTTTCAGCACCTTCTATAGTTAGCAACGCTAAATGTTGATATAATTCTTCTGTTACTTTTTGACGTTCAATATTGATACGTGCAATAGCTTGAGTTACTATTTTCTTGCGTTCTTTTTCGGCCTCAATTGTTGCTTTTTCTAGGATTTGAGAGTAACGAGTATTCGCTATCTCGATAATAGCTTGAGCATCTTTTTTTGCTTCTTGTAAAATAGTGTTTGCATTAGATTTTGTGATTTCACTTTCTTTACGGGCGTTTTTTGCAAAAACAAGGCTATCTGTAATTTCTTTCTGACGATCTTCAATGGCGGTCATTAGTGGTGGCCATATGTAATGCATACAAAACCAAACAAAAATAATAAAGGCAATAGCTTGTCCAAGAATGGTTGCATTAATGTTCATAATACGATACCTCATTATGATACAACGTTCATTACTCTTACTTATATAGATAAAAATATAGATACTATTTTATCTCATTTTGTAAGTTTTTATAAATAACCAGTTAGTAATTATTTATAATGCAACGGCAAACATAAGATAAAGACCTAACCCGACAGCAATCATAGGGATAGCATCAATAAGACCCATTACAACAAAGAACTGTGTCCTTAAAAGAGGTACTAGATCTGGCTGACGAGCAGCACCTTCTAGGAATTTTCCTCCTAAAATACCAATTCCAATTGCTGCACCAATCGCCGCTAACCCCATCATTATGGCGGCAGACATGTATAGTATATCCATATTTAGATGTTCCATTATTACCTCCGTTTTAAAAAAGTATAAAAGCATAAATAAAAGTTATTAAAGAACAATCATAAGAAATTTTAATGTTTTTCAGATGCCATGGATAAATAAACAATTGTTAATATCATAAAAATAAATGCCTGTAGAGAGATAATTAAGATATGAAAAATCGCCCAAGGAACACTGAGCATCCATTGTGACCACCATGGTAATAGACCAGCAATAAGGATAAAAATTAACTCGCCTGCATACATATTTCCAAATAATCTTAGACCAAGAGAAATTGGTTTAGATAACAGGTTAACACTTTCTAGAATAAAATTAATGGGAATAAATATAGGATTATTAAATGGTTTTAGTATAAGTTCTTTGCTAAATACGCTTATACCTTTCATTTTTATACTATAAAAAAGTATTAAAAAAAATACCCCCAGAGACAGAGATAGTGTGATGTTCACATCAGTAGACGGGACGACTCTTAATGATGGTAGTTTAAATAAATAATGTTCTCCAAGATATGGAAAAAAATCAATAGGAAGAATATCCATTAGATTCATTAGAAAAACCCATACAAAAATTGTCAAGGATAAAGGAGCAATGATTTTACTATTCCCATGATACATATCACGAATATTGTTATCTACTAATTGAATCACTAATTCAATGGCAGTCTGTAATTTTCCAGGTGTGCCGTAAGCTGTTGATTGTGCAACTAAGCGAAATAATATTAAAAATGTAAAACCTAATACGATAGAAAAAAATATAGAGTCAATATTTAAAATCCAAAATGTTTCTGGGTGGTTGTTTGGACTTACTAACTTAAGAGTTCTTAGATCAATCTGCAGATTATGCAGATGATGAGAAATATACTCTTGTAGTGTCGATGTCTCTCCTATGGCCATAGTATATACTACCCTTAATATATTAAAAATCATAAAATAACAGGTATATAATTGATGCGCGCACTATGTTAATAATGATCATACGCTATTTAATAATTATAGGAATTATAAAATTCTAATATTATAGAAAAAAAATTATAGTAAATTACTACTATCAAAAGCATGATTAAATCACAACAAACAAGAAATATGTAATTAAATTACCCTTTAATTTTCTTTTAGGATGTCTGACAGATAAAAATAATATGTTTTTATTTTAGTATCTTTTATTTTTTATTTAGTAATAACTTAAATCTAATAATATCTGTTATATTGGTTTCATAGAAAAAATAATGCAAAAAAAACTTTCTAATATTATGTAATTTTATTACATATATTATATTATTTATATATTTTATATATTAATATTATTTTAAGTCTTGTTACGGTATTTAGCCATTATGTAATTATATCTTTCGTAATTAAAAATTTTATTAGTTTTAGTTTAATGTTATTTTACTTTAATTTAATATTTTTTTTAAAAGATCTTTTTTAATTCAGTTAAATAATATTGTATTTGATTATAGTTAAACATTGTAGAATATTAAACAATACTCTTTTATCTTTAATAAAGATTTAAATAATTATATTGATTCTATCAAAGAATATTACACAATTCTATAATATCTTTAAATATCTCTTTATAATATTAAAACAAAATCTTGATATTTAAATTATTGTAAAAATTTTTAAAATTTTAAGTTTTAAGGTAGTAAAAGAATGTTAAATTTGATTTGATTGAATAGTAGTGTAATATTTTAAATTAATCTTAAATTAATTGATTATTATAAATTATAAAATATAAACTCTATCTTAATTTAAATTAAATTTTCTTTGATCTTAAAATAGATTTTTTATTATTTTTGTTTTGAATTATTATTTAGAATAAAGAATATAATGAAACTTAAGTATAGATTAATAATAATATTTTATTTAAGATACATTAAAATATATATTTAAAATTTATTATGTAATAAATGATATTTATATTAATAAAATTATTAAATTAATATATAAAATATAAATATATTATATACGATGGTGCTAAAAGAATCTAGTAATTTTTAAAAAAGCAATACATTATAACAAATTTGTTTATTTTAAATGATGTAATTTTATTATTATATGGTAAATATAGTTATATTAATACTTAAATAGTTTAATTTGTCAATAAATTTTAATTTATCAATGACAGTATATTTCAAAAAGTTTTTATCAGTGCTGGATAATTTATAAAACCACTATGCAAAGTCTTAAATTTTAGGGTTATATGATTAAGAATGAGACCTGTTAAGAGTTTTTTATATGAAATAATTGTTTTTTGTAAAGATTTCTATTGTTAAGTTTTTGAAAAATCATAATATACTAGACTGCTTGAGTATATTGATAAATTTGTTGCACCCTTTTTTAATATTTTGATTCTAAACTTTTTTTTCTAAAAATTTCTAATGATTGCAAAAAAGATATTGAAGTAGTTTGACTTCTTACAATATATAAAGTTTATCAAGTATAAGATATTTGTATTTTGTATATTTTTTTAAATTGTCAGCCTTTAGTAATTTTTTTAAGATTAAAATAATATCTATAAAAAATAAGGTATTATTTTAAGATAATATTAGTTTTATTTTAAAAAGAAAATTTCTAACATGAATAACCATATAACACAAGAGATAATAGTAAGCAATTTATTTATACAATGTTATTTTGGACCATTACAAGTATAATGATTTTTACTATAATTGCATTTTTCAGAGTTATAAAACTGTGGGTTTCTAATCTATGATGGAGTAAAAATGATGAATTACTCTGTTCCTTTTTACCATGTGTTTGTATTTATGGGTGTATCCGGTAGCGGTAAATCTACTATTGCTAATGCAGCGGCATATCATTTACATGCTGCTGTTTTAGACGGAGATTTTTTACATCCACGTGATAATATTAAAAAAATGTCATCTGGGCATGCATTAAGTGATAGTGATCGTTATCCGTGGCTAAAAGCTATTAATGATGCGATATTTGCTATGCAGAGTACTAATAAATTGTCACTCATTGTATGTTCTGCGCTTAAAAAGAGTTATCGAAATATATTGCGCATGGATCATTCTAATCTATCATTTATTTATCTTAAAGGGGATTTTAAGACTATACAAGAACGTCTTCAGGCGCGTAAAGGACATTTTTTTCAGTCTCAAATGTTGATAACACAATTTGCGACTTTAGAAGATCCAGGTAATGATGAAAAAGATGTGTGGTTAGTGAATGTTAATCAATCATTGCAGTGTGTTATAAATGCCACTATCAAAATCATTGAAGATGTTATTCGATCTCACATAGAGGAATCTTCATGAATACAATAACAATGACATTAACAGCAGTTGGTTCGGTATTTCTTTTGTTGTTTTTAGTTATGAAAGAACGCATGCATGCTTTTATAGCGCTAATTTTAATTTCTATCTTTGTGGGTATCGCCTCTGGCATGCCGCTAGAACAGATTACTTCTACTATGCAAAAGGGAATGGGCGGGACACTCGGATTTCTTGCTATTGTTGTGGCGCTTGGAGCGATGTTTGGTAAAATACTTCAGGAAGTTGGTATAGTAAATCAGATTGCTTTTTTTATATTAAAAATCTTTAGTGAGCGTAGTGCTTCTTATGCGCTGGGTGTTGCAGGATTGATTTGTGCCTTACCTTTATTTTTTGAGGTGGCAGTAGTTCTATTGATTGGTATTGCTTTTGCAGTTGGATTTCGTACTGGAGAAAATTTAGTAAAGTTACTTTTATCTTTATTTTCTGGGATGGCGGCTGCGTCTGCTTTTTTATTACCTGGTCCGGCGCCTATGCTGTTAGCTTTGCAAATGCATGCAGATTTTGGGTGGATGATATTATTAGGAATTTGTGCAGCTATTCCAGGAATGTTAATTGCAGGTCCTATATTTGGTGGCTTTATTAGTCAATACGTTCAATTCCAGAAGATTCATGAAGATACTGTGACTCAGTTGAAGATTAATCATCTGCCATCTCTTCCTGTAAGTTTGTTATTGATTTTATGTCCGCTAATCTTGGTATGTCTTAAAGTAATTGGAGAGTGCTTTACTTCTCCAGATACAAGTATGTATAATTTTTTAGAGTTAATTGGTCATCCATTTATTTCTATTCTTATTGCATGTTTACTAGTTATTTATGGTATAGCGCGTCCCTATGGTATCGATAAAGATAAAATTATGCAGATCTGTGCGTCATCACTTCATCCTGCAGGTATTATTCTTCTAGTTATTGGTGCTGGTGGCGTATTTAAGCAAGTTTTAGTAGATTCCGGTATTGGGGCAACTTTGGGTCGTGTCTTAATAGGATCAGATTTACCAATTGCGGTGGCATGTTTTGTGTTGGCTGGTGTGGTACGGATCATTCAAGGATCAGCTACTATTGCTTGTTTAACAGTGGTCAGTTTAGTAACACCTATTATTGATCCTTTGCATTATTCTGGGGCACAGTTAGCAGCATTATCCATGTGTATTTCTGGTGGTTCTATCATTTTAAGCCATGTGAATGATGCGGGTTTTTGGTTATTTAGTCGTTTTACTTCTGCTACAGAATCTCAAACATTAAGGACATGGACACTAATGGAGACTATTTTAGGAAGTATAGGAGGGGTAATCGGGATTATAGCTTTTAATTTATTATCATAATTTTTTAAATAGATAATGGTAAATTATTATAGGAGAAAATTTCATTCTATAAGCTTGAGAATACATTTTTAGATGACTATAACTAGTGATGCTTTTTGATATTTTGGCCTGTGGTAATTTTATGTTTTAGATTTTTTTATTTATCTATTTGATTGTCAGAGGTACAGGAAAAAATTATTGCTATAAAGCAGTAATTAGAATGATGTTAAAATGTTTTAATTAGATATCCATGTATTAGAAATAGTTATAGATATGTCTATGTATATAGTTTTGCATCTAGAGTATTCGCAAAAAAAAGTATACGATTACGATTAGGATTGTTCAAATCTTTATCATAAAAATATGAATACTATTAATTATATTTATAGTATAGTCGTTCTATTTTATGTATGTGTTATTAAATAAGATTTAAGAATTTTGCTGACTATTGTATAAGTTTTTATTTGTGATTTTCTAAAAAATCTCCATGCTATGATACTTATCATAGTAACTTTTGATTATTTTTTATATGGACAATATTTTTTATAAAAATAACATTAATACCATGCAGTTTATATAAAAAATTTTTAATATTTTTAATATGAGAGATATATAATATATGTCTTTGCATAGTATAGAAAATTTTTTTATTTATTTAATTATCAGCGCTATTATATAAAGATTTTGATTTATTTAGTACGTTATGGTTTAATTTTTATTAGCAATTGATTATGCAGTTAGTATGTATTAATAATAGTGAGTTTTTTTGACTAAAATTGAACATTCTAGCTTTTTATAGTGTATGATTTATTTTTCTATACATTAGATGAACATTTTTAATGATTATTGATGAAAAATTTTTATTGATTTTATTCTTCAATATTTTTATTACATTTTTTAAGATGAGACATTGTCTTTGGTAAAGTTTGAATGTATAAGGTACTATGTTTTACTGCATTTACTACTGCTCTTGGAGTAATTGTTGCACCGGTAAATTGATCAAAATCTCCTCCATCTTTTTTTACTGCAAAGTTAGCCTGATGATGTTTATTTACTGTTTTATAATAAAAACTATTGATCCAATTAGAAAAGCGTAATTCAATTTTATCACCTAGTCCCGGTGTCTCGTGATGTTCGAGCACTCGAGCTCCGTAAATTAGACCATTAAAATTAGCTCCTACGATTATTTTAATATTACCAGAATAACCACCAGATGCAGTAGTCTCTAGCGCTACTGCTACAGGTTTTTCGTCTTTTTTTGCTATATACAATCGATGATCTCTGTTATCACCTAGTTCTGGATTGCAGACGATATAACATGATGATTGAAGATTATTATTATATAGTTTTAATGGGAGAACTTGATCTAATAGATTTTGCCGTATTAAAGTTCTTTGGGCTTGAATTTTAGGTTTTGTTATCTCATGAATGATTGCTGTGAAGCCTGTAGTGATGGCAGCAAATATAGCAAGGATTATCCCATTTTTTCGCATAATGTTTAACATTATAGTATCCTCTTCGTATAATGTCCGTAAACACGTGGTTTTGTATAATAGTCAATTATAGGTACACACATATTGGCTAATAATACTGCGAATGCTAAACCATCCGGATAACCACCATAACTTCGGATGAGCCATGTTAAAAATCCAATAAGCGCAGCATAAACTAAGCGCCCTTGATTAGTAGTTGCCGAAGTAACAGGATCTGTAGAAATAAAAAATGCACCTAGCATGGTAGAGCCAGAAAATAAGTGAGCTAAAGGTGGTAGTAAGTGATCAGAAGAGAAAAACCAACCTATACTTGAACAGATTGCTAGAGAGGTTAAAAATGCTAGAGGTATGTGCCAACGAATTACACGTGTAATTAATAAGAATATTCCTCCAAGTAAAAAACTAGCATTAATGCATTGCCAACTTGGGCTATATATTAGCATATTATTATATATCGGTTGCGAAAGAATTTGGTTGGTTCTAAACCCTTCATGTAGGCTGGTTTTAAAGTGATCTAGCGGGGTAGCTTGCGTGATAGAATCGATATCTAGTAGTTTTTTTTTTGTTTGGTTTAAGTTGGTCTGCGTTTTTGGATGGATAATTATCTCTAGAGTACTCGCGAAACTAGGTTGAATATTTTTCACTCCATGAAGAGAGTACCATGTAGTCATTTGTACTGGAAAAGAAATTAGTAGCATTATATAGGCAGCCATAGCTGGATTAAATGGGTTATTTCCGAGTCCTCCATATAATTGTTTAGCGATTATTATCGCAAATAATGTACCAATTGTTATTACCCACCAAGGAGATAGCGCTGGTATGCTAACACCTAGCAATACGGCAGTTAGTAGCGCTGAGTTATCTTGTAGAGTTTTTAATATGGGGTAGTGACGCAGATATAAAATTATAGCTTCAGCGATAAGAGCTACGTTGATAGAAATAAAAATTTGTATTAGATTTCCCCAACCACATGAGTAATATTGTGCAATTAAACCTGGTATAGTTGCAATCAAGACTAAAAGCATAATTCGGTTGGTGTTGCGATTGTTGTTTAACCCATAGTAAGTGGTCATGCAAGTAGTCATATAACCGATTACTCCAGTATTTTAGATATAAAATATATTTTCTAATTTTGATGTATGAAATATACATGTTTGAATTAATACGATAGATAAGTGATATAAATAAAGAAGTTTCATTATTTTTATAGCATGATTATGAATTTGAGCGCATAATTGTATATATCGGTGTTGAATATATTTTGTATAATACATTAGGTGAAATAACTTTTCCATTACCCTATTCTTAAGTTTTAGAAAGTCTAATAAAAATTAACCTTATATTAGTCCACTATGGATACTGCAGGGAACAGTAATAATATTTATTATTTCTTGGATAATTACTATTATTTATAGATATTTGCGTCTTGCGTAACCTGAGTCACTATTGCTAATAGTAATAAAAATAAAATTTTATGTTGATGATTTTATAGTTAAATTGGATTATTTTTGATTTTGTTTATGCTTCTTTTGTAGCAATCTTTTTTGTCGTTCTTTAAAACGAGTTTTAGCAATAATAGAGCGTTTATTCTCCGCATCTAGGGTCCGAATAATTTCTTTTTCTTTTCGATAGTATTGCACGAGTGGAATATTGCTTGGACAAACGTATGAACATGCGCCACATTCAATACAGTCAATAAGATTGTGTTTGCGAGCTTTTTCATGATCACCGCCTCGAATGAACCAATATAGTTGTTGTGGTAATAAAGAAACTGGGCAAACATCAGAACATATACCACAACGAATGCAGTTTTGTTCTGTTTTATTTATTCTGATTTCTTCAGAATCTGGAGCTAAAATACAATTAGTAATTTTAACTACTGGGATAACGTCTATTGGTAAAGGAAGCCCCATTAAGGCGCCACCCATTAGTATAATCTGCTGATCTTTAGGATTAAAACCAGCATGCTTTAGCAGATAATTAATTGGAGTACCTAATCTTGCCCATAGATTTCCAGGACGGCTTAGAGATGAACCAGTTAATGTAACGACGCGCTCAATAAGCGGCTCTCCATTAATAATAGCGCGTTTTACTGCAAAGGCAGTGCTAACATTCTGAATAAAGATACCCATTTCAGAAGAATGTTTATCATATGGAATCTCTTTACCTGTTAATATTTTTATCAAGTGTCTAGCATTACCAGAAGGATATTTGGTAGGGATAACACGAATAGAGAGAGGTAGATGAATGTCATGTTGTAGCGCTTTTTTTAATGCGAAAATGGCTTGGGGTTTGTTATCTTCAATGCCTATGAGAATTTGATGTGCTTGGAGAATCCAAGCTAAAATACGAACACCTTCTAGAATTTCTACAGGATAGTCTTGCATTAATCGATCGTCGGATGTGATGTATGGTTCACATTCAACAGCATTAATAATTAATGTATTTATTCTTTTTAATCCAGATTTTAGTTTGATTGCAGTTGGAAAGCCAGCGCCGCCTAATCCAGCTATTCCAGAATTATGAATAATTTTTAATATTTGAGAGCGTTCCATATTCTGGTAATCATTAAAGTTTTTTTTATGGAAGTATGTATCCTTTCCATCTGGAGTAATAAATATACATGTTTCTAATAAAGAGGTATAAGCTGTTTCATGTAGTGTAATTTTTGTTATTATACCAGAAGTAGGTGCGTGCACTGGTAGCATGTCGCCATTACCATGTGTGAGCGCCTGACCACGTAAGACCGTATCACCTACTTTTACATTAACTTCACCTGCAGGTCCGATATGTTGTCGCAGAGGCAAAATGAATTGTGGTGGTAAAGGTATTTTTTGTATTGGAGTATTACTGGATTGACTTTTCATATCTAATGGATGAATTCCACCGTGAAAATCCCAGATTTTGTTTTTTGTAATTTTCTTCTTAAATATTCGTAACATGATTGTGTACCAAAATGGTTTGTTCAACGACAGTGTTATGTTGATTCCACTGAGATGCGTTAGGGGCCTCACATGCTATATGCATATCAATGCAGTGTGTTGGACATGCGGCAAGACATAAATTGCAGCCTGTACAGATCTCATTTAACACTGTGTGCATAGTTTTTTTTGCTCCAATTATGGCATCAACCGGACAAACGTGAATGCATTTAGTACAACCGATGCAGCTATCTTCATTAATCCATGCAATTGTACGTTCGGGTTTGATCATGGTTGGATTATCTAAGAGTTGCAGATCAATATCAATTATTTTAGCTATTTTTAACATAACGTATTCCCCACCAGGAATACATTTATTTATTATTTCATTTTGTTTTGCGATAGCATTTGCATAAGGTAAGCATCCAGGGTAACCGCATTGTCCGCATTGGCTTTGTGGTAAAATTTCATCAATTTGGCTAATAATGATATCTTTTGTTATGGCACAACGGTAAGATGTGTATCCTAATAAGGAACCGCAAATAAAACTAATTGTACTTAAAATAGCGATTGATATACAGAGGGAAGTGATCACGTTTTGATTAGTCCAGTAAAACCCATAAATGCCATAGCCATTAATCCCGCGGTAATTAAAGTAATAGATGATCCTTGAAATGGCAGCGGTGTGTCTGCTAGAGCTAAGCGTTCTCGTACACCAGAAAATAAAATCATCACTAGTGAAAATCCAATAGAGGCGCTAAATCCATATAGAGCAGCTTGCATAAAATTATGATGAAGATGTATGCTTAGAAGAGGCACACCAAGAACAGTGCAGTTTGTGGTAATTAATGGGAGAAAAATACCTAAAAGTTGATATAGGTATGGGCTTGTTTTACGCATTACCATTTCGGTAAACTGAACAACAACTGCAATGATAAGAATATATGTCATGGTCCGTAAATAAATTAAATCTAGTGGTAGTAAGACCAGAAGGTTTACCGCCCAGGATATAATTGAAGCCAGGGTTATGACAAATGTTGTAGCAAGACCCATGCTAATTGCAGTTTCTATTTGTTTAGAAACTCCCATAAAAGGACACAAACCAAGAAATTTTACTAACACAAAGTTATTAACTAAAATTGTACTAATAAAAAGTAATAAATAGTCAGTCATGAGATATTCTTTACTCTCAATTCAAATCAAATAGATAAATAATATTTTTTCTAAAGTAATTTATCTACGCTAACCATTATTTTGTATTTTACTAGAAAGGTTAATAGTAGATATAGAAAGAGATTATATTTGCACCTTTGACATTAATATTCAAAAAATATTCATTAGGATGAATTCTCTATATTTATCCTTCTTTCTGAGAAACCCTTCAATGTAAATAAATTTATTATGAAAAATAAAAACTAAATGTACAGTATTCTTAAAGATGATATAAAAATATTTTATATTATTATTCAAGCTACTAATTAATTATGCTGAACTTCTTATTATGCAGATATTTGATAAGTGAGTACTATATTTAGTCGTGTATTTTTAAATTAATTCTTTTTTTCTTGTATCTATATATTAGGTATTAAATTTATTTAATTATATTTTGTATACCCTTTAGTTTGCATGAAACATTTTGTTAAATTTTATATATTATAATAAAACATATATAAAAAAATATCTATTTAATTTTATATATTTTTAATATCTTAAGGTAGTTGAGCTCTGCTGAATCTTTTCATAATAATAATTATTATTAGGATATTTAAGAATTGATCTGTATTTATCATTTATCAAAGAATAAAATAAAATTATTAGATCTATAATAATGCATACAATGATAACTTTAATTAAGGTTGAGCAATAGTAATATTATGCACTATGGTTTTATATTTGTTAAAATAAATTTTGGTGAACATACCTTTTGAATTGGTTGGAAATAGCTATGATTGATGAGATCAACAAATTGTTGTGTATATTAGGTATGTTCATGTAGATTGTAATTTATCATTCATAGTACTCTAAGGGTTAATTTTTTAATTTTTTATTATACGATGTGTATGACATTAGTTTATCTTGGTAAAATTAATTTTACTTATATTTTAACATCATCACTGACATTAATTATTATTAATATTCTATATATGATCAGGTTAATGATATAAATTAGTGTATCATATTTGATGGAGGAGTATATGGAAAAATACATGCTTGATGAAGCAGCTAATGATCTGCGAACGATTGGTGATATGTTGCGATGGTCCGTTAGTTGTTTTTCTTCTGCTGATTTACATTATGGTCATGGTACTGATAATCCTTGGGATGAAGCGATCCAGCTAATTTTTCCTACGCTTCGTTTACCCTTAGAAAGTTCAGATACCGTATTTTCCGCTAGACTGACGTATAGCGAAAGACAAAGTATTATTGATCGTGTAGAGTGTCGTATTAATGATTATACTCCTGTTTCTTATTTAACAAATAAAGCTTGGTTTGGTGGTTATGAGTTTTATGTTGATGAACGCGTACTGATTCCACGCTCTCCCATTGCTGAACTAATTACTCAGAAATTTTTCGGAATTATTCAGAAGGAGCCTCAATGTGTTCTGGATATGTGTACTGGTAGTGGCTGCATAGCTATTGCTTGTGCTTTGGTATTTCCGGATGCAAAAATTGATGCGGTAGATATTTCTAGAGATGCATTAGCTGTAGCTGATAAAAATATTGATATGTATGATTTAAAGAAACGTGTAACATCTATTTATTCTGATTTATTTGATGAGTTACCTATAAAAAAATATGATTTAATTGTGACTAATCCACCATATGTGGACGTTGATACTATAAAAGACTTACCTAAGGAATATCATCATGAACCTGTGCTTGGTTTGTTTGGTGGTATTAATGGATTAACATTATTGTTTCGTATTTTACATAATGTAGCGCAGTATTTAAATATAAATGGAGTTCTTGTTTGTGAAGTTGGTAATAGCATGCATGCTCTTATTACTAGTAACCCAGAGATACCTTTTACCTGGATTAAGTTAGATAATGGTGGTGATGGGGTATTTTTTCTTACGAGAAACCAAATAATTAAAATTAAGAATAAAGAAACAATTATAAAAGATTAGTATAGTTATACTAATGATAGTATTTTGTTATTTTGTTGATCAATCCCTAAGGATTAACTGGTACTATATAAATTAAGCTAGGTTTGTATGTCACTCATTGTAGTAATAAATTTCATATAAAATAGTCAGTACATGATGCGATATATAACATATTTATACTAAAAGATTGTTTGTGGAGTATTTTGTGGAGTATATAATTAAGATTTTTCTATGAGTTGCAGGTGCGTGATTGATATAATCTACATATTTACTGAATGAGGATGAATTGGATTGTATAGATCGTTCATTATTATTCATGAGAATTAAAAATTACTATTTTTTTTTAGTTTTTTTGTAATAATAAAAATCAGAATTCCAGGTATATAGAGTATCATTGACAACAGTAAGTTGAAAATTCCTGATGCATATATCAACCAGGCTCCGTAGGCTCCTGAGCCAATTGATATAAGAGTTATAGAGGGTTTCTGCAACTCACATGAAACTTTAAAAAGATAAGCACTAACTAATAAATATGGTATTAATATCATTTCTGATGCGATAGTTAGCAATATGTTATAATTACAATGCGTTACGCAAATTAAGATTAAAGCAAATTGTACGCATATATTTGTTAAAAATAAAGAAATTTTCGATGTTTTAGGAGAGTTTTGAATCGTTAGTGCGCGAACTGGACACAAATCATTCTGCGCAGCAATCACAGGAACTTCTGAAGACATGATAGTCCAGCTAAGGTATGCGCCACATACTGAGAGGATCAGACCAGCGATAATAATAATACTACCCCAGTGCCCTAATAAATGATTCATGATTCCAGCCATAGCAGGATTTTGCATTTTTGCTAATTCTTCTCTTGGGATAATACCTAAAGATAGTAGACTGATTAGCAAATAAATTACCAATGCTATAAGTACAGCAAACATTGTAGCGCGTCCAATGTCATTTTTGTTGCGCGCATGAGATGACATAACTACTGCCCCCTCGATTCCAATAAAGACCCATAAAGTAATTAGCATGGTATCTTTTACTTGCTGAGACAGTGATTTTTGTAGCGATAAACCAGTAAAGTCAAAACAAAAACGATGATATTCAAAAGCATTGATGGCTAGAATAATAAATAACCCAAGAGGTATGAGTTTAGCTAATGTTGCAACAAGATTAATACTAGCCGCTGTTCTAATGCCTTGTAAAACCAATAGATGAATTAGCCATAATAAAAAGGAGGCTGTTAATATGGCTTGCCATGTATTACCGTTTCCAAAGATAATATGATTTGGGGAGTCAATAAAAAAACTTATAGCAGAACAGACCATGACTAAATAAGAGGCGTTTGCAATTACTGCACATAACCAGTATCCCCAGGCAGAGCAGAACCCGATAAATTTCCCGAACCCTGCTTGAGCATATATAAAGATACCGCCGTCTAAATGAGGTTTTAGTCTATTTAGTAAAAGTAAGGTTAATGCTAGTAGCATTACACCGCACCCAGTAATACCCCATGCTATAAGTAACGCAGCAGGGCTAGCAATTTCTGCCATATTTTGTGGTAAGCTAAAAATACCAGCCCCTAACATTGAACTGAGAACAAGTGCAGTGAGAGCACTTAAACTTAGATTTTTACCCAAAAAGATACCTCAAATTTAGAATATAATATTAATTAATTGTTACTTATAATGCTTTAATACCATCACTAAAGTGTGATATAAAAATTAATATATGTCTATTATATTGAGTTTTAGTTAAGGTTTTTATTTAAAACCTTACTTATCACAATCAAAACTATAATATATTTATATTATAGTTTTGATTGTGATAAGTAGCAAACCATTTGTGTAAGCTCGCAACTTGGTGATATAAAAACTAACTCATTAATATAGTTATTACAAGTATTCAATAATAAAATAATCCTCGAAAAATGTGATTTAATATTTAATTGAGTCATCATTTTACTGCTAAATAATATAATATATATTTAAGATAATATTATTTTTGTAATAATATACTATATTAGTAAGATTTACTATTTTAATAAATCTGTAGAATATTGTTAGAATATTAGCTGTCAGGATACTATATCTTAAATTTTTTATAGCCTCTTGTAAAATTTTTTTTGTTTTGCTACCTATAGTGATAATGATTGATATGTGATTCTTAATATTATGATTGAAATTTTTAAATTTTAGTTATGTATTTGTAGAGATACACAGAAGCTTTTTTAAAAATTAAACTACCTATTGGTGCTTGTTGTATCTTAAATCTGATTAAATGAAATTTTTTATTACGATCACACATTTAGATGGTATCGCAATGATTACGATGAAATAATTTATTTTATGTATAGAGAATAATGAGCTGATATTATTTGGGCTTTTACAATAAAAACTGAAAATCAGTGAATATTATATAGACTTATTTGTAAGTGATAGAACGTATATTTTTACTATTAGTGGATATGTAGATATCGTTATTTTTGTCTATAATCTTCTATAACTAAAAAGACATTGCAATAAGACAAGTGTTTATAATTTACACATTTCTCTTTAATTCAGTACATTTAATATAATAAAATATTGCCTTTCATATTTTATTATATTAAAAATAGTTAATTACATTAATGAACATCATGTAAGACGATGATACATTGTAAGAGAACTCAGTAAAAAGATGTTAATGATATTGATGTAGTATAAATAATTTGTATTATAGCCAATATTAAGAGTATATAAAGGATAATTTTACAAAATAATAATATTTGATACACAAATAAATAAAAGGTAAATAATTTTTATTATGATTAAAGATATTCTTGAATCTCATATCATTGCTAAAACTAAGCAATCTTTCTATTTTTTTATTCTTTAGAGTAATGGAGTTTTATCTTATTATGATAGAGTAGATGCGTTAGACATATGATCTATAGCATCTCTTTAACAAGAAGACAAAAAATAATTGATAGAGTAAGATGGATCGGGTTATTTATAAAATTTTTTTTATCTTCTTGTTTTACCTAAGATTTTGTATACTATTAAGTGTATTATAAATGTTTATTATTGAAATAATTTACTCTTAAATATGAGGAAAAATTATAGTAATGCTTGAAAAATATCTTTGTAGATGTATGTAAGACATACTACATATTAAGCGATATTTACCATAAAACTTTTGTGCTAATAAAGAGTGGTTTTGTGATTTATTTTACCTTCTCTATCTAAATTATTCGGTTATGTGATGCTATAAATACATATAATATTTTTCTATTAGTTTTCTTAGAGTGATAGTAGATCACTGAATAATTTTTACTTTTAATGCTGTTATCATAAGATACTTATTATTGAGGTTATTATGGTTAACAGAAGATCTTTAGACATTATAAGATCAGAATAAAAACTATAGTATATCGATCATTGATTATTAAAAGATAATAAAAAGTACAATATCAATTCATATTGATGCTGTCATTATTTTTTTAGTTGTTATAAAATTTTATGCTGCGTAGTTCAATGTTAATATTAGTTTTTTTTAAATGTCGAGTTATTTATTCATTTATAATGAATCATGAAAATATTAATGAATGTATTGTGCATATGTTAATCTGTCTTATGAAATAAACAATTAGTTAAAGAGATTCCATGCTTAAGGAAAACTCGATGTCTTTTGTATAGTTTAATAATGCTTGAAGCTGCGCTTGTTTAGCTGGATCAGTGTGATATTTTATATAAAGTAATTCAATTTTATTTTTATATTCTTGTATATATATTGGATTTAGTATTGTACGTCGATGCTTTAGCCATGTCATTTTTTCTACAGGAGTTAATGTATCTGGAAAATTTCTCGCACGAAATCGAAAAAATAATTGTTCAATACGTTTATCATAAAATGTGAGATTTAAGGTTGATAGGTTCTCTACAGAAGTGTGGCATATGGTGCTTATTTTAGAGCGATCAGCATAGCTAAAGAAACCATTATAAATTTGTGTATCTATATCCCCTAATTGGATATGTTTTGTTTTTGTTCTGTATAGTTGTGTAACTTTTTCTTGTATTTTTTTATATTGAAGTAATTGAGTTAGATTATTAGCATAGTACTCTAGGTTTATCCCGATACGCAGAGCATCTGATTCTCGTAAGACAGTAGCAGGTGCAATAATAGGGCATTTATTTATATGAATGAGTTGTAATGGAAGGTTAAAGCTATTATTGGTCAGATTGTAATCATTACTAGAAAATTGAAATGATGTATCAGCATTAAGAGTCGTAAGCGGGGAAATATCTTTACCAAGATCGCATGCTATGAGAGTATTTTTATTATTTGGGTGCCATGCTAGTGGAGTAACACAAGTAATATTGCTCTTTTCTGTTCCAAATCTACTAGAAACAAATACAAAACTTCGAATTCGCGAAAAATTGATTAATGTACGGAGAGTATGCTTTTGTCGATGAGTATATAAAAAATTATATAATTTCGGTTGCTTTTTCTTAATTAGTTTTGCAAGAGAAATTGTTGCATATACATCAGATAATGCGTCATGTGCACTGTGATGAATTATTTGATTTTCCTGGGTAATTTTCTCCAAGCGAAAGGTAGGAAGGCCTTGATGATTTTTTGGCCAATGAATACCATGCGGGCGTAAGGCATAACATGCTCTGGCTACATCTAATAGATCCCATCGACTATTAGAATGCTTCCAGCTCCAATCATAAGGATCGTAAAAATTTCGGTAAAACAAATTTCTGCTGATTTCATCATCAAAACAAATATTATTGTAACCTACAATGCAAGTATTAGGTACGCAAAATTTTTTATGAATACGTTGAGTAAATCTTGCTTCATTTATGCCGCGTAACTGGGCAATTTGTGGTGTAATGCCTGTTATAAGTACCGCTTCTGGTTGTGGTAAATAATCATTGGCTAGGCAGCAATAAATAGTTTCAGGTTCTTCTATAATATTGAAATCCATATCAGTACGTATGGCAGCAAATTGTGCCGGTCTGTCTAATGATGGGCTTATCCCAAAAGTTTCGTAGTCATAAAATAGAAAAGTAGGTTGCATAAATATAATATCAGTGTATAGCTTGCCTATAATCAAGTATATAATTTTTTGTAAGTTAGGTATAGTACTTGATGCTGATGAAGTATGTATTATTAGCTGTGATGTCAGTTTGTGGCATTATAAAATAATGATTATAAAATAAATTAATAAAATTATAGAGTATATTATATCGTAATTTACAGTATTTTGAGATACTCACGAATACCTTTTATTAAACATTTATCAGATCACTTGATACTAACTATATATAGCAAAAATTAATACATACAATATGAGATAATAGTCAAGACCAAATAATAGGTTTTAAAAGTAAAATATAAGGTATTTTTATATTGTGAAAAATTATGTATGAGTTCCTATTTTTTAGATAACACAAGACTTATTATTATATTTGTCTGTCTATACACATTCTGTGGTAAAAAATTAATCATATTTATTTTTATGGAAACTCGATACCTAATAGTGAACACATTGTGTATAAGCGAAAAATTTCATCATTATGTAGAATGATATTAAAAATTTATTTTTTTAAAAAATACTATCTTTTAACTATTGATTTTAATTTATAGCTACTAATGCTTATTTTATATCATAAAGATATATAGTTAAGAGATATTAATATATGTGTATATAGAACTATTCGCGTATCTATGTCAATGTGATTTTTGCTCTACTAGTGAGAATGTTTGGATTAAATAAAGAATTAACGTAAGTTAAATGTTATATTAAGAGATTTATAATTTATATGTAACAGGTGAGTTATAGATAGGTAGTATTACATCTCAATTTGTCTTCTCTGTTATGGATATAAATATGTGTCTAATGATATGAACTAACCAAGATCTTATTAGTATTTTTAGGGTATTTTTATTTAGGTATGACATCAACACCTAATATAATGTATATTCACAAATATCTTTAGTATTCTATAGTTATTAATGATAAAATTTATTTTGAAAAATAAAAAAAAGAGAGCGATCTTTTATGACTCATTCAAACTACCTTTGAATTAATGCTTCTTTTAATTATGTCTAATAGAATATTGATAACTTTATTGGAATAAAAATAATAAATATTAAGATATTTTAAATAAAGTGTAACTTTCAAGAAACAATAAGCATAATAGAAATTTTCTATATAGTTTTATTGAATTACATATAGATGTTGTTAATTTTTAGTTGATTAGTTTTATTATTTATTTTTATTGTACATTATGTCTTGTTTACTAAGATGCGCTATATTTTTAAAAATAGAATTTTATTTGATAATATATCATTTATATTCTTTTCATAAAATGATTTTATAATAACCTAACTTTATACATATAAAAAGCATATTTTTATTAAGCTTTGTATTGGCATATAGAAAGATATAATTTCTTTCAGAATAATATAGAACATTATAAAATATGCTCGCATATCAAGTAGATCTTTTAGTTAATACAATGTCTAGGTTTTTCTAGTGAGAAGAATAATATATAGTATAAGTCAATAGGATGGTGAGTGTTATTATTTCGATCGACTGTTATCATAATATGTAAGTATAAAATAATATTTATAAAACTATCTTTGCTCTTATATTGATAATATATGATAAGATTAAGATATATTATTCACTCAATTGAACTATAACTGTTGTTGCCAATGAAGAAATAACATCCTTATAGAGTTCAGTGTACGTGGTATGCAATAATTCAACCATTTGTATTATAATGAAGCTACTACTACAATAGTAGTCTGCTGATAAAACGTAATGTTAGATTAGTTATTCGATATATTGTATTTAAATTAGCTCATATTTACGTAATTCAGCTTTAAGGTAGGCATAATAGATTGGAGCTGCAATCACCCCAGTAATACCAAAAATAGCTTCAAATACTAACATAGCTAATAGAATTTCCCAGGTTTTGGCATGGATTCGACCACTAAAAATATGTGCATTAATAAAATATTCTAACTTATGAACAATGATAAGATAAGTTAGAGAAATAAGACTAGCTTCCAGTGATATAGAAAGCCCAATCAAAAAAATAACTGTATTAGAAATTAAATTCCCAATAATTGGCAACAATCCCGTGAAAAAAGTTAGTACCACTATAGTTTTAGAAAACGGAAAATGCAGCTCGAAAAGAGGTAGTATGCCGAATAGAAAACAACTCGTTAATAATGTGTTAAATAGTGATACATGAATTTGGGCAAAAATTACACTGTGAAAAGCTTCTGAAAGTATTGTTAGACGGTCCAGGATGGCATCTTGTAAAGGTGTGTTACATCTTTTTTTATTATTATTTTGCAGAGAAATCATTACGCCTAAGACTGCTCCAATGAGCATAGTAGCAATGGTATGCACTGCGTTACGACTAATAGTCTGCATAACTAAATTTTCATGTAACCAGTTTATTACCTGATTTTTTAACTCATCTATATTTAATGGTAAATAACGTGTGATCACTGGAGAGAGAGTGTTTTGTGCATCTCTGAGGAGATTGCTGGCACTAGTTTGAAAACTAGAGAAATCTTGAAAATCGTGTAAAAGAAATCCGATGAGTTTAGTAGCTCCAGAAACGATTAATAGGATGAGTAGAGCACTAAGAAACATAATGCTTACCCAGCGTGCTATTGGAGCTTTTACTAGATACCCCACAAGAATAGTGAGCCCTAAGATAATTTCATACATAATAAACCCTGCTAAAAAACACGGCAGTAAGTGTAAAGGAAACAGGGCAAGCAGTGCAATAGAAACCAGAAAAAAACTAGCAGCTCTGCAAAGAGTTAGACATTTTGTATCTCGTGTATGCATAATTTATCCTAAATATTTAAGATATGTATATATTAATAATGTAACAGTATATTAGTTATATAGTGCTTTGTAGTAGCATGATTATCATCAGTCCAGAGAGTTATGTTATTTTGATAAATCTATCATGGTACCTAACCAGGTTATGTCGTATATATAGTAGTCGCTCTGAAAATAGTCTAATAAGAATAGGTCTTTCTTTGCTTCTTCCTTATTAACGGAATAAACTTGAGAGCAATCTCTAAGTTTGCTCTTTTAAAGTCTAGCTCTTTGTTTTTTACATATAAGATTTTTATTTATGTTGTATACATACAGTACCGTATCGAAGGAGATACAGATAATAACTGGAATGAATTATCATGTATGTAATACATTTACAGACAAGTTCTGCTGATATGTGCATGGTGATTTTGTTATATATTTTTTATATATAGGCGCTATGCATATTTATATCTTTTTAATAGTGTTGCGCTATATAGATAATTTATGAAACGTTTATACTAGTACGTTCAGTGTTGTGTATATTAATTTGTATGTAATACACAATGAATAATAGGTATGAAGTTAATTATAGTGGTGTCTTAAGTGCAGATAACGAACGTTATCTATTGTGTCTTGTTATCCTAGATTATAAAATAATACCTTTTATCTTGATACAAAAAATCCAATTATTTATGTATTCTTTTAACATATAAAATAAATAATTTGAATTTTAGTGGGTTAGCGTTAATTATTGCTAGTATTTTTAATATTTCTAGAAGTCTAATGTTAATGTTTTTATTTTATTTATTGTATGTATGCAAAATACGGTGATTTATATAGTGTTAATTTTATATCTGATGTATTTTTAGCTATGCTGATAAGGTCAGATTTATAGTTGCGATATATCTTCAAATCTCAGAATGTATAATAAAAGATCATAATTATCCTGCAATATATAGGATATTAGAGCATAAGATGCATTAATATCAATAATTCTAAAAAATAATTTTTATATTTTTTGAGATTGGTTTTAGTCCATTCTGGACAACAGATGAGATTATGATGTCGCAATATACTACATATAACTGCATTATTCATGTAACCAGGTTTTATTTCTAAACTAAATATTTTTCGGTCGATTATTTTTTAACGGTTTACCCTGTAGTTTTTTTATATCTGAATAATTAAAATGTATACATAATTATATAAATATTTGATCTTCAATAAAGGAAATGTCTATTGGAATCTAGTGCGATTTACGGTCTTTTTATTATCGGTTCAATATTGGTTGCTACAAGTATTTTGCTTAGCTCTTTTTCATCACGGTTAGGCATTCCTATTCTAGTTATTTTTCTTGCTATTGGTATGTTAGCTGGAGTTGATGGTATTGGTGGAATCGCTTTTGATAATTATCCCGCTGCTTACTTGATCAGTAATCTTGCTTTAGCTGTCATTCTTCTTGATGGTGGCATGCGTACTCAGGCAAGTTCTTTTAGGGTAGCGTTAGGTCCAGCATTATCATTAGCTACAGTTGGAGTGTTAATTACAGCTAGTTTAACTGGTTTAGCTGCTGCATGGTTATTTGGTCTTAGTTTACCTAATGGCTTTCTTATCGGCTCAATTATTGGTTCTACTGATGCTGCAGCAGTTTTTTCACTTTTAGGTGGAAAAGGACTAAATGAACGTGTTAGTGCTACCTTAGAAATTGAATCTGGAAGTAATGATCCAATGGCTGTTTTTTTAACTGTTACTTTAATTAAAATGATCCAGAATGAACAAATGGGAATTAACTGGATATTTATTTTTCAGATAATACAGCAATTTGGGTTGGGCATTCTTCTAGGTTT
The DNA here is from genome assembly GCF_900698985.1 of Candidatus Erwinia haradaeae. Taxonomy (GTDB): domain Bacteria; phylum Pseudomonadota; class Gammaproteobacteria; order Enterobacterales; family Enterobacteriaceae; genus Erwinia_E; species Erwinia_E haradaeae_B. Next base: position 64,548 of record NZ_LR217730.1, read on the forward strand.
AGGCGGGGGGTTGGCATTATTACAAATTATTAATCGTGTTTCATTAGCTAGCGGTTTGTATCCATTATTGGCAGTCAGTGGAGGAATTCTAGTGTTTTCCGTAACGTCGATGCTAGAGGGAAGTGGTATCCTTGCGGTGTATTTGTGTGGTTTTATTCTTGGTAATCGTCCAATTCGCAATCGTCATGGTATTTTGCAAATTTTCGATGGCCTAGCTTGGCTAAGTCAAATTGGTATGTTTTTAGTATTAGGATTATTAGTTAATCCCGTGGATCTCTGGTCTATAGCACTTCCGGCTACATTACTATCTATCTGTCTTATTCTTATTGCTCGTCCATTTTCAATTTTGATTGGTTTATTACCATTTCGTGGATTCAATATTCGAGAGCGTATGTTTATAAGTTGGGTTGGTCTCCGTGGAGCTTTACCTATTATACTTGCTGTTTTCCCTATGATGGCGAGATTGCCTCAGGCGTCTCTTTTTTTTAATATTGCATTTTTTGTAGTTTTAGTATCACTTACGATTCAGGGCACTTCACTAAGTTGGGCGGCACGTAAAGCTCGTGTAGTTATACCGCCGTTAGCATCACCAATTTCTCGTATTGGTCTGGATATTCATCCTGAGAACCCATGGGAGCAATTTATTTATCAATTGAACGAAGATAAGTGGTGTATTGGGGCTGCGTTACGTGATTTACGCATGCCTTCTCAAACACGAATTGCTGCATTATTTCGTAAAAATCAATTGTTGCATCCATCTGGGAGTACTCGACTAAAAGAAAATGATGTTTTATGTGTCATTGGTCGTGAACGAGACCTATCTGCTTTAGGGAAGTTATTTAGTCAATCTCCGCCTGTATCGGATCAGAGATTTTTTGGTGATTTTATTTTACAAGCAAGCGTTTCTTTACAAAATGTTGCTTATATTTACGGGATTGAACTTGATGACGAGACAAATAATCAACAAACATTGGGCGAGATGGTTGCAGATATTATAGGAGCGGTGCCTGTAGTTGGAGATCAAATTGAATGGAAAAATATATTATGGACGGTCGCAGAAAAATCAGATCACGGAATTGTTAAGATTGGCGTGAGAGTTCAGGAACAATAATTATTTTTTAATAAAAATATATCATATTCTAAAAAATATTTTATCTAAGTCTTATTTATGTATTGTAGTTACTGTGATATTTTATTATGTTTTTAAACATTAAGATCTATATTAATAAGATATCGATTTTTCTTAATTTTTAGCAAAAAATACAATGAGTATCTATTAAAGATCTTACGATAGGATATTCTATATAGAAATCAATAATTATTAATTTAATGCTTTTGGATACTCTATAGTATATTTTTATATAAATAAATAGTATCAGATATATAAAAAATATATAATCTATTATAACTTATGGTTATTATATGAATAACTATAGGTTAATTATTATACTGATTTTAATGCTATTATAAAGAGATAGATAATATTTAATATATTATGTGATTATTTTGATATGTCCAAGCGGAGAATAAAAATTCTTATTTAAATAGTATCTAAATAAAATATTATACACTTAAATATATTAATTAATAATTGTTAATTGAACAATTATTGTTCATATTATGTGATAGATATTTAAAGTCAAGATTTTTTATATTTATATCATGATAAATGATACTTTCATAAAAGTAATATTATTGATATTTAGATGAAAACTTCTGTAGATATTTTATTTAGATTATTTTTATCTCTAAAATATATTTTTATAAATAAAAATCTCATAATAAAACTCATGAGAATAACTGCAATTATATTATAAAATTATCTTCATTCGTGCAAAAATTATTGACGCCCGGTGTGCCCAAAACCACCTGAACCTCGTTGAGTATCAGTGAAGCTATTAACTAGGTTGAACTCCACTTGTATAATAGGCAAAAAGATTATTTGTGCAACACGTTCACCAGCTGTGATCATAAATGGATGCTTCTTGCGATTCCAGAGTGAGATCATAATTTGACCGTAATAATCAGAGTCGATTAAACCTACACTATTTCCAAGTACGATACCATTGGTGTGACCGAGGCCAGAGCGTGGGAGTATGATCGCTGTAATCTGAGGGTCAGCAATATGCAAAGCTATACCTGTTCCTATTAAATGTGTCTCTCCGGGATACAAAATTAGTGTGCTCTCTATACAGGCCCGTAAATCTATACCGGCAGAGCCAAGAGTAGCATAACTTGGCATTGGAAAAGAAGTACCAATTCTTCTATCTAGAATTTTAATGTCAATTTTTTTTCTCATATGACGAGCTAAAACGTGAGACTTATTAGGTATTGTATTTTATTTTTACTTTAAATATATTAAATATACTATAATAGTACATATATTTTTAATATAGTTTTTTTTGTAAAGTATCTATTTTTACAAAAATATATAACTAAAGGCAATTTATAGAATGTTTGTAAGGTATATACTCTAAGAAATATAGAGTTTATGTGGATATTTTTACATGTTTAATTCTCTTATTTTTAGAAGTTACCAAATTCTAATAATGATCAATTTATTGATCTACAAGTAAACTTGGATAGATTGGCATAGTGTGCATAATATTTTTGATTTTACATAGCGCATATTAATTTCTTTTTCTCTATTAATTTCGCTATTTTTAATTCACAGTCTCTTAGGCGTCTTTTTTCTTTGATCACGATTGCTTCTGGTGCTAGTTTAATAAAGTTTTTATTATCTAATTTACCATGAATTTGTTTGATTATTGTTTCTAAGTTGACAATATCAGATTGTATATGATTTAGCTCGATATTCTTATCTACTAAATCTTCTAATGGTAATAGTAAGTCTGCATCTTCTATTGACTGATTATAGGCTAATGAATGATTAGCATCTTCAGATACAATTTGTATTGTTTTTAGATTGGCAAGAGTTTTTATTAGATAATAGTTTTTATTTATTCTATGAGTTACGTTATTACTGTTTGTACGTAAAAGAAGATCTAAGGGGTGCGTTGGAGGGATGTTGTTTTTATTGCGCATATTGCGTATTGCAATAATGACTTGTTTAATCCATTCGATATCTTTTATAGATTCATCATGAATACGAGTTGTAGAAAAGATTGGTACAGGTTGGAACATGATAGTTTCATCTGTGATATGCTTTATTACTTTTACTCTTTGCCAAATTGTTTCAGTAATAAATGGAATCAGCGGATGAGCCAGGCAAAGTAAATCTGCTAATACGTTTACTAGTGTATTACGTGTACCCTTTAATTGAGATTGAGTGCCGTTATGCAGGATTGGTTTAGTTAATTCTAGGTACCAATCACAGAACTGATTCCATGTAAACTCGTATAAAATATGAGCGGCAAGATCAAAACGGTAGCGATTTAAGGCTTCGTGCCAAGCTTGTGCTGTATAGTTAAATTTTGCAATGATCCAGCGATCAGGTACAGAGAGTTCTAATTCACCGCCAAAAAAACCACAATCATATTTTTCAGTATTCATAAGGACAAACCGACTACCATTCCAGAGCTTATTACAGAAATGACGGTAACCTTTAAGACGTTTCATGTCCCAGTGAACATCACGTCCAGTGGATGCTAAAGATGCTAAAGTGAATCTCAGTGCATCCGTGCCATGCGCTTCTATGCCACATGGAAATTGCTTTTTAGTACGTTGACGGATTATTTCTGATAATTGAGGTTTTATCATATTTTTAGTACGCTTCTCAATTAATTTTTCCAGTGAAATTCCATCGATCATATCTAATGGATCGATGATATTTCCTTTGGATTTTGACATTTTTTGACCTTCATCATCTCGAATTAAACCAGTTAAATAAACAGTTTTAAAGGGTACTTGAATTTTACCACTATCATCTTTTACAAAGTGCATAGTCAGCATAATCATACGGGCAATCCAGAAAAATATAATATCAAAACCGCTAACTAAAACATGAGTAGGGTGAAAAGTTTTTAATTCTTTAGTGTTTTTTGGCCATCCTAGACTTACAAAAGTCCAAAGAGCGGAAGAAAACCATGTATCTAATACATCTGTCTCTTGAATAAGAGGTAGATGAACGTTTAGGTTGTTCTCTATGCGAGCTTCTTGTTCACTATGCGCAACATAGATATTTCCAGATGGATCGTACCAAGCTGGAATGCGATGACCCCACCATAGTTGGCGTGAAATACACCAATCTTCGATGTTTTTCATCCAAGAAAAATACATATTGGCGTATTGTTTTGGTACAAATTGAATATCTCCTGACTTTACTGCTTTTATAGCTACTTCAGCTAATGGCGTCATACGGATATACCATTGCGTATTTAGCATAGCTTCTATGACAGCACCACTACGTTCACCATGTGGAACCATGAGATGATGTGTCTGGATATCTTCCAATAAACCTATTTTTTGAATCTCTTCAATAATCATTGCACGTGCTTCAAAGCGATCTAATCCACGAAAAGCTAAAGGTATTATTGAATCACAGTTATTCGATTCTTGACCGCAAGCATCATAAATTTGGGCATAATTGCGAATATTTGCGGTGTATGTAAAAATATTAATCATTGGCAATTGATGACGACAGCCTACATCATAGTCATTAAAATCATGAGCGGGGGTAATTTTCATACAGCCAGTGCCTTTTGATATTTCTACATATTTATCACCAATTATGGGAATTAAGCGATTAGTTAATGGCAATACTAAAAATTTACCAATAAGATCTTGATAGCGTGTATCTGAAGGGTTGACAGCTACTCCCGTATCGCCTAATATAGTTTCTGGGCGTGTAGTCGCAATTATTATATATGTTTTACCCTCAGAAGTTTTTACACCATTTGCGAGATAGTAACGAATATACCACATGAATCCTTTTTGCTCGAGGTTTTCTACTTCTAAATCAGAGATAGCAGTGCATAGTTTAGGGTCCCAGTTAACTAAGCTCTTTTTGCGATAGATCAGTTTTTCTTTATATAGAAGAATGAATATTTTTTTTACTGCATCTGAAAAACCATGATCCATGGTAAAGCGTTCACGTGTCCAGTCAACAGAGCTGCCCAAGCGACGTATTTGATGAGAAATTATACTATTAAATTTATTTTTCCATTGCCAAGTTTTTTTAATTAAGGCATCAGCGTCATAGTCTTGATTGGTTTTATTTTCTTCTTCATTAATTTTTCTTGTAATCAACAACTGAGTAGCAATACCTGCATGATCAGTTCCTGTTTGCCATAGGGTATTTTTTCCTTTCATGCGATTATATCGGATCATGATATCTATGATAGTTTGTTGAAAAGCATGGCCAAGATGTAAGCTACCAGTGATATTAGGTGGTGGCATCATAATACAAAAATTTTCTTGAGATGCATCACCATTTGGTTTAAAATAACCCTTTTTCTCCCAATTTTGATAGAGTATTGTTTCGATGTGTTGTGGATTATACCTTTTTTCCATATGCGCTATGTCTCAAATATTATAGATAGTATTACTGTATTTTAGTATATGTAATATAATTACGTGTTTTAACTTTAATATAAATAATTTGAGTTAATAAACATGATATTACGGAGAGGTATCATATAAACTTCTTATATTAACATCATTAAATATTACTAAATATCATTAAAATATCATCAGAATTTTATATGATGGTGCCGAAGGCCGGAATTGAACCGGCATGCCTTTTGGCGGTTGATTTTGAGTCAACTGCGTCTACCAGTTTCGCCACTTCGGCTATTTTAGAGAATTTTTTAAAATAATAAAATTATATTACATTGTTTTTTTCTATTTATGCAACTGGATTTATGATGCTATATATAAAATGCTAGATCTGTATGCATAAACTGTTTAGCTTGCAAACTATAAAATATGATTTTTATATAAAACATAACATGCATCCTACAAAAATACTAAAAATCTTAATTTAAATTTATATAATAATTGGATTAATGGTTGAAGCGTAAAGTGACATATTCTATAATTTTTATATTTAACTAATAAATAATTAATAACTTAATATAAAATTATTTATTAGTTTTGGTGTTTTCTCAGAGATGAAAATGCAGATTCCTTAAAAAATACAGAATACAATTACATAATTAATTAAACTAGTTTAACTAATTATGTAACAAGAATAATACTACTAAGTAGTATTAAAAATTAAATTTATTCTAGAAAAGACGGATCTGTAAATTGTATACTTTACTAATAAAATATCAACTTTTCTTTTTACATTATATCATAATCATTTTTGAATCGCTACATGACTCTCTGAATATCATCATGATTTTGACCACGTATGCTAATAAAAATTAACGTATGAGATTTTTTATAATTATTCATCTGATCAATATGAATATAATTATGTTATAAATCATATGCGATGTGATCTAGATTTTTTCTATGCTTGGTGCGTTGTGAGTGTAATGCTACGATACCTTTAATAGGTTTTTTTAAAATATTTTTAATTATGTTAACATGATTAATTTACTGTAATTTTTACAAGTGTTTGTTTATAAATAATTTTACATAAAATATACAATTCTGATATGTATATTTATGAGCTAAAAGATTACATAAGAGCTATTGTTATTTGGTTGAGAGTAAGGTTTAAAAGATTAGCAATTTTGGTATAAAAATATAAAGATTCTTTATATATTTTATGGAATATTTTATAAAATTATCCAATATTTTATGAATATTAGCATAACTATAATAAATAGTACCTAATGTTTTATTTTTTTTGAGGATGTAATTGAGAATATTTAAATTTTTTTATTTATAGAATGGTAAGTTTTAGACTAAAAAACTAAAGTTACTATAAAATGTTTATGTATTTTATTGGAATGATCATATGGTTAATTGTTTATTGATTGCAAGTATTTATATATTCCATAGGAATTGTTTTATATCGTAAGTTAGGTTTTGTCGTATAGACTTAAGAATTATGCTTTTTAAGCATGATATAGCTTAATAAAATATATATTAATAAAATTAATGAGCTTTAATTTTTGAACACATATTAATATTATTAATATGTGTTTTATTAATACGTATTATTAAGATATTAATATGTATCATTCATTACTTTCCAAGTGCTGATAAGTAACAAAATCTTTTTAAATATAGCATTCATAAAAATACATAGCATTCTTATGTGACTTGTTCAAATATTATCAATATTAAAAATTATTTAGAAATTCATTTTTTGAATGATTGCAATTACTAGAAGTAAGATTAATTTTAATTGTCAGGTTAGTTAATAACTGTAGTTTAATTTTTATAAATAATACTTTATTTGGTGAAATATAAAAATATAGAGCAATGTAGTTAATAATTCCTCTGAGTAATATTTTTACAATTTTAATGATGTTTTACACAGTGATAACTACATATCGAATATAAATAAAGTTTATGCTTGCATTAGTAAAATTAGTAAAATTAGTTAAAAGTAACTCATATTAAAAACATAAAAAAACTAGAGATAATATTGGTATTTTGTATATTCGATCGATTCAGATTATCAAGATTTGCATAATGTAGAAGCTATATCTCTAATTGTTATTCTAAATAATGAGTTAAGAGATAATCAAAAACTTTTTATGTTTTATGGAGCGTAGTGATCGTATTTCTGGGAGATTTGATAATGATTCAATATATATACAATATCAATATATATAAATATATATATTGATATTGTAATTTTTGAATATTGTAATTTGTATATTTAATATATTATGAGTTTTTTAAAGATTTTTAATTATCTGTCAAAAGCATGTAGCAATAAGATCGATCTCATCGATGGTCTATAGGATTATATAGTATTCTTTTGGTCTATCTCTCTCATATACTATAGATGAGGTCTTAGACTGTTAGTATAACTAACTGATTATACCTGGTGGATAGCCGCGATGAATATGCAATATACACAGCAAGTTTTTATGGCGGCTATGGCAGCAATAGTGCTTGCGTTTCTTTTATTAATCATGAAATGTTTTGCTTGGTGGTATACGGGCTCAGTTAGTGTTCTAGCAGCACTAATAGATTCGTTAGTGGACATTGCTGCTTCATTGACAAATCTATTAGTTATACGTTATGCAATGCAACCAGCTGATTCTAAACATGCATTTGGTCATGGAAAAGCTGAGTCTTTAGCAGTATTAGTACAAAGTGTGTTTATCTGTGGCTCCGCTCTCTTTCTTTTTTTTACTGGCTTTAAAAATATTTCCGCCCCTCAGGAACTCAAGGAGCCTCTAGTATTAGTTATAGTGACTTTTATAGCTTTATTTTCAACACTAATTTTAGTTACCTTTCAGCGTTGGGTAGTGCAAAACACTCAAAGTCAGGCTATACGTGCAGATATGTTACATTATCAATCAGATATAATAATAAATAGTGCAATTTTATTAGCTTTAGTTTTAAGTTGGTTCGGTTGTTATTGGGCTGATGCATTATGTGCTCTTAATATTGGTATATGGATTTTATATTCTGCATGGCGTATGGCATATGATGCTGTTCAGGTATTACTGGATCGTGCCTTACCTGTGACAGAGTATCAAGCAATTTTAAAAATTGTTACCACATGGCCTGGTATATGTGGAGTACATGGTATTCGCACACGTCAGGCTGGCCCAACACGCTTTATTCAACTACATTTAGAAATGGAGGATCACTTACCTTTATGTGAGGCACATAGCATATCTCATCATATTGAGAAGGCGTTGATTATGCGATTTCCAGGTTCTGATGTGATTATTCATCAGGATCCATGTTCTGCAGTATCTCAAGAACATCAAGGTACGTTTGGATCATAAAAAGACTTTGAGGGTACCGTCTAATATTGAATGTATGAGAATTTATATCAAATTATTACAGAAGTTATTAGAAGTATGGTGAGTATCTAAATCTAAGTAAACAGAGTTATGCAGAATGGCTGTACATACTATCAGTAAAGATTACTCAATGATTTTAATTTTACGTATCAAGTATGATTGAAAAAGAAAACTCTTGTTTTTAGTCCATTATGTTTTTTAAATATTTTAGTTTTTAGGTTTATCCATTCTTCATTATTCTCTTTTAATCTGTGTGTGCCATAACGCTTTTAGTTAGAAAATGATATATGTGATTGTCCTTGTAGTGCATCATATATAACCTATATCATTATCTTGAGAGGTTTTTATGATGAATAAAATCGGTATACTCACCAGTGGTGGTGATGCACCAGGCATGAATGCAGCAATCCGTGGTGTTGTTCGTACAGGTATCAGTGAAGGTTTGGAGATTTTTGGAATTTATGATGGTTATTTAGGGTTGTATGAAAATAGAATGATAGCCCTTAGTCGTTACAGTGTATCAGATATAATTAATCGCGGTGGTACATTTTTAGGTTCTGCTCGTTTTCCTGAATTTTGTTCAAAAGAAGTACGTAGTATAGCTATCAAAAATATGATAACACGTGGAATTGATGCTTTAGTTGTAATTGGTGGTGATGGTTCTTACATGGGTGCTAAATCTGTAACAGAAATGGGGTTTCCTTGTATCAGTTTGCCGGGGACCATTGATAACGATGTAGCTGGTACAGATTATACTATTGGGTATTTTACTGCACTTGAAACAGTGGTAGAAGCCATAGATCGCTTACGTGATACCTCTTCTTCACATCAACGTGTTTCTATTGTAGAGGTGATGGGGCGATATTGTGGAGATTTGACTTTAGCGGCTGCAATTGCTGGGGGTTGTGAGTTTATTGTTTTACCGGAAACCCCTGAAACTCGTGAAAAGTTAATTGATGAGATCAGGGATGGATTTTCTAAAGGTAAGAAGCATGCCATTGTAGCTATTACTGAGCATATTTGTGATATTAATGCATTAGCACGATATATTGAAAAAGAAACTAAAAGAGATACACGTGTCACTGTATTGGGGCATATTCAGCGGGGTGGAGCTCCAGTGGCCTATGATCGGATTTTAGCCTCACGTATGGGTGCTTATGCTACTAAACTATTATTAGAGGGCTCTTACGGATGTTGCATAGGCATTCAAAATGAAGAGATAGTACATCATAATATTGTTGATGCTATTCAAAATATGAAACGTCCGTTTAAATATGATTGGTTAGATGTTGCTAAGAAGCTATATTGATCCTCTAACTTAGGTATTAAGGTATTAAAGATCGATAGCGCTATCAGCTTTAAGCTTTATATTATTGGGAAGATCAAAACTACAAAACAGAATATTATCATGTAATATTTCATATACATCATATATATTATAATTAATTTTTTTAGTAATTTTTATGATCTAATCTGCATACTATGTGTTATAATTAAATAATTTCTTTAATAATTTTTATATTTTAATATATAGATAAGTGCACAGATAGCTCTATTAATTATTTTAAGTATTTTATGTATCTTTTTTGATATTTTACTGATCATAAAATAAATACTCAAAAAATTATATTTATCAAGATTTCTTTATAAATAACACTGGTTTTTGTAATTTTTTACTGATTTTTCGTCATGATTAAGGTACTATTATGACAATTATGCATAATTTTAGTATATGCTAAGTTAGTTATTTAAGAGAATCAGATTTTTATAGTCTAATATTCTACATTATAAAAATGATAGAAATGATTATATAGAGCTTATAAAATGAGTTTATTTTTTATATTTTTTTGAATTTTTTTATTCAGCATGCAAAATAAAATTTTTTATCTATATAAATAAACTTGATGTTTATCGTAAAACGTAACATATAAGATATAAGGCGCTAAAATTCTATATTAAGATTGTTTTTTTATTTTAGAGCTAAAGAATAGTTATTACACGATAATAGCGTCCAGGATTATTCTATCTTAAATAAATAGATTTTTATAAATATCATTGAGGTATAGTTATAGTATTTTTATCATTATGTAATATTTATTAAATGCGATTTAGGAGATGAGCGTATCATTAAACTAAAACTTATGATAAGTACCATAAATGATTATAATTTGTAGCTTAAGTTGTGCGTCTACATTAGATTGTATGCGCAAAAATAAAAGTTTTTCTAACTCAAGACGATGATAATAGATTTATTGAGTTATTTTTGCAATAGTAAGAGCTATAATTTTGACTTGAGTTAAAAATAAAATCATTTTAGTTATTAAGATTTTTTAGTGATGAATTTCAAAAATCTTAATAGTCTAGATTTTTGTTATATTTTTAAATAGATACAGCTATAACAATATAAGACATTATGAATAGACAAAACTGATACAGAATATAATATTTATTATGTATTTTTATTTTTAAAATGTAAAACAATCTGTATAATAAATATTAGTATTTAATTATGTTAAGTTATAATGACATGTTGTCAATGAAGGTTTATTAGATTCCATCGCCATATTCAAAACCTGGAAATATTGTTATAGGGTATTGATTGATATGAATCGATGATATATCATTTTTGTGTTTGTTTTTGACAATATTAGCCGGAACGCCAACAACAGTGGTATAAGCAGGGACAGGATGTAGAACTACGGATCCAGCTCCAACTTTTGCCCAGCATCCTATTTCAATGTTTCCAAGAATTTTAGCTCCTGCTCCAATAATAACCCCTTCCTGAATTTTTGGGTGTCTATCCCCATTATCTTTTCCAGTGCTGCCAAGTGTCACTGCTTGCAGAATTGATACATTATCTGCAATAACTGTAGTTTCACCTATTACAATTCCAGTTGCATGATCTAGTAAGATACCCTGACCTAGTCGTGCGGCAGGGTGAATATCAACTGCAAATAAAACAGAACTTTCATGTTGCATATATAGGGCAAGAGCGTGACGACCTGTATTCCATAAAAAATGGTAAAGGCGATATACTTGTAGAGCATGGAAGCCCTTTAAATATAATATTACTGTAGAGTATTTATCAACGGTTGGATCACGATGACGTGCTGCATAGATATCATAAGCGGCGGAAATAATAATGGCTGGATACTGTCGGTAAATATCCTGAATAATCTCAGATAAATCTGTTTTTGATATAATATGATTAGCTAGTTTATTGGCGAGAATACAGCTTAAAGCAGTTTCCAAATCGTTATATTGTAATAGAGCAGAGTGATAAAAGCTGGCTAGCATAGGCTCACATTGAGTGAGTTGATAAGCTTCTTTTTTGATATCATGCCAAATTTGTTTAGGATCTATATATAGCATCATTCGCTCTCCAATAAAATATTGCCTCCTCCGCAGTAAAATTAAGTCGCATAATTTAGCTGCTATTATTTTCCTCTTTACTGGAACGATTGAGCAGGCTCTCTGCGGCATCTATAACATTTTTTCCACAATATAATACTTGGTAAATTTCCTCAGTAATTGGCATGTCAACATTATAGCGCATAGCTAGCATTTTAATTTCTTTTGTATTATACCAACCTTCAATAACCTGCCCTATTAATTTTTTTGCATGGTGAATATTATAACCTTCGCCTATTAAAACACCAAAGCGTCGATTGCGAGACCTGTTATCTGTGCAAGTTAGAACTAAATCCCCTAAGCCGGACATTCCTGTAAATGTAGCAGGATTAGCATTTAAAGCTGTACCTAACCGACTTATTTCAGCTAACCCTCTAGTGATGAGTGCAGCTCGAGTATTGGCGCCAAAACCTATACCATCAGATATACCGACCCCAATAGCAATTATATTTTTTGCTACTCCACCCAATTGAACGCCAATCATATCAGGATTGTTATACACTCGGAGTTTTGTTTTGTGATGAAATAGTTGTTGTAATTCTATTGCAAGTTCTTTATTTGTTGCCGCTAAGGTAATTGCAGTTGGTGTACCTATTGCCACTTCGTTAGCAAAGGTTGGTCCTGATATAACAGATAGAGGGATATGCCTACCAAGTATTTCGGATGCAACCTCTTGGAGTAATCGCCCAGTATGATTTTCTAGACCTTTTGTTGCCCAGATCAAACGTGAATCAGTGCGAAGATGCGGTTTAATGCGGTATAGCATGTCGCCAAATACATAACTCGGAACTACTAATAGTAAATTGCGACTAGCTGATATTGTTTTAGCAAGATTGGTTTGTATAATTAAAGTGTCAGGAAAAGGTACTTTTGGAAGAATGTTCTGATGATATCGGCGTGCCTGTAGTTGTGCCTGATGATAATGATCATGCCCCCATAATATGACTTGACGGCCACCACGAGATAACATAATGGCTAACGCGGTTCCGTATGAACCAGCTCCAATAATGCTCATAATCGCATCAGAGTTTTTCATTTATGTATCCGGAGTATGTTCTGTGTGTTTTGATTTTTGAAGGTACTTCATAAATAGTGTGTCAAAGTTAACCGGCTCAAGATGTAATGGCGGAAAAGTGCTATGCCATATTAAGTTAGCAATGCATTCACGTGCATATGGAAAGAGAAGATTTGGACAGTATGAACCCAAGCTGTGCTCTAGTTTGTTTTTTTCTGTTTCTTTAATAGAAAAGACCCCGGCTTGTTCTACTTCACACAGAAAAATAGTGTTCTTAGCAAGGCTTGTAATAACAGTGACGCGTAGTATTACCTCGTACATTTTATCTATTAAATGAGTAGAACTAGTGCCTAGATTGAGTGTCACCTGAGGGTCCCAAGGTTTTTGAAATACTTGTGGCGCTTGGGGTGATTCAAAAGAGATATTTTTAGTGTAAATACGATTGATTTGAGGCGATTTATCACTATTATATTTTTCTAACATAGAAATTTTGTAATCCTATTTGTCAGTAAGATATGATTATATCCAAGAATATAAAATGGTTCGTAATTTTTTCTAGCCTACCCTTGATGATTATGAAAGGGATGCATGATGTTTTATAAAATCACTAGAATTTAGAGTCATTAAAATTCGGTAATTTTATTGTGAACCGTTGTAGATGCAGCTTGATATTTTTCAATATCTTCAAGGGGCATCTGCAAATAATTTTTAAATTTTTATTTATATATCATATATATTTTAAATTATATACATTCATTATACTAAGAAAGATAAGTAGGTAATTATTTAGATAATTATTTTTATTTTTATTGATATCAGTGATATAGATCAAAAAATTAATATTTTTGTAAAAATATTAATTTTTTGTTGTTATGCGCAAGCATGAATCTGATTCCTAATAAGGATCTTATGATTATCTTATATCTTTCTATTTCTATAAGATACTATATTAATTAAAAACATATCTACAATTTAGATAAAAATGTTAAATCAAAATAACTGAATGTATCGCTTGTCTTTAAAATTTTAAAAAATTAAATGTCTTAAATAAGATTATACATTGTAATATATATGATTTTTTCATGTAACAATAAAACAGAAAATTACCCTTACCTGATGTATTTACAGGCGATTATGTTTTTTGTGTAGATAGTTGTATTTATTAATATTATGCCTTGTAATTAGTAGGTATAATTATACATAACAAAAGATATTTTATAGTGTTTGATCTTCTTAAAGTTCATTAGTTTAATAAAAATTAATGAATGTACTCTGTCAAAGTATATAATATATGATTACAGAGTATATGATATATTATTACAGAATATATCATATATTATCAGTGCGTAATTTTAAAATTATTTTTATTACATGTTGTCATAAGTAAAATTTTTTAAAAAATCATAATAAAAACATTTATATACTACGATAAAATATAGAATATACTTAGATAGTATTTTATTTATTTTTAAAATATATATTATATAGTTAATCTGTTTATTATTTAGAGCGTTAAATTTTTAAATAAAAATATATAATAAACCCCCTGAAGAGAAAAACCGTCTTTTGTTTTTAAAAAAATCACTATATGAACTTTATAATGTACTGAATACCATTCAGTATTGTGAATATTGTTTCATATAGAACTAAGATGAAGTAGAGTTAAGGTTAATAAGTAAGTCAGAATTTTTTTAGAGCTATTTGATTTAGAAAAGTTTCATGTAAGATTAATAGTAATTTTAATTGTATTTTATTTTAAAGGATATTCATTACTGGTATTAAAGATGGTAAAATTTTTATGTATAATGTTATGTGTAGTGCGCGTGCTGAATTTTATAAGAATAGGTTAATTTAGGCTGAACGTATTTAAAGATTAGTTAGTTTTTAGAGATTTTATGTGCAACGTATGATTTATCTTAGGTTTTTCGTAGGGTTTTTGATGTCTCTGGAGTTCTTTTAATAGTAAACATGTGATATTAACGATAATATTAATTATCTTAATCGGTATAATATGTTCTTTAATTATATATTTTTTCTAAAATTGTATACGATTAGAGAGCACGTGTCATTGAGGTGAATGTATTTTCATTGTATCTGCATGTTTGTATGTGTACTTTTATTTAAAGAGTAGTGTTATTTAAAAATAACAAAAATACTATGATTATAGTAATAAACGTTATTTTTTAAATATGAAGAAATTTGTAATAATTTTTACTGAATGTGTCTATATAATATTTGACTGATTTTCATGATATATACTAATTTAGTAAGGGGGTCTTGTGTATTTTTATTATTATAAATATTAGTTAATCGTTTTAATCTAAAATAATCTTTATATTATTTTTTTATTAAAGTTACAATAGTATGTATTTTAGTGTGATTATCATTTATATCTCCTAATACATGCGAGTATATCATATGTAAAACATATTGAATATTTTTCATTAAATCGATTTTATCGCATTTTAATTGTGGTTTTATTTACTGAATAATTTTTTACAGATTCTGTACATTAATAGCAGTCTGCAATATTAATTAAATTACTTTTATGATATTTTACTATAAAACATCATATAATTGTAGGGTGATAGTAGATACAATACATTGGGTGTATATCACTGAGTGTGTTGAAAGGTTATGTTAATTGCAAAATGATATGTAACTTAGTGTTTTTATACTTTTCCTAATAAAATAAAAATTGTAGTTTTACGAAATAGCGCGTGTATTATATTTTGTCTCATTTGAGTATGTAGTTTAGGTCTCAGAATTTTGATGAGATAATTATTTTTATTTGAAATTTTAACTATAACTTCATAGAAATCTTAAAGTAATAATATCTTATATAGATATTCAGTTTAGATCAAAGAGATTTATATCATTATTATGAAATTATTTTTTAATATATTTTAATGTAATTGCATCATGGGAGTTTTACTTGAATTTTTTTTAATTAATTATTTTTATTTTTATTAAAAAAGTAGTATGTATTATTTAGTATTTTACTTATAAAAAATTACTAATTAAATAAAATTTAAAGGTATATTGTGACTTAGATAGTTAGTCATCTATTTTCTTGTATATTATATATTTAATAAAATATTTAATATTGAGTTACATATCTATCAAATTATAATATATTTCTTATAATATATTCTAACACTTTAAGATTTAGAAAAATATATTTTAAAATTTAGTATAATATTTTATTAAGAAAATTCTTTAAGATTTAGTATAGAAATATTAAATATTATATATTTTATAGTGTTCAGATAATCTATAATAATTATTAAGAATTGCATAAAGTAACATATATCAGGTAAAAGATACAAGATATATGATGTTTTTTTTAATAGGGTTGTTTTAAATAAATTTATCACTACTTACTTTTATATTATATATGTAAAAGATCTAGTATATAAAAATTATTTTTAAGTGAGATAAATATTAGAACTTGCTAGTTTTTATATATTTTTTATTTTACTGAGTTCGGTCAGTAAATTTTATTTTTGGTGTAAATATTTATCTTTTTGTTACCTTTTTACGGTAAATTAATTTAATTGAACAATTTTTAATACTAAAATAACATAAGAGTTATTTTATAAGGATTAAGTTCTTACATGTCTAATTTTCTGATCAATCAAAGATCATAAAGTTAATGATAGAAGTTCCTGTGATTATACGTGTCAATGAATTAACCTTATGAATAATATAGAAATAAAATGAATAAAATTATTTAAAAGTTGATTTTTTATTTAAGTACATAATAAAGCGCATGATTATTAACATATTATAATTATAAAAGTAACTCTATTTTAAATATCAGATTTTTTTAGAAGGTATTGATATGGTAGAGAATCAATTGATTGTAAAATTAAAGTGTGATTCATAAAACGACAAAAATTAGGAACGTCATATACGGTGGCTGGATCATCAGAAAGAATGAGTAAGGTCTCACCATGATTAATATAACGCATAGTTTTTCGTATTAACATCAGGGGCTCAGGACAGCGTAGTCCCTGGGTATCCAGAGTATGTTGAGATGTCATGATTAGTTTTATCATTAGTTTAAAATAATTTATTTAATATATCTAAAACAATAGAAAAATAGATACTAAAATAATACATAATTTTTTATGCATCAATACTATATATTATTTTCATAATATTAAAGCAGAGATTCTAAGAAATGAGAAGTTTGAAATATATGAATATATTAGTGTAAATATTACTTTTTTTACCTTTAATCCATGAATAAGTATAATACATAATAAAATTATACATATTTCTTATTTTTATTATGTATTTTATAAAAATGATATTCTGAGTAAATAGTTCATATCAGAGCGTCGAGCTTTGATTATATATACAATATAATAACGGTTTTTAACTAGTACCTATAATAATTATTATAGCTGATAAGGAATATTATTATGATAAGCTATAAAATTTTAACTATAACCTGGATTGCTTTAATGGTTAGCAATGGTTGTTCTATTGCGGATAAATTAGTTTATCATCCGGATCTAATTCAAGGCAATTATATATCACACTATCATTTAGTAAAAATTCATATTGGTATGACACAGGAACAAGTTAGACATATCCTGGGAACACCTCAGATTAGTGATCCATTTAGTAACGATACCTGGTATTATATCTGTCGTCAAAAAATTAGGCGTCAACCTCTTCAGCAGCAAACGTTAAAGTTAAGTTTTAACAATCAAGGAATCTTGACTGATATAGATAATAAAAAGATTGAATTTATTCATTGAAGAAGTTAGATAATAAATCTTAAGCTAATTGTCGCATCAAATTTATTAGTGTTCTGCTAGTAATTTTTATTGATATCATGTTTTTTATATAAACAGCTTTATATAAATTTTTAGAAAGAAACAAGTTTTTTTAGTGAGGTCTCAATGTTTAGTGACTTTAAAATAAAAAAACAGATGTATTATAGACAAACATATATTATTTTGCATTCTTGACTTATTTGCATTGTATTGGATAGCATGACTATTCCTTATCCTGAATATAATATTATAAAATTTTAAGTCATAAAATAAAAAAACAGAGCCAGCTATAAATTATATTTTAATTGAATCTATTTATTACTATTTCCCATAGTGAGCGTATAAAAAGCTTACAGATGTTAAGTTTTTCATAGTAATAAGTGAAAGATATTTTTTGAGGCAATAATCATTCAGGGATATGATAAAATTAGAAAATCCATTATCATGTTAAGTATTTCTTTATGTTGTTGGTCTAAAATCTAATTGTTATTAATTTACCTATGATATCACTATTACTAATGTTTAGTAAAAATTGTAAAGTAATATTTCTATATAGCAATATTACTTTACAAATAATCACTATATAAATAATTAAGATATATAAATAGTTAGGATTTATAAATGTATAAATAGTGATATGTACGAATATTACAGTATTAGGGGCGATTATTAAAAAATAACTGTCTTAAACTTTTTTTCTAACAAGGAAGGATAATGTTTAAAGGAAGTATTGTGGCGCTAATCACACCAATGAATAAGAAAGGTGAGGTATGTGTTAGTAGTTTTAAAAATCTTATTAATTATCATGTGAAAAGCGGCACTGCAGCGATAGTTGTTTTAGGTACAACAGGAGAATCGGCTACTTTAACTTATGCAGAACGTAGTCATGTGACTGAGTTAATATTGAAGTTTTCCAAAGGGCGTATTCCTATCATAGTTGGTACTGGCGCGAATAGTACTGCAGAAGCTGTTTCTATTACTCAATCTTTTGAAAACTCTGGTGTAGCTGCATGCTTAAGTGTGACTCCTTACTATAATTGCCCAACACAAGAAGGACTGTATCGACATTTCAGAACGATCGCTGAAAACACTAATCTTCCACAGATACTATATAATGTGCCTTTACGTACCGGTGTAGACTTATTACCAATTACCGTTCAGCGTCTTTCTAATATTAAAAATATTATTGGAATTAAAGAGGCAACTGGGGATTTGTTACGTATAACTGAAATTCGAAAATTAGTTCAAGAAGATTTTATCTTACTTAGTGGTGACGATTCTACTGCATTAAATTTTATGGAACTAGGTGGATGTGGTGTTGTATCTGTAACAGCCAATATTGCTGCTTATCAGATGGTAAAGTTATGTGACTTAGTCCAAAGAGGCAAAATAGAGCGGGCTCGCCTTTTAAATCAGAAGCTGATGAATCTTCATCAAAAATTATTCATTGAGCCTAATCCTATTCCTATTAAATGGGCGGCAAAACAATTGGAATTAATAGAGAGTGACATGCTGCGTTTACCAATGACGTCATTAACTGAAATTAATTGTTCTATTGTCCAACAGGCGCTTAAAGATGCTGATTGTTTTTTAACTCAGGGAGTATGTACATGTCTAACTTGAGACATCGTCCCATGATAGTGATGGTTTTAGGACTATTATCAGTATCGTTTTTGTCCGCATGCTCTAGTAAGGTATACAATAGACATCAAGCGATGAGCTATGCATCTACTTTAAAAATAGATAACTCTA
This sequence comes from Candidatus Erwinia haradaeae, assembly GCF_900698985.1. GTDB lineage: Bacteria > Pseudomonadota > Gammaproteobacteria > Enterobacterales > Enterobacteriaceae > Erwinia_E > Erwinia_E haradaeae_B. The sequence continues at coordinate 84,365 of NZ_LR217730.1, forward strand.
AAGAGTTAAAATCTCTCGCTGGAATGCCTTTGCCAACACAAAATCAGTATTTTCATGTTCCTTTTATGGGCATAAGGAGTCAGAATGATACCCGGGTAGATCTTATGCCGCCTACTCAAGTTTTGATGAATGAACAAAGTCTACATGCTCAAATATCTGGGAATGTAGGAATATTAGTTATTAAGGGTTCATCTAATTTAATTTTTTCACAAATAATTAATATTTTACAGAAAAATAAATTTGCAACTTTCTATCGTCAAGATAGATGTAAAAATTTATTTACTAATTGGGTTCGGTGGTATGATCCTAGTGATGACAAAGAGAATTTTTATTCCGGACGCTATCAAATTAGTATGAAGGAAAAGGGAAGTTATCAAACAATAAAAGTAATCTTAATTGGTCTACGACAAAAAGATAAGGAGGTGACTTCTTCTTTTCAAATTCAGAATTACACTGCAAGGATGTGTAGCTATTTAGCTCAAAACTTAAATATGATGATGTGTCATAATGAAATAGCTCCAGTGATATCTAAAAATTATGAACAGAATATTCATGCATACACTAGTACTAATGATAGTGGTTTATCAAATATAATTTTATGCGCTTCTTTTGATCATGTTTGGTTTTGGTTGCCGGGTATTCTAAAAATGTTGAATATGGAATTAAAAGAGAGCAATTATTCACATGGAAGCTTAAAGGTAAAATATACTTCGTTGAGCAGAAAAACTATTAATAAATTAGGTGTCATGGATATGAATTTTAAAAATGGTTACTATAAACTTCAGGTTGGCGAGCTAGGATCTTATAGTAGTTTGCAATTTTTTGACCCAGCAGGTCATCTAGTAAATCGATTGCAATATGAAAAAATCTTATCTATTTTTAAGTTAATTATAATAAAAAATAAGCGAACATGAAGATAATAAACTGATAAATGCTCTATTTAGAATGAAAGTTTTAATTATAATATCATTATTTTGTGCCATAAAAATCATCTAACACTAGGTGGTGCAAGTTAAGGTCTTATAAAAGAGTATGTGCACTACCATTATATGCAATATGTTAGTTTTTAGCATATTTTATGTTATTTTTTTAAGATATATAAAATGTATGTATATATTTTTATTTGGATAATCTTTAGACTTTAAATAGAGAATGAGATGGCTTAGAAGTATCTATATGTATATAAATCATATTGTATTAACTTTAATTTATAACTGATAATTTATGATCTATAATGATATTTTTTTTCTAAAAATATTGAGGCATCAATCATTAGGATTTAAGATTAAGATAAAAAGCAGCTTATTAAAAATAAGTGTAACAGCGTTTATAATAGAAGAGTTAACTATTTATTGTGAGAGCTTGATTAATTTAGTTTAATATTAATTAAATTAATCAAGATAGGATTTTAATTTTATTCATAATAATATTTCTGATCTCATGAAATAATTAAAAGGAAATTGTGGTATAAATAATGTATTATTATAATATATAATGAAATATTAGATTTATAATAATGGTTAGTGAGTTACTATAGATATTTTAATGGATGATTTAAGTTTATATAATTAAGCATATTATTAATGTTATATGATAATACGTTTTTATTAAAATAATGTGATCATAATTAGAAATATTAAAGCCTTACGTAGAAAATGTATGATGATTATATTATTTAAAGTTGAGTAAATGCGATGCGTAAGATGATGGAGTTATATCGTGGTAAAACAAAAACCTTATATAGTACGGATGAGCCGGATTTATTAGTGTTAGAATTCCGCGATGATATTTCTGCCCTAGATGGTAAGCGTGTTGATCAGTTTTATCGCAAAGGGTTAATTAATAATAAGTTAAATTATTTTATAATGTCCAAGTTACAGAAGGCCGGTATACCAACTCAGATCAAGGAATTATATTCTCATAATGCAACATTAGTGAAAAATCTAAAAATGGTGCCATTGGAATTTGTATTACGTAATCGTGCTGCAGGATCCTTAGTAAAACGCTTAGGGATTAAGGAGGGCACTGTTCTTTGCCCTCCAGTTTTTGATTTATTTTTTAAAAATGATGGAAAGCATGACCCTATGGTTAATTCATCTTATTGTAAAACATTTGGGTGGGTAAGCCAGCATCATTTGTTATGCATGCGAAAAATAATTTTTCAGAGCAATGACATTTTAAATACACTTTTTTCTGAAATAGGTGTGATTTTAGTAGATTTTAAATTAGAGTTCGGGATATGGAAGGATAAAGTAGTTTTGGGTGATGAATTTTCTCCTGATAGTGCTCGCTTATGGGATAAAAAGACTCTTAATAAAATGGATAAAGATCTCTACCGACAGGCTCAAGTGGGTTTAATAGAGGCTTATGAAGAAGTTGCAAATCGTTTAGGAGTAAAACTAGATTAATTTATTTTTATAAAATAGCTCTATAAAATATCAAATATCAAAGACTATTCGTAGATTATTAGTTCGTATGATGACATAGATTCAAATAAAAAGTTTTTATCCTTCAATTTTATATTAGATAAAAGAATGTATTTTATTTCTTGCGTGAGTATAAAAAAACCCTATAAAACAACTTTAGTTAATTAATAGTATTATAAGAATATTATAAATATCTTTGCTATCATAAGAATACAAAATAGAGTCATAATACACAGTACGTTACATATTATGTGATATTAAGTATAATGTGATTTATCAATTAGCAATTAATATATATTTAACAGCGTTAGAGAACACGAAGATGCTTTTATAGCTAAGATGACAATGGGTGGACACAAAGGATAAGTGTAATAATCCAGGTGGCTCATTATAGAGAAAAAATATAAAAGAGAATATTAGAAAAATTCAGGACAAAGGTTACAATTTTCATTGTATTTATATACACAGTTTATTTTTTTATATTTTTATTGGGATTTAATTTATATTCGATAAATACAATTTTTTATTTTTAAAAAATTTTTTTATAGTCTGACTCTCTAGTTTTAAATTATTTTTACCTTTTTATTATACTAAATAATAATACTACTCTTAGTGGTTGTTGATGAAGTACATTATGAAGTATATTACATCTTTTTTACATAATAAAATCTTTTTTTACATAATAAACAAATATTTAATATTTGCTATTTAGTTGTTTATAATTAAGAAAAATAATCTCAATAAATATTATTTGAATATATCATTCGTGTGTATATTAGTATGATATTTGCATATTTTTTATATGAGAAGATTTATCGAATTTTTTACTATGAATAGTTATCTAATGGTTATACTGTAATGAGTTTCTGTAATTTATGTAAGAATTTATAATTTTGGTTTAAAGAATTACAAGAGAATATTTTTATATTAGATAGCACCCTTATATAAAGAATAGTGCTCAGTATTCTTAATTTGAGACATTGTTTATAAGTTTAATATATCCAGTTAGCATATTACTAAAGGATTTTAAAAGAACCAAAACTAGCATTTCAAAAATCTATTAAAGAGTAGGGTAATTTCTTATGATTTTGACAGTGTAATGGTTTAGGTAATTTATGTTTTAATAAAAATATGCCTATATTATTGGCATACTCTGTATTAAGCTAATGTGATTCACCTTAACACCAGTTTGGCTCTCGTTATGTCTCACAATCTTATTGTAGCGAAATTTGGCGGTAGTAGCATGGCTGATTATATATCTATGCAGCACAGTGCTGATATAGTTTTAAAAAAACCTGCTATACGCTTAGTGGTATTATCAGCATCTGCAGGGATCACGAATCAACTATTTTTGTTAGCTGAAGGTCAGTGCAAAAAACAACAGATTGCTATCCTATCTAAAATTTTCCACATGCAAGAGGCTATTATTGAACGGTTGATTTATCAACAGGTCATTCGTAATAAAATAACTCACATACTTAATAATATTCAGGCTCTTTCTAGAATTGCAGAGTTTTCAAAATCTTCTGAACTAACTGACGAGTTAGTTAGTTATGGTGAGTTAATGTCTAGTTTGCTTTTTGTTGAAATTCTTCGTGAGCGTAAAGTGGAAGTAGAATGGTTTGATGTACGTAAAGTAATGCGGACTGACGCGTGTTTTGGCTCTGCAGAGCCAAAAATTAGCATACTTAAGGAGCTTGTCCAACATCAATTAAAGCCTTTAATTTTAGAAATATTAATTGTGACACAAGGGTTTATCGGTCAAGAAGAAAAAGGACGAACTACCACTTTAGGTCGCGGAGGTAGCGACTATACTGCCGCAATGCTTGGAGAAGCGCTAAATGTTAAAAGGATTGACATCTGGACCGATGTGTCCGGAATTTATACTGCAGATCCACGATTAGTTCCATCTGCTAAGCGTATTGATAAGATCACCGTCAAAGAAGCATTTATGATGGCAACTTGTGGTGCAAAGATATTACATCCAGAAACTTTATTACCTGTAGTACGTAGTGATATGTCAATATTTATTGGCTCTAGTAAGCATCCAGGAGCTGGTGGTACTATTGTATGTCATGAGATTCATACTTTACCTTTGTTTCGGGCTCTTGCTCTACGTTCTCATCAGACGTTACTAACATTACACAATGTTTATTTATCAGATACATTTTGTTTTCTTGAAGCGGTGTTCAAATTATTAATACGTCATGGTATTCATCTTGATTTGATAATGCGATCTGAAGTAAAATTAGCAGTAACATTAGATACAAGTTGGTCTTTTGTAATGACTAGTAATCTTTTAAATCCAGCATTGCTTACCGAATTAACTAATTTTTGTAAATTAGAGGTAGAAGAGAATTTAGCATTAGTGTCAATTATTGGTAATAAGCTTTCTAAGTTTGATAGTTCTGAAAAAAACTTTTTAAGTGTACTAGACTTATGTAATATACGTATGGTTTTTAATAGTTATCCTCAATTTACACTCTGTTTTTTAGCACCTGCTGATAATGCTGAGAGGATAATACAACTTCTACACTATAAGATATTTGAATAGTGAAGATATTTGAATAATTTATTATTAAAGAAGATTTTGTTATAGTTGATTCGTTTTATTTGTAGAAAGTATTATTTACAGTAATTGTTAACATTTTTAACATGCTGTCTGAAACAAAAAGTACTATATATTTATTAATTTAAAGAATATTAAAAAATTTATATACTACTTTTATTGGCAAGGTGATCCTAATAAAAATACAGATTGTTTGGTAGCACTAGAAGTTTCTTGTTATTCATTTAAAATATATATCAATACATATAAACTGTGATCTTGTGATAAGTAGCAGAATTAATGAATTTTATTATCTTCATATATTTTTTATATCTATCTAATAATTCTTATTAGGCTATTAATTTAGTATTTATGTTTTTTGTAAAACTATATAGAATATACCGTGATATTTTTTAAAAAGATTCTTTATTATGAACGTTTCTGCCTTGCTTAATAATAATGTTTCACCTAAAGCTTTTAGGTATCTACATAATTAAGAGCGCATAATGATATGATAAAAAATGTATAAAAATATGTATTTTTTATTATTTATAAATAACTTCACATAATGAATGATGAATAGTACGATTATTTTATTTAATATTAGCTTTTTTCTTATAGGTTCATGATATAATAAAAATGTTGGTATTTGGATCGATATATTAATATCACTTAGTTGTTCCCTTATCGGGAATATACAGTGATATAATGATCTATAATATATTATTTATAGATTCGTTAAGTTAAGGTCATATACATAGATAAGGTACTAATATTATATAAAATTTCACTTCTTTGAGTAAAATTAATATGCCTACAACTATAAAAATGCTTGCTCATCAATGGGGTTTTATTCTTTTTTTGGTTGTCGCAATATGTTTTTGTTTATTAATGTTATTAGTTTCATGGTTTCTGGGTAGTAAAACTCACGGAAGATATACTAATACACCATTTGAGTCAGGTATTGCTTCTGTTGGAAGCGCCAGGTTGCGATTATCGATTAAATTTTATTTAATAGCTATGTTTTTTGTTATTTTCGATGTTGAGTCTTTATATCTCTATGCGTGGGCAGTCTCAATTCGTGAAGTTGGTTGGATTGGGTTCATTGAAGCTATGCTTTTTATTGTTATTTTGCTTGTAAGTTTATTTTACCTAGCTCGTATTAGGGCTCTGGACTGGTCTCCTATCTATTGTAAATCTCATGTTTATAAAACTACTAATATACATAATATTTTAGGTACTAAGTATCCTCATTGATATGTTTAGTTATCTATTAATAAAAATAGAGAAAATATATGGATTATACTTTAACTCGCCCTAATCAAAATAGTGATAATGATGTTTACCCTTTACATAAAAAAGAACAGGTAGATGACCCTTTAAAAAATCATATACATCAAAATATTTATCTTGGAAAATTAGAGCTTCTCTTACATAAGATGGTAAATTGGGGTCGAAAGAATTCACTTTGGCCATTGAACTTTGGGTTGTCTTGTTGTTATGTAGAGATGACTACTGCATTTACTGCAGTACATGATGTGGCTCGTTTTGGATCAGAGGTTATTCGCTCGTCGCCACGACAAGCAGATTTGATGGTAATAGCTGGTACTTGTTTTGTTAAGATGGCTCCGGTAATTCAGCGTTTGTATGATCAAATGTTAGAACCTAAGTGGGTAATTTCTATGGGATCATGTGCTAATTCTGGTGGTATGTATGATATATATTCAGTAGTGCAAGGTGTGGATAAATTCTTGCCAGTAGACGTATATATCCCGGGTTGTCCGCCAAGGCCAGAGGCGTATATGCAGGCATTATTATTATTACAAAAATCCATTGGAAAAGAGCGTCGACCATTATCATCGGTTATGCATGATCAAAATGTATATCGTGCTAAGATGCCATCTGAAAGAGATAGAAAAAACGCAGAGCGCATTTCTGCTACATATGTATGCGCGCCAGACGAAATTTAATTTTTAGAAGTAATTAAAGATAGCTCGATAATTAAGATAGCAATAATACCAGAAATAATACCATTGAAATAAGTACTGTATATTCGTTACGTGGTTAGAATAGTGAAATAATTTATGATAGATTTACCTAGGAAAGATGTTGCGCAAACAGCAGAGAAAATTTTAGATCAATGCGATGATCCAATTATTTCCAAGCTGTATCATCATTTTGGTCCTCACGCTTTTAGTTTGCAAGCCACATGTACTGGTATGGCTGTAGCTTGGGTGAAGCGTGAACAGATATTAGAAATTGTGACTTTTCTTTATGATTTTTTCAAACCATATGTGATGTTATATGATTTACATGGCGTAGATGAACGCCAGAGAATATATCGAATTGGTTTACCAAAAGCAGATTTTTCTATTTTTTATCATTTTATCTTTATTAAAGAAAATCGCGATCTGATGCTAAAATTAGCGCTATCAGAGCGGAATTTGCAGGTTCCAACTATTAGTCATATTTTTCAAAATGCCAATTGGTATGAGCGTGAAACTTGGGAGATGTTTGGAATCAATGTCACTGGGCACCCTCATCTCACTCGTATCATGATGCCACGAAATTGGAAGGGTCATCCACTTAGAAAGGATTACCCAGCACGCGCTACTGAATTTAAACCTTTTGAATTTACTAAACAAGCAGAAGATATTGCTATGGAGTCTCTACTTTTTCGGCCAGAAGAGTGGGGAATGAAAAGATCAAGTGCTCATGAAGATTTTATGTTTTTAAATCTTGGCCCTAATCACCCGTCCGTGCATGGAGTATTTCGTATTATTCTTCAGCTTGATGGAGAAGAGATTATTGATTGTGTGCCAGATATCGGTTATCACCATCGTGGTGCAGAAAAGATGGGGGAGAGACAGTCATGGCATAGCTATATTCCATATACTGATCGTATTGAATATTTGGGTGGTTGCATTAATGAGTTACCTTATGTTTTGGCTGTAGAAAAACTAGCTGGCATTACAGTTCCAGAGCGTGCTGAGGTGATTCGAATAATGTTATCGGAGCTGTTTCGTATTAATAGTCATTTATTATATATTTCTACATTTATACAGGATGTTGGTGCTATGTCACCGGTTTTTTTAGCTTTTACTGATCGTCAAAAGATTTATAATATTATAGAGGCTATTACTGGTTTTCGAATGCATCCAGCCTGGTTCCGGATAGGTGGCGTGGCTAATGATCTTCCAAAAGGATGGGAGCGTCTACTTTGTGAGTTTCTTCATTGGTTACCGAAGCGTCTTAAATTATATGAACAGGCTGCGTTAAAAAACTCTATTTTTATTGCGCGGACTAAGGGTGTAGCTTCTTACAACATGGAAGAAGCATTATCTTGGGGGGTAACAGGGGCAGGGTTACGTGCAACTGGTTTGGATTTTGATGTACGTAAATGGAGGCCTTGTTCTGGGTATGAGAATTTTGATTTTGAAATACCTATTGGCCATGGCATTAGTTGTGCTTATACGCGAGTTATGCTTAAAATGGAAGAAATGCGCCAAAGTATGCGTATTTTAGAGCAATGCTTGCACAATATGCCAATGGGTTTATTTAAAGCTAATCATCCACTTACTACACCGCCGCCTAAAGAGTATACTTTACAACATATTGAAACTTTAATTACTCATTTTTTGCAAGTTTCATGGGGCCCAGTGATGCCAGCGAATGAATCTTTTCAAATGATAGAGGCCACCAAGGGAGTTAATAGTTACTATCTTATTAGTGATGGAAATACAATGAGCTATCGTACGCGAGTACGAACGCCTAGTTTTCCACATTTGCAGCAGATTCCTTCGGTGATTAACGGCAGTTTAATATCAGATTTAATCGTCTATCTTGGTAGTATTGATTTTGTGATGTCAGACGTGGACCGATAAATATGCATGAGAACAAGATTTTAATAAAAATCAGAAATGAGTCTAATGATACCACACTAAGTTCTTTAGAACGCGCTGCTATAGCTAAAGAGAGGATTTTTTATGAGGAGCCTCATGCTGTTATAATTGAAGCGCTGCATATTATTCAAAAATATCGAGGATGGGTATCTGATAGTTTAATCAAGGGTATTGCTGATATTTTAGAAATTCCAACTAGTGATGTAGAAGAGGTAGCTACTTTTTATAGTCAGATTTATCGCATGCCAGTGGGTCGTCATATTATTAAGTATTGCGATAGCGTAGTGTGTTATATCTTAGGTTACCAAATAATCCAACAAAGGTTAGAAGAACACTTGAATATTAAGCCAGGACAAACTACAGAAGATAAGCGTTTTACATTACTTCCAACCTGTTGTCTTGGTAATTGCGATAAGGGTCCAGCATTAATGATTAATGAGCACACTTACGGTAATGTAACCCCACAAGATATAATTAAATTATTGGAACGGTATCCATGAGACAGATTAAGCGTACATCTGATATGCACCCTCTCACTTGGCGAATGCGAAAAGATCAGAAACCAGTATTTTTAAAGGAATATAAAAATACCAATGGATATGTCAGTGCAGAGAAAACTCTTAAAAGCATGACATCAGATCAAGTTGTCATGCTAGTGCAGGAGTCTGGTCTACGGGGGCGAGGTGGGGCTGGTTTTCCAACTGGTGTAAAGTGGAGTTTAATGCCAAAAGATTTATCAAGAAGTACTCGTTATTTATTATGTAATGCAGATGAAATGGAGCCTGGAACCTATAAAGATCGTTTATTAATGGAACAGATGCCGCATCAATTAATAGAAGGTATGTTAATTAGTGCTTATGCTTTAAGAGTATCCCGAGCGTATATTTTTCTGCGAGGTGAATATATTGAGGCAGCGATAAATTTACGCTGTGCGATTTTAGAAGCGAAAGAAGCAGGCTTTCTAGGAAAAAATATTTTTGGTACTAACTTTAGTCTAGACCTGATAGTGCATACTGGCGCGGGTCGTTATATTTGCGGGGAAGAGACAGCTTTAATGAATTCGTTGGAAGGGCGTCGAGCTAATCCAAGATCAAAACCACCTTTTCCGTCATCAATAGGGTTATGGGGTCAGCCAACTTGTGTGAATAATGTTGAAACTCTTTCAAATATTCCTGCGATTTTTGCTAATGGGATTAAATGGTATAAAGATATTTCAAAAAGTGTGGATACAGGAACTAAAATGATGGGCTTTTCTGGTCAAGTCAAGAATCCGGGTGTTTGGGAGCTTCCTTTTGGCATTACTGCGCGAGAACTCCTTGACGAGTATGCTGGCGGTATGAAGAGCGGATTACAATTAAAGGCTTGGCAACCGGGTGGTGCTAGTACTGAGTTTTTAATTGAGAAGCATCTTGATATACCTATGGATTTTTCCAGTATTAGTAAGGCCGGGAGTCGTTTAGGAACGGCATTATCTATTGCAGTGGATCATACGATAAATATGGTATCTCTGGTTAGTAATATAGAAGCATTTTTTTCTCGCGAATCATGTGGTTGGTGTACACCTTGCCGTGAAGGATTGCCTTGGACATTAAAAATCTTGCGATCCCTAGAGTGTCACCAAGGGCACGCGGGTGATCTTGAGGTTTTGTTGAATCTGTGTCGGAATTTAGGCCCCGGAAAAACTTTTTGTGCTCATGCACCAGGAGCAGTGGCGCCGCTTCAAAGTGCTATTACATATTTTCGTGAAGAATTTGAGGCGGGTATTCAATTTTCTAATATGTATGAAGACTCGCGTGTAATTTTTAGTATTTAGCGACATTTATTTTATCTTGAACGTACAGCGACTTAACACAGTATAACGCTTATGATAGCATGAGCCTCATGGAAGCATATATATTATGCCTGCAATTATATATATAGACGGTACAGAATATCAGGTTAATGATACAGATAATTTACTGCATGTTTGTATATCTTTAGGGTTGGATGTTCCGTATTTTTGTTGGCACCCAGCATTGGGGAGTGTTGGCGCGTGTCGTCAATGTGCAGTAAAACAATATCAGAACAAGACAGATGATTATGGACGTCTCGTGATGTCTTGTATGACGCCAGTTAATAATGGTATGTTGATTTCAATTAAAGATCATGAAGCACAAGAGTTTAGAAAAAGTGTTTCAGAGTGGTTGATGATTAACCACCCACATGATTGTCCAGTATGTGAAGAGGGTGGACACTGTCATTTACAAGATATGACCGTAATGAATGGTCATATTTCACGTCGTTATCGTTTTACTAAGCGAACTCATTTGAATCAGTATCTTGGTCCATTTATTTCTCATGAAATGAATCGTTGCATTGCTTGTTATCGCTGCATAAGATTCTATAAAAATTATTCAGATGGAACAGATCTTGGTGTATATGGAGCGAGTGACAATGTGTACTTTGGTCGTACTGAGGATGGCGCATTAGAAAATGAGTTTTCAGGGAATCTAGTAGAAATTTGCCCAACTGGAGTGTTTACTGATAAAACGCATTCTGCGCGCTATAATCGTAAATGGGATATGCAGTTTGCTCCAAGTATTTGTCAGCAGTGTAGTCTTGGTTGTAATATTAGCCTCGGTGAACGCTATGGGGAGTTACGTCGTATTGAAAATAGATATAATGGTATGATAAATCGTTATTTTCTCTGTGACCGGGGCCGGTTTGGCTATGGCTATGTGAACTTGGAAAACCGCCCACGTCAACCCATGCAGCGTCATGGAACAAATTGGAAATTATTAAATACTAATCAAGCAATAGATATATTATCAAGAAATCTTCGTCAAGCAAAAAAGATTATTGGTATTGGTTCGTCACGTGCTAGTGTAGAGAGTAATTTTTCTTTGTTATCAATAGTAGGAGCTACTAACTTTTCTACTGGTATGCCATTAGCTGAACAAGCGTGTATAAATTTAATTATTCAAATATTGCAAAATAGTGGAATATATACTCCTTCGCTGTTTGAAATTGAAAATTACGATGCAATATTAATTCTTGGGGAAGATATAACCCAGACAGGGGCGCGAATGGCACTTGCAGTACGTCAGGCCCTTAAGGGAAAAACTCGCGTAATGGCAGAAATACAAAAAGTGGCTCCTTGGAATAGTTCTGCAATCCTTAACATGAGTCGCAATTCCAAATATCCTTTATTTGTAACCAATGTAGATAAAACTAGATTAGATGATGTTGCCACTTGGAGTTACTATGCTCCAATAGAAGATCAAGCGAGACTAGGATTTGCTATAGCCCACCAACTAGATAAAAGTGCTCCAAAAGTAAGCGATTTAGATCAAGAATTAATCAATCACATTACTATCATTGCACAAGCGTTAAATAGCGCTAAAAAACCACTTATTATTTCAGGATCTAATTCTGGAAACGAGGCAATTATTCAGGCGGCAGCAAATATTGCAAAATCGTTAATAGGGCATAACAAAGAAGTAGGAATTAGCTTTGTTACTCCGGAAGTAAATAGTATGGGCGTTGGTTTAATTGGTGGTTTTTCACTAAATAGGGCACTGGATGCATTAGCCAGTAGTGAGGCAGATTCGGTAATTATTTTAGAAAATGATCTTTATCGTCATATGTCTAGGGAGGTGGTAAATTTTTCCTTAAGACATACGAAAAATATCATCGTGCTTGATCATCAAAATACTGAGACAACTAAGAGAGCTAATTTGGTTTTATCTAGCGCAAGTTTTGCAGAAAGTCACGGTACTGTTGTTAGTCAGGAAAGTCGCGCTCAGAGATTTTTTCAGGTTCACGATCCGGCTTTTTATAATAAAAAAGATCAAGTGTTTTCTAGTTGGCGTTGGTTGAATATGACAAAACAAGCGATTCATGGTCAAAAAGTAGACTGCGATTCACTAGATGATGTGATTAACGCTTGCATTAAAGAGATTCCACTGTTGGCTGGTATACAGAAAGCGTCGCCAGGTTCTAGTTTTCGAATTCATGGTCAGAAAATAGCGCGCTCGCCACATCGTTTTAGTGGGCGTACTGCAATGTTGGCTAATCTGAGTGTTCATGAACAACAACAACCACGAGATCAAGATAGTATGTTTTCTTTTTCTATGGAGGGCGGTAATCCACTACCTGATCATCATGCACAGATTCCTTTTTCTTGGGCTCCAGGATGGAATTCTTCACAATCGTTTAATAAAGTTGAAAGTATAGTGAATCAACAGTTATCTAATGATTCTTCAGGTGTACGATTGATTTCGTCAGATAAAGTAAAACTCAGTTGGTTTGAGGATATTCCTTCTGCCTTTATAAGGCAATATCATTATTGGCGTATTACACCTTATTTTCATATTTTTGGTAGTGAGGAGATGAGTCAACGCTCACAAGTTATTCAGGAGCGTATGCCAGCACCATATATAATTATGAATCGTCAGGATTCTATACAACTTAAGATACAAGAAGGTGCTACTTTGTTTTTTAGTTGCCAAGGGGAGGATTTTGTATTGCCAGTATATTTTTCAAATAACTTACAGTCTGGACAAATAGGGTTACCTCTTGGGTTTCCTGGCTTTGGTTTCTTTTTGCGCGGGAAAGGTGTGAATAATTTTCAGATAGTGATTAAATCATGACTTGGCTAACAGACGCGAAGCTCGCTATCATTATCGCTATTATAAAATCTTTAGTGATACTCTGCGTTGTAGTGATCTGCGGAGCTTTGATGAGTTTTGTTGAAAGACGTCTTTTGGGTTTATTTCAGAACCGTTATGGTCCAAATCGTGTAGGTTGGGGAGGGTCATTACAGCTAGCAGCGGATATGATAAAGATTTTTTTCAAAGAAGATTGGATTCCGCCTTTTTCAGATCAAATAATCTTTACATTAGCACCGATCATTGCATTTACATCTTTGTTAATGGCGATGGCGATAGTTCCTATTACGCCTAGTTGGATGGGATCTGATCTCAATATTGGTATATTATTTTTTTTAATTATGGCAGGGTTGGGGGGTTATTCAGTGCTTTTGGCAGGGTGGTCTAGTAATAATAAATACTCCCTTTTAGGTGCTATACGTGCGTCTGCGCAGACCTTAAGTTATGAGGTTTTTCTTGGGTTATCTTTGATGGGTGTAGTGGCGCAGGCAGGATCTTTTAACTTGCTCGTTATTGTTAGTAGTCAAAAATATATTTGGAATGTTGTTCCGCAGTTTTTTGGTCTTGTAACCTTTTTAATAGCCAGCCTAGCGGTATGTCATCGACATCCATTTGATCAACCGGAATCTGAACAAGAACTAGCTGATGGGTATCATATTGAATATTCTGGTATGAAATTTGGATTGTTTTTTATTGGAGAGTATATTGGTATTATTGCTGTTTCTTCATTAATTGTCACGTTATTTTTTGGTGGATGGCATGGTCCATATTTTTTTCCTATAGTTTGGTTTGTATTAAAAACTATGTTCTTTATAGTCATGTTTATTTTAATTCGTGCTGCATTACCACGACCTCGGTACGATCAGGTCATGCGGTTCGGTTGGACGGTTTGTTTACCGTTAACGCTTATAAATCTACTTGTAACTGCTGCGGTTATCTTATATAGGGCATCGCCAATAGGATATTAACAATGACATTGAAGAATATTGTCATCGGACTGAGTACAATTCTGCGTAGCATTTTTCTAATTGGTAAAAATGTATTTGCTAAGCGAGAGACTTTGATGTATCCTGAAGAACCTTTGGTTCTTTCCTCTCGTTACCGTGGGCGTATTATTTTAACACGCGATCCAGACGGCCTCGAGCGTTGTGTAGCTTGTAATCTTTGCGCAGTATCTTGTCCGGTCGGGTGTATTGCATTACAGAAGTCTGAAATGGAAGACGGGCGTTGGTATCCAGAATTTTTTCGTATCAATTTTTCGCGATGTATTTTTTGCGGGTTATGCGAAGAAGCTTGTCCAACTACTGCTATTCAATTAATTCCAGATATTGAATTAAGTGAGTTTAAGCGTCAAGATTTAATATATGAAAAAGAACACTTATTAATTTCTGGTCCTGGAAAGTATCCACAATATAACTTTTATAGGATTTCAGGTATGGAAATTGCAGGCAAGGGTAAAGGTTTTTCCAAACAAGAGACGCAGCCTATTAATGTTAAGAGCTTATTACCTTAATGAAGGATGCGGGTATGGAATGTTTATTTTATATTTGTGGATTAATAGCTGTTCTGACAACTATGTGTGTTATTTGGCATAAAAGACCTATACATGCATTATTATACTTAATTATGTCATTTTTAGCCGTATCTGGTGTCTTGTTTTCAGTGGGCGCCTATTTTGCTGCTGCACTTGAAATTATTATCTATGCTGGGGCGATAGTAGTATTGTTTATGTTTTCAGTAATGATGTTAAATCTGAGCGAAAGTGTTATCAAAAAGAAAACAACCTGGCTTCCACCACGAGCGTGGATTGGCCCAGGATTCTTATCTCTTTTATTGTTTTTTATTATTTCATATTCCGTTATATTAAAAAATAACTCCAGAATTTATTGTATTATGATTGATGGAAAGCAAGTCGGTATGAAGCTATTTGGTCCTTATGTGCTAGCGGTTGAATTAATCTCCATGCTTCTTTTATCTGGGCTTATTGTAGGGTGTCATATTGGACAGGATTCACGACAAACAGGTGTGATATTACAGAAGAAACGCTTATCTACTCCACACAAAAATATTTTTAAAAGTCAATTGGAGAAGTAGTTTTGATTCCTTTACATCATGGACTGATTCTAGCGACATTTTTATTTTGTCTGGGATTAACTGGTGTTATGATTCGTCGTAATTTGCTATTTATGTTAATCAGTCTAGAAATTATGCTTAATGCTGCAGCATTGGCGCTAGTAGTAGCAGGTAGTTATTGGAATCAAGCAGATGGGCAGATTATGTTTATTTTTGCTATTAGTTTGTCAGCAGCTGAAACTAGTGTTGGCCTTGCTTTGTTACTGCAGCTCTATTATCGTACTAAAAATCTTGATATTGATACAGTAAGCGGGATGCGTGAATGAATCTTCTTTATTTTACCATACTGTGCCCATTAATGGGGTTTTTATGTCTTGCTTGTTCTTCTGGTCGTATATCAGAAACTTTGAGTTCTGTTATTAGTTTTATATCAATTGGTTTAACAATACTGATAACAGGTTATATTGGTTATGATTTTTTAAGAAGCAATCAAGAGGTATTTAATCAAACTTTGTGGACATGGATTGACATAGAGATTCTTAGGGTAGATGTGGGGTTAATGCTAGATGGACTGTCATTGACTTTACTTGCTATAGTGACTGGAGTTGGATTTTTAATTAATATGTTTGCATCTTGGTATATGAGAGGTGCAGAGGGTTATTCACGATTTTTTGCTTATATTAATCTTTTCATTGCCAGTATGCTTGTGCTAATTTTAGCGGATAATCTAGCTTTAATGTATCTTGGGTGGGAAGGCGTGGGTCTTTGTTCGTATTTATTAATAGGTTTTTATTATACTAATCCAGAATATGGCGCAGCAGCTATAAAAGCTTTTATTATAACTCGTGTTGGGGATGTATGTTTTTTTATTGCGCTTTTAATGCTTTATAGTGTGACACATACTTTAAATTTTCATAATATCGGAGAGTTAGTTGCAGAAGACGCCTATTTTAAGCATTTGCACATACTACCATGGATTACCTTAATGTTATTAGTTGGAGCGGTTGGAAAATCTGCTCAATTACCATTACAGACTTGGTTGGCAGATGCTATGGTTGGTCCAACTCCAGTTTCTGCATTAATTCATGCTGCAACTATGGTAACAGCCGGTGTATATTTAATTGCTCGTACGCATGTCCTTTTTTTGCTAACACCAAGCATTCTTTATTTAGTGGGTGTCATTGGGGCAATGACTATACTTTTAGCTGGGCTTTCTGCTTTAGTGCAAACTGATATTAAACGTGTATTAGCTTATTCAACCATGAGTCAACTAGGATATATGTTTTTGGCACTAGGCGTTCAAGCTTGGCAGCCAGCTATTTTTCATTTAATGACGCATGCATTTTTTAAAGCATTATTGTTTCTTTCTGCTGCATCGCTTATCATCGCTTGTAATCATGAGCAGAACATGTTTAAGATGGGTGGGTTGCGCTTAAGGATCCCTTTAATTTATTCTTGTTTTATTATTGGCGGCGCTTCCTTAATGGCCTTTCCTATAATTACATCAGGTTTTTTTAGCAAGGAAAGCATCTTAGTGGCAGCATTAGATCATGGATATATCATGTTGATGCTTGCAGGATTAATCGGGTCATTGATCACATCACTTTATACATGTCGAATGATTTTTCTAATATTTCATGGTAGATTAAAAAATCTATATGCACAAATATCACCGAATTTCATGTATTATATACCTTTAATTATTTTATCGCTACTGTCAAGTGTAGTAGGATCTTTATTTTTTCCGCCGCTACAAGGAGTATTCCCAGAAAGCAGCCTATTGATAAATGATCATTTATTTTTCCTGAAAATCACCTCAAGCGTAATAGTAATGATAGGTTGTGTGATATCGGCTGTATTATGGTTAGGCCCTTCCGCATATTTAGAGAATATCGCATGCAGTAAATTAGGACGTTTTTTAAGAATATGGTGGTTATCTGGGTGGGGTTTTGATTGGTTATATCATAAAGTTTTTATTCAGACGTATTTAAAAGTTGCTAAGGTATTATCAAGTGACCCATTGGCCATGGCGATCAATAGTTTAGCTTATGTAGTGCATAGTAGCAGCAAGGGATTAATGATTAGTGAAAGCAGTTATGTACGTTGGCATGTAGCTGTAATGAGTTACGGCGCTGTTTTTTTACTCGCATTGATAATGGTAAGATAAAATATAGAAAATCAAGATTGTATTTTTATCTTATGAGCTTGTATTACATTTTATCATCAAATTTTATGATATACGCTAAGATTTGCATTTAATTTGTAAAAGTATGTATTATTTACTTTCTCAAAGGCTATTTTTTAAACATTTTTTGTAAATATAAAAATACATAAACTCAATTCAGGTTATATCTAGATTAAAACAGATATAGCCAGGTTGTGTAAAATAAAGAAGAACTATTATAATGTTATTACCTTGGCTTGTCACATTACCTTTTATTGGTGGTTTAATTTCTTGTTTTTCGGAACATTTTGGTACTAAAAAGCCTCGCTGGATAGCTTTAATCACTATGGGGCTCACGCTAGTTCTTTCATTGATATGCGGGATGTATGGTGAACATGAGTTATCGCAGATACACAGTGGTTTGCAGTGGCAAAGTCAGTTTTCTGTTCCTTGGATTCCTCGATTTGGTATTACTTTTTCCTTAGCTGTTGATGGTTTATCATTATTAATGGTGATTCTCACGAGTTTATTGGGTTTTTTAGCAATTTTATCTTCATGGAGAGAGATCAATAAGTGTCACGGTTTGTTTCACCTAAATTTGCTCTGGTTATTAGGAGGAGTGATTGGTGTATTTCTTGCTATTGATTTATTTTTATTTTTCTTTTTTTGGGAAATGATGCTGGTGCCCATGTATTTTTTAATTTCGCTATGGGGTAATAAATCTGCAGATGGAAAGGATCGTATTTCTGCTGCTACCAAGTTTTTTATATACACACAGGTGAGCGGGTTATTAATGCTTATGGCTATTATAGGCCTAGTTTTTGTTCATTTTATATCGACAGGAGATCTAACTTTTCATTATGAGAGTTTATTACAGACTCCTATGTCACTTAGAGTCGAACAAGTGTTAATGATGGGCTTTTTTATTGCATTTGCAGTAAAAATACCAGTTGTTCCTCTACATGGCTGGCTACAAGACGTACATAATTGCTCTCCTACTGCTGGTTCAGTTGAATTGGCAGGTATTGTATTAAAAACTGCTACGTATGGTTTATTACGTTTTGCTTTGCCATTATTTCCTCATGCCTCTGCTATTTTTGCTCCAACTGCTATGTGGTTAGGAATTATTGGTATATTTTATGGAGCCTGGATGGCTTTTTCTCAAAATGACATCAGGCGCTTACTTGCTTGTACCTCAATTTCTCATATGGGTTTTTTACTTATTGCAATATATACAGGAAACTTAATAGCATATCAAGGAGTTGTTATTCACATGATTTCACATGGTTTGTCTGCTGCTGCGCTATTTATTATTGCCGGACAACTTTATGAACGTTTACATACTTGCGATATGCGATATATGGGTGGTTTATGGTCACGAATTAAATGGCTTCCTGGGTTATCTTTATTTTTTGCTGTGGCAAATCTTGGACTGCCTGGTACAGGTAATTTTATTGGTGAATTTATGATTTTTATTGGCGGTTTTGATATAGCGCCATGGATTATTATAATTGCTACATCTAGTTTAGTATTCTCTGCTATATACTCTTTAATTATGATGCAAAAAACTTACTATGGAAAGTCGAAATCAGAAGTTCCATTATATGAGATGTCATCTCGTGAGCTGACTATTATTTTGGTGCTATTATTTTTATTAATTTTTTTAGGTTTGTACCCCCAGCCGATCCTGGATACCTCTTATGTTGCTATGGGGAATATTCAGAAATTATTCAATACTACTATACTCACAATAAGACCGTAAGTTATCATGACAGTCATTAATCAACAATTCATTCTGATGATACCGTTATTAATCCTTAGTTTAACAGTAGTGATTATTATGCTAGGTATTGGCTTAAAGCGCAATCATCGTTTTTGTGCTGCTATTTCTTTTTCTAGTCTTAGTTTGGTATTACTTTCTTTATATTTTGTAGTGCAGGTAAAAGAAGGGGATGTTACCCCACTACTTCGCATAGATAGATATTCTGTTTTTTATACTATTTTAGTGGTTTTTTCTAGTTTATCTGCTTGCATTTTCTCTTACCCATGGATAAGAGAGTATCCAAAGAACCGTGAAGAATTTTACTTACTTATTATACTTTCTACACTTGGCGGTGTTGTTTTGGTTAGCGCTAATCATTTTTCATCATTATTTATTGGTATTGAATTACTGTCTTTACCGTTAGTTGGTTTAGTAGGTTATGGGGTAAATATTGGTTGTTCTTTAGAGGCAACTTTAAAATACGCTATATTATCTATTGCTGCCTCTGCGTTCCTGCTGTTTGGTATAGCGCTAGTTTATGCACATACAGGAAGTCTTGGTTTTGAGGAGTGTATTTATTCGAAAAGCAATAGTTTGAGTTCGGAAGCATTAATGATAGCAGGTTTTTCTTTAATGATTGTAAGTTTTGGATTTAAGCTTTCATTAGTACCTTTTCATCTTTGGACGCCTGATGTGTACCAAGGAGCGCCTTCTTCAGTAGGGACCTTTTTAGCCAGTGCTAGCAAAATAGCAGTATTTAGTGTTTTAATGCGTTTATTGATCTATACATCTATAAAAAATTTTGAATGTATAAATTTTGCATTGAGTATACTAGCAATAGCGTCTATATTATTTGGGAATCTGATGGCGCTTAGGCAAAAAAATATTAAACGTATTTTAGGTTATTCATCTATAGCACATTTTGGGTATTTATTAATTACTTTAATTGCAGTGCGATATTCTGATCTATCATTAGAAGCTTCTTCTGTTTATCTCGTAAGTTATCTTTTTAGCACTTTGGGAGTTTTTGGTGTAGTTAGTCTTATGCCGAACACAAGAAATAATGTTTCTGAAGAGTTATCTTATTATCGGGGCCTATTTTGGCGTAATCCTGCTTTAGCAATTGCTTTGACGGTAACAATTTTTTCATTTGCTGGTGTCCCTATGACTCTTGGTTTTATAGGTAAGTTTTTCTTGATATCTCTAGGAGTTTATGCTCACTTATGGGTTCTAACAATAGCAATGGTTCTCGGAAGTGCTATTGGATTATACTATTATTTGCGTGTTATTATTGGTTTATACTTGGCACCTAACAAATCTATAAAACATTTACCGCTACATCGTCATTCGGCGTTACATTCGACTGATATGACGGTTATCTTATTTGCCGCTCTTTCTATAATATTGGGGATTTACCCACAACCTATTATTGAGTTAGTTCATCTTATAAGACTCTAAAAATGGACATTATAGTAAATAATTTTATTATTATAGTAAGAGATAACTATATTTTATATAGAATAGGAGCGCCAATGGTTTAGTAAGGATACTGCATAGTATAGTATTGATTTATATTAAGCCTTACTATAAAAATCTGATTTTTTTAAATTATTTTTTATTATGACAATATAACAATTTGTTATAATCAATAATACATATAAACTTATACCATATATATGGAAATTTAATTAAAACATTAACAGATATCTCATTTCTGAGAAGTTTATATAATAGCTATAGAATTTTAGTTGAATGTTGATGATTCTAGCACCTGCTATCAATGATTCATTTTATTTATTAAATCAACCGCGTAACGAATTTCTTCTTGAGTGGTAAAGCGTCCTAAAGAAAATCTAATAGAATGAAGCGCGACCTCTGGGTTGATACCAAGAGCTGTCAGAACATAAGAAGGTTCGATGCTGCTAGAAAGGCAAGCAGATCCAGTAGAAATAGCTAGATCTTTTAGTGATATCAGTAATTCAGTTTTACTAATATTGTAAAAACTAATATTTAAAATATGCCCTGCCCCCTGACTCCAAGATCCATTAAGAGATACTGTTTTAAGATGTTTAATGCCTTTCCAAAGTTGTGTGCGTAGTTTACAAATGCACAACATCTCTTTTTTCATTGTATCTTGAGCAATCGCTAATGCCTCACCCATGCCAACAATTTGATGTACTGGAAGCGTGCCGGACCTCATGCCGCGCTCATGCCCGCCGCCGTGGATTTGCGGGGATAGATAAATACGTGGATGGTTTCTAACAAAAAGAGCACCAATACCTTTTGGTCCGTATATTTTATGTGCTGAAAATGACATAAGGTCAATTTTTAGGTTCTTGAGGTTAATAGGTAGTTTTCCAATACTTTGTGTAGCATCAACATGGAAGATTACGCCATGTTCTCGACATATTTCTCCTATAGCAGTAATGTCTTGTATAATACCAATTTCATTATTAACATGCATAATAGAAACGAGTATAGTGTCAGGACGTAATGATTGTTTTAGCTGCTCTAATGAAACAATACCATTGCGTGATGGATTAAGATAAGTAATGCTGAAACCTTCAGATTCTAGATAAGAGCAAGTATCTAGTACTGTTTTATGTTCAGTTTTTGTGGTAATAAGATGCAAACCTTTTTTACGATAAAAAGTTGCCGCGCCTTTAATAGCCAAATTATTAGACTCAGTCGCGCCAGAGGTAAAAATAATTTCTCTTGAGTCAGCCCCAATCAGCTCTGCGATCTGATTTCTGGCAATATCTACTGCTTCTTCTGCTCGCCAACCAAATTGGTGAGATTTAGAAGATGGATTGCCAAAATTACCATCTAGAGTAAAATATTGTAGCATTTTTTTCATTACACGCGGATCAGTGGGTGTGGTGGCGGCATAATCGAGATAAATTGGTAATTTCATTCTCTTAAGATATTCTCAGATCAAGTTCTTGTTCTATCTAGCATCATAGACGAGTTTAATGATGTTGTTTTTGAGGCTATAAGTAAAGATTTCAAAAAAAATAAAAAATATCAAAATGCATAAAATATATACAATTTAGTTAATATTAGATATTTATTTTATTTTTATTATGATTTCTCTATATCTCTAAAATTATTATTATCTTTGTATTTTGTTACTTAGAATAACAAAATAGATTCATTTTAAATGAATATTATTCAGCATGATTTAATAATAAGAGTATAATAATCTATATAATATATATTACTATAAATATATCTCAAATGGCCACTATATTTTCCATTTTAATAATTAGATGATATCTAATCATTTGTTTTTAGTAGTCATTATAGCATTGATTATAAAGCTGAAAATATCTTAAAAAGATAAACTATCTATATAATTTTCACTAATTAGTATGTAATATCTATATATAGATTTATAAAAAGGTTTCCTAGATAGGTTAGATTAATTATGAATAAAAAATTCAGGTTGTTTTTTGAAGAATAACAACGGATTATTGTGAGTATAAAATTATAATTTTGAGATATAAGTCTAATAATGCATTTTTATATTAAATAATAGCCCTAAACTAAGAAATATAATATCTAATTTTAGATAGATATTATATTTCTATGAATTTTATTATATTTACAATATAGTCTATTAAGTATTTTTACTTATAATATTTTTTGAGTTTTGTTATGTTGATATATCTTTAATTTTTATAGAGTAATATATGCATGCAAAAAATAGCATTTAACTAAAAATTTCTCTATCTGAAATGTATATATTTTTATATATTTTTGGAGATAAAATTATATTTAATTTTTTATCTTAAGATTGATATAATTTGATTTTAACATATAGTCTAAATTAAAAGTCGTTGGTCAATCGATTAAAAACAGCATTAGATAATATGTATTTATATAATATATTTTTAAATCTCGCAATTAACTTTATTAATGTACAAATATTCTGCAGATATCATGAGTCGATTATTAATAATAATTAAATAAATATTTATAGAATATAGTAGAGTTTTTGTTTTCTGAAAAATATATAAGTTATTGGGTGTATATAGGTAGGTACTAAAATTTTTATCAACTAGAAACGTTGTGAATTTTTTATTAGGTACAAAACATTAGTTAAATTACCTCTTTAAAGAAGAGATAATTCTATTAGTGTTTTTTAATTTTGTTATTTTGTAACTTATAGTTACAAGGAGATATTCTTCTTTAATATAAAAATTTATATAACTGGCTAAATAATATATTTTATTTTTATGATAGTTAACTTTTAATTTCTATAAGAAAAGTATTTTACGTAAGAGGTCTTCTTGCTAATAATCAGAGCTGTTGCATACATCATAAATAATTTTTTATTTAACGTTAACGTCTCAAAAGAAAAATAGTAAATTGATATTTAAATATCCCTGATCTTATTTACAAAGAGATACCAATGGCTCATTGCATTATAAATAGATTATTAGCTAGATAAGGAGATATTAAATTTATGTCCTATATTGTAGCCTTAACAGGTGGTATTGGTAGCGGAAAAAGCACTATTGCAAATATGTTTGCCAAATTAGGTGTTGATATTGTAGACTCTGATGTTATTTCACGCCAGATTCTCGTGGAAAATCGGGAAGTTTTAATGGCAATATATAAATATTTTGGTAAAAAAATCTTTATAAAAGACTGGATTGTAAATCGTTCTTTGTTACGAAGAAAAATTTTTAACTCTTTAGAAGATAGACTGTGGATTAATAATTTATTACATCCTTTTATTTATCGGGATTCTTTTTCTCAGTTAGCATCCTCACGATCTTCATGGTGTTTGTGGGTGGTTCCGCTTTTAATAGAAAATAATTTACAATATTATGCTAATCGCGTTTTATTAACAGATGTTGATCTTAAATTACAAATCACAAGAACTGCAAAACGTGATCGTATTACTTATCATGAAGTTAATAAAATTATTCGCGCTCAAGCAACATCTGTATCACGCGCTGCTATTGCAGATGATGTTATAGACAACAGAGGTTCGTTATACTTGCTTAATCAGCAAGTAATTTCATTAAATCAGCATTATTTATATTTCTCAAAACATGTATAATTTAGTAAATGCATACTAAATTCAACATCATATTATAGATATCGATCTAAATGCATTTCTGTTAAAGACAATTAAAAAGATTTTTTTTACATGAAATAGTGATTGATATGTGTTAATACAATTTTTAATTTTTTAATTTTTTGTTTTTTTTCGATGATACACCCATATCATCCCTTGTCTCTTATTTTATTATATCTGCTTTAAAAAGCATATTTATCTATGTTATATACTACTATAAGTATCTTAATGTAGTTTTTCTTATAAAGAAACATACTAGAATGTTTATTCTATTATAATAGACAATTAGATTTTATGTATATTGAGGTGATCAAAAGAAATATATTTTTACATTTATAATTGTTTTACATATAGATATGGGTTGTTTTAAAATTTTCTCTAACAACTTTCTATTCTAGATTAATTAAATTTTGATGAATCTGATAACCAGTAGATTATAGGCAAATTTTTATTATGAACAGATCTAGATTTTACATTAAAAGAATATATTTTGTCATTGTTATACCTAGTATTGCTTCGATCTTATTTCTATAAAAAAATAGAAAGATTCAGGTCTTACTACATGTAGGCATGCACTGAAAGTATCCTTAATCTCTAAATTATATAATATAGATTTTAGTCTTATAATGATAAAATTATAATTTCTATGTTAAAGTATACAGAAAAACTTATAAAGATGAAAATTAAAAAGATTGTAGCTATTATCCATATGTATCTAAATTATTTAAAGTCTGCAAAATGATATTAATGAATCAAATACGGAACTTTTCTATTATTGCTCATATTGATCACGGAAAATCAACGATTGCTGATCGTTTGATTCAGATGTGTGGCGGTTTAACAGAACGCAAAATTACGGAGCAGGTGCTGGACTCAATGGATCTAGAACGTGAACGTGGTATTACTATTAAGGCGCAAAGTGTTACTCTTACTTATCATGCACAAGATAGTAAAATATATCAACTGAATTTCATTGATACGCCAGGGCATGTCGACTTTTCATATGAGGTTTCTCGTTCTCTTGGAGCATGTGAAGGTGCAATTCTTGTAGTAGATGCTGCACAGGGGGTAGAAGCACAAACTGTAGCTAATTTTTACAGTGCAATAGAAATGAATTTAATAGTTATTCCTGTATTAAATAAAATAGATTTAATTACAGCAAATCCAGTAAGAGTGTTTCAGGAGATTGAAGAAATAATAGGGCTTGATACTACTGATGCTGTAGTCTGTTCAGCTAAAACTGGTGATGGGATATCTGATATGTTAGAGCGTTTGATACGGGACATCCCACCACCCACAGGAGATCCGAAAGGACCACTGCAAGCATTAATAATTGATTCTTGGTTTGATAATTACCTTGGTGTTATCTCTCTGACACGTATTAAAAATGGTATTTTACGTGAAGGTGCAAAAATTAAAGTAATGAGTACTGATCAAGTTTACACAATAGATCGTGTGGGTATTTTTACTCCGAAACGCAAAGATACCGGTGTTTTATTTTGTGGTGAAGTGGGTTGGGTCGTGTGTGGGGTAAAAGATATTTTTGGTATTCCAGTGGGGGATACGCTAACTTTAGCTAATAATATGGCTACCAATGCATTACCTGGCTTTAAAAAAGTTAAACCACAAGTTTATGCTGGTTTATTTCCAATTAGATCTAATGATTATGAATTGTTAAGGAATTCTTTAGGAAAATTACGTTTAAATGATGCTTCATTGTTTTATGAGACAGAAGATTCCACAGCTTTAGGGTTTGGTTTTCGTTGTGGATTTTTGGGTCTGTTACATATGGAAATTATTAAAGAGCGTCTCGAGCGTGAATATAACCTTGAGCTTATGATTACCGCCCCTACTGTCGTGTATGAAATAAAAACAGTTCATGGAAATCTAATTTATGTAGATAATCCTACTAAGTTACCATTAGATAACGACATAGCAGAGTTACGCGAACCCATTGCTGAGTGTCAAATATTAGTACCACAAGAGTATCTTGGTAATGTGATTATGTTATGTATTAAAAAGCGTGGCATCCAAACTAGTATAGTTTATTATGAAAGACAGGTTACATTAATTTATGAAATACCCATGTCTGAAGTAATTCGTGACTTTTTTGGTCATCTTAAGTCTACGACACGTGGTTATGCTTCGTTGGAATATCACTTTAAAAAATTTTCTGTGGCCGATATGGTTCGTGTTGATATTATAATTAATAGCGAGCGAATCGATGCGTTATCATTAATTACGCATCGTAAGCATGCACAATTTTATGGGCGTGAGCTTGTGAATAAACTTACACAGATCATTCCTCGACAACAATTTGAAATTATTATACAAGCGACTATTGGGAGGAATATTTTTGCTCGTAACACGGTAAAACAATTGCGTAAAAATGTTCTCGCTAAATGTTATGGCGGCGATATTAGTCGTAAGAAAAAATTACTTCAGAAACAAAAAGATGGAAAAAAGCGTATGAAAAATATAGGAAAAATTGCACTACCGCAGGAAGCGTTTTTTACAATAATGAATATTTCTATAGAAAATAAATAAGATTTACAGCATCTTATTGAAGAGGTTTTCGGTATGGCTCATACATTTATAATAGTTTTAGTAATTTCAACGTCTATTAGTGGTCTATTATGGTGTATTATGGTAGCTAAAAGAATAGTAAATAAAAATAAAGAACATATAATACAGAAACCTATTAATAACACACTTACTATATCGTACAAATTGCAATCCTGGATGAAAAGTATAGCGTCAATTTTTCCAGTGCTCTTCTTAGTATTTTTGATTCGTGCATTTTGTTACGAACCCTTTCAGATCCCCTCCGGATCTATGATGCCAACTTTATTAGCTGGTGATTTTATTTTAGTAAAAAAATATGCATATGGTCTGAGGAATCCCCTTACGCAACATACTTTTATACATACTGGACATCCACATCGCGGTGATATTGTTGTATTTAAATATCCAAAAGATACAAACCAAGATTATATTAAACGTGTGATTGGATTACCCGGTGATTTAGTTAGTTACGACCTTCTCAGAAAAACATTATCAATCCAGCCAGATTTTATGAATGTTACAAATTCTAAACATTTATTAGAAGTAACTTATGCTCATGTCAATACGGATGATCAAAAATTTATACATTCTAGTAAAAATGAATTAAATTATAATATTAACCAAAAACGTATTGAAGCATTAGAACCTGAAGGTTATCGCTCGGTAACTCGTATAGAAATATTCGATAACGTGAAACATCTTATTTTATTGTTAAACGGAGAGCAGAAAGATGTTGAGCTAAATACTCAGAATGGAATCGTTCATCAAAATATGAGCTGGTTAGTTCCAAAAAATATGTACTTCATGATGGGGGATAACCGTGATAATAGTTCTGATAGTCGTTATTGGGGGTTTGTTCCAGAAAACAATTTAGTTGGTAAAGCAACTGCTATATGGATGAGTTTTGATAAAAAAGAAGGTAAATTTCCAACTGGCCTGCGCCTTGATCGTATTGGTGTAATTCATTAAAAATGATTGTAAATAGATTATTTTCATTGATAATTTTTATTGCTTGAGTGATAGTATTATGCAGTATATATAATATATATTGTGTTTGTGTTGTAATTAAGTATGCTCCTTCTACAGAAGGAAAATTATTGCATATCGTCAGCGGTAAATCATAGATACGGTAATCATGAACCAGCTACAGAGAAAAATAGGTTATTTTTTTAAAAAAATAGAATTACTACAACAGGCATTAACACATCGTAGTTCTAGTCGTCAAAATAATGAGAGATTTGAGTTTCTTGGAGATTCCATCTTAAATTGTGTAATTTCTTATGCAATTTATCGGAGTTTTCCTTGTATTGATGAAGGCGATTTGAGTCGTATGCGTTCTACATTAGTACGTGGCTATACCTTGGCAGAAATAGCACGAGAATTTAATTTAGGTTCGCACTTAACTCTTAGCCGGGGAGAATGGAAAAGTGGTGGCTACAAGCGTCAATCTATTTTATCCAATGCTATGGAGGCTTTAATTGGTGGTATATTCTTAGATAGTAATATGCAGACAATAGAAAGGTTGATTCTTAACTGGTACGATTCTCGTTTGCATACTATTGAACCAGGAGATGAACAAAAAGATCCAAAAACACGTCTGCAAGAATTTCTACAAGGAAATCATCTTCCGTTGCCATCTTATTTTGTATTACAGGTGCAAGGTTCAGAGCATCATCAATTATTTACAATTCAATGCATAGTCACTGGAATAGAAGAACCAGTGGTGGCAACTGGTTTGAGTCGTCGCCAGGCTGAGCAAAAAACTGCTCAAAAAGCCCTAATGACACTAGGCATTGAATGAGAGAGCATATCACCTATTGCGGGTTCATTGCTATCGTCGGGCGTCCGAATGTAGGGAAATCAACTGTATTAAATCAATTAATAGAACAGAAGATTTCTATTACTTCACGTAAGCCGCACACCACTCGTCATGAGATTATAGGAGTTCAGAGCGAAGGTATATATCAATCTATCTATATTGATACACCTGGTCTATGTATAGAAGAAAAAAATACTATTCATCGTTTTATGAATCGTGCAATAAAAAACTCGATTACTAAAGCTAGGTTGGTTATTTTTATAATAGAGGGTATAAATTGGACTGTTGCTGACAAAATGATTATGCATTATCTAAAAGAAAAATCATTAGTTCTTTTAGTGCTTAATAAGATTGACATTATTTCTAATAAAAGTCTTTTGTTGCCGCATCTTCAGCGATTAAGTCAAAAGAGGCGCTTTGTGGATATAGTACCTATTTCTGCTAAGTTAGGAACGAATATTAATGTTATTAGTAATATTGTCCATAAATATCTTCTAAAGTCAGAGCACTATTTCCCAGAGACATGTATTACAAATCGTTCTCAAAAATTTATGGCATCAGAAATAATTCGTGAAAAAATTATACGATATCTTGGAGGTGAGCTTCCATATTCAGTGATGGTGGAGATAGAGCAATTTTTTATTAATAAGAATGGTATGTTAATTATTTATGGGATAATTTTAGTACATAGTGCGAGTCATAAAAAAATAGTAATTGGCCATAATGGAGCTAAGATTAAAAGCATTGGTATTGCAGCGCGTCACAATATGGAGACAATTTTTGGACATAAAGTCCATCTTGAGTTATGGGTAAAAATGACATCTGGTGAAAGAGATTATCAGGATACAGTATCAGATATAGAATATAAAAATATTATACCATTAAAGAAAAATTTAGATTAGTGTCTAATGGCACAATAGAATATTTTAGTATTTATTAATTTTAGAGATAGTGTTTGCTTATAGGATACACTATTATTGTTAATAAGATTAACATTAGTATGATATTAATCATGTATGATTGGAAGAAATACTGAATTTCAGTGGAGATCATATATAATTTAATCTTGATGAGTTCTATATATAATATATATGTTTTTGGTTTTTTTTCTTAAAATAATATTCATTTTTGGATAATGTATCTGATGTTAAAATTTGGTGTGTACAGTTTTTTTACTATGCATTTTTATGTTACTTAAGTACTATACAAGATAATTTCCATTATTCTATAATTACCACACTAAAAGGGAAAAGTAATATACTTATCCATGATTTTTTGTTAACCAATCTGCTAATTGATAATATTGCAATACACTGATATTTTCTGCACGTAAGTCTGGAGAAATATTCATTTTCATTAATCCTTCAATAGAGACTAAATATTGAAGACTATTTTGTATTTTTTTACGACGTTGATTAAAGGCTGCTTTGGTTATTCGATGTAATGCGTGGATATGGATGGGTGATTGTACTGTAGTTTTTATGGGAATAAAGCGTACTACCGTAGAATTAACCTTTGGGATTGGAGTAAGGGCGCTTGCTGGAACTGAAATAACTGGAAACATCTGGCAATAATATTGGGACATAACTGATAAGCGACTGTAATTTTTATTTCCTGGCTCCGCTAATAGACGATCGGCCACCTCTTGTTGCAGCATAAAATGCATATCATGAATAGCGTTAATATGATTAAAAAGATGAAATATTAACGGTGTGGAAATATTATAAGGTAAGTTACCAAAGATGCGTAATAATTGGTTTTTTTTGTTTGAAAAATCTGAAAAATTAAATATTAAAGCATCTTGTTGAAAGATATTAATCTTGTGTTTTAACCGTGAATGATTTTTCAGGCGTAATGTTAAATCTCGATCAATTTCAATTACTGTGAGCTTGTTGATCAGTGGTTCTATTTTGTGTGTTAATGCACCAAGTCCCGGCCCAATCTCAAGCATTGCTTGCCCATACTGGGGATAAATAGCATTAATAATAGCATCAATAATGTATTGGTCATGTAAAAAATGTTGTCCAAAACGTTTTTTTGCATGATATCTATGGTATGGTTGGTTGATCATTAGTTTTTTAATTTAAGTATATCAAGGAATATATTTATTGTGATATTTGAGCAATGATATGTATAAAACATAATATTTAGAGTATATGTAATGAAGTTATAAATTAATCTATTAGTTGTAGACGTTTCTTAAATTGGGTTGGTAGTTTTACAAAATTAGTTTTTGTATTTTTTTCAGATATTTAAATTTTTTTATAAAAATATAATAAGCGCAAGATTTTAAAAGTCTATATAATTTAATTTTTAAGTATTTTTGTGAATGGTTTGTCATTTTCAAAGCATCATGTAGTGTATTCTACACAATATGATTATTTGTTTGAATTTTTTATTTTCTCTTAAAAAGCGTATTATAAAAAATTATTACAGTAATTAAGGTTCATGTAAACTTTTATAAAATAATCACGCTCAAGTATAAATTAATATTTTTATATTAAGTTTTTTATCTATAATAAATTTATTATTTCTCACAAGATTTACTAGCAAATTTTTGATTGCATGCTCATCAAATAAGTTATAAAAATTTTTTATATTCTGTATTAATGTCATCAAGCTTAATGCTTAATATGAAATTATTAGTTTTTAAAATTTTTGTAAGAATTGAAATTCTTGCTGTATTACAAAAAGCCTGTACTATGGATATAAGTATAAAAATTATAATAATTAAAATTACCTAATTTAAAGATTACGATAGTAATCATGCTATAATAATACAAAATATAGTTAAATGTTAAATGTATTGATTAAAGTGTCCTTATGAATTGCATCTATATTGGAGTTATGTGGTGCGCCCTACAGGATTCGAACCTGTGACCTACGGCTTAGAAGGCCGGTGCTCTATCCAGCTAAGCTAAGGGCGCATTATAATCTATTATATATTATGTATGCGGTGAGTCAACTATTTTACTTTTATTAGATCTATTATACTTCTTCGTATCAAGAGTTTTTTATTGAATCAAGTTGTATTATAAATAGTGCTTTGACTAAACAGCGTGTTGATTGTATTATTTTTAATATGAATTTAGATTTAATTATCAGTCATGAGATACTTGGAGTATCACTAAAAAATTTTATAGATTTCCTCTTACCTTTAGAGTTTTAGAAACTTTTATATATTAAATGTTGCTATGATATGTCATACAATAATAAAATTTCATGTGCTTTTGTGTCTATAATAAAACTTCAAAAAATAAGATATTAGCTTGTTATTAACTCTAAAAATTTTACATAATTATTAATTATCATCAGGTTTTTAAATTACATACTTTTGGTTATTTACCGATATAATACCTATTCATTTTTTGATATTGTTAGTGTGCATCTCTTAAATCGATTTCATCTAAAAAATTACTGTTGTGTTTTATTCTAAAATATTAAAATGATTCTATTTTTAAAATATTACAATGTGTTGTGTTTGTCTTATAAAAGACAAGGTAAATAAATTTATTATAGAGATGTAGTACATTAGGATATATGTCCTATAATTAAGTATAGATATTACATAATATTATTAGTATAGAGTGATATAATTTGTTATGGCATTAGTTCTGGATGCGTTGATGTAGATTGCATGTAAGAATGGCTCTCATGAAGATGTAATGTTTATCTATTGATAGATGATGGACCTTTAATTGCTACGTCAATACTGATCAGTTATTTTATATTTTTATTAATCTCTCAGGTTTATAAAAATGTAATAATTGATATATATCTTCCGAAGTTTAATATCTGCAAGTTATTTTGTAGAGTGTGTAAAATTTACAGAGTTTTTGTATTGAAAAGAAGAATTTTTTATTTTTAGGTTAAGTTATATAGGTGTTTATTTTTATAAGTATTAGTAACAATTTTTACCGAGGTGATGCTTATATATGCTGAAAAAACCAAAATAAATGAGAAACTTTTTTAATGTATATTGATGATAATTGATTTGTAAAATAATTGATTTTTTTCTGTATTTGTTTACGATAACTGACATATATAATGAGATTTTTTTAAAAATAACATCATGATGTGCTATAGATATAGTTGTGCAATCATATAGGTAAGTCATTAAGTTAGTTTTTAATTAATTAAAAATATTAACAATTTAAAAGAAGTACAATAAAGAACTTTAAAATGGTTAGATATGTAGCTTTTAATCTTAAGCTGATAACTAGATAGAAGCGTATAATTTCTTTTAAAAAATTTTAATAAAGATCCACTATACTGGTATAGTTTTAAGATTATTTATTTTTTACTATGTTTAAAGCAGTATTGCACATGCTATATAGATCTTGTTTATGATGTTGGATATTATATATGATATAATAAATGATAGAAGTTTTAGAAAAATTTACAATAATTATTATTTATCATATAATATATAATATATTGATTATATTTTGAGTTTAATTTATTAAAAAGTTATAGATTATATAAAATATAAATAATTTTGATAGTCATTGTAAATAACTTGCATGCAATTAATGATAAAGATATAAAAGCAATAAAAAATACAATATAATTTTTAGTGTGATAATCATCAGAATGACAAAATAATAATCATGTTATAAAATAAAGTATTATTATATTGAATTTTTTTAAGTATCTTAACTGAATATTTTATATATATGTTTTTGATTTATTTAGTTTATATATAAAAATATTTTAGAAAAATATGATCAGCGCCATCAAAGTAACATATATAAAAATATATAGGTAAATTCTTTTAATGGGATGCGACTATCAACTTTTGTATAATTAAACACTGGTGCGCTTTACAATTATCAAACATAATTCAGAAGGACGCATCATTTAATGCCTGCAAAAATTATTAATGGTGAGATAATTGCGCGCCAGATACGTAAAGATATTGCTAGGAGCATACAAATACGTTTATCTGAAGGTAAGCGCATCCCAGGTCTAGCAGTAGTATTAGTAGGTTCAGACCCGGCCTCGCGGATTTATGTAACTCGAAAGCGTTCCGTTTGTGAAGAAGTTGGATTTTTTTCATATTTATATGATTTATCAATTAATACTACTCAAGTTCAGCTTCTGGACCTAATTCAGAAACTTAATCAGGATGCGACTATTGATGGAATTTTAGTACAGTTACCTCTTCCATCAGACATAGATCCAATGTTAATAACAGAAAGTATATCTCCTATTAAGGACGTAGATGGTTTTAATTCTTATAATATTGGTCGTTTGTGTAAGCGTTCACCCAGTGTTTTACGACCGTGTACGTCTCGTGGTATAATAACTTTATTAGAACGTTATCATATTAATATTTGTAGCCTTCATGCAGTAATTGTTGGGGCCTCTAATATTGTTGGAAGACCGATGAGTATGGAGTTACTTCTTTCTGGTTGTACTACAACTATTACACATCGTTTTACAAAAAATCTAGAGTGTTTTGTATCACAAGCTGATCTTCTTATTGTGGCGGTTGGAAAACCTAGATTTATTCCAGGTTATTGGATTAAATACGGCGCTATAGTGGTTGATGTTGGTATTAATCGTTTAACAAATGGTAAGATAGTTGGTGATGTTGATTTTGATCAAGCTTTTTATCGGGCATCCTGGATTACGCCAGTTCCAGGAGGAGTGGGGCCAATGACTATTGCTACACTTATGCAAAATACATTATATGCGTGTGAAATAAACGAAAAGATTACTTTGTAGCATGGTGTATTTTTTTGATAAAGAATACTTTATCAAAAGTTGTAGTTTATACAAATATTTTAAAATTCTCAGAAGTGTGAATGTTTAGATTAAAAATCTTCAATAGTATTTTATTTGTTATTGATTTTTGTATAAAGGAACACGCTTTATGATAAGTTTTGTTTTTATAAAAAAATAAAATAATTCTGTCGTTATGTCTAGAAAACTATATTTTATATTTAATTAAGCAGTATTTTATATTTTTTATTGTATGAATCAGATTCACTTACTAGTATATGCTAAAAACCACTTTTAATGTTATGTGATAAACTATAGAATATTATATAATAAATATATATTGTATAGTTAAGAGGTAATCTTCTTTAAGTTGATATTAATTAGCAGAAAATTATTTTATTTTAATAGTCTTTTTTTATATTAATATTCAATATTAATACTGACATTATTTTAATGTAATTATTATTAGGTAATTAATGTTTTGGAATTAACAATTTATTGTTTTTTTGTGCATCAGATGTATAAAAGTACAGTTTTGGAAATTTTTTATAATTTAGAACATTATGATATTAGGAGTAAAATTTTTCTACGTTTTTACAAAAATAAGAGATATAATCTATTAATCAGCTTAGATTTTTCATAATGGTATATATATAATATATAGTCATTTGTTAATGTTAAAAATAATATGCTTTTAAAAAATGACCATATGTTAGTTATTTGTTATTTTACTCAAATTCATATTAATTTACACTAGGACTGGTTATTTATAGATAAACATATGTTAGCTTCATGACGGGTAGTGGTTTGATATAAAAATTCCATTATTTTTTTAGTAATAAAAATGATGATGTATGTTATTAATTTTTTTAGAATGATAAAAAAATTTACATATAAAATTAATGATATTCTTAGTATTTTTTGGTATTTTAAGTATAAATTACAATTTATAGAGTGTGTTTTGTTATATATATTGATATATACTTCATAAAAGATATTATATTAGTCAAACCTTTACAGCTCCTATCTTTATTAAAATTTTTATATATAGATTATTTTTTACTTATTTTTATATTACTTAAGTTGCACTGGAACTCGTGGAGATAGCGCACACATAAGTTCATATCCAACGGTCTGAGATGCTGAGGCAACATCATCAATTTTAACATTTTTTCCCCATAACTCTACCTTACTGCCAATGTAAGCTTGTGGACACATTGTTAAATCTATTGCCATCATATCCATGGAGACAGTTCCAATAGTTTTTGTTATATGCTCTAATATTTTTACTGGCGTTCCAGAAGGAGCATGGCGTGGGTAACCATCAGCATAACCACAGGCAACTATTCCAATACGTTGCTTACAGTTAGCACGATAGCTATTATTATATCCAACTGTTGATCCAAAAGCAATTTCTTGAATAGCAATAATTTCACTATTGAGTGTCATGACAGGTTCAAAGCCATTATTTGACATGATACTTTGATTCCCATCTCTCTTTGGACAAGAGCCGTATAATATAATCCCAGGACGAACCCAATTACAATGAGTTTGGGGGTGCCAAAGGATAGCAGCAGAATTAGCTAGTGACATTTGACAATTCAGCTTCCTTAAAACTTGATAGATTTTCTGCATTGGCTTGGTCACACCTGTTGTATACTCCGCGTTCGCAAAGTGCGCCATAAGTGTTAACGTACCTACATTTTTTATTTCCTTTAGTTGTTGCCAAACAGAATGGATATCATCTGGTTGAAAACCAAGACGATTCATACCACAATTCATTTTTAGATAAATATCCAATGGAGCTAGTAATTTAGCTTTCGCTAATGCTTGAATTTGCCATTGACTATGTACAACTGTAGTTAAATTGTACTGTGCTAGGATTGTTATATCGTTTGGATGGAAAAAACCTTCTAATAATAAAATAGGTTTTTGCCATCCGCTGTCTCGGAGCAATAAGGCCTCATGGATACTCAGTAAGGCAAAACCATCTGCTTGACATAGGCTTTTCCAAATTCTCTTAATACCATGACCATAGGCATTAGCTTTTACTACAGCCCAAATTCGTGCACTAGAAATCATCTGACGTACTATAGAGAGATTATTTTTTAATGCCTGTTGATTGATTGTTGCCACAATTGGACGAGACATAATATTTCCTTAATATCTATAGATACCATGGTCTATATCATAGAATATCAATATATTATCTAAAATGCATTTGTTAAGATTATTGAGTGCTCTGGTTTCTCTATAATAAAAACAATAGATTATCTTTAGTTTATATCAGTATACAATAGAATGAACATATTATCTTTACCTTAATAATGTCGATTGCACATTATCTGATATCGCGAGAGAGCAAGATATTATAGAAAAAAATACATATAGAATTACGACGATTTCTAGACAGTCAATTTTGATAGATATGATTTAGTATGCATTGGTTACTATACCCTTCATGTTTTCCGTATAATTATATATGTTTTTATGTTTAAAAGTAATGGAAAAATGCTATTTATTAAGAGCAAATATCTTTTCTAAATTTTACATTATATTCATCTATTATAAAAAATTATAAACAATAGTTAATAATTACAAAAATTATTATTCATACATGAATTTTGTAAAAATATAATCATTAGGAGAAGGTTATTCTTTTTGTAAAATTTTGTCATATTTTACAAAAAATCATATAATTTATTATTTTATTTTTGGTGTTTTTTTTGATTTTTTAAGTGGGGCCCGCCGTGTCACTTACACTTTGGCAACAGTGTCTTGCCTGTTTAAAGGATGAATTACCTAAGACCGAGTTCAGAATCTGGATACGACCCTTACAAGCTGAAATAAATAATAATACGTTAGCTTTATACGCACCCAATCGTTTTGTGCTAGACTGGGTGAGGGTTAAATATATTCATCATATTAACACTCTCTTGAAAAATTTTGGTGGTGTTAACGTTCCTTTGCTTCTTTTCAAGGTAGGTAAAAAGTCTAGCTATCATGTAGTCAATGAACCTGATATAACTAGTATCCATACAATCACAAGTCAGATTCGTAGCTCATCATTCATGGATTCGAGGCGATGGCGTCATGTGACGACGTTTTCAGATGCTGTTTATCAATCTAATGTAAATGCTAGATATAAATTTGAAAACTTTGTTGATGGTCAGTCAAATCAATTGGCACACATAGTAGCGCAGCAAGTAGCAGATCATCCTGGCGAGACGTATAATCCTCTTTTTCTTTATGGAGGGACAGGGCTAGGAAAAACACATTTATTACATGCAGTAGGGAATGGGATTTTAGCAAAAAAATCTAATGAAACTGTAGTATATATGCGCTCTGATCGTTTTGTAAAGGATATGGTTAAAGCATTACAAAGCAATGCAATTGAAAAGTTTAAATGTTATTATCGTTCAGTAAAAGCGCTACTAATTGATGATATTCAATTTTTTGCTAATAAAGAATACCCCCAAGAAGAGTTTTTTCATACTTTCAATGCGCTTCTAGAAGGCAATCAGCAGATTATTTTGACTTCTGATCGTTATCCAAGAGAAATTAATGGCGTAGAAGATAGGCTAAGATCGCGATTTGGGTGGGGATTAACAGTTGCTATTAATCCGCCAGAGCTTGAAACGCGTGTAGCTATTTTAAGAAAAAAAGCTTATGAAAATAATATTCTCTTACCGGGAGAAGTAGCATGTTTTATTGCCACAAGATTACGCTCTAATATAGGAGAATTAGAAGGCGCTCTAAATCGTATAATAGTTAATTCAAGATTTACTGGTCGTTCAATTACAATTGATTTTGTTCGAGAAGTGCTTCGTGATTTACTAGTATTGCAGAATCAACTCATAACGATTCATTTTATTCAAAAAACAGTAGCTAAATATTATAAAATTCAAGTCGTTGATTTGTTATCAAAACGGAGATCTCGTTCAGTTACCCGTCCAAGGCAGATGGCAATGGCAATCACTAAAAAATTAACTCATCATAGTTTACCAGAAATCGGTGATGCTTTCGGAGGGCGTGATCATACTACGGTTTTGCATGCTTGCCGAAAAATTGAACAGTTGCATGAAGAGAGTGAAGATATTCAAGAAGATTTTTCTACTCTTATTAAAATTTTATCCTCTTAAGTTGATCATACGCCAGGTTTTTTTATATTATGAAATTTAGTATAGAGCGTGAACATTTGTTAAAACCATTGCAACACCTAAGTGCTACATTAAGTAGCCGTCCTATATTGCCTATTCTTTGTAATCTTTTGTTAGAGGTGAAAAATAGGGCTTTGTTTTTGATTGGTACTGATTTAGAAATGCAAATAGCAGTACGTATCTCGTTAACTAAAGAGTATCAACTAGGAATGGCTACTATTCCTGCACGTAAATTTTTTGAGATTTGTCGTGGATTATCAGCAGGTTCTGAAATTTTCGTGTCTCTTGAAGGAGATAGGGTTTTAGTGCAAGCTCATCGCAGTCGTTTTTCCCTCGTTACGTTGCCAGCTAGTGATTTTCCTAATCTAGATCACTCGACGAGTGAAGTTGCTTTTGTGGTGAACCAAAGAACTATAAAGAACCTAATTGAAGCTACACAGTTTTCTATGGCGAATCAGGATGTGCGATATTATCTAAATGGTATGTTATTTGAGACAGTGGGAACAACATTGTATACAGTTGCTACGGATGGACATCGATTATCCATAGGTTCTATGTCAGTAGACCAGTTATTGACGAGTTATTCTGTGATTGTTCCACGTAAAGGCGTAACAGAGCTTGCTCGTTTATTAGGTGATAGTGATATACCATTGGAAATAGAGCTTGGAAAAAATAATATTCGTATTTCTATTGGTGCTTGTGTTTTTACTTCGAAGTTAGTTGATGGTCGGTTTCCAGACTACCGCCGTGCTATATCGTCACCACCTATTAAAACTATAGAGGTGAACCGTGAGGCATTAAAAAAAGCTCTTATGCGGGCGTCTATTTTGTCTAATTCTAAATGTCGTAGTATTTGCCTGAATGTTAGTGAGAATCAGCTTAAAATTACAGCGCGAAATCAAGAAAAGGAAGAGGCAGAAGAAATTTTAGATGTAATTTATAGTGGCAGTCAGATAGAAATTGGTTTAAATGTTAGTTACATTTTAGATGTATTAAATACATTAAAGTGTAGCAACGTTCATATATTGTTAACTAATTCTACATCAAGTTTGCATATCAAGGATGCAATAACGCCATTTGCAAGTTATATTATCATGCCAATTCGTTTATAATACGCACATAGTAGGTTTTTTCAGGTAGTGTAGAAATAATAGTATAATAGTATTTTTATCTAAAAATTATAATTAATGAGAAAGATTGATGCCAAACATGTATGATTCCTCGAGTATTAAAGTGTTAAAAGGGCTTGATGCAGTACGAAAACGTCCTGGTATGTATATTGGTAATACAGATGACGGAACTGGTTTACATCACATGGTTTTTGAGGTAGTGGATAATGCGATTGATGAAACACTTGCGGGTTATTGTTCCCATATTAGTGTAACGATTTATCCTGATCACTCTGTGTCCATACAAGATAATGGACGTGGTATTCCTACTGGAATACATACAGAAGAGGGAGTTTCTGCTGCTGAAGTCATTATGACGATTTTACATGCTGGTGGAAAATTCGATGATAATTCATATAAAGTGTCTGGAGGTCTTCATGGCGTCGGTATATCTGTAGTAAATGCATTATCAGAAAAATTGGAGTTGACTATTTTTCGTGAAGGAAAAGAATATTCTCAAATTTATATTCATGGCGTAGCACAAGCTCCACTTA
Source organism: Candidatus Erwinia haradaeae (assembly GCF_900698985.1). Lineage (GTDB taxonomy): Bacteria > Pseudomonadota > Gammaproteobacteria > Enterobacterales > Enterobacteriaceae > Erwinia_E > Erwinia_E haradaeae_B. The sequence goes on from NZ_LR217730.1 coordinate 124,912, forward strand.
ATATCATAGGTGAGACTAACTTAACAGGAACATTAATTCGTTTTTGGCCTAGTCACAATACTTTTAAAAATATTATAGATTTTGAATATTCAGTTTTAGAAAAACGTTTACGGGAGTTATCTTTTCTTAATTCTGGGGTCTCCATAGTTTTAGAAGACAAACGCCATGATAAACAAGATTATTACCATTATACAGGTGGGCTACAAGCATTCATCAAATATCTAAACAAAAATAAGACACCGATTCACCCTAATATTTTTTATTACATTACCCAGAAAGATAATATTGGTATAGAAGTTGCCTTACAGTGGAATGATGGCTTTCAGGAAACTATATATTGTTTTACTAATAATATCCCACAACGTGATGGTGGAACCCATCTTGTAGGTTTTCGATCTTCTATGACTCGTACTTTAAATACTTATATGGATAGAGAGGGGTATACCAAGAAAGCTAAGGTTTCTACTATTGGTGATGATGCGCGCGAAGGATTGATTGCTGTCATATCAATTAAATCCTCAGATCCAAAATTTTCTTCACAAACTAAAGATAAACTAGTTTCATCTGAGGTAAAAACGGTAGTTGAACAAACAATGAATGAGTTGCTTTACGCCTATCTATTAGAACACCCAGGTGATGCAAAAATAATAGTTGGAAAGATTATTGATGCAGCTCGTGCTCGGGAAGCGTCTCGGCGTGCACGAGAAATAACTCGCCGCAAGGGTGCATTAGATTTATCTAGCTTACCTGGAAAGTTAGCTGATTGCCAAGAAAAAAATCCAGCTCTCTCTGAGCTTTATTTAGTGGAGGGTGACTCAGCTGGTGGGTCTGCAAAACAGGGGCGAAATCGTAAAAATCAAGCCATTTTACCATTAAAAGGAAAAATTCTTAATGTAGAAAAAGCGCGTTTTGATAAAATGCTCGCCTCTCAGGAGGTGACAACTTTGATTACTGCTTTAGGTTGTGGTATTGGTTGTGATGAGTATAATCCAGATAAGTTACGTTACCATAACATTATTATTATGACTGATGCAGATGTTGATGGATCACATATTCGCACATTACTTTTAACGTTTTTCTATCGTCAAATGCCAGAAATTATCGAGCGAGGACATCTCTATATTGCACAACCACCACTATATAAGGTTAAGAGAGGTAAGCAGGAAAAATATATTAAAGATGATGATGCGATGGATCAATATCAAATGTCCAGTGCTCTTGATACAGCTGTGTTACATGTTGGTGATCACATGCTGGATTTAAATGGAACACAGCTTGAAAGATTAGTAAATACATTTCAATGTACACACAAAATGATTAAAAAATTAGAGCGTTGTTATCCAATAGAATTATTAAATGCGCTCATTTATCACAAAATCTTAAGTGATTTAACAATAGAGACAGTAGTAGAAGAGTGGTTACAGGGTTTATTGAATAACTTAAATGACAATAATGTAAATGGTGGGTACTATGACGGAGTTGTTCAAAAAAACTATGAATTAAACTTATTTGAGCCAATCCTGCACGGACATATATATGGCGAAAAGACAGAGTATTTATTAGGTAATGCTTTTATATGTAGTGACACGTATCAAAGAATCTCTGTATTAGGTAGAGAATTACGTGATCTCATTAAACAAGACGCGTATGTAGCGCGCGGAGATCGTCGTCAATCGGTATCCAGTTTTGAGCAGGCAGTTAATTGGTTGATTGCAGAATCACGTCGTGGTTTATCAGTGCAGAGATATAAAGGTTTAGGTGAAATGAATCCGGAGCAATTATGGGAGACTACAATGAATCCAAAGAGTCGGCGTATGTTTTTAGTAACCATTCAAGATGCTTGTAAAACTGATCAGTTGTTTAGTACCTTAATGGGGGATACAGTAGAACCTCGTCGCGCTTTTATTGAAACCAATGCTTTACGTGCTGCTCATATCGATATTTAATGTTTAGTAAAATTTTCACATAATCAAGAAATATAGTCTTACTACTATACACTTTATAGCCGTTCAGTACTATTCTACAGGTTAGGTATAGAAAAATTTTCTTCCAGACAAATTACATTATAGCAGGATAATTGTTTTTAGTTTTTTTTCACTCTATGTTATAAATTTTTTCTGTATGATGCTAGAGTAAGAAGATATAGTAATATTCTGAGGATAGTATGACGATCAAATTAATTGCAATTGATATAGATGGCACATTACTTAACCCGAGGAATGAGTTAACACCACAAGTAAAAAAAGTTATCAAGAGAGTTAACAATACGGGGGTTAAAGTTGTCCTAGCTACTGGAAGACCATTTGTTGGTGTTGAGTCTTATCTTAATGAGCTGGACTTACAGAAGGATGATGAATATTGCATTACCAATAATGGTTCATTAATTCAAAAAACAATAAGTGGAGAATGTCTTTTTGAGGTGTTACTAAGTTTTGATGATTATCTTTATTTTGAGAAATTATCACGAATATTAGGGGTTCATTTTCAGGCCTTAACTAAAACAGAAATGTTTACATCGAATAGAAATATTAGCAAATATACTGTTCATGAAGCTTGGATGACTGGAATTCCTTTACGTTATTGCTCTGTGGGTAATATGGATCGTGCTTTAACTTTCCCTAAAGTGATGATGCTAGATCCTCCAGATCGACTAGATGCTGCCATCGCTCGTATTCCAGAAAAGGTGTTTCAGAAGTATACTATTATGAAAAGTTCACCATACTATCTAGAAATTCTTGATAAACGAGCCAATAAAGGCGCAGCTGTACGATTTATAGCAGAGATTTTAGGATATTCAAGGAGTGAGATTATGGCGATTGGCGATCAAGAAAATGATTTAGCTATGTTAGAGTATGCAGGTACAAGTATAGCTATGGGTAATAGTATCTCCCGGGTAAAGTCAGTAGCAAAATTTCTCACAAAAAGTAATGAAGAAGATGGTGTAGCATTAGCAATTGAAAGCTTTACTTAAAGAAGGAAAATTTGTAAGAATTCTCATGTATCTTGCATTTTTTATATATATGTATTATGATTTAATTATTTAAAATAATTAATTAGTATGAAATACTAAATATTTTTATATTGTTTTTCTATAGATGAGTGATAATTATATATACTATAAAGATTCTATAATATTAATATGTATGTTAACTCAGGTATGTATTGAATGCTTAAATATTTTAAAAGTTTTTTTATTTATTTTTTTAGTTATTGTGATGTTCTTATTTATATAAGATTAAAATTATAGAGGATTTTATTAATATAATTATTATTTGGATTTATGAACAGCGGAACCTCATTTTAATTATTCAATAATAATGGTATTGATTCAAATTATTATAAATTTTTTATCAGGTTATCAAATTAGTTGAAATATAATAAAATAAGTTTTATCTAACTAGTAGATTATTATAGGATTTTCTAAAACTCATATGAGTATAAAAAATAAACAATTTAAATATTGTTATAGTTTGTATTATTATTTTGTATTATAATATTTTATATTTATAATTGTTTTATTATTTTACTTAAACTTTACAAGTAGTATTATGCAAAGTAAGTCCGGTATAGGTGCACACATAGTTGTATGTAATATGTTTGATGTGTGCTAGATAATACATTTTAGTTAGCATTTAGGAAAAAGGTATGAAGCGTACTTTCCAACCTTCTGTGATTAAACGTAACCGCACTCATGGTTTTCGTTCTCGCATGAAAAGCAAAAACGGTCGAAAAATTTTATCTCATAGACGAGCTAAAGGCCGAGTACGTTTAACTGTTTCAAGTAATAAGTACTAATTTTTTTGAATCATATATGATGGAATATTTATTTACAAAGAAGTTACGCTTATTAAATTCCGCGCATTTTAATTTTGTTTTCCAGAGACCGCAACGAGTTAGTATAACTTATATTACGATTCTTGGGCGTTTTAATACACTAGGGCACCCAAGGATTGGTTGTTCTCTTTCTAAAAAAAATCTTAAACATTCGCACGAACGTAATAGAGTTAAACGATTAATACGGGAAAGTTTTCGTCACAATCAACACAAACTCCCAGGGATGGATTTTGTGGTTATAGTAAGACGCGGGATTATGTCTCTTGATAATTATGCTCTTGCAATAGTATTGGAGAAATTATGGCATCGTCATTATCTCTTAGTGCGCAGATTTTAATTTTTATGGTAAGAATGTATCGATATGTTATAAGTCCATTAACAGGACCGTGTTGTCGTTTTCAGCCAACCTGCTCGCAATATAGTATTGAGGTATTGCAAAGATTTGGTGCGATTAAAGGTGGGTGGCTGTCCATAAAGCGTATATTACAATGTCATCCTTTTAGTTCTTGTAGTAAGCATCCAGTGCCGCCACGTAAATATTGATTTCAGAGAGTCTGAATAATGCATTCTAAAAGTAAATTCTTGGTCATTGCTTGTCTATTTTTATCTTTTGTTATGTGGCAGATTTTTTACATGGAAAAAACTATTCAGCCAAAATCATATCAGACGACAGAGAAGACTGTGAATCCAGAGAGTCATAATATAAAGCAGGATACATTAAAGGGTAACTTAGACACAACGATCACAGTCAAAACTGATGTTTTATCTTTATGTATCAATACTCGTGGAGGTGATATTGATCAGGTTGCATTATTATCCTATTCAGATAAATTAGGTTCTAAGCATCCTTTTTTACTTTTAGAGTCTAGCCCAGATTTTGTATATCAAGCCAAAAGTGGATTAATGGGTCATGATGGACCAGATGATATAGCTCATGATATACGACCGGTTTATTTTAGTAAGCAAAATCATTTTGAGCTATTAAAGAATCAAAATGAATTACGTATTCCATTAACTTTTGTTTCAAAAAATAATATCACTTATATTAAAACTTTTGTTTTGCATCGCGGTAATTATGCTATTGATGTCTCTTATCAGATTCATAATCAATCTATGAATCCTATAGAGGTCGCAATGTGCGGTCAGCTTAGGCAGACTAGTGAGTTACCAGAAAATCGTAATACGAATAGTAAAAATTTTGCTTTACGCACTTTTCGTGGTGCAGCTTACTCTAGTAGTCAGAGCAAATATTCCAAGTATGATTTTGATACTATTAAAAAAAATAAGCACTTAAATGTAATAACTACGAATGGTTGGATAGCGATGTTACAGCAGTATTTTGCTTCTATATGGATTCCAAAAACAAGAGGTAATAATATATTATATACAGATAATTTATATAATAACATAGTTTCCATTAGTTGTCAATCGGATCCGGTAGTCATTACATCAGGCTCTCAAAAGACTCTAGAAGCCACATTATGGGTTGGACCAGAAGTACAAGAGCGCATGAGCACGGTCGCACCATATGTGGAACTAACGGTAGATTATGGTTGGTTGTGGTTTATTTCTCAGCCTTTATTTAAATTACTGCAGTTTATTAATCACTTTATCAATAATTGGGGTTTTTCAATTGTTCTTATTACGTTAATCGTGCGTAGTATTACATATCCACTCAGTAAAGCCCAGTATACTTCTATGGCTCGCATGCGTATTCTTCAGCCAAAAATTCAATCGATGCGTGAGCGATGTGGAGAAGATAAGCAGCGCATGAGTCAGGAAATGATGGCATTATATAAAAGAGAAAAAGTTAATCCATTGGGAGGATGCCTGCCTTTAATAATTCAAATGCCTATATTTTTAGGGTTGTATTATATGTTAATTGGATCAGTAGAACTTAGACATGCATCGTTTATTTTTTGGATTAAAGATTTATCTGCACAGGATCCATATTATATTCTTCCACTCTTAATGGGTGCTACGATGTTTTTTATTCAGAAGTTATCACCAACAACAGCAACAGATCCCTTACAGCAAAAAATCATTACTTTTATGCCAGTTATTTTTACTGCTTTTTTCTTATGTTTTCCCTCAGGTTTAGTTCTATACTATATTGTTAGCAATCTGGTAACTTTATTACAACAGCATATGATTTATCAAGATTTAGAAAAATGTGGCTTGTATTTTCGAGATAAACACTCAGAATAACATAGAAACTTTTTATTGCATGAGTGGATTTTATTATATCTAGGAAACAGGCAGAGTATAAATCTATAATCTAAATTATCAATCAAGAATCAGTAGTAGTTTATTCTAGATCATATTTCAGTCTAGTATTAATAATTTTTAGTTATTTGTTTTTGTGATGCTTAGGTCATTGATAGCATCAATGATTTTTATTTTAATAGATTTTGATAAGATCGTATATATATAGTGAGACCTATCATTGAATTTTTGAATATTTTATGAAGGTGCAATATAAAGAAATTGTGTTATCTAGAACTAGCATGTTTGACCATAGGGGGTTAGTTCCACCAATGGAGGTAGCATTAATATTTATTATTAAGCATGGCATGAATAGTACTTTAGAGAGGTTCTATTATTACATCGCATTATCAAGAGAGGGCGCGAATGATTAAAGAAATACAAACTCTCACTGTTTCTTCTTTAGGAAACTTAGATGCATATATTCGGGCAGTAAATTCTTGGCCAATGTTAACAGCAGACGAGGAAAAAAGATTGGCTGAGCGGTTATATTATCATGGTGATCTAGTAGCAGCTAAAACATTAATTTTATCTCATTTACGTTTTGTGGTGCATGTTGCATGCAATTATTCTGGTTATGGATTACTTAAAGCAGATTTAATCCAAGAAGGTAATATTGGTCTCATGAAGGCAGTACGCCGTTTTAATCCGGAAATCGGTGTACGTTTAGTTTCTTTTGCTGTGCACTGGATTAAAGCAGAAATTCATGAATATGTATTACGTAATTGGCGTATTGTTAAGGTTGCTACTACAAAAGCACAGAGAAAGCTGTTCTTTAATTTGCGGAAAACTAAAAAGCGTTTAGGGTGGTTTAATCAAGATGAGGTTGACATGGTTGCTCGAGAGCTTGGAGTTAGCAGCAAAGATGTTCGTGAAATGGAATCACGGATGTCCGCTCAAGATTTAATTTTTGATCCTCAGCCAGATGATAATATAGAACATGAGGCGCTAACCCCAATGTTTTATTTACAAGATTTATCATCTAATTTTTCCACTGGTATCGAAGAGGACAATTGGGGGGACTACGCTTCCGATAAGCTTAGTGTAGCACTTCAAGCTCTTGATAATCGGAGTCAGCATATTATTAAAGCACGATGGTTAGATGAGAAGAATAAAACTACTCTGCAACAATTAGCGAATCATTATGGTGTTTCTGCTGAACGTATCCGACAGTTAGAGAAAAATGCTATGCAAAAATTACGTAGAGCCATCTTAGTTTAAGATATACTATATTCTAATATATTGTGGTATTTATGATTCTAATATGGTAAATCACTAAATTAGTGTGTCGACAATGTTTATTGTTAATAAAACAGAGATTGTTTTATTTTTTATTAAAATAATTAAAAATAATATTTAATATGAATCTTTAATATATATTAAATAAGTTTGCGTATGTATTTGAGTGAGATACTTGATAAGTTCTTAAATAGCACTTATAGGTATGTAATACATAAAAATCCAGAGTTATAATAGATCTATAATATAGAATTATTTATTATGTACAATAACACTTTTTCGAAAAATATTTTTATAATAGCCCCAGAGTTTGCAGAACAACGTATAGATAATTTTTTGCACAATAAATTAAAAGGAGTTCCACGTAGCATGATTTATCGGATCTTGCGTACGGGGGCGGTTCGAATTAATAAAAAACGTATTAAACCATGGTATAAACTCCAAACTGGAGATGAAATATATGTTCCATTAATTCGTATAATGCGGCCACAAGATATGAATATATCTAAAAAAATGGCTATAGTAACTGCATTAGAAGATTCCATTCTCTATGAAGATGAATATATAATAGGTCTTAATAAACCTTCTGGGATAGCAGTACATGGTGGTAGTGGTTTACAATATGGAGTAATTGAAGCATTACGTTCATTGCGCCCAGCTACAGACTTTCTTGAGTTAGTGCACCGTCTTGATCGAGATACATCAGGTGTGCTATTGTTAGCTAAAAAACGATCTTCATTACGCATGCTCCATGAGCAATTACGTGAAAATAGCATGGAGAAGAATTATTTAGCCCTGGTTCAAGGACGGTGGCCGATGCATGTGAAAATAGTGGATGTTCCATTATTGAAAACCATCCAATTGAATCATCACTCTACAGTAAAAGTCCATCAAGATGGAAAACCATCGCGAACATTATTTCAAATAAAAGAGCACTATTCTCACATTGCAACTTTAGTTAAAGCATCTCTTGTAACTGGGCGTATGCATCAAATTCGTGCACATGCTTTACATATAGGTCATCCTATTATTTTAGATAATCGTTACGGAAATTCTGATTTTAGTAAGCATTTTAAAGGTATTGGACTGCAACGTCTTTTTTTACATGCAGCTACATTATCTTTTACACATCCACATACGAAAAAAATTACACTGATTAGTGCACCGCTAGATAAGCAACTAAAAAATTGTTTACAAAGATTACGTTTTAGTGCAACTCCTCTAAAATGAAATCAATTTAACTGCTTTTTCTAAAGTAAATAAATTGTCGATTAAAGAAATTAATATATATTTTTTATAACTGGTCATTGATTAGTAATCGTTTGTATATAATTAGAATAGATTCAATAATATACTATTATTTATCAGATTTTTCTATAGGCAGATAAGATAGATATAAAATTTTAATGAGAAAAATAGATTTTTAAGTAGAAAATAAAAATTTTTAATTATTGATAAAAATATTTAAGAACTAATTAGTGGATAGTATTAATAAATATTACATGGATTGTATTAAATTAACTAAAAGTATGTTTACTATTAAATTAAATTAAATTTAGTTTAATGATATAGATAGTAATCTAATAGGATGTTATTTATTTTTTTATAGTATTAAAGTTTTTATTATTAAGTTTTTATAGCGATAAATGAAAAAACATTATCTTAATACACAAATAATACAGGATTAATGATATGAGTGAGACTATTATAGATACTAATAGTTAGAATTATTTATAATAAGTTTATTAAGAGTATTACAACTATAATGGTATAATTATACTACAGTGTTATCCTTGTTTCTATTGATATCAATTAAGAGGTCTTATAACAGGTAGATAAAAAAACTTGTTATTTATTTAAATGTAGAATGTTATTATCAATTTTAGTAGGATTTTGATCCGCTTTGTTTTTAGTCTTAGTAGGCTATTTTATGTATAAGTGATAGCTTTAAAAGCTGATATTTTTTATATAATAAAGAAATTTAAAATATAGCCTTTAATTTTTTCTCATTAACTGAGCTATCTGTATATTATATTAATAGAATGATTGGTAGCGCATTACAGTTGTCAATATATGTTTTATCAATATTGATTGGTAAAGTATTTATATTAAATAGAAAATGTAAATAACGGCAAGGATAGTAATATCAAATCAATATATTATACAAAATTTAAAATAACTTTAGGGTAAAAAGTCTCTAAATCTCTTATTTTAAAGATTGCGGTTAATCTTGATAAATTATAAAAATTTATACTAAAAATATAGGAAATAATAAAAATATATTAGTCAGGTTAGTATGTTTTTTTTAAAATATTAGAGACGATTGCTTATCTAGTAAAATCTATGTTTTATTTTGTTTTTAAGGTTGCGCGTTCTCATGAAATTATTAAATGCTTTGTAAGAATTATATCAAAATTTTCTTTTTTAATGGATATGGTTAGAAGAAGCTCTATTCTGCTGTTATACGCTGAATTGATGGATTAATTAGCATGTTGCACCGCTATATAGTCGCAATACTATTATCCAGATAAAATTTTATTTTAGATGCTGTAAGGGGTTAGTGTTCTTGATGATGCAATTAGAAGTTTCTTTTTAGGCTCGATTGGATTATATAGTTTATACTTATGTTAGATGTGGCAAGCCATGAGTTATAGATTTTCTTTAAATATTCAGAGTCAATATTTTTTATAATATATTACTATGTAATAGTCATTAAATAATTAGTAGATTATTAATAATAAAAGTAACTGCAGTGATGAGTCTGGATTGTTTTTAGGTCAGTATATAACCAGTAGCGGTGTATGCAGAAACTGAATGTTACACTAAATTAAAAGTAAGATATTAAGAATTAATGCTATCAAATAATATTTTCTAACGTATTCCATGATAATACATCATATTATATGGGTAATACATGATGTTTGATTTTTTTTTATTTTAGAGTGTTTATTTTAAGCACGTTGAATTGATACAAGTTTTAAAAGATATTATATAGGTTGATAAAGCTATATTAAGAACATTACTTGAAATATATATAAATTTTTCCTTTCAGAAAGGTGGCACTAATAATGAATGATAAAAAAAATTTTAGTATAGAAGAAAAAAAAAATATTTTTTGATTTAATGAGTGGCACTCGTCAGTTAGTTCAAGATACTATAGTGCACAAGCCAGTACGAAAAAGTTTAAATCATAGGACATTTGATCGTGCTTCATCAATACAAAGAGATAATAGTTACTATTTTTCCGATGAGTTTCAACCACTTATAACTAATGAAGGAATGTTACGTTATATACGTCATGGCGTAAATCATTATGAGTTAAAAAAACTATATCGTGGTGATTATACCCCAGAAATTGTTCTTGATTTACATGGTCTAACTCAAATACAGGCTAAAAAAGAATTAGGTGCGCTGATTGCTACTTGTCGACAAAATCATTTGTATTGTACTAGAATTTTGCATGGGCATGGTAAAAATATTCTTAAGAAAAGAATGCCTTTTTGGTTAGCTCAACATCCATTAGTTTTGGCTTTTCATCAAGCCCCCAGGCAGTTTGGAGGGGATGCTGCATTACTAGTATTAATTGAACTGATCGATTAATTCATATGAATGAAAATTCATATTATATAGGTAGAGTATTATATTTAGTTTTTCTTCTGGTAATATTTTTCTTGCAGTGATCTTCAGAGAGTACAATACATAACGTAAGCTTTATTTATTAGATACCAAGAGTTAATGATTAAAATATTAAAGTTTCTTTTTGATTATTTTTATATACACGGCATATGTACAAAAGGTTAAATATTTATTTGTTATATAACGTAAGAGTTCCTATAAGAATAAGTATTACATTAAAACATTAAACTAAAATAAAATAAAATATTAATTATTAATATTTTATGCTTAGAAGGCAATCTATAGATAGTGACGATTGTAGGTTAAAAATCATGGATTATTAGGAATCTCTGCAGGAGAGATTGTCCATTGTAACTTATTTAATAAGGAACAAAAATGTAGATCAATGCAAACAATAGATGAGGGTGTCAATATTCTGTTGTTTTCATTTAAAAAAATCTCTGTTAAAAGAGCATTAATAAAAGGAAGATGTGAAATAATTATCACTGACTGAGTAATCTTATTGTCTAGTAGTCGTAAATAAGATAAGACTTGATTAGATTTTCCATTCGGTCTAAGTTCATACAGTGTATTTATTTGATTAGTTATTAAAGGGAACACCTCACAAATGACGCTTAGAGTCTGTTGTGCACGCAGATAGGGACTGACTAATGCTTGTTGAATATTAATATTTTTTGTACGAAGCCAATTGGCAATTGCCCGAGACTCGCTGTATCCACAAGCAGTTAAAGGTCTAGAAAAATCATTGTGCGTTTGTAAGTCAGCCTCACCATGACGCATTAAAAAAAGTTTCATTAGCTACCAAAAGAAAAATAAATATTTTAAAAGAAATATAAAGCATAATATATTTTTTGTTATAAATAAATAAATAAAGAAAAATTGTGATTATCAAATAATTTTATTTATTAAATAAACATATGATTACCACTAAGATATACACTAATATTATTATTTATTGCGTTAGAATATTATTAGAACAAATGATTAATTAGTGATATGACTATCTTTTATTCTTTTAAGGTTTTGATTAAAAGAAAATTCAGGCTATTAAAGTATGTTTAGTAATTTAAAAACATTAAAATTTAACTTTAGTAAATAATATATATGTTATATAGATCGCTATAAAAGGGTCTTTTTGTTAGGCACTTGAAATACAAAGAAAAGGTTTATTTTAAAACTTATTATAATATTGCTATTTCTTTTTATTAATATCTTAGAATTATTATAACTCACCTTATCTTATAGTCAGAATGTTGTGATACCACTCATCTAATTGTTGACAAAGTGTATCTATACCTATTTTCTTTTTTGCAGAAAAGATCTGAACTTTTATTATACTGGGAAACATTTTTGTTACTTGACGCACTGAATGTAGTTGTATGATGCACTTTCTGTAATTTAGCTTATCTGCCTTCGTTAAAAGCACTAATACTTCTATATTATATTCTAGAGCTGATATAATCATGTTTTGATCTAGTTCCTTTAATGGGTTTCGGATATCCATAAGAATCAATAATCCTTTGAGGGATTGTCGATTTTTTAGATAATCCATTAGAATAGTGTTTCTTTTTTTTTAATCACTTCTGGGGCATTTGAATAGCCATAACCAGGTAAATCCACTAAGCGATAACCTTCAGAAATTTGGAATAGATTAATGAATTGTGTGCATCCTGGCATTTTGCTTGTACGAGCTAAGTTTTTTTGATTTGCGCATGCGTTTAATGCGCTAGATTTACCGGCGTTTGAGCGACCAATAAACGCAACTTCAATACCACTATCAGTTGGTAAATGATGTGAACTAGGAGCACTGGCAATAAATTTCGTCAGGTGATAATTAAAAATAGACATGAACTACACTCCGTATTTATAAAAGAGCAATGAGGGTTATATTTAGAAATAAAGCATCTAACCTATATAATAGAATTTATTCATCTACTAATTCGGTAAACTTTATCTTATGTATGATCCGTTGCATACAGTTTTAAAAAAAATATTGGTATAATGTTTGAATTAGATAGGCTGAGATGTTGTATCTGCATTTTTTATTTAATATATTAACTGTATATATAAAAATAGATATTTGATTGTGTTTTTTACAAATTGTAAAGAATAATTTTTTTATTAATTACTATAAGATTTTTTAGTGGTTTTAGATATTAGTGTATTTATCCATATAAGAATTGTGATGTTCACTATTAAGACTAATCTTTAATGTTTTATAGTAACCTATAAGAATAAGGCGTTTTGGATAATTTGTTATTAATTTTCTTAACAGATAATACAATTTTTGCATCATTTATTATTGAGCATAATAATTTAAAATATTTTGATCAAAATACTTTAATAAAAAAGAGGAAAAAAGTGTAATGTATAAAATGTTTAAAAATTCATTTTTTCTTTTAGATCTGTAATATTGATTATCCTATATTGGGTTACGAATTCACTGATTGAACATTTATGTTATATTCAATTAATCACTTAAATAAAATTCTCTATGCATCTTACATCTATTATGTTTTTATAGTTTCGTTTTAATGTTGAGAATATTTCTGATGTATTATATAAGCAAATTATAGCAGTAGGTAATATAATGCTTTAGAATTTTTTAGTTTTTAAAATAAAATATAGAACTGAGTAAAAATAATTTTCCTATCCTTCTCTTTATGTAGAGAATATATAGAAGTTATATTTTTGTTTAATAATTATATAATAATATTATAAAAATGTTCTATATTAGAGAGCAGTCGCTGTATAACAATATAGTTTTACATTATATTATGAATTTTTATTAGTTATAGAGGTGACAAAAAAACAATGGATAGTTAGATTTTCTTTGCTGTAGTGTTTGTTATAATAGCACTGGTCATAATGCAATAGATTTAATAAAAGATTTTGAAATACTAAATTTTTATTTAATTATATCATGTCGTTTTTTGTGCAGGTATTAGATATAAAAGTATCTTTATTAAAGATAAAACTTGTAATTCTAGTATAGGTTTTTAGATATATAGCAATTTCTAATTATTAATACACCTTAGTATAAATAAATATTAAGACACTAAAATATATAATGTTTAGAGATGCCACATGATCAAGTAGATAAATATAAGGATATATTACATTATAATACATATTAAGAGTTATACTTTAATTGTGGAATCATGAGGAGTGATACTACTAGAGATGATAATTGTTAGATGTAAGATAAAAAACTGATAGGCTGGCATTAGACGTATTATAGTATAGTGCTTATAATTTTTATGTTAATTATTAATCGAATTAAATATAAAGTTAAGATGTCAATAAGGATTGATATATGATATTTTTAATAAATAGTGTTATATCTTCACATATAAGAATTAATATACAATGATTTGATTTGCTAAAAATTCTTATATAAATAAATTTATTTTAACAAGTAAAGATTTATATAAGATTTAGAATTGTAGGTAATTTAAAATTTTTCTAAATTTTACTCATTGATTATAGATATCAATGAATTTATTTTTAGAAAAATATCCATTATTTTAATATTAGAAATACTAGATTGAATTATCAGATAATAGATTCGTATAATATCTTTTAAGTGTATATAATTTTTTTTCTTTATACATTTTTTAGTGAGTCTCTCACTCTCTATCAGAAGATATGTTTTATTAGAAAATTATAAAAACATTTATAAAATTTTTTCTTGAAGAGAAGAGCTTAATCTTATTATATTTATTGTGTTAAGTTATTTTAAATGTTATCTAGTTTTTTCAATTAACTGAACACAAAAGAATAACTATATTATAAGTATAAGCATTTAATAGAATGTTTTTTAGGTAATATGTATCATTGTATAAAAAGCTATACTAAAAAAACATTTATTTTTATCGTTAAAAGTTTAGAAATATTTTTTAATTGCATGATCTTAATATATGGATGCATATATATAGGATTTTAGGTGTATTTTTCATATTTAATAAAATTATATAATTGAATTGATTGTTATCTTATTTAAGTACCAGTATAATTAAAAAGGATAGTGTAATTGGGTATACATAAATATGTAATTAACTAGATTTTTTTACATTTTCGATATATTATTAAATCTTCGATCGTTACTATTGGCATCTGGTGCTGATAGGAAAATGCAATAACTTCTGAGGTTCTTGCCATCGAGCCATCATCGTTAGTTAGTTCACATAAAACACCTGCTGGTTTATAACCGGCTAATGTAACTAAGTCCATTGTAGCTTCAGTATGACCACTACGTGCTAATACGCCTCCAGCGTGAGCTTTCAAAGGAAAAACATGACCAGGACGGTTTAAATCACTAGGTTTTGCATTATCAGCGATAGCAGTTCGTATGGTCGTTAGACGATCAGCAGCAGAAACCCCCGTAGTGATACCTTTCACTGCTTCAATAGTAATAGTAAAGGCAGTACCATAAGTGCTTGTATTATGATGAACCATCATAGGCAGATTAAGTGTATTTAAGCGTTCCTCATTGAGGGATAAGCAAATGATTCCACTTCCGTAACGAATACTTAGCGCCATTTGTTCTAATGTCATTTTTTCTGCAGCAAAAACCATGTCCCCTTCATTTTCACGATTTTCATCGTCTAACACCATGACTCCAGAGCCTGATTGTAAAGCCTTAACAGCTCTAAGTACGCGCTCTTCAGGCGCTCCAAACTGAGAAAGTATTAACTGATGCATTGTCAATCAACCTTAATAAATATTTTTATTATCAAAACTAAAGTGTGGTCAGGATTTTAATAAAATAAAAAGCGATTATCCTTAATAATTATATATCTTTTAAGAATAGCTATTTTTTTATTGAAATTACTTTTGTTGTTTTTAAAATAATATTGGATTTTTTGATTGTCTACGTACAGGTATCCTTGATATAAAGTCACTCAGAGAGTGTACAGTATAAAAATATATCATTATATTTTTTTAAAAATTTTATAATATTATTAATCATAGCGCTGAATAAGTAATAGTGCAAGTAATGAAAATTACTATTATTACTTTATATTAATACTCTTAAGTCGATTAGTTCTTAATAAAGAATAGGTATATTTTTATAGTGTGGCTTTACTTTGAGATATGCGTGTATTGTTTATTATAATATTTTTGTTTATTTTTTTGGTAATTAATTGTAAAATAATATATGTTTTTGACTAAATAAGTAGAGATTTTTTATAGATATATTAAAATTACTCAACGAGAGATCATGTTGTTATTTTTTTAAATAATTTTCACTTAGTAAATGATATCTTTATATTCCACTGTAGGGTTTTTATACTTAATACATATTAATATTTATTATGTGTATATGTTACCAACATACTGAAAAATATTTCTTTAGATGTGATTTTTTGGATATTATATAGTACAAGATGAGAATGTATGATAGTTCTTTTGAAAAATGTAACATTATAGGTTATCGATAACATAAGTTGAGAGTTAGAGTAAAAATATTTGTAATCAAAAAGATAAAATAATTACCAGGTACTGCTACTTTCCTGTTTACATAAAAAAATCGACAAGTTATAGTTTAAATATAATTTTTATTATAAAAAAATTAGTGTTTTTAGTGTTTTTTATATCTTATGGATTTTTCTAAAAAAGTTTAATTTATAAGAGTAATTTATAGATAGTACATTCTATAAGAAAAATTAGAAGAGAAAAGCATGGAGGAGTGGCCGAGTGGCTGAAGGCACCGGTCTTGAAAACCGGCGACGGGAAACCGTTCCAGAGTTCGAATCTCTGCTCCTCCGCCAGGATATTACTAGTAGATCTTAAAATTTTTTTTCTATTAAGGCATGTTGACTACAGAAATATAAGCTATCCATAATACATAAGTTTTATTCAGTTTATAGAACTAGTAATAATGTACGATTGAACTATCTCATAAAACTGAGTTGTGGCGCTTTATATAACTATACTTCTAAAACTCATAAGAAAGAGTTAATAATTAAAATTGTAATATTAAGTAGAATTTTATGATTCAATAAAATTATATTTGTTTTAATAGTGGGCCAATTTAATATATTATTCATGATCGTTAGGTAGAAAATTAAAATCTTATATTTCTTAATACTAAGAATAAAAGCTATGTCTGTTCTAAAGGTATTGCATTTTCCTAACGAGCGTTTACGCATAATCGCTCAACCTGTGTTAAAAATAGATATTCGCACTCAAAGTATTATTGATGATATGTTTGATACGATGTATTCTGAGGAAGGTATCGGATTAGCAGCGACACAAGTTGATATTCATCAATGTATTATTGTTATAGATATTTCAAAAACTCAGAATACAGGTTTGGTATTAATTAATCCTATTATATTAAATAAGAGTGACAATATAATAACAGAAGAGGGGTGCTTATCTATTCCTAAACAGAGAGCATTAGTTCCTCGTGCAGAGAAGGTGAAGGTAAAAGCGATAGATCGTCATGGTGTGTACTATGAACTGGAATCAGATGGTCTTTTATCTATTTGCATTCAACATGAAATAGACCATCTTTTTGGAAAACTTTTTATTGATTATCTGTCACCAATGAAGCGACAACGTATCCGTCAGAAATTGCAAAAATTTTATCGTCAGCAATATCATTATTAACTGAGAGGTATTAAGGTGAGTATGTGTCTCATTCTTTAAAGATTATTTTTGCTGGTACTTCAGAGTTTGCCAAATATCATTTAAACGCGTTGCTTTTGTCTCATTATAAAGTAGTATCAGTTATAACTCAACCAGATCGGCCGGCTGGTAGAGGCCAGAAAAATAGCGCGAGCCCAGTTAAAAAATTAGCTGAAGAAAGTCGAATACCTATCCTTCAGCCAGAATCATTAAATTCTCAAGCTGAGCAGGATATAATATCGGAATTCAATGCTGATATTATAATAGTTGTTGCGTATGGATTAATGTTTCCTCAAGAAATTTTAAAAATTCCACGCCTTGGTTGTATTAATGTACACGCTTCTTTATTACCCAGATGGCGAGGAGCAGCGCCAATTCAGCGTGCTTTATGTGCCGGAGATTCTGAGACTGGGGTGAGCATTATCAAGATGGATTCTAGATTAGATACTGGGGATATTTTGCATAGAGAATCATGTCCTATTCACTTTTCTGACACAACTGCCACATTATACAATAAATTAGCTAATCTTGGTTCAGTGAGTTTATTGACTACTCTTACAAAGTTGGAGAATAATACATATAACCTACAAACACAAGGTAAAACACAAGATAGCTATGCATATAAACTTACTAAAACAGAAGCTCGTCTTAATTGGTCGTTATCTGCTGTACAATTAGAGCGTTATATTCGTGCTTTTAATCCTTGGCCTGTAAGTTATTTTATGATTGATGATCAATGTATTAAAGTTTGGAAAGCGTCTGTGCTACCTAGTGTGAATGATAGAAGACCTGGAGAAATTATAAAAGCAGAAAAAGAAGGTATTCAGATTTTTACCGCAGATGGTATCCTCAATATACAGGAATTACAACTTGCTGGGAAAAATAAAATAACAGCGCAAGCGCTGCTTAATTCTAATCCTTCGTGGTGCACCATAGGGAAGCTTCTTTCTTGAAGGTGCTTATTTTATTTTTTTTATTAATATTTTTAAAAAAATTATGGTACTTTTAAATTGCTTTTTTTAATGTTTAATAATTTTTATATTATATTTTATAGAATAAAACAGAAAACCAATAGCATCACCATCCTCGAAGAATGTATAGTATTATGGAATAGATATTTCTCATCTTATCTCTGTTTTTGTCTTTGAAATTAGGATGATACGCATTATATATACAGACTTGTGAGAAAAAATATGGATATGTCGTATATATTGTTAGTTAGTATTGCAACTTAATTTGTGAGTTCTTTTGTGATTTTTTTTGGTTTTGTATGATATACAACATCAAAATTATACAGATCGTATGTTTTTGGTAAGTAAGGAAGTAATGACAAACTCTGTAAATTGCTTCTGAGCTATCTTTTATTAGTTTCATGTATTCATGTGTTTATTACTGAGAACGTTTAGTGTAGATTATATAAAATTTGGCATTATTCTATCTTTAGTAAAGTTTATCGAAAATAACTAAAAGCACTTAAACAAGACAGTAATATTCTTATATTGATTTTATAATTTAAATTTTATTACATAATATATGTATGTTATGTAAGAATATATATAAAAATTATGCATGAGAGCTTATTCGTGCTAACAAGGTCCTCTAATCATCTTAGTGATCTGGTTTTGGAAAACTCATCTCACTGTATTTTACAAAATGACTTTTATATTTTATTTTAAATCCCATCCATAAACACAGGAATAAAGGAATTCCTATGTAGGTTGCTATTACCTCGTTCCAGTTAAAAAAATCAGCAAAAAATGCTTGATAGTTTTGCCCAAGCGTTATAACTAAACAGATAATAAAAGCAAATATAGGTCCAATTGGGAAATATTTAGCACGATACGGTAATTTATCTAGATTATGACCTTGTGATATATATCCTTTTCGAAAACGGTAATGGCTAATTGCAATACCTAGCCAAGCGATTAATCCTGTAACCCCCGAGGCATTTAACAACCATAGATAGATGCTAGTTTTACTGTATACTACAGTCAAAAAACAAAGTCCTGCGACCAAAGTAGTAGCATATAATGCAGCACGAGGTATTCCTTTCTTAGATGTATTTGCAAAAATTCGTGGTGCTTTCCCATCAACCGCCAAAGAAAATAACATACGTGTAGCTGAGTACATGCCTGAGTTACCTGATGATAATACTGCAGTTAAGATTACAACATTCATCAAGGTGGCTGCTGATAAAAGCCCAGCATGTTGAAAAACTAGTGTAAATGGACTAATACTAACATCTTGAACGCTAGTTCTCAGAAGATTGGGATCAGTATACGGAATTATAATGCTAATAACAACTATTGCAAGAACATAGAATAATAAAATGCGCCAAAATACCTGACGTACTGCTTTTGGAATACTTTTTTGAGGATTGACTGATTCACCAGCGGCGATACCGATAAGCTCAGTTCCTTGAAATGAAAAACCTACAATCATTGCCACACTAATAATTGAAGAAAAACCACCTACAAAAGGGGCATCACCAATCGTCCAATTTTTCCATACTGTATTAGAAGAATAATATAGCATATAAAAAGTTATTAAAATCCCGATGATTACGAATATAATAACTGTAATTACCTTAATAAGTGATAACCAGTATTCAGCTGTGCTAAAATTTTTTACTGAAATATTATTAAGCAGAAAAATAACCCCTAAAAATAGAGCACTCCAAACCCATCCAGGTGTATCCGGAAACCACCAGCTCATGATGAGTTGTGCTGCCACCAGATCTACTGCTATAGTTATAGCCCAATTATACCAATAGTTCCATCCTAGCGCAAACCCAAAACCTTCTTCAACATACCTAGAGCCATAGGTAGAGAAGGATCCAGAAACTGGCATAAAGGAAGCTAATTCACCAAGACTAGTCATTAAAAAATAAACCATAAGACCGATGAGTGCGTATGCAATTAGAGCTCCGCCTGGGCCAGCTTTAGCAACGGTCGCTCCAGAAGCGACAAACAGACCGGTGCCAATGGAGCCACCTATAGCCATCATCATTAAATTACGCGTTTTGAGTTCTCTTCTTAAACCAGTGTGGTGTATTTTTTTCATGGTATTATATTTTAATAATTTATAATGGTAGGGCAATAAATAAACATTAGATAAAAGCTGTCATTAGAAAAATGCTTAATAAATTATATTTTCAGTATAATTTATATTATATAGTATAATTAATAAAAGCTGAACATGACGATAGCATTCTTTTATACTTTAATCAGTACGTAATTTTACAAATGTAATAAATTTTAAAAATTTTTTATTTAGTTTAGGGAAAAATTTATATTTATGTGATTATTATGAGAATCTAAGCAATCTATGGATATAGATTGTATTTATAACATTCTCATTCTAGCAGTTATGCAACTATAAATACATAATAATTACTGCGTATACAGCGTTTACTAAATGATTTTTGTTATCTACTAAAACCTTACAAAAGACACAGGATTGGTTAAGAGATAATATCTTATGACTGTATAACTTTAAGGGTAATTCATGATCTATAAGGTTGGTTCTAGTGATTAATAAAAAAAGCTTCTTTAAAAATATTACTCTTTTCTAATAAGTGGCGTGATTTTTATTTCATGCATAATAATATTAATTAGGATATATAAAGCATATTTATATATAGATGCAGTATTGAGTATGTAAAAAGAGCAATATTAGCGTGAATTGTATACTAATAAAGTAAAGAAATATTTTTTATAAAAACCATTAATAAACGGAGCTATTGCCCCGTTTATTACTATGCGTTTAAATAATAAATAGTAGATAATAGAAAGTGGCAAGGGATAAAAATTAAAACTTGTATATTAACCCAAGGCCAATAGTATTTTTAGTGGAGATACCTGCGTTACCAGTGAAATAATTTTTTTCTAATAGGTTAATTTTATAATCAATATAAGTCAACAAGTTAGTATTAAACTTATAATAAGTTCCTACATCAACATATTTATAGAGCTCTTTATGGTTAAAATGAGTAATTTGTTTACCTATTGACTGTATATACGATAAAGACGGGCGAAGACCAAAATCAAACTGATATTGAGCCACTGCTTCAAATTTCTGTTCTTTATTGACTACACCTTCGACTGATTTTGCCTCAACGTTGTTTTTAATATAAGTATTATTATGAGTTTCACCATACATTGTTGCTAAGTAAATATTATTTGCATCATATTTAATTGCAGCAGCCCAGGTTTCAGCAATATTATGCCCTGAACCTAAGTAAGCGCTTTTTTGGTTGTCCGTGCGATTTGCAGCAGTGTAGGCTGCAGATATACCTATACCCATTGGTGTAGTATAGCTCACTGAACTACCGACGCCTCTTCCGTTTTCTGTCTTAATATCTTTTGTAGTTTTGTCTGTGTTATTTTTTCCTTGGTATTGAAGTGCAAAATCAAATCCATCAAGTAAACCAAATAGATTGCTATTTCGATACGTTACCAAATCATTAGAGCGGCCAATCATTCCATTATTAGATTGGGGTGAGTCATTTCTACCCATTGGTAGAAAATTAGTCCATGCTAACGGGTCATGCCCTACTCCATAGTTTCTACCATAGTCTAAGGTTCCATAATCAGAAAATTTAAAACCAGCAAACCCAACATGAGGTTGAGAACCGGAATTGCTTTCTTTTTCAGATATATTATCTTGAACGTTATATTCTAACTGACCATAGCCGCTTAAAAGATCACTAATTTGTGTTTCACCTTTAAAACCAATGCGTATATAGGATTTATCACCATCATCATCAGTATTCTTGGAGCATTGATGTTTTAAATTAATTGTACCGTATAAATCAACTTTGTTACCATCTTTATTGTATATCTCTGCAGAATTAACATATCCAGAACTTAGAAGAGCTGGTATCATTACTGCAAGAATTTTGCGATGTATCATTGTATGATCCTCATTGAAGTGATTATCCGGAAATTCATCACCTAAATTTTCCGACAATAATTTTTGTGTAACCTCTCAGAGAGTTTTTGTTTTTTATACTCTTTAGAGATTTTATCATTGCTAGTTAAATTAATCTAGCTTAAAAATATTACTAATCTTTTATTACTAAAATAATTGGTGTGGTCTAATAACAGTAGCTAAAAATCTAAGTTCTCATTATAATTCAGCGTAAGTAACAAATCTTATAGAATATATAAAAGATTGTTGTATAATAATCATTATATCATAATTTTGTTATACCTAAGCTGAATACATATGAAGTATACATATATTATGCGTATGAAGTATATAGACACCACAATAAATACTCAGAAAGATACATTACGTGGTGTTCGTGGGAAAGCAATAAGATCTCTTACATTTTTTACTCCTGTAATATAGGAAGTCAATCGCTCTAAACCTAATCCAAACCCTGCGTGTGGTACCGTTCCATAGCGACGTAAATCACGATACCACCAATAATCTTCTATCGATATACCTTTTTCTATGAGACGCATGTCTAATATTTCAACACGCTCTTCTCTTTGTGATCCACCAATTATTTCCCCAATGCCTGGCGCTAAAATATCCATAGCGGCCACTGTTTTGCCGTCGTTATTTAAGCGCATATAAAATGCTTTAATATCTTTTGGGTAGTTTTTTACTACTACTGGAGCTTTAAAGTGTTTATCTGTTAAATAACGTTCATGTTCTGATGAGAGATCCAGCCCCCATTGTACTGGATGATCAAATTTTTGTTTAGATGATAACAAGATATTAATAGCATCAGAATAATCGATTTTGGCAAACTGAGTTAAGATACAGCTCTGCAATCGTATAATTATATTTGAATCTATTCGGCGAGAAAAGAAATCCATGTCATCAGAACGCTCTATTAGAACTTCTTGAAAAACATACTTAAGCATAGATTCTGCAAGAATAGACACCCCTTCTAAATCAGAAAATGCTATTTCTGGTTCTATCATCCAAAACTCTGATAGATGACGGCTAGTATTAGATTGTTCTGCGCGAAAAGTAGGACCAAAGGTGTAAATTTTTGATATAGCACTAGCATAGGTCTCCCCATGTAACTGACCGGAAACAGTAAGAAAAGTTTTTTTACCAAAAAAATCCATATCGTAATTCACTTTTCCTGATTCTGTGCGAGGCAGGTTTTCTGTATCCAATGTGGAGACGCGGAACATGTCTCCAGTGCCTTCAGTATTAGATGCAGTGAGTATTGGTGTTGCAATCCAGTAAAACCCCTCTTTGTTAAAAAAACGATGTAAAGCCTGTGCTATGGAATGACGAACACGTGTCACAGCTCCAATTATATTAGTACGTGGCCTAAGGTGAGCCACCTCACGAAGATATTCCAGGCTATGATTTTTTGCTGATATTGGATAGGTATTAGGGTTATCTACCCAGCCTACGACTTTTATATTAGCGGCCTGCATTTCAAAAGTTTGACCATTGCCTGGTGATTCTATAATTTTTCCGGTTACTGATAATGAGCAACCAGTTGTGAGACGTAATACATCCGAGTGTTCTTTTTCTGCTATTACTTGAAGAGAGTGAAAGCAAGAACCGTCATATACAGAGATAAAGGAAATACCAACTTTTGAGTCTCTACGAGTCCGAACCCATCCGCATACGGTGACTGTAC
This sequence comes from Candidatus Erwinia haradaeae, assembly GCF_900698985.1. GTDB lineage: Bacteria > Pseudomonadota > Gammaproteobacteria > Enterobacterales > Enterobacteriaceae > Erwinia_E > Erwinia_E haradaeae_B. The sequence goes on from NZ_LR217730.1 coordinate 149,141, forward strand.
TGCCTGTAGTTATACATCCTTTCAGGATGTCTGCTATAGAAACTATGTGCATATCAGTCTCCTGGTATTTATTGATATAACATGGAAAATTTTATGTATATTAAATTGCTATGTTCTATAGGTATTTTACCTGATATAATTAGTTAACACTTTAGTTAATTATTGCATGCTACTGATCTGCCAATTGTATTTAAGACTTTAATGTTTGATATAGATTACAGAGGTATGCTAATAATCAATAATTATTTTTAATATAAATATAATGTGTTTTCGTATAATTTTTTATTAATATACTTTTATGTATATAAAAGTATATAAGAGATAGTGGAAATGTTTTTAAATTTTCTTAATAGAATTGCTCAGGATCAAAAAAGAGAATAATAATATATTTTATTGGATTGTATGATCTTATTATATACTAATATTACCTTTATTTTATTACTTTATTTTATCTGTATATACAGTATTATTACAATATATAAAAAGATGCATGATTAGAAGATCTATAATATATATTATCGAGTAAAAAATATATGTTAATTTAAATAATTATTTGATTATATGATAAAAAATCACGCTGAAAAATTCATGGAATCAATAGTATTGATTATGATAGATTTTTCGTAATACTAATTGCTAATTATTGATATAGATTATATTTTAGACATATATCTTAATATTTAATTAAAAGATAAAAAATACATCGATATAGGATAACATAGAGCGATTACCTTTTTTTATCTATCATGACCTAATGATCTAATTACGGTTTAACTTAATAGTTTTTTATATAAAAACTAAAATAATTACTAAAAGTTTTCTATTTTATTAATTTACATATAGATTCTATAGAAAAAATACTATTATATTATAATAATAAATTTTTAAATTATACTTGCGTAATATGCTGTCTCTTAAAATAGTTTAAAAAATTTTTTTATGTTTAATATAATTATGTTTGACAATGATCAATCTGCATTTAAATTATAGGCAATTATCTATATAACTTATATCATTTCAACCTCTTATGTATAACTTTTACTTTTTATGTAGGTTTTTATGAAAATCGATATATTAAAAATTTTTTATATTATAATACAATTTAACACGCAATTTAATTATTTTTTCTATTACTGTGTTTAACACAAGCTTCTCTGGCGCACTACTTCATATAAACAAATACCGGTAGCTACTGAAACATTAAGAGAAGAAACGCCTCCCATCATAGGAATGTGTACTAGTTCATTGCAGCTCTCATGTGTGAGACGCCGTATACCTTTTTCTTCTGAGCCCATCACCAAAGATAATGGACCTGTTAAATTACTTTGATAAAGAGTTTGGTGAGTTTTATCAGTCGTACCAATAATCCAAATATTTTCTCGTTTTAATAAACGCATAACCCGTGCTAAATTAGTAACATGAATGAGGGGTATATTTTCTGTAGAACCACTAGCGACTTTGCTTACTGTAGAGTTTAGTCGTGCAGAGCGATTTTTTGGTATGATTACAGCGTGCACGCCAGCTGCATCTGCGCTGCGAATGCAGGCACCAAGATTATGAGGATCTGTAATACTATCAAGAATTAAAAAAAATGGATTATTGATTTTAGCTAATAAGGCTAATAAATCATTTTCTTGATATAAAGGCTTGCATCGCACAAAAGCAACAACACCTTGATGTACACCGCCTTCCGACTTCTGATCCATTCTGTTTCGAGTTTTTTTATGAATGATAATGTTATGCATCTCTAGCAATTGCATTAGCGTTTCTAAACGATTATCTTTGCGCCCTTGAAGAATCCAAACTTCTTTTAAGCGATGCGGAGCGCTATTAAGTATTGCTTGTACAGCATAAATACCAAAAACTATTTCATTCATATTTTAGATGCTTTAAATTACAATAATGTGTCATGTCTCTAATATATTATATATTATCTTATTTTGTTATTCTACGTATAGTATTCTTGATACCAGAGAAGTGTTATTAAAAAACTTTACTATTAAGAAATTCTTAATGTTTTTAAATATTTTTTGATTAATTATTTATTCATCATGTTTCTTTAGTATAATAATAATTATTATCTTATTCTTATCATCCATTAGGGGAATACTTGGTTTTAATTATCTTTAGAATGTTTTATTATAGTGAATATTATATAATATTATAAGTCAGTATATATATTTATAAATTTTTTTATATAAATTATTTTAAAATTATTTTTATTTCCTTTGTTTTTTTTGAGTATAAATTTTCTTTTTTAAGGTGCTATTTATATGAAATAATGTGCTTGTATGACTTATTAGTGCTAAAATAATTTTACGTTCTTCTAGATGAACGGAATCTAACCGTACCGTTACAGTATCACCTAAACGATAAGTAGGATTTACACGGTCTCCGATTAAGCGTTGCCTTATAGAATCAAAATGGTAACAGTTTTTTTCTAATGTAGATATATGAACTAACCCATCAATAAAAAAATCATCAAGACGTACAAAAAAACCAAAACTGGTGACACTAGAAATAGTACCGTTAAAGATTTCTCCAATTTTATTTTTAATAAAATCGCATTTTAACCAGTCAGTTACATCACGTGTAGCTTCATCGGCGCGGCGTTCTGTCATAGAACAGTGCTGGCCGAGCTGTAGCATTTGAGCTGTGGTATAATGATATCCTCCAGTGCTAGTGAGTTTGCAATTTTTTTCTAGATATTTTTGGTTTTTTGCTACAATATATTTAATAGTACGGTGTAGTATTAGGTCAGGATAGCGGCGAATTGGTGAGGTAAAATGCGCATAAGATGGAAGAGCTAAGCCAAAATGTCCACGATTTTCTGGATCGTAAACTGCTTGTTTCATTGAGCGTAATAGCATACTTTGTATCATGTCTTTATCTGAGCGTCCATGAATTTTTTTTAAAAGAGCTGAGTAATCTAGTGGACCTGGTTGTTCTCCGCCACATAGAGTCAGGCCTAGTTCGCTTAGGACGACACGAAAGCTTTTAATGTTATCGTCTACCGGGCGATCATGGTCCCGAAATAATGCTGGTGCACCATGTTCTTCAACAAAACATGCTGATGCAACATTTGCAAGAATCATGCATTCTTCGATAATTTTATGCGCATCGTTACGTACCATTTTTTCTACGCGTTCAATACGATTCTGTATATTAAAAATAAATTTAGCCTCAGCAATATCAAATACAATCCCTCCGCGTTGTTTGCGAGATTTTTTTAATGCTACATACATGCTGTGTAGTTCCTCTAGATTTTTTACTAAAGGTAAGTGTTGTTTTCGTAATTTTTTGTCTCCCTGTAAGATATTCCAAACTGTATTATAAGTTAGTTGCGCAGAGGAGTTCATAATCGCTTCATAATGTTTATAGCTAGTTAATTCTCCACTGGAAGAGACTGTCATTTCACACACCATGCATAAACGATCTACATCTGCATTTAACGAACATAGTTTAGTGGAGAGTACCTCGGGGAGCATTGGAATAACCCGTGATGGAAAATATACAGAGGTTCCACGATGTATAGCTTCATCATCTAACAAGGTACTAGGTTTTACATAGTAACTAACATCAGCAACCGCAACCCAAAGACGCCATCCACTATCTTTTTCGCGTATACAAAACACGGCATCATCGAGATCACAAGCATCGTCTCCATCAATAGTTATTAATGGTAATTCACGAAGATCAATGCGGTTATGTTTAGTATCTTCTGGTATCTCCACATTTACTTGTGAAATAAGTTTCTCTAGTCCTTTTGGCCATTGATGAGGAATATTGTGGGTGTGCAAGGCAATATTTACTGCCAGACTTGTGTCTATTGTCTTGCCAAGTATTTTGATAATTTTACCAATTGCTTGATTTTTTAATGTTGGGCGTTGTACTAGATCTGCTACTACAATAAAACCTAAATATTCGGTAAGTAGATTGTTGTCAGATATAAAGATCTCAAATTTTAAGCGATGATCATCTGGAATTACATAACCCCCTGTAGAATTACGTAGATAACGACCCACAATACGAGTATTCCGTGGCTCAATTACACGAATAACGCGTGCTTCTCGGCGACTTTTACGATCGGAGCTGATCTTTTGTGCAAGCACTATATCTCCATGTAGACACATTTTCATCTGTGTTATTGAGAGATAAAGGTCATCTTTGTTACCAGAGACGCGTAAAAAACCAAATCCATCACGATGCCCAATGACTTTTCCCTGTAATAGGTTAATTTTTTTAAGCACCGAGTAACCTTGCCGGCGAGTAAATCCTAGCTGTCCATCGCGTTCCATAGCTCGTAGCCTTCTTCGCAGGGCTTCGAGTTTTTCTTTTTCATAAATAAGTAGCTCTTTCGCTAATTCATTACGATGAATTGGATTTTTATATTTTTCTATATGATATAGGATAGATTCTCGACTAGGAATGGGGTTATCGTATTTTTGAGCTTCTCGTTCCTTAAATAGGTCGTATAACATTAAGGTTTCTCCATTCTGATCTGTCAAGTAACGTATTGATTGATGATGATGCAGTATAGTAGATACTGGCCTACAACTAGAATATTTAAGAAATATTGAGTTATATTATGAATAATATAGTATATATATTGTCATTTTGGATAGTGACGTGAGTCGTGAAATTATTACTGACCTTGATAGTATGAAATATATTTATTATTAACAATTACTTTATTATTCAGATAGCTACTTTATTACTCATCGAGTGATTGTAGAGAAGCATATTATAGATATTCTAACTAAAATCATATTATAATAGATGATGATTTTTTCTCTAGAGCGTTTGCAGTTGTAAAGATTGTAAGTGTGATGACTTTATAGGTCTATATAGCTCGTGAGGAAGAAAATCAAATAGTGATATTCAAAGAAGGGTAGTAAACCATTATGGTAATATTGATCAGCGCTCTAATATTAAAGGGGTATCTTTAGTATAAAAGTTTATAAAGTACAAGGATTACGTAATACAATGGTTTCACTACGATCGGGTCCGGTGGAAATAATATCAATGAGAACACCTGTTACTTCTTCAATACGTTTAATATAATTTAGCGCCTCGGGCGGTAAAAGTTCTAAATTTTTTATTCCAAACGTGCTGTGACTCCACCCTGGTAAGACCTCATAGATTGGTTCAGCCTCTTCCCAATGTTCATTAGTTAGAGGTGTAACGGTAATGTGGCTGTTATCTTTCATGCGGTAAGCTACACAGATTTTAACCTCTTTAAGGCCGTCCAATACATCTAATTTAGTAATACAAAAACCTGAAATGGAGTTTACTTGAACGGCTCTACGCACAGCTACAGCGTCTAACCATCCCGTGCGACGACGGCGACCAGTGGTTGCGCCAAACTCGTTGCCTCGTTTGCAAAGAAATTCACCAGTGTGATCACGCAACTCAGTTGGAAAGGGACCTGATCCAACGCGAGTAGAATAGGCTTTTAGAACGCCTAAAACATAACCTATACAACATGGACCAAGCCCGGTACCAGGTGATACACCTCCGGCAGTGGTAGTTGATGATGTTACATATGGATACGTACCATGATCGATGTCTAATAGTGTTCCTTGAGCCCCTTCAAAAATAATTAAATCACCGCGTTTTTGGGCAGCTTCTAGTAACCCAGAGACGTCAATGGCCATCCGCGTTAAGTTGTCAGAGATTTTCATGATATTTTTAAGCACTGTATAGTAATTTACTGCGCTGGTTTTATAGTAATGAACAAGCTGAAAATTATGATATTCCATCGTTTTCTTAAGTTTTTCTGCAAAAGTTTTTTTATTTAGTAAATCACCTAACCTGAGTCCTCGTCTAGCGATTTTATCTTCATATGCAGGACCAATACCACGACCAGTGGTTCCAATTGCCTGACGGCCTCGCTCTTTTTCACGTGCAATATCTAGAGAAACATGATATTCTAATAATAGTGGACACGCTGTAGAGATTAAGAGCGATTCTCCTACAGATTGCCCCCGAGATTCTAACTCTTGTACTTCTTCCATAAGAGCAGCGGGAGAGATGACTACACCATGTCCGATAATACTAACAACATGTGGATGCATGATCCCTGATGGAATTAAATGGAGGATTGTCTTTTCACCGTTAATAACTAGTGTGTGACCTGCATTGTGGCCACCTTGATAACGTACTACATATTGAGCCCATTCAGTAAGAAGATCAACGATCTTTCCCTTTCCTTCATCACCCCACTGGGTGCCAAGTACTACGACGTTTTTTTTCATTTTACAGAATTACCGATTTCTTTAAAAATAACGGAATATCATCATGAGTTAATGATAACAGATTACTACTAGTATACTGATCTGTTATGTATATATACAGGTTTACTATCAATTCAATTAACATTAAGCGAAGTAAATGGCTTTCAGTAGATTGCAGTATTTAGTATATCATTAATGTAAGATAGTATAATTTTTTATATCAAAAACAATATTATTCATAAGATACTCCTTAAATACTTATTCCGATTTAGGTGAAGCAGAAACAAATATAGTAATATCACTAGATGATTGAGTTTCGGAGATTTTTATTAATAATATTTAAAAAGCATCCTATATGTTATGGAGGTTGACTGTTTTTCAATTAAAAATAAAGAAATATATTATATAAAAATTTTTATCTTAATATATTTTAATGACATATATAGCGATAAATTAATATGTTATTAACTACATGTTAAGATATACTATTGCTTTTCAGTGATCACTATCGTTAGTTTTTAGAGTACATGATTAATAGCTGCGCATAATGGAAAAAGATTTTTTAGAGTAATACCTGCTATATTCATTCGACCTGATTGCAGTATATACACTCCAAATTCATTACGTAAACGCTCGATCTGTTTAGGTGATAGCCCGATTAAGGAAAACATACCAGTCTGTGATGTGATAAAGCTAAAATTAGTTGTTTTTATTTTTGTTTTTAGTGTGTCTACCAGTAATTGGCGCATTAGTGTAATACGTTCTCTCATGATAGATAATTCATTTTCCCATTGAAGACGTAAAGCTTGATTACTCAAAATAGTTAAAACGACTGCTGCGCCATGCGATGGCGGGCTAGAATAGTTAGAACGAATAGTTGATTTTATCTGACTAAAAGCCGTATCAACAATAGTAGATTGACTGGCGACAATACTTAAGGAGCCAACGCGTTCATTATATAAGCTAAAATTTTTTGAATAAGAGCTACATACAATAAGTTCCTTGTTCATCGTAGAAAAAATACTTAAACCGATAGAATCTTGAGCCAGTCCTTTAGAGAATCCTTGGTAAGCATAGTCAAATAATGGTATCCAACCTTTCTCGAGAGACATTTTAGACAGATATTTCCATTGTGCGTGAGATGGGTCCACTCCGGTTGGATTATGACAACAACCTTGAAAAACTACCACATCACCAGGACGAACAGAATTTAGGCTGTGTTTCATGGCGCTAAAATCTAGTGTATGGTTAATTGGATCGTAATAATTATACATATAGATTTTTAGTCCTGCTGCAGAAAAAATATTTTTATAATTTTGCCAACCAGGATTGCTAATCCAGATATTTTTTGCATTAGTTTGATTCGCAATAAAATCTGCTATAATACGTAATGCACCTGTGCCACCAGGTGTCTGCGCAGTACGTATGCGTTTCTGCTTGATTAGTGGATTGTTTTGCCCAAACAGTAACTCTTGAGTGTAATATCCAAAATCAGGAAGACCATCAATTTGTAGATAATTTTTAGTGACTTCTCGTTCTAAAAGAAATTTCTCTGCTTTTTTTACGCTAGAAAGTATAGATGTATTTCCGGTGTGATCTGTATATACTCCAATGCCTAAGTTAATTTTTTCTATATTTTGATCTGCATGGAATTCAGTATTTAAACCTAGAATAGGGTCCGGTGGTGATTCTTTAATTAGTTCAAACATTCTTTATATGTCCATTTTAATGTACGTTTTTTTAAATTGAGAAAAAAGTTTATACATAGATTATTAATTATGTGAGTGATAGACTGTTCACTTAAATTTTTGAGTTATCTCAATCACATTGAATATGTCAAACATGGAATGTGGTAAAAATTTATTTTTATAATATTGATAGAATAGTATTTAAAAATTTGTAGTTTAATAGTTATGATTAATAGTTATAAATAGTGATTTTTATTTTAGGATTTATTAAACATATTTTTATATCAGAATAATAATTCTTAATTTGTAAATAAAATAAAAATTAGTGAGCAAATGAGAGTAAAATTTAATCTAATTATATAATATTTAATGTATTATTAGTATTCTATCATCATAGAACTTACTTAAGAATTTTTAAAAATCTAGGTATTTAGAAATAAACTTCATAATAGTATGACACTAGTAAATTCAAATAATATTAAAAATAAAGATATTTATTGTATAATTACAAATATATACTTATTTTAAAATAATCTAAATTATTAAATAATTTAGATTAAAAGTCAAATAATAGATATGTGGTCTTTTAGTTAACTATATATCCTTGGTAGATTCACTCAAATTAAAATCACAGTGTTTTTCTAGTTCATAACAATAATTAACATTTAATATTTAGTTAAAATACTTAGTTTTTAGTAGTGTGGTATCTTAAAAAATATACTTATTGAATGATATATATCATATTTTTAATTATTTTTTCCTTATTTTGTAATTCCATTTTTTATAAATTTCATACATAAATTTTATTAATTTTATGAATTATAAGTTGATGCTTTGTATTATATTGTAGTGAATTATTATATATATTAAGATAGTAATTTTAATTTCATATTATTTACGATGAATAATTACTAATTTAATAAGATAAAAATCTTTATACTTTTAGAAAGATTCAAATTAAGTATTTACTAGAATACAATTATTACTTTATACATTAGATATGAAATATATTTCAATAATGATTCTGATAAAAACATGATATTATATCTAGATTTTTCTTGAGAATTTATATTTTTTTATAAGATATTAATGTTCTTGAATGATTAATAATAGCATTGTTAGGGGGTTGAATGAAAAGTCCAGTATGTATTCCAGTAGAAGGTCAGAAAATTACGTATTATCAAGGGAAACTTGATATACCAGTAAATCCAATTATCCCCTTTATCCAAGGAGATGGAATCGGGAGAGATATTTCTCCTGTCATGAGGAAGGTTGTTGATGCTGCTGTAAAGAAAGCATATACTGGTGAACGTAAAGTAAGTTGGATGGAGATATATACTGGTGAAAAAGCAGTACAGTTATATGGTCCGGGTATTTGGCTACCAGAAGAAACTCTGTCTTTTCTTAAAAAATATCATATTGCTATTAAAGGTCCATTAACTACTCCAGTAGGAGGTGGTATTCGCTCTTTAAATGTAGCTTTACGTCAGTTATTAGATCTATATATTTGTTTACGTCCAATACGTTATTATACTGGAACACCTAGTCCAGTGAAACATCCAGAAGTTATTGATGTAGTGATTTTTCGCGAGAACTCTGAGGATATATATGCAGGTATTGAATGGGCAGCTGGCACTAAAGAAGCAAATCAAATAATAAAATTTCTACGTCAGGAAATGAATGTTAAGAATATTCGTTTCCCAGAGCAATGTGGTATCGGTATTAAACCTTGCTCAGAAGCTGGGACAAAACGTTTAGTACGTGCTGCAATTGAGTATGCGATTACTAATAACCGTGATTCTGTTACCCTTGTTCATAAAGGGAATATTATGAAATTCACTGAAGGCGCTTTTAAGGATTGGGGTTATCAGGTAGCCATAGAGGAATTCAGTGGAGTCTCAAGCGATCATAGCGCGCAAGTTTTGATACAGAACCCCCATAATCAAAAAGATATTGTAATTAAAGATGTTATTGCTGATGCTTTCTTGCAACAAATTTTGTTGCGCCCAGCTGAATATGACGTGATTGCTTGTATGAATCTTAATGGTGACTATATTTCAGATGCAATAGCAGCACAAGTAGGTGGTATTGGAATTTCTCCAGGCGCTAACATTGGTAAAACCTGTGCATTGTTTGAGGCTACTCACGGTACTGCACCGAAATATGCCGGTCAAGATAAAGTTAATCCTGGTTCTATAATTTTGTCTGCTGAAATGATGCTACGCTATATGGGCTGGGTGGAATCAGCGAATCTTATTATTAGAGCAATGGAAAAGACCATTTCTGCTAAAACTGTAACCTATGATTTTGAGCGTATGATGCTCGGCGCGACATTATTAACATGTTCTGAGTTCGGTGAAGCTGTGATAAAAAATATGTAATCTGTGTTGGTTTTTTTAAATGATTTTTTCATTGATGTAATTAATTAAGATAAATCAATAGACGTAGTTAGATGATTGGTTCAAATTTAAAATTACTCAAATCTAATAATAATATTGAATAGTTATGCATATGCAAGCAAGCGTATGCATAACAATCTTTGTATTTCTATATTGGCTGATTATTAAGTAATATATTTGGGCGACAGGTTTATATTAGTTTAATAGATTATAGGGCTCGTGAGATCTAAGATATATTTTTTGAAACATTACAAAATAAAGACTTGTAAAAAAATCAATCCTACCTGAAATTATTCTTAAATATATAGACGCAGGATATGCATATATTATGTCATTATTATATAATACAACTCCTAATAAGGAGTTAAAAAGTCGCTTGCTATCAGAAGCTCCAAATCGTATAACTGTCTCTTTCTATAAATATTTCACTATTACTAACCCTTATGAGTTTCGAGATGCTCTTTATCTAGCTCTTATGAATTTAAAAGTCTTTGGTCGTATTTATGTAGCTAAAGAAGGCATAAACGCGCAGGTTAGTGTACCATGTGATTTATATTCAAAAATGGAAAAGATGCTACATACATTTGATCCTCATATGTCTTCTATGCATATGAATATAGCGCTAGATGATAATGGACGATCTTTTTGGGTATTACGTTTGAAAGTGCGTCCACGTCTTGTTGCAGATGGTATTACTGATGTAAATTTTAACTCTAATGATGTGGGTGCGTACATAAACGCAGAGACTGTAAATTTATTACAGGATGATTGTGAGACTGTATTTGTAGATGTTCGAAATTACTATGAGTATCAAGTAGGACATTTTAATAAAGCATTATCTATTCCAGGAGATACTTTCCGTCAGCAGTTATCAATTATCGTAGATATGCTAAAAAAATATAAAAGACAGCAAATAGTATTGTATTGTACAGGAGGGATTCGCTGTGAAAAAGCTAGCGCTTGGATGCATTACCACGGGTATAAAAAAGTTTACCAAATTCAGGGTGGGGTAATTAATTATGTTCGTCAGGCACGTATGCAAGGTTTACCGGTGCATTTTATAGGAAAAAACTTTGTATTTGATGAACGGATGTCAGAGCGTATCTCTCAAGATATTTTAGCATATTGTAATCAATGTGGTAATAGTTGTGATAGTTATCATAACTGTAGAAATACCCACTGTCATAAACTCTTTATTCAATGCCCAAAATGTGCTTATCAGTTTAATTATTGCTGTAGTATATTCTGTATGCAGCAACTCTTTGTTTCGTGATAAAATAATGTTATTTAGTAGTATAAAAATATACATACATGGGTTATCTAAAAATACTGTGGTATAATTAATTTTTTGAAAGGGAAGAATATATAACCAAAATGCATGTAATATTATTCATTATAATTTATTAATATGTGGTATATACTATTTTTTTTTGTAAAAATAAAGACTAAAAATATTTTGTATAGATTTAGTATAGCACTTTAAATCAGAAGGTGCGAGTTATATGATGAGTAAATGAGTATTATTTATATATCTACTTTAAGTTCAATTATTACCAGTCTGGTAGATTATTAAATTAAAATGTTCTATTGTTAGTTTGTAATGTATAATATTAAATCATAAAAAATTTATTTAATTTAAAAAAATAAAAAGATTCCCTTTATCTCTTTAGTAAATTCAGAATGTATTGCTAAACCTGAATAAATATCATTTTTGTGGACATTTAATAAAAATTATCTGCAAGTATGCTCTTTAATAAGTATGATTTAAAAATATATTATCAATTAACTTCCTAATATAGCTAATTCTAAATATATTTAGTTTATGTTTTTCAGCTATCAATAAAATGCTATATTTGTTTATCTTTTAGGAGATTTTTTATTAGATTGTTTTGTGTCTATAGTTGTTATAATTTAAGAAAATTATATTTTAATCAGTTGATTATCTATCTACTATATTAGCCTAGAATATATGAAATTTGATCAATTAATTATTTTAATAAGCATTTTGGCTTTACAGTGATTTGGTTTTTATTTCTCACTACTTATTATAAGGTTTATAGGAGAGAATAGGAAAAAATTTCCATAAAGATTTTATATTTTATTAAGATATATGCACAATATATAGGATAATATCTATGCATGATAAGGTATGGAAATATTGATCACAAGTCACAGTATTTATATTAGGTAGGGGTACTATAGATACATATTTTTAGAGATGAACCATAACTGAGGTCAAATAATCAATCAGATATATTTTTATATTTAGATTAGGATACTCATCTACACTAGATAATTTATTTTTTGATAAAGTCTATTTGTTTATTGATAGCGTAAATAGATGTTTTATGCATTTTTTATATATCTATGGCTTATAATATATCTTTAGATATTGAAAGTTATAACGGAAAAGTCTTAATATGTATATTTAAAATTGAAAGACTTGATGTAGCTTCATGTAACAAGATATTAATAATAAAATATTTTCTTTTTATGAGAAGATCAGACAACTTAAACAATCTATGATGCCTGTGAATGCTTCTGACCTGTTATTGCATTTAAATAATCAACAACGTATAGCTGTATCTGCACCACGTGAAAATTTTTTAGTATTAGCGGGAGCTGGTAGCGGAAAAACTCGTGTATTATCTTATCGCATTGCTTGGTTGATAGAAAAAGAAAAATTCTCTCCTCAATCAATTATTGCAGTTACATTTACCAATAAAGCAGCTAAGGAGCTTCGTGAGAGAGTAAGAGAATTAATTGGAACTCAGCAGAGTGATATGTGGATTGGTACTTTCCATGCTCTATCTCATCGTTTTTTATATTCTAACCATATACATGCTAACTTACCAAAAGATTTTCAGATCCTAGATTCTGATGATCAATTGCGTTTACTAACGTGTTTAATGAAGGGTATGAATATTGATCAAAAAAAGTGGGAACCTCGTCAAGGTGTCTGGTATATTAATGATAAGAAAGAAAAGGGCTTGCGCCCAGGTCAGTTAAAAAAATCTTTTTACCAGGTTGATCAGATATGGTTACGTATTTATGAGGTTTACCAGGAGGCTTGTGATCGTTCTGGGTTAGTAGATTTTGCTGAATTATTATTACGCGTTTGTGAATTGTGGCAGTGTAAAGCAGAAATTTTAAATAATTACCATAGACAGTTTACTAATATTTTAGTAGATGAGTTTCAAGATACTAATGCCCTTCAATATTCTTGGATTCGTGCGCTTTCTGGAGAAAAGAGTAAAGTAGTGATTGTTGGTGATGATGATCAATCAATTTATGGATGGCGAGGCGCACAAACAAAAAATATGCAGCAATTTTTTAAAGATTTTCCGTTAGCAAGTACCATACGTCTGGAGAGAAATTATCGCTCAACTTTAAATATTCTTAAAGCTGCAAATGCTTTAATATCTAATAATAATGACCGTTTAGGTAAAGAACTTTGGACAAAGGCTTCTGATGGGGAGCCAATTCTGCTTTACTGCGCTTTAAATGCATTTGACGAAGCGCGTTTCGTAGTTAATTGTATTCAATCATGGGCAAAAGACAGAAAGTCTTTGCGTGATTGTGCTATATTATATCGTAATAATTCGCAGTCGCGAGAGGTAGAAGAGGCGTTAGTACAAAGAAATATTGCATATCAGATTTATAGTGGTATTCGGTTTTTTCAGAGAAAGGAAATAAAAGATTCTATCGCTTACTTACGCTTAATCGCTAATCGAAATGATGATGTCGCTTTTGAACGTATTGTAAATACTCCTCGCCGAGGCATTGGCTTGCATACCCTTGAGATTCTTCGTCAAATATCATGTCAGCGTCAAATAACATTATGGATGGCCTCTCTAGAATTATTAAACAATGAAGAATTGTCTGCTCATGTAGCTGCTTCTTCTTTAAAGCGTTTTATTCAATTAGTTGATTCTCTAGAAGCATTAACGACTCATATGCCATTGCATATGCAAACGGAGCGCATTCTTCAGGATTCTGGTCTGTGGCTTATGTATTCAAAAGAGAAAAACGAAAAAGGTCAAACACGTATTGAGAATTTAGAAGAATTAATAAATACCACCAGGCAGTATCACAGTCAGCACAATAAGGATACTGATCTTGTTTCTCTTAAGTCGTTTTTAGCTCAATCTGCACTAGATATAAATATAGAAGAGGACATTCAGAGTCAGGATTCTGTGCAGTTAATGACTATACATGCATCTAAAGGTCTTGAATTTACTCAGGTTTTTATTGTTGGAATGGAAGAGGGTATATTTCCTAGCCAGTTTGCTTTACAAGAAAGCCATAGGTTAGAGGAAGAGCGTCGGCTTGCTTATGTCGGTGTTACCCGTGCAATGAAAAGACTTATATTGAGTTATGCAAAAAACCGACGCATTTATGGTAAGGAAGTATCTTATCCGCTTTCGCGTTTTGTAAAAGAAATACCAGATTTATGTATTAAAAAATTATATCATAATTCACAAGAAAAACAACTTCTAGAATATAAGAATAAGACAGCTAGAGGTGTTATGCATGACAGTGGGTTTTCGATTGCTCAGAGGGTTCGACATGTAAAATTTGGTGAAGGAGTTATTATGCATATTACAGGTTACGGTGAACAGACGCGCTTGCAGATTGATTTTCGGAAGGAAGGGGTTAAATGGTTAGTTGCTATATATGCTATGCTAGAAATTAGGTAATTTGAAAGAGAGCGCCCGTTAATAATAGTTATTTAATTTTTTTGTGATTATTAACAAAAAATTACTTTGAAGATAGTTATTGGATAATATTATGTGATATATATAATATAAATATATTTTTTCTTAAAATCTTGAATATGGGTCTCATTCGTATGATATACATAAAAAGGCTAAATATAGAAAAAAATTAAGAATAAGACATCAATTTTTATATTAAAACTATTTATATTAATTAAGAGAAACGGCAGAAAAATATCTTTACTCCTAATAAATACTATTATAGATAGCGATTGCATATAATAATTAATAAATAATATTTTTTTATTATCGCTATAGAGACGAGTGATTATTAATGATTTTAATATATTATCTTTTCTATAATAATAAAAATATTTACTTAGTTTAGATGTTATATTTCAGTGTTTCATTATATGTTAATAAGCATATATGACTCTTACATTAGTTGATTGTTTTGGAGATTAGTGTGTTTATTTTGATTTTATAATGCTATATATATTTAATAGTTATATTTTTAGTTCATTAGATATTATAAAATATCTAACAATTATATTACATACAATATAATTGAGATTATTGAATAAAAAATAAAGTATTGCCTGTGTTTTTAAGGGATTTTTGTATTAAGTGTTATGTGAGTTTGTTCTTATAGATTGTGGGTAAGAGTTATAAAAATTCATTAATTAGATATTGATTGATCTATAAGAAATAAATAGCAGTAGAATTTATATTATTTGGATCAGTCTAATATGTTTTAGTTATCAAAGTAATACTATACCCTTTGTATATGGCACTATTGGCACGGTGCTCTGTTCGTGTAGATTATATGACAAAACTTATAGGTTGCCATATCTTTAATATTTTTCTATTGTTTATCAATTATTAAATATGAAAAATATATCACAGAAATGCAGTGTCGTCAGATTTATTATTTATTCGATCTAATTACATTATATTGAACGGGTTTTAGGATATAAATAATTATTGAGGTAAGATATTTTTACTAAGTATGTTTAATAGCCCATCTAATTTATAATGGAAGAATGCTCTATATCTAAAATAATTAATATGGATGTTATCTATAGTTTTTTAAGAGTATTGAAGGGATAGACTATGTACAAGATAGAGACAGTTCATGTATTTGAAGATTGAAGTATTATAATTGCTATATATAGCAAATGCTCAGCATATTAAAATAGATAGGGACCCTAAGTGAGTTTTTTCTAAGAAAAAAAAATAACTTAGAAAACATTCCTGTATTAACATTAGAAAAAAATGAAGATTGAGGTTAATTGTTTTATGGAACTAACGTAAAAGGAATTTTATAATAACAATCTTTTTTATAATTTTCTAATAGTATTTTCATATAGGTGTAATAAAGAATATATACTAGGTTTATTTTTTTATACTACAATGGATTATTAATATTTTAGAGTAGTTATTACATGACTCTTTTTATAATTCATAATAGGTGGAAGAATAGTTATGCTAGATCATGAATATCCTCACAAAAAGAAAAGCTTGACAAAGATCAAATTCTATAATCGCTTAAAGTTTAGCTTAAAGCAGACACGTAGTTACTTGGTCGATGGGGTAATGAATTTATTGCGAGGAAAACCCATTGACAGTAATTTACTCACAACATTAGAGGATCAGTTGTTAATGGCTGATCTTGGTGTCGATACTACTCATCGCGTTATCAGTATTTTAAAAACTCAAATAGATAACAAGAAGATTCACGATACAGAATCATTTTATTGCCAATTAAAAGCTAATTTATCTGAGATTTTATATAAAGTTGAGGTGCCTCTTGATATTTCAGGAAGGCTTCCATTTATTATTTTGATGATTGGTGTGAATGGTGTGGGGAAAACGACCACTATTGGGAAGTTAGCAAGAAAGTTTCGGAATGAAGGGAGGTCAGTGATGTTAGCTGCAGGGGACACCTTTCGTGCTGGAGCCATTGAGCAGTTGGAAGTGTGGGGAATACGTAATAATATTCCAGTCATAGCACAATCAACTGGTTCAGATCCTGCTGCAGTAATTTTTGATGCAATACAATCTGCGAAGTCACGTCATATAGATGTCTTGATAGCAGATACTGCTGGACGGTTACAAAATAAAGCATATCTTATGGCTGAGATCAAAAAAATCATTCGCGTTATGAAAAAATTAGACTGTAGTGCTCCTCATGAGGTTTTATTAATCATTGATGCTAGCACTGGACAGAATGCTATAAGTCAGACTAAATTTTTTCATGAAGCTATTGGCCTAACTGGAATTGCTTTAACTAAGTTAGATACAACAGCAAAAGGCGGTGTAATATTTTCAATAGCTGATAAATTTAATATTCCAATTCGGTATATTTCTTCTGGTGAAAATTTAGAAGATTTGCGTGTTTTTCAAGTAAGTTCTTTTATAGATGCGATGTTTTCTCAAGAATAGACTTCATTCTGGATGAGGGGTTAGGAGTGATTGTTTTAGATTAATTATTATTTAGGAACCCCTATAGTGATATTTGTTCGGCTTTAATGCACGTTGTTACTAGAACTAATCTTTGTGTGTGAACATATATACAGTTTTTTTTCTAGAATAAACTGCATGTTTTTAAAAAACGTGTTTTGAAAAAATTCTTCTTTGTGTTCTTTTAATGTTTTGTGTTTTTTTAAAGAAATTTATTGTAATATAAAATAGTTATTAATTTTGTAAAACTAGCTTTCTAATTTAGAAAAACTATATATATTAGATTATGTTATTTACATATATTAGGTTATATATATGTAATAGAGTAACAAAGATAGTTTATATGTAGATATAGCTGGATTTTATGATCTGAATGAGTTCTATGCAAAAAATTATCTTAAATAGTACTTTAAGGTAATATTAAGAATAAAAAATGTATTATATCTATATTGTTTCTACAGAGAGAGTATATTAATACCTAATCGCATGAACTTTACCACCTTTCGATTGAATGATTAATAGCGGAGAGTCATTAGTAACTAGCGGTCTAGTCTGAAATCCTGTTTTGTCTAATTTTTGTTGAGATATAATACTGCCATTTATAGGATTTATCCAGTGAAGATAACCTTTATCATCACCTACAACTAGATATTTATGGTATAGTATTGGTGGAGTAAGATGACGATATAGAAGGTTGCTTTGTTTCCAAATTTTAGCGCCATCTTTTTTATTCAGAGCTAATAAGCAATCATCTTGGTCGACTAAAAATATACGATTACCGTCAATGATCATATCATGCACAGAACCAATATGATGATGCCACAGAATGCGGCCAGATTTTACATCTAGTGCTGCCAGATCACCATTATATGCTAAAGCATATACTATTCCGTTTACAATTAAAGGGGTCATATCAACATCAGATAATTGCTGCACTCCAGTTATTTTTCTATGATAAGCAATACGCTCTTGCCAGATAACTTGACCTTGATTCAGTAGAATTGCGCTTATGACGCCATCATCCCCCCCTATAATTGCTGCGCCGCATGTAGTGGCTGGAGAAGATTGGCCACGTAAACTCAATGTAGGAACCTCAAGGTGAACTGACCATTGTACTATACCATTAAACTGATCTAGCGCTTGCAGCATGCCGTTAGTAGTGTGTATTAGAACAAGATTATCACTTACTACTGGAGCAGACAACACTTCACCCATTACAGAAGTCTTCCAGGCAATTGACCCATCGTTACAATTTAGAGCAAATACTATAGCACGCTCGCTTCCAATATAGACATAATTACCATGAAGTGTCACCCCACCAGCCAGCAATGCTGGCTGTTTTTTAGAGAAAAAGTGCGGATGATCTGCAAGATTGATTCTCCACTTTTCTTTGCCGTTACTTGCATAAATAGCTTTTACTATACCATTGCGATCAGCAGCATAAAAAATGTTATCAGAATATCCTGGACGTAGACTAGAATAAAAGTGATTACTATTATTACTGATACTAATGCTCCAGACTCTATTCGGATTAAACTGGTTGTGTATTTTTGGTAACACTGACATTTCTGCAGAATTATCTAAACCACCAAACCATGAGCACCCACTCAGTAAGGTGAGCAATATACAGTTTCTTACCAATAACTTAATAAATATCATTACATTCCTTATTTTTTAGATACATTGGTGCTTTTTTAAAAAAGAAATTTTTCTTACATTTTATTGATATCTTTCTGCGTTGAAAGAGATTTTTTTCTATTATATATCAAATAAGATTATGAACTTTATTGGAGAAATGTATACAAACAGATTGCTGAAAGATAATCTGATTAACGAAAATATTACTTAATATCACTAGAGTTGATAGTTTGCTCTTTTATGTTATGAATATGTTATGTTTCAGTAATATATTACTAGAATATTATATAATTCTTTCATAAATCATAGACATCTCACATTTTGGTAGAGTTTAACATATTATACAGATTTTAAAAAATTTATGGATACTTGATCCCAGTTGACTATATTCCAGAATGCCTTAACATAATTTATTCGTTGGTTCTGATACTGCAGATAGTAAGCATGCTCCCAGACATCTAAGCCAAGGATTGGAGTTCCAGATGCACCGGAGATTAATTCTCCCATAAGGGGGTTATCTTGATTAGCAGTAGATACAACTAATAGTTTATTGTTTTTATTGACCAACCATACCCAACCAGAGCCAAAATGGGAAGCTGCAGACTTTTCAAAGGTCTCTTTAAAATCATCGATGTTTCCGAAATCATTTTCGATAGCTTGTTTTAGGTTTCCTTTTAAATATGTATTAGGTTTTAAGATTTTCCAGAAAAAGCTATGATTAGCATGCCCTCCGGCGTTATTTCGTAATATATTCCTTATATTATCAGGTAGTTGATCTAATGTAGAAATTAAATCTTCAACTGGCATATCTGAAAACTCAGTATCTATTAAAGCGGCATTAGCGTTATTAATATAAGTTTGATGATGTTTGGTATGATGGATGATCATGGTATTTTGATCAAAATAAGGTTCTAGCGCGTTATATGCATAAGGTAGATGTGGTAGTGTGTAATTCATTTTAATATCTCCAGTTTATTTGGTGAAACATATTATAGCAGTAATTTTGACTAATATTTTAGTGATCGTCAGAAAAAACTTATATTTGATATTTATGCTAAAAAAGTAACACATTAAGAAAGTAATATTAAAGAAATATACATACAACACTAGTTCTAGCGTTTTACTCAATAAAAATAAAGTAAACAAAGTCTGTTATTAATTACTGCTATTATGAGTGATTTGTGTTTTAATTTGGTTTTTATTTAGAGAAGTATGCATGAATCAATCTGTTATTAGTACTAAAAACAGTATAGTAAACTATATAATGAATAATGTAAAAAAAATGAAGCAGCTTTTTATTATTTGAGAAAATTTAAGTTAAGAATAGTACAAAATAATAATAATTAGACTACTTTGTGGTTCTGATCTGCATAATACACAAAATCTGCGTAATGACTAAAACGATCAATGATCAATGTAATTGATTAAATTATTAAAAGTCATAGGTTTTTATTATTTTAACTCTTAATTGTGGACTTAGTGTTTAGCTCACTATTATTATATCCTTAAATAATGTCTATAATATATTTATATACATTGGATTTTAATATTCATATAACTATAATTGGGCTATATATGTTTTTTAATAATGGCTCTATAAAAATCTCTAAGTAAATAAATTATAGCATAAATGAAATAAGTTTGGCAACTAGTTGGATTAGAAGCACGAGATGGTTCTAGTTTATCTTAAAGGCTTTTTGTTATACTACGTATACAGATCTAAAGGGGAGATTTTGAGTTTTTAGCGATTGATTAAAAATATTATTGATTATCATGTAGTTTTTTTATATATCTTGCTTATTTAATGATCGTACTGATTAATGTATTGATTAGCTTAATCACATGAAGGAATCGTCATGAGTATAAAAAATGTGCCAGATGGTTATAATTTACCTGATGACATTTATGTCATTACGGAGATTCCAGCTTATTCATATCCTATAAAATATGAAGTTGATAAATTGACTGGGGTTTTGTTTGTAGATAGATTTGTAGCAACTACCATGTTTTATCCATGTAATTATGGTTATATAAATTACACTTTATCTGAAGATGGAGATCCAGTAGATGTATTAGTACCAACACCTTATCCACTTCATATAGGTTCAGTTATCCGTTGTCGTCCTGTGGGCATGCTGCAAATGACTGATGAATCAGGCCCAGATTCTAAAATAATTGCAGTTCCCGTGCAGCAGTTAAGCACAGAGTATGGACATATTCAGGATGTGTGTGATTTATCAGAGCTATTACGTAATCAAATTCAACATTTCTTTGAACAGTACAAAGTTTTAGAAAGAGAAAAATGGGTTAAAGTAAATAGCTGGAAAAATGTTACAGCTGCCAAGGATGAAATTCTTTCTTCTAGCAGGAGATTTCATGAAAAACATAAGTTAAGTGCTATTAATAATCTGTAGAGTTATTCAGGCGTGGGTAATTTATTTCTATAATATTGTTAATGATATTTATCATACTGATGATGTACCTCGAGCCTTTAAAAATGATCCTTTTCTATATATTTAAATAATTTATATTTGAGTGATATTATTTATAACACAGTTTTTTATATGAAACATATATTGTTAAGCAAATATATTCTTTTAAATATTAAAAAGATCAATCTCATGATCACTTATTTTATAATTTATTGTTTTTTTATAACATACTCTTTTAGTTTTAATTAATATTTTTTATTATTTTATTGTTTTGTATATTTTTTTATATTTTTTATCTTTTTTCTGAATTGTATCTTAAATTGTATATTAATATGTTAGTTAAAAAAACTCTATTTTAATATTATTATTTTAGTATATTGTGAAGTAATTTTTATTACTTTCTAATTTTTTCTGGGTTTTTAGATTTAATTAAAAATGGAATGTTTATTATGGTCACAACAAATACTATTTTTAGTAAAATTATAAAACATGAAATAATAGCAGATATTATTTATCAGGATGCTTTGATTACAGCGTTTCGTGATACTTCTCCTTGTGCTCCAATACATATTTTAATCGTACCAAATATTTTAATTCCAACACTTAATGATGTAGTTGATGACCATGCAGTTATGTTGGGGAGAATGATTATTTTAGCTTCTAAAATCGCTAAAGATGAGGGGATTGCAGAAGATGGGTATCGTGTAATTATTAATTGCAATAAACATGGAAGACAAGAGATATATCATCTGCACTTACATCTGATTGGAGGTTGTCTATTAGGGCCTATGTTAGTTTATAGAGATGTTAAGTAATAATTAAAAATAGGGTTTTATTTTATCTTTAATTGATGGAGATCATATAGTATAAATATATAATTATTTATAATGAGAGTACCTAGTATGTATACAAAATAAGCGATTTTGATTTATAAATTATTTTTTTGTAAAATGATAAGAACTTTTCCATGAAAGATCTGTTATTTAAAAAGTGTATATGTGTATGTTACAATTGATTTGCACCAAATGGCAAAGATAACAACCTAAATCATAATATTACAGAGAAACACTTAATATGTTATTTTAATAAAAATACCGGTTGAATTATGTTGAATTAAAATAATTAGATCACTGTGATTTTTTATATTTTGTGTATCCTAAGATTCTGAGTTTAATATGATATTGATTATATATATGTCTTATTTATTAGGTTTAAATCACCTTAAATAGTAAATTTTATAAAATTTAGATATATAAAATGCTTGATTGTCAGTTGAGTTTTTTGTAAAGGTGTTTTTAATATATTATATTAATAGGACTGTGATGCTTGAACAACTGTGAGGGCAATTGTGTACAAAATATCCTCCACTAAAGCACTACGCGATAGGTCATTTACTGGTTTACCTAAACCTTGTAACATTGGTCCAATAGTATTAATATTTGCTGCGTGTTGTACTGCTTTATAAGTAGTATTTCCAGTATTGAGATCCGGAAAAATAAATATAGTAGCTTGACCGGCGACTACTGAGTTAGGAGCTTTAGATTGTGCTATATTAGGAATAATAGCGGCATCATATTGTAAAGGGCCATCGATCAGTAAATCCGGTCGTTTTTTTTGAACAATATGCGTGGCTTCCATTACTTTTTTTACGCTATCCCCGGATCCTGAGTCACCAGTAGAATAAGAAATCATAGCTATACGTGGCTCAATTCCAAATGCTATTGCGGAATGTGCAGATTGTATAGCAATTTCGGCAAGTTCTTCTGGATTAGGATTGCGGTTAATAGCGCAATCACCATACACTAATACTTGTTTAGGTAAAAGCATAAAAAATACAGAAGATACTAGTAGATTATTGGTTTCTTTTTTTATTAGTTGTAATGCAGGTCGAATAGTATTAGCGGTAGTATTTATTGACCCTGATACTAAACCATCTACTTCATCCCGTTCAAGCATCATGGTTCCAAGTATGACATTATCTTTTAGCTGATTATGTGCAAATAGTTTAGTCATACCTTGTATTTTTCGAAGCTCTACAAGACGATCTACATATTGTTCACGTATTATCTCTGGGTTTATGATTTGGATGCGTGCACTAAATTTAATGCCTAACTGAGATGCTATATATTTAATCTTTTTTGGATCGCCTAATAGTATACAGTCCGAAATGTTTCGCTCAACAAACATAGTAGCAGCCTGAATAATGCGAGGCTCTTCCCCTTCTGGGAGAATTATTCGTTTCTTGATTTTATGAGATAGCTGAATTAGCTGATACTTGAATTCTGCTGCAGACACATGATATCTATTTATGATAGGTTTATTTAAGATAGACTGATGTAAAGAGTTAATCCATTTCGTAGATACATGACGGGCTACATATGTCTGTATGCGCTCAATATTTTTAATATCATTACTGGATACTTTTAGTATAAATTTGTTCAAATCAAAGGTCGTTTGCTGAATATTCCTTGCAACCTGGAATACTGCTAATTCAGTTTGAAATGCTATTCTACACAATTTCCATGTGGCTTTATTTATAGAATAACTGTCGGTTAATAGGATACCCGAGATGTATATATTATTTAATGCGGCTAAACAGGTTGTTAATAGCATATCTAATCGATGAGAGGGTATCACGAGTAATGCGCCTGGTTTAAAAATCTTAAGCATATTTTCTAAAGGATCTATGCAAAAAATTATTGATGTGACGCGTCTAATTTTGCCTTTATTAATAGGTGAGGCATGCAAATAATGAAAGAGATCGCTAGATCGAGGGGCAATGACTCTTAAGCTCCATGGTATATATCCTAGCAATGGAAGTAAGTTTTCATCGACTAGATTTGATGTATTAAGAGTAAACAGGCAAGGCTCACAAGCATCATTAACTGGTGTTGATTTTTTAGAAGATGAATTGTTAATACTTATTGTGTTATTATCAATTTTATTTAAAATAATGCCTATAATATTTTTATTTTTATTACTGTTAAAGCTATTTGATATCAACGTTACACGTTCTTTTAGTTGCGGGAAATAATTATTATTTTCTGTGCCTACTAAGATAATTTCAGCATTTAGTATTTGAGCAATTTGAGTGTTTAGCATATAAATATATGGGTTTATATGGGATGGCATCAGGCCTTGTACTAAAATAACATCATATTTATCTATATTTTTTTTATAGTTGATAAATATTTCTTCCATCAACATATCAACTTGACTTGATAGAATGCGCTTAATAGCATGGTGTAAAGATATAGAAGAATCTGCTAGATCGATGCTTGATGGATTAGTATTTATACTAATCTTAGTAGTAGTTGGATTTTTGTTATCATATGTTTGCACAATAGGTATAAAAAGACCGCTATGTATTTTTGAATGTTTTATAGCCAATAAAACACCTCCAAGAATGTTACTAACATCCATGTATGTATCTATAGGAATAAACATAATAGTACGTGCCATAACGATTTCTCCTGTAGTTTTTTGATAACGTAACAATATGTAGTGATTAATATTGTCATATAGTTTATGACTAGAGAGCATTCTTTTGATTGACTGCTATTAAAAATAGGCTGTGACTCAAAATGATTATTATTTTTATATTTTGTGTATGAGATCCCTAAGTTTGTTATTTTTTAATGTATAATAACAACGCATTCTATCTGATATGATGAAGGCATATTATTTCATTTTCATAATTTAATATATTAACTTTAAAATCTTAATGCTAAAATTATGTCGTTAATAATATTGCATCTCTGGCAATCATTAATTCTTCTTTGGTTGGCAAAACAAGCACCAAAAGACTATCGTCTTTATTAATAAATCCAGACCGACCAAAACGAGTGATTAAATTACGATCATGGTCTATCTTAATACCTAATAAATGTAATTTATTTAGTGTTAATTCACGAACCATATAAGAATTTTCTCCGATACCTCCAGTGAAAACAATTGCATCTAAGCGTCCATCCATCACCGCGGTGTAGGATGCAATATATTTTGCCAGTCTATGACAGTAAACATCCATTGCACGTTTTGCATCTGTTTTAGATGAATAGTTATCCTCTAGATAACGACAATCATTAGTAACTTCGGTAAGACCTAACAAGCCAGATTTATGGGTTAGCATGTGATTGATGTTATCTATGCTCATACCTAACTTTTCATATAAAAAAAAGATGATAGCGGGGTCAATATCACCACTACGACTCCCCATGACTAGACCTTCAAGTGGGGTTAGGCCCATAGAAGTATCCACGCATTGACCTTTAAGAATAGCTGCAATTGAGCTACCATTACCTAGGTGACACGTAATAATATGTAGTTCTTTTACTGATTTTTTTAGAATTTTAGCTGTTTCTTGCATTACATAATTATGACTAGTACCATGCGCTCCATAACGACGTATACCGTATTTTTTATATAACTTATAAGGCAATGCATAAAGATAAGATGATTCTGGCATTGTTTGATGGAATGCAGTATCAAATACAGCAACATTTTTATGAGATAATCTTGGGAAGTTTTTTAGCGTTTCTGTAATACCAAGTATGTTTGCGGGGTTATGTAGTGGTGCAAATGATGATAATTTCTGAAGTTCTTGAAGAAATGGTTCATCAATAATGACGGAACGTGTAAATTTTGGGCCACCGTGCACAACACGGTGCCCGATAGTAAAAATTTGCTCTAAGAGTTGTGGTTGTGATTTTAAAATAGTATTGATTATAAAGTACAAAACCTCCTTGTGTTCCTTTCTATCTCCTAGATATTGTGTATTTTTTATTTTATTTAATGTCCAGTGAATACATGTACCAGACAGATATAAACATTCAGCTAAACCATATAAATACTTATCGCCATTTTTAGGGTCAATAATAGAAAATTTTAAGGAAGAACTCCCGCAGTTAAGAACTAGAACTAATTTTTTAGGCATACTGAAGCCTTTGTGATTATAAGTAATATGATTTAAAGAAAGTACTATATTTTGTTATAAATTGATATATTTATTTACTTTGAATATAAAGATTATAGACTGTATGGTTTAGGTTGGGTGATGCCATGGTAATGTTATTTATTAGTCGATTTTACATGTTATTTATAGAGACATTAGAGACAGATATGAGAAGGAATAGAAATTAATTATTTCTGAAGGATGTATATAGTAATACATGGTATGTTATCGTGAACGTTTTTATTTCTGAGGAAAATTAAGATATTGATATTTTATACTTCCAGGAGAGCGCATGAGACAGGTTCTTACTCCTCCTTAATAAAAAACATAGAATAGCTATAGAAGATTCTGTAGATCGTTATTACTTTTATGACCTTTAGTGTCGCCTGACTACTTTTTAAAAAAGATAGAAACAAGTTATGTGATATATATTACTTTTATAAACTATTATAAGCTATTAGAAGGAATATATTTTTTGGGATAAGATCAATACAATTGATGATTATTAGCTATTAAAAAATATATTTAGATAATAATTGATAATTTATAGAAGCCAAAATACATGTAAATTTTATGAGGAGTGCAATCTCTAATATAAGACTTTTCAGGGTTAAGTAGTGATATTGAAAATAAAAATATTAATAATAAAATTATTGAAATCTGTAGAAAATTATTTTTACTCGTATCTTAACTGTGTTGTTTATTGTATGTAAAAAATATTAAATATTGCTATAGATATATACTTATAGTTAAGCCTACTGGAGGGTGTTGTCTAATTAAATAAGATTGAGCTTACACCGTAAAGCATAATATTTTAATATTTATACTTACTACGTGTAGGTTGTTATTAATATTGATATATTTATATAGTGATATACTTATATCGGTATTCAGTCTTACTTAATATGAAATGCGATAGATATAATGATGCAGGCATCGTTTTTTGCACAGCGAGTTTTAAATTGGTATCATGATTACGGTCGTCATAATTTACCATGGCAGATAGATATAACGCCTTATACAGTTTGGTTGTCTGAGGTTATGTTACAACAGACTCCGGTAGTTACGGTTATACCTTATTTTAAACGTTTTAGGATGCGATTTCCCACCATAAACGATTTAGCACAGGGATCATTAGATGAGGTTTTATACTTGTGGGCTGGTCTTGGCTATTATGCGCGTGCGCGTAATTTATATAAAACAGCGATAATAATAGCTGAAAAGTACGCTGGTATTTTTCCAACCACTATTGTAGAGATCATGCTATTACCTGGTATTGGACGTTCTACTGCTGGCGCTATTCTTTCACTAGCATTAGGACAGCGCGCTTGTATTTTAGATGGAAATGTTAAGAGAGTTTTCTATCGTTATTACGGTATACCGGGTTGGTCTGCAAAAGTAAAATTAGATAAATATCTGTGGCGTATAAGTGAAATAGTTACCCCAGCGCAAGGTTGTGGGCAATTTAATCAAGGCATGATGGATCTTGGGGCAGTGATTTGTACTCCATCTAAGCCAAAATGTATAATTTGTCCCTTGCATGTTGATTGTTATTCTAAAAAATATAATAGTTTGGAGCTTATTCCGGACAAGACATTTAGAAAGATCATTACTAAACGCACTAATTGGTTATTACTTATACAAC
Source organism: Candidatus Erwinia haradaeae (assembly GCF_900698985.1). Taxonomy (GTDB): domain Bacteria; phylum Pseudomonadota; class Gammaproteobacteria; order Enterobacterales; family Enterobacteriaceae; genus Erwinia_E; species Erwinia_E haradaeae_B. The sequence continues at coordinate 177,314 of NZ_LR217730.1, forward strand.
AAGGGGAAGATATATGGTTGGATAAGAGGCCAATACGTGGTCTATGGGGTGGATTGTTTTCATTCCCTCAGTATGATTCTATAGCTGAGCTTAATCTGGCTCTTATTTGTAAGAAGCTAGATATGTATCCAATACACCAGATGGATATAATTCAACATACTTTTAGTCATTTTTATCTTGATGCCATACCGATGTGGCTTAAATTGTCTTCTTCTTATACGCAAGTAAATTATGGAAAAGGTTGCTGGTATAATTTATATAAGCCTCCTTTTGTTGGTATTCCCTCATTGGTGGGTCGGTTACTAGATAAATTGCGTTCGATACAGAACCTATAAAATAGCATGAAGATTATAAGTGAGGATCAATTATGAGTCGAATGATTTTCTGTACTTTTTTGCAACGTAACGCCTTGGGTCAGGATTATCAGTTGTATCCTGGTAATATAGGTCAGCGTATTTTTAATGAGATATCTGCAGAAGCATGGAGGCAATGGATGATCAGGCAGACTATAATTATTAATGAAAGAAAATTGAGCATGCTAGACATACAGCACCGACAAGCAATAGAAAAAGAGATGATTGAGTTTCTATTTAAAATGCGAAAGATGAATATTGCTACAGAGTATGACTTTCGAGCAGAAGAATCGTAGGCGCTTCATGCGAAAAGCGTGTTATCTATGGACAGATTCTTACATAATAAAAAAATTTTTCTCTATCTGGGTGCTTATTTCATTATGTATATTATTGATATCTTGTTCGCAGAACACACATGAGGCTTTATGCAGGGGGGTGATCAAGGATACTAATAGCTTCAATATTTTAATGGAACAATTTTCCAATAATATTGAAATCCTTTGGGGCAGAAATGAAGTTCTTATTCCTGGGCCAAAGGATTATATAAAGTACAGTGATCAGTATCATACTCGCACTCACATTAATTTTGAAGCTGGTCAAATTACTCTATCAACTATTGTGCACCGTAACCCTATCTCTTGTTTACGGAAGGCCATTGTTACTCTTCTTCTCATGAGTAAAGATTCTTTTGATGCTCATCTGTCTTTTGTAAAAAATAGAGCAAAAGAACATCAAGAGCCACTTCTGTATGGACAGGTTTTAGATAATACCGGAAAACCAATTAATCACCAAAAGACAGCAACAATGTATGCTGATTATTTGATACAAACTAAACGAGAGTATCGATATTCTAACTCGCATGTGATTTGGTCGGTAACTATTCCTATGGCATCCAATCATATCGATCAGCGGGCACATAAATATTTACCTATGGTGCAAAAAATAGCACAACGTTATGGCGTGTCTAAGTCTCTAATTTTAGCTATTATCAACATTGAATCTAGTTTTAATCCATATGCTGTTAGTCATTCTAATGCATTAGGTTTAATGCAAATTGTACAAAATACAGCAGGACTTGATGTTTTTAGAATGCACGGAAAAATTGGTCAACCGAGTCGGAGATATTTATTAGATCCAGAAAATAATATCGATACTGGAGTGGCTTATCTGTCTTTATTGCAGAGAAATTATCTATCTGCTATTAAAAATCCCATCTCAAGATTGTATGCAGTAATCACTGCATACCACAGTGGTTCTGGTAGTGTTTTACGAGTGTTTGCTAGTAACAAAAATCGTGCAATCTATATTATAAATGCATTATCTCCGGCCGAGGTGTATAATATACTTATCAGTAAACATCCTACAGCTGAATCACGACGATATTTACATAAGGTGTATCATGCACAAAAATCTTATCATCTTTATTAATTATAGTTGTTTAATTATTATTATGAATATATAATTTAAATGATTAATATTATTATATATGTTAATTTATAGTATTAACTACGTATTTTTTTTTGATATTTATTTCAAGATAGATACATATATTGAATATCTATTTAATTTTTTTCATTTTAATAGACATAATTTTTTAATATTTTAAGTTTTCTAATAAATATCTTTTTTATGTAATTTGCGGATTTTATTAGAGTCGTGGTTATTATATTATAACAATAGATTATTGAATCTAATGTTATTTATTATTAATAATTCTATATTAGAAATAATTTTATTTATTTATTTTTTTATAAATAAAATTTAAAAAATTATTACTTATATTTTTATTAAGTAATAAATATCTAGAATTAGTCTTCTTTATATATATCTTATAAAGATTACGTGTTATTTTTTTTCTAAATAATACATATATTTTATATAGATAAAATAAATACTTATTATATGCGCTGATAATATAAACAATATTACGTAACATAAAAACATATTTTATTTTACCTATATCAGGTAACAAGGTAGTCTTGATCTGCGAATAAAAAATTATTTATAACAAATATCCATGTTACTGTAATTTCTAGGTAAGTTTAATAGAATTTATTAGATAAGATTTTTAATAATCACAAATCATAAAAAGTATTTACATTGTACTTTTAGATAATGTATCTTTATAATTAGTTTTAAATTAAGTCTGGTTTGTAATATTAAATGATGGGTTTATTTTTTACTGGAATCTAGTAGAAATTTAATTTACTGAAAAAATTTTGATAATATGAATATGTGCATAGATTTACCTAAATTTATTATAGATTTTATTATGTAGCATGTTAAGATTTTTTTAATTTATTTTATTAGGATAAATAAAAGTGTATAAGTTATAATAGTGGTATAATCCATTACTATAAAAATAGAACTGGAGATTTACTAAGTGCTTAATATAGATTAAGACTATGATTAATAAATGACTAGTAAATGACTAATAAATTAAGAGTGTTATTAGAGTTAGATATCTTGTATTTACATTGATATCCAAGATTAATCTATAATTGTTTTTAACTTTATTAGATTGTGAGGTTTGTTATAATCAATATTGACTTGTTTTATGTATGTTTTAGATATTATTTACTGGATATAATGTAACAGAATTAATGTAATAATCTATTTATTAGACTACATCTATCAAAAGTACCGTATAACTATGAAGTATCATAAGATTATTTATTATAATTAAAAAAATTAATGATTATTGCTATTTTTTAGTGAAACATATTTTAATGCAAATAATGGCTTTAATATTTTTATTATAATCATAATGAATCATTTAGTATATTATCACAATAAACTTATAGGGTTAGCGTAATAAACCAAAAACTAGATACTAGATATAATCTATATTATTGAATTTCTATTAGACAAAGCATTAATTTAAGCTGTATACAATATAGCGAGATAAAATAGTAAAGCTTTTTTATAATTCTTACTGATTTTTCGTAAATGAGATATCTAATGCATGACTCAAATGCGCCAAATTCCATGTTAAGCAGTCGTTTCCGTGGTTTTTATCCAGTAGTTATTGATGTAGAGACTGCAGGTTTTGACCCTAGAAATAACGCTTTATTGGAAATCGCTGTGATTACACTTAAAATGGATAACTATGGCTGGCTTGGAAAGGATGATATATTGCATTTTCATGTTAAACCATTTCCAGGGTTAACGATTCGCCCTGAAGCATTGGTTTTTAATGGTATTGACCCAGAAAACCCTCTACGTGGTGCAGTTCCTGAATCAGAGGCGTTGCATGCTATTTTTAAATTAGTTCGAAAGGGGATGAAAAAGAGTGGGTGCAATCGAGCTGTAATTGTGGCTCATAATGCTATATTTGATTTAAATTTTATAAATGCTGCAATTGAACGCGCTAGTTTAAAACGAAATCCTTTTCATCCTTTTGTAACCTTTGATACCGCAGCTCTAAGTGGATTAGTTCTTGGTCAAACTGTTCTAGCGAAAGCGTGTAACGTAGCCGGCATACCATTTGATAATTCGGAAGCACATTCAGCGTTATATGATACGATGCAGACTGCAAATTTATTTTGTGAGCTTGTCAATCGCTGGAAGCGTCTTGGTGGTTGGCCGATCACATCAGTGATAGCAGTATAAATCTTAATTGATAATTCTTATTGTTCTCTGGAGTATTTAATATAGAGCTGCTATTGTTATTCATCTCCCTCTAAGTAATTATGTTTTTAAAAAAATTTTTACAAGAGTAAAGCATATATTGTTCATAGTCTATTATTATAATATTTGTTGCGTATGATAGAGATAAGTAAGAAGAATTTTAAAATAAATTATAAAATTTTTTGTTAAAATAATCGTATATCTAGTTAAGATATACGCTATTATATAATTACATGTATTTGTAAAATTTTTATTTTTAGAAGTGTGATTTTTTTATAAAAGTGTTCTCCTAGTTGATCAAAGATAATTTTATTTTTTATGCTGAGTATTAAGAAATTATTATATTTTATAGATAATTATATATTAAATATATTATATAATAATATATCATGTGATGTTTATTAGTTACATAGCAGTGTTAATATTTTTTACTAAAATTATTATTACATATATGATCTTTGTATATATCACTAAAACATGGTTGATAAAATTTTATATTTATCTTTTATCTTTTTGATAAGTCAGTTGATTTTATAAAAATATTCATGATAGGGTAATGTTTTGATGTTTTGATAATCTAAGAAAATAATATTTTCTATAGTTTAATATTATGATTCTGTATCATTTACAGGATCGATTTATGAGCGCTTAGAAGTTTAATTTTTAAATTTAATTGAATCTGATAAATTATAAAAAGTATTCTAATTATATAATTAGATTATAGATGAATGATATATGGAAAATAGCAGACAATATAAATATTACATATTATTTATGCTAAAGAATAATCCTTAAGTGATTATTTTTTATTAGTCTTAAAATTATTAAACAGGTTTAATTGATACTGAGAAAATATGTTTTTTTAATATATAGAATGTTGATTATTCTTCAAATTTTGCTTGGTTCTACTATAGCTAGGTTAGTACCATTTAATTTAAAAATTTGTCAAGAGTTCTATTTTCTTAAATGTTTATAATGCTTGAATATTATTATAAATTTTTATTTAATATAAGGAAGACAGTATCTTATTATGAGAATAATTAATATTAATATATTAACTCTATAATGATAAATTGTTTATTGATATTAATACGGTAATGCTATATAATTATGTAAAATTAAGGTTAAAATCGTTGAAATTTCATGTTCAAGTAGTTATTGTTAGTTAAATTTATTTTTATGCTATTTTAAATATTATATAGAAAATTTTAAATATTTTACAAATAATATATTTTTTATTATAAATAAGAATATAATTACTTCTGTTAAGAAATAAAAAATCTCTTTTAACTAGAATACGGACTGTTATAATATTAATTATTTTTTATGATGGTTAATACAAGATTGAGTCTTATTAAAATATTATTTTTAACATTTTTAAAAAATCTTTCTAAAAAATTATGAACCTAGAAAAATTTTTATATTAATAGGTTTTCTTTTTATTCTGCAATATTCTTATAATTTCTATTGATGTCGAAAAAAATATCGCAAAATATATATAATTTTTTTCAAAATAAATTTCAAATCCTTCTAATATTAATGAAATGCCAATTAGAATTAGAGCACTAAGTGCTAAAATTTTTATTGAGGGATTATTTTGAATATACTGACTAATAATCTTGGAAAAAAATATCATTATTATAGCAGAAATCATTACAGCTATCATCATTATTATCAGGTCATTAGATAAACCAATTGCAGTTATAATTGAATCTAAGCTAAAAATCATATCTAGTAGGATAATTTGTATTATCGTCCATGCGAAGTGAGATGCATAAGTTTTTTTTGATAATATTAAATTTTTCATATTTTTGTATAGTTCCACACTAGAGTTAAAGACTAAAAAAAACCCTCCGAGTAATAATATTACATTATGTATTGAAAAATGATGATTCATTATGGTACATGCTTGATTAGTTAGGTGCATGGTCCAAGTCATAGACGCTAGTAGTACGAGTCTTATCAGCATAGCTATAGACATGCCTATACAACGAGCGGTGTGTTGCTGATTTTTAGGTAATTTTTCAACTATTAGCAATAAGAAAAAAATGTTGTCAATCCCAAGAATAATTTCAAGGAGCGTTAACGTACCAAGAGTTAACCATGTGTTTGGATCAGTAATCCATGCATACATTATTTATGTTTCCTAAAACTAGGGCATTAAATTTTACATATATGTGATAGAGAGTGGTTTTATAATAATAAAAGTAAAAACATACCCTATATAATGCACATAAATTATATAAGCGTAACAAAATTATACGATATATAAAGACGATCTTATATAATTAATGATTTAAATTTCGATAATAAATAAAAGAGTGGATAAAATTTTAATTAAATTGGTTCTACCTTTATAGAGCGACGCTAGAGTATCTATCTGATAAAACATAAATAGTTTTAGAATACAAAAGATCTTGAGGTAAGCCTAACAATAGTGTGTTTTATTTTTACGAAAACTTTTTATAAAAATGTCACCTATAAAAGCATTTTAGAAAAAGAATTCTTAGATAGTGCATTCATGGCATAAATGTGTCAATATATAATATTTCAGTTAATAATATTTCTTACTTTAGGTTTTTAAGCTGAGATAAAAATATATTATAGGTATAATATATCGTTAAGGTACATTATATGTAATATTTTTTGATAGAATAATGTTTGGTTTTTGAACATTATTATTTTTATCAGGTTTTTTAGGTATCTTGAATGTCATGAGTTTTTAATATGATATCTAAAATATGTAATATAGATTTGGATTATAACTTGATGCTATATTATAAGATAGTTAAATATTGTAGATGGATGCTTGTGTTCTCTAATTGACCTTATAGTTTATACTTAGAGTAAAGATTATGACGAATCATTTTATTTCACAAGATCACTATAAAAGATATTATCCTATGCATCGGGTACTTAGTTTTGCTAATAGAAGTAGGCATTGCACTAAGGGGCAAAAACTAGCTTTAGAGAAATTATGGCCACAAATAGGAATTGAGTATCAGTTAAAACCAATTAAATTTTACGATATATTTGGCTGTGATGCACCAGTAGTATTGGAGATTGGTTTTGGCATGGGCTCATCTTTGGTAGATATGGCTAGAAATAACTCCGAAAAAAATTTTTTTGGTATTGAGGTTTATAAACCAGGTGTGGGAGCGTGCTTAATAAGAGCTCGTGAGGAACGTATTACCAATCTTCGCTTAATATGTCACGATGCAGTAGCGGTTTTAGAGACTATGGTGTCCTCAAATACTCTGGATGCGGTACAGCTTTTTTTTCCAGACCCATGGCAAAAAAGACGTCATAATAAGCGGCGTATTGTGCAGATTCCTTTTGCTCAATTAGTGTTAAAAAAGTTGAAATTGGGGGGTATATTTCACATGGCAACTGACTGTAAATCCTATGCTGATCATATGTTGATGGTTATGAATAGTGTATATGGTTATAAAAATCAGTCTGATAATGGTGATTGGATGCAGCGCCCAGCATGTAGGCCATATACTAAATTTGAGAACAAGGGGAAGCAATTAGGACATCAGGTATGGGACTTAATATTTGCACGAGTAATTTAACGATTACACTATAGATTATATTATTTTTTAGTTTTTAGAGAATAAAGATGGTCTTTTAGAATTCTAGAGATGCACGGAAGATTAGAGAGATTAAGATATAATGTAGTAATTGAGTTTTCATAGTAGAGCGGTATTATCTAATCTATAAGATTACCTTAGGATATAGATGAAGCTACTAAAAGATCACGAGTTTGGTCATGTAAAATTATGTATTTTATTCTCATTAAGATATAGATTAATAAAATTTGTCGCATTGTATTTATTTTTTATTAGTGAAAATAATACATTTGTTCAGTATAATCATTCACTGGCGATAATACTTAACAGCTGTGATTTGTGATATTGCAATCAATAGTTATATTATGATTCAATAAGGATGTTTCATGCCTTTTATTACTATTTCTAACGGAAGAAAAAATCTATTTAATAAGCCTGTTAGATTAATAGATATCATCGAGGCTACGCACCCAGAGTTAGCCAAAGAATGTATTGCTGGACGTGTCAATAATAACATTACTGACATATCTGATTATGTTGCATCAGATGCAACAATAACTATTATTACGAAAAAAGATCAGGATGGTCTTAACATTATCCGTCACTCTTGTGCGCATTTATTAGGGCATGCTCTGAAACAACTTTGGCCGAGAGCTCAAATGGCTATTGGCCCAGTTATTGAAAATGGCTTTTATTACGATGTAGATGTTGATCACCGATTGACAGAGAAAGACATAAGGTGTCTTGAAGAGCGTATGCATCAGTTAGCTGAAACGAATTATGATGTAATAAAGCAAAATGTTTGTTGGCAAGATGCGTATCATATTTTTAGTCAACGTGGTGAAAGCTATAAAATGTCTATTTTAGACGAGAATATTAGTCAAGAAGCTCATTTGAATTTATATCATCACCAGGAATATGTTGATATGTGTCGTGGCCCACATGTTCCTAATATGCGCTTTTGTCATCATTTTGCGTTACAGAAAATTTCTGGTGCATACTGGAGAAGCAATAGCAACAATAAAATGTTGCAACGTATTTATGGTACTGCATGGGCTAATAGAACACAACTAACAACTTATCTTATTTTTTTAAAAGATGCAGAGAAGCGAGATCATCGTAAAATTGGCAAACAACTGAATTTATATCACATTCAAGAAGAGTCGCCAGGCATGGTGTTTTGGCATCATGACGGTTGGATGATATTTCGTGAGTTAGAAAATTTTGTACGAAGTAGGTTAAAAAAATACGATTATCAAGAAGTGAAAGGTCCTGTGGTAATGGATCGGGATTTATGGGAAAAAACGGGTCATTGGGATAATTATAGAGACTTAATGTTTACTACGTCTTCTGAGAATCGTGAATATTGCATTAAACCAATGAATTGCCCTGGGCATGTTCAGATCTTTAAGCAGGGTTTAAAATCTTATCGAGATCTTCCTTTACGTATGGCCGAATTTGGCAGTTGTCATCGTAATGAACCATCTGGTTCTTTACATGGATTAATGCGAGTCCGTGGTTTTACGCAGGATGATGCTCATATTTTTTGCATGGAGGAACAGGTTCGTAGTGAGGTTAGTGATTGCATTGAGATGTTATATGATATGTATAGTATTTTTGGTTTTAAAAAAATTTCAGTCAAGCTATCAACACGACCAGAAAAATTAATTGGTAGCTGCTCTTTATGGGATCAGTCAGAGTGTGATTTAGTATCTGTATTAAAAGAGAAAAAAATTGCATTTGAGTATCAACCAGGAGAAGGTGCTTTTTATGGCCCTAAAATTGAATTTACATTACATGATTCTCTAGACAGGTCATGGCAGTGTGGTACTATTCAATTAGATTTTGCATTACCAGCACGTCTTAATGCATCATATGTAGGAAGGAATAATGAACGCCGGGCCCCAGTCATGATTCATCGTGCAATATTAGGGTCTATAGAGAGATTTATAGGCATATTAACTGAAGAATATTCTGGGTTTTTTCCTGTATGGCTAGCGCCATTACAAGTTGTAATTATGAGTATTACTCAAAATCAATCTCAATATGTCACAGAACTAACATGCAGATTGCAAGATATTGATATTCGAGTAAAATCAGACTTAAGAAATGAGAAAATTGGTTTAAAAATTCGTGAACACACCTTGCGTCGTGTCCCTTATCTTTTAATTTGTGGTGATCAAGAGGTAGAAGAAGGAACGATATCTGTTCGTACTCGACGTGGAAAAAACTTAGGTCGTATAGATTTTAATAGTTGGGTGTTACAACTAAAAGATGATATTTGCAGACAAAATAATCTGCATTAAAATTGGAGGAGCATAGTATTAAAGGTGGAAAACGCGTTCAACCAGTGCGCCCGAATCGTATTAACTGGGATATTCGTGCTACTTCAGTCCGGCTAACAGGCATTGATGGTGAGCAGATTGGTATCATTAGTTTAAGTGAAGCTTTAGAAAAAGCGCAATTAGCTGGTGTAGATCTTGTTGAAATTAGTCCAAATGCTGAGCCTCCAGTCTGTCGTATTATGAACTATGGAAAGTTTCTTTATGAAAAGAACAAATCGTATAAGGAACAGAAAAAAAAACAAAAAGCTATTCAAATCAAGGAAATTAAATTCCGTCCTGGTACTGATGATGGAGATTATCAAGTTAAATTACGTAGTTTAATTCGCTTTTTAGAAGATGGAAATAAAACTAAAATTACCCTTTGTTTTCGTGGTCGTGAAATGGCGCATCAGCAACTTGGAATGGCAATTATTCATCGTGTTCGAAAAGATTTGTGTGAAGATATCAGTATAGCCACTGTTGAATCTTTTCCTGTAAAGATTGAGGGTAGACAAATGATTATGGTACTTTCTCCCAAAAAAAAATAATAGCAAGATAAGAGTTTACATGAAGTAACTTATGTATATTTTTCTTAGTGCTCTATTTAATTATTTGGGAGAATTAAATGAAAATGGAAATTGCAGATGCCTAAGATAAAAACGATACGTAGCGCAGCTAAGCGCTTTAAAAAGACTGCCTCTGGTAGATTTAAACATAAACATGCTAACTTGCGTCATATTTTGACTAAAAAATCAACTAAGCGTAAGCGTCACTTACGCCCCATAACAATGGTTTCGAGAAATGATCTTAACTTAATTATTGCTTGCTTGCCGTATGCTTAAATTTTTCAATAACTTTTAGATTATTTTTCTTAATTATTTTATGTGCAGGAGAGCGGAATAAAAATAAATAGATATTTCACAGGAGAGCTAAATGGCTCGTGTAAAACGTGGTGTAATTTCTCGTGCGCGTCACAAGAAAATCTTACATCAAGCTAAAGGCTATTATGGTGCGCGTTCACGGGTTTATCGTGTTGCATGCCAAGCTGTTATTAAATCTGGGCAATATGCTTACCGTGATCGTCGTCAACGTAAGCGTCAGTTTCGTCGATTATGGATTGCACGTATTAATGCTGCAGCTCGTATCAATGGTATATCGTATAGTTTTTTTATTCAGGGCTTAAAAAAGGCTTCAGTTTCTATTGATCGGAAGATGTTAGCTGATATAGCTGTATTTGACAGAATAGTATTCTCGCAATTAGTAGAAAAAGCAAAAGAATCCATAGCGTTATCTTAAGAGTAGGGTGAAAAAATATATTATAAAGCGTTCACAGTCTTATTTGAAGAAACTTAATCATTAAAAGATAATGTGTAATATGATCAAAGTTGTTTTAAAAGGCAAGTAGTATTTGAGCGCGCACGACCTATATATATTTTGTTTAAAATATATATGAGGCGATACACATATAAAGTTTTATCCGATATTTTTAATTATATTTTCAAGAGACTTTGATATGAAATGCATAATTTTTAATATATCAAAGTCCAGAAATATTTTTATATCTAATATATTTTATATTACAGCTGGGCAGTGCTTGTTTTGATGGTATCACATAGAGTAAATAGATTCACAGGCTATACTCGAATAATCGCGTAAGGCGATCTCTCTTAAATATACAGAATATGCAATTATAATAGGCTCTTAATGTCATTATGATTTTATGCAGAACTATTATTGACTATAACTCTTCTTTCTTATTTTTTTTATTCCTTTATTAATACTTAATTATTAATTTTTACTATACATGAAAGATTTCTAATACACTATGTATAACACAAGGAGGATTTAAATGTTTTTCTTTAATTTACAGGTATTGTGTAACTTATTTGAATTGATAGAGTAGCTTTATATACTTATCTTTATTTTGTGTTTATATTGCTTTTATATTGAGTAGTATGCAGGAGGTATAGAAAATTTTTTTGATCTATATTCGCATCATTCTTTAAAACAGTCTAGACTATATATATACATTAAGCCTTGATATATAAAAATTTTCTCAAAATTGGTTTGTGGTATTTTATTTTGAACTAAATAGCCTACTTTTTTTATTTTTTTGGAAAAATGAAATATTTCGATAAAAGATAAGAAAATAACAATTATTATTGTAAGCTAGGATAGCTTAAATAACAATGATATATTATTGGTGTTCTGCTATAAGTGTAATTAATATATTATTACTTATTAGAATATTGTGGTGTTTTTATATTTCAGGATGTTATCTAGAAAACTTTATAATTAGATTAGTTCGAACTATACATAATCAGGTATCCTATGTGAGTCATTGTTATTGTTATTCTTTTCTTAATTATCCAGATATATCTGCATAATATCAGAGGTATATTAGTGATTTTTTACCATAATAAATGCATAAAAATAACATATTTGATCAGTGATACTTTAAAAGTAGAAAATTAATTTTTTAGTGTAGAATATCTATGATAACAAATTTAGAGAGGTGGCATGACATATATTTCAGATCTAGTGACAAAGGCAAAAATGGAAATAAGCAATGCTCAAGATTTTTCTTCTTTAGATAATGTACGAGTTCAATATTTAGGTAGGCATGGATATCTTACGCTTAAAGCAGCAACTTTGCGTGAACTTCTCATGGAAGAGCGTTTATCATTAGGTCTCGAAATAAATAATGCCAAACAGTGTATACAGCATGCATTGAGTATCCGAAAAAAAACTTTAGAATCTCAAATGCTTAATGCGCGTCTAACAAAAGAAATTATTGATATTTCATTACCTGGTCGCAGAAGAGAGCAGGGCGGTTTGCATCCTATTATGCGTACTATAGATCTTGTGGAAGATTTTTTTTGTGATATGGGGTTTTCAGTGGTTACAGGGCCAGAAATTGAAGATGATTATCATAATTTCGATGCATTGAATATACCCAAGTATCATCCGGCACGAAATGATCATGATACTTTTTGGTTTGATGCGACACGATTATTGCGTACTCAGACCTCTGTAGTGCAAGTTCGGGCTATGAAAAATCAACAACCACCAGTGCGTATCATCGCATCGGGTCGCGTATATCGTAATGATCATGATCAAACTCACTCTCCCATGTTTCATCAGATGGAAGGTTTTCTTATTGATTGTGATATTAGTTTTGCTAATCTCAAAGGAATGTTATTAGATTTTCTAAAAAGTTTTTTTCAATATGATATACAAATACGTTTTCGTCCATCTTATTTTCCTTTTACAGAACCATCTGCTGAAATTGACGTGATGACTAAAAATGGAGAATGGCTAGAAGTTTTAGGATGCGGAATGATCCATCCTCATGTGATGATCACGATGGGTGTGGACCCTCTCATTTACTCTGGATTTGCTTTTGGTATAGGAATCGAGCGTTTAGCTATGTTGTGTTACAATATCAATGATATTCGTGTTTTTTTTGAAAATGACCTGCGTTTTCTTAAACAATTTAAATAAAGTGAGAACAAGGAATGAAAATTAGCGAGCTCTGGTTGAGAGAGTGGGTAAATCCTACCATAAATAGCCTAGAACTTTGCAATAAAATGGCTATGGCTGGCTTAGAGGTAAATAATATAGAGCCAGTTGCTCCTAATTTTCATAATGTTCTAATCGGTGAGGTGGTTGCATGCATACAGCATCCACGCTCTAACGAATTATATATAATAACAGTAAATATAGGTACTGGGAGTTTATTAAGAATTATTTGTAGTTCAGGTAACTGTTGTCAAGGATTAAAGGTCGTAGTTGCACCCGCAGGTGCAATTTTACCTGGTAATAATATTATTAAAAAAACTACATTAAAAGGAGAGATATCAGAAGGTATATTATGCTCCTTTGCTAATTTAGGTATACCTATCAAAAAAGAGGGTATTATAGAGTTACCTATAAATGCCTCTATTGGAACAGATTTACGTCAGTATTTTCAATTAGAAGATAATATTATTGATATTGGCATTCCACCGAATCGTGCAGATTGTTTGAGTATCATTGGGATCGCACGTGATATTTCTGTTGCCAGCAGAGCTCCATTACATAAATTAAAGGTTACGCCAACATTTTCTGCTCTTGCGGATATGATTTCAATTCAGGTTGATACACCTGAGGATTGTCCGCGCTATCTTTCCAGGATAATAAAAAAAGTGAATATCCAGGCTAACACGCCTCTATGGATGCAGGAAAAGCTACGTCGCTGTGGTATGAATTCTTTAAATCCAGTTCTTGATATTACTAATTATGTACTATTAGAACTTGGTCAACCAATAAATGTTTTTGATCTGCAAGCAGTTTATGGTGGTCTCAGTGTTCGTTATGCCAAAGCAGGGGAGTGTTTAGTCTCTCTTGAAAAGAGCAAGGTTAGGTTAGATAGCAATACTTTGGTTATAGCAGATGAAGAGAAGATACTAGCTATGGCAGGTATTACTATTAGTAAAGATGCTAGTGTTACAACAAAAACAAAGAGTATTATGCTTGAATCTGCGTTTTTTAGACCATCATCTATCGTTGGGCGCGCACGTCGTTATGGATTACATAGTGATGCTTCCTGTCGTTTTGAGCGAGGTGTGGATTTTCATCTGCAATATCAAGCTATTGAACGCGCAACAAGTTTACTACTAACGATCTGTGGTGGCTCTGCTGGTCCAGTAATTAATATTACTAATTATGTTGCATTACCGTCATCTAAAATTATTACGTTATATCGTAAAAATTTAGATCGCTTAATTGGTTATTGTATATCTCATGAAATAGTTACTGATATTTTAGAGCGTTTAGGATTTACAATATTAACTAAAAAAGATCCTAGTCAGTGGAAAGTTATTGTGCCAAGTTGGCGTTTTGATATTAGTATCGAGGTTGATTTAGTAAGAGAAGTTATACGCATCTATGGTTATAATCAAATCCCTAATATACCAGTTCAAGCAAATTTAATGATTGATAAGTGTTACAAAAAAGATTTTCCGTTACAACGAGTGAAGGCGTTACTTATTGATAAGGGTTATCAAGAAGCGATTACTTATAGTTTTGTTGATCCAAAGATTCAGTCTATACTTTATCCACAACAAGAAGGTTTAAGATTGCTCCGGCCAGTATCACGAGACATGTCAGTAATGCGATTATCATTATTGAGTGGTTTATTGGGAGCAGTATTGTATAATCAGAATCGTCAACAGTTACGTATTAGGCTTTTTGAAAGTGGTCTTTGTTTTGTTCCGGATATAAGAGCACCATATGGTATTCGTCAAGAGTTAATGTTGTCAGCTGTTATTAGTGGTGATCGATATAGTGCACACTGGGATTTAGCGCGATCTGAGGTTGATTTTTATGATTTAAAGGGAGATTTAGAGTCTATTTTTGATATGCTGTATAAGCTACATCAGGTAAAATTTATCAGAGAATCTTATTCTGCATTTCATCCTGGTCAATGTGCAGCGATGTATATTAATACAGATTATATTGGATGCATCGGAGCTTTGCATCCAGAAATAGAGCGCCATCTGGGTATTAAAGGTCGAACAATAGGCTTTGAGTTGATATGGAATAAAGTTTCAGATTATATTGTACCGTACGTTTTGCCTGTATCTCGTTTTCCAGCTAATCGTCGAGATATTTCTATAATTGTAGAAGAATATATACTAGCAGGAGATGTGTTGGAAGAATGTAAAAAAGTTAGAGATAAATATATAACAGGTGTCTATTTATGTGATATATATCGTGGCAACAAGGTTGCTTCAGGTTTTAAAAGTTTTACAATTAGTATTACTGTGCAGGCACGCACACGAACTCTTGAAGATTATGAGATTTCTAATACTATTAAAAAATGTATAGCAGCTTTAAAAAATCGATTTGGTGCAAAATTAAGAGTATAATATTATAGTTAATCAAAAAATTATAATCTAGTGTTATTGGTTTTTATTGATGTAAGTGGCAATAAAAAAAGATGATAGCATGTGATTTTTTTTAAAAAATTCTACAATGGTGTATTACGTGAAAGATAGGTTAATTGGGTTATCTTAAGAATTTTTATATTATTTATTAATATTAGCAGGGTAGAAATATAAAGTTATATAAAGATAAAGGTTATATAAAAATCTATACAGATAACTAATATCGTATAAAAGAGCATAATGAAATAACTTATTACTTATTGTATAATTTTTATTATATGTTTGGTGATCTAAATAGTGTTTTATTATCTTTTAAAGATAAAAGAGTATTTTTTTAGTAAACGCTTCTCAAGCGTTTTAATGTGTAGGTTATATCTAATGATATTTATAATAGCGATGTTATAGTTTAGAATATAGCAAATAAAAAATAACTTAGAGATGATGTGGTATCTATCACAGTTAGAATTTATTAAGAACATAAAATATATTAATATTATTAATTATTAGCGCATTTTACTTGCATAGATAATAGTAAATGCTACATTTTTTATAAATAAAAATAATATTGTTATAGAATCAGTGAAGATTTTTATGAACATATTTTATAAAGGGTTATGACTCTTGATGTATTCTAATGCTGCATCAATACGTGATACACAGCGTTTTTGACCAATAGTATAAAGAGTAATATCTAATGTAGGAGACTTTGATGATCCAGTGATTGCAATACGCACTGGCATTCCTACAGTACGTATACCACCAATTAGTTTATTAGACGCTCTATGAATAGCATTTGTTACTTCTATTTGAGTCCAATGGATTATTGAAGCTAATTCGATCCGCATAACTTCTAGTGATTGTTGAGAGGTGCTTGCTTGATTATGAAAATATTTCTGAGCTGCACTTGTATTATATTCTTTTAATTCTTCATAAAAATAGCGACAAGTAGATGCCATTTCTTGTAGGGTATTACAACGATTACCCAATAATGTCACTATATCTTCTAGTTTCGGGCCGTGTTCGGTATTAATATTTTCAGATTGCATCTGCCATTGAAGATGAGTTGTGATGTATTTTCTAGGGAGATGATTAATGTAGTGCTGATTGAGCCACTGTAATTTTGTAATATTCATAGTACTAGGAGATTTGCTTAATCCTTCCAATGTAAATAACTCTTTCATTTCCTTTAGGTTTAATATTTCACGGTTACCGAAAGACCATCCAAGGCGGACTAAATAATTCAGTAATGCTTCAGGTAAATAGCCTTCATTACGATATTGTGTTATTTTTAAAGCTCCTTTTCTTTTAGATAATTTTTTACCATTAGCATCTAATATCATAGATACATGTGCATAAACAGGAATAGTAGCCCCAATGGCTTTAAAGATGTTTATTTGACGTGGTGTGTTATTTATATGATCTACCCCACGAATAACATGGGTGATATTCATATCTACATCATCAATTACTACACAAAAATTATAAGTTGGAGAGCCATCACTGCGACGAATAATAAGATCATCTAGCTCTTGATTTTTGAATTCGATACGACCATGAATTCTATCATCAAAGATTACGGAACCTTCTTTGGGGTTTTTAAAACGTACTACATATTTTTTATGATCTATAGGTTTTTTATTATCAGCGCGACAGTAACCGTCGTATTGTGGTTTTTTCCCAATAGCCATTTGATTTTCACGTAGTGCATCTAGTCGTTCTTTTGAGCAATAGCATTTATAGGCAGTATTGTCTTTTAACATTTGATCAATAATTGTATTATAACGATTTAAGCGTTTTGTCTGATAATATGGCCCCTCATCCCAATCAAGATTAAGCCAGCGCAAATCTTCCATGATAGCAGTACTGCTATTTTTATTAGATCGCTGTACATCAGTATCTTCTATACGTAATACAAATTTACCATTATGGTAACGAGCAAACAACCATGAGTATAGAGCAGTACGAGCACCACCAAGGTGTAGGTCTCCTGTAGGGCTAGGAGAAAATCGAGTTTTAATTTTCACGTAATCAGTACCTACTATGATTAAAATATATTTTAAATGAAATAGAATCTGTAAAGAGATGCTACCATATCTTTGTATAGGTGCTCATATAATTTTAGTTTAATATAGTTAATTTTATTTTAAATTTTGATATTTAAGGTTGATTGTCTATATTTATTGGGATTAAAATTTTTCTGCATAATGTATTATATACTAATAAATCTTATTATTTATTAGTATGATGCTGATTATTCGTCTATACCTAATGTGATATACTACACTATCTTTTCATAAGGAATTAACATAGAAAGGAAAGTTTGTCCATGAATGACTTTGCCCGTGAAATTAGATTAGTTAATATCGCAGAAGAATTAAAAAACTCTTATTTAGATTATGCTATGTCAGTTATTATTGGTCGTGCCTTACCAGATGTACGTGATGGTTTAAAACCAGTGCACCGTCGTGTTTTATACGCTATGCATATTCTTGGCAATGATTGGAATAAGGCTTATAAAAAATCTGCACGTATTGTTGGTGATGTGATTGGTAAATATCATCCACATGGTGATACTGCTGTATATGATGCAATTGTCCGTATGGCTCAATCTTTTTCGTTACGATATATTTTGATTGATGGTCAAGGTAATTTTGGTTCTATTGATGGGGATCCAGCCGCAGCGATGCGCTATACAGAAGTGCGTATGTCTAAAATAGCGCATGAAATCTTAGCAGATCTTGAAAAAGAAACTGTAAATTTTATGCCAAATTATGACAGTACAGAAGAAATACCAGAAGTAATGCCAACTCGCATTCCGAACTTATTAGTCAATGGTTCTTCAGGAATTGCAGTTGGTATGGCGACAAATATTCCACCGCATAATCTAACTGAGGTAATTAATGGTTGTCTTGCATATCTCGACTCTGAGAATATTACTGTTGAAACTTTAATGAAGTATATTCCTGGCCCAGATTTTCCCACTTCTGCTATTATTTATGGACAGAAGGGGATCCATGAAGCTTATCATACAGGACGTGGAAAGATTCATATACGGGCTCGTACTAGAATTGAAAATAATACTAAAAGTAAGCGGGAAACTATTATTATATATGAACTCCCATATCAAGTAAATAAGGCACATCTTATTGAAAGAATTGCTGAATTAGTTAAAGAAAAACGCCTAGAAGGGGTAAGTGCTTTACGTGATGAATCCGACCAAGAAGGTATGCGTATTGTAATAGAGGTAAAACGTGATGCATTGAGTGAGGTAGTGTTAAATAATTTATATTCGCTAACGCAGATGCAAACCTCTTTCTGTATTAATATGGTTGCGTTACACCAAGGTCAACCAAAGCTTATGTCACTAAAGGATATCGTAGGAGCCTTTGTATCTCATCGTCGAGAGGTCATCACGCGTCGTACTGTTTTTGAGTTACGAAAAGCACGTCATCGTGCTCACATTCTTGAAGCTTTAGCGCTAGCCTTAGGGAATATTGAGTCTATGATTCAGTTGATTCGTAGCTCCATTACACCAGAAGAAGCAAAAGACAAGCTTATGGCTAACACTTGGAATATTGGACATGTTTCTCAAATGTTAGAATCTGTAGATACTACTACAAATTGTTCAGAATGGCGAGAAAAGAAGAAATATCTTTCTTCTGGAAGATATGCATTAAGTGCTGATCAAGTTCAGGCGATTTTAGACTTACGACTTCAAAAAATAACCAGTTTAGAGCATAAAAAATTATTTGAGGAGTACATTAGTTTATCAGATCAGATTAATAAATTAATGTGTATTCTGAAGAATCCAAGAAGATTGATAACAGTCATTCGCGAGGAGCTAGAATTCATTCGAGATAAATTTGGAGATCAACGTCGTACTGAAATTGCTATATATAGTGCTAGTATAAATCTTGAAGATCTCATCCATCAGGAAGATGTAGTGGTAACTTTATCATATCAGGGGTACATTAAGTATCAGCCACTAGCTTCTTATGAAGCTCAGCGCCGAGGTGGCAAAGGAAAGTCAGCGGTTTGCATCAAAGAGGAAGATTTTATTGATCGTCTTTTAGTGGCCAATACACATGATACTATCTTGTGTTTTTCTAGTCGGGGGCGCTTGTATTGGATAAGAGTTTATCAATTGCCAGAAGCTAGTCGTGGTGCGCGCGGTCGCCCAATTGTTAACTTATTACCTTTGGCAGTAAATGAACGTATTACTGCTCTTTTACCTATACATACGTATACTCAAGAATGGAATATATTTATGGCAACTGCGAGTGGAACTGTAAAAAAATCAGCATTGACTGAATTTAGCCGGCCTCGTAGTGCAGGTATTTTTGCTGTAAATCTTCGTGATGATGATGAACTTATTGGTGTGTCGCTTACCAATGGTCATGATGAGGTTATGTTATTCTCCTCTGGAGGAAAGGTAGTTCGTTTTTCTGAAACTGAAGTTCGTACTATGGGGAGAGCTGCTTCTGGGGTGAGAGGTATTAAGCTAATTGATGAAGATAGGGTAGTATCCTTAATTATTCCGCGAGATAATGGTGCAATTATGACTGTCACTCAACATGGTTATGGGAAACGCACAAGAAATATTCAATACCCTATTAAGTCACGCGCCACACAAGGGGTTATATCTATTAAGGTGTCTAAAAGAAATGGGTTAGTGATTGGTGCCGTGCAAGTAATGGATGGAGATCAGATAATGATGATTACTGATGCAGGTACCCTAGTGCGTACACGAGTATCCGAGGTGAGCTTGATTGGTCGAAATACTCAAGGTGTAATTTTAATTCGTACCGCTGTAGATGAAAACGTAGTAGCTTTGCAACGGGTGGCTGAAACAGTTATAACAGAATCATTATCTATCCTTGAGGATAGATCTTTATCAGGTGCTAATTCTGTATTACCTATAATATAAATTCATACAAAAGATTACACTCATGATAGAGATTAAAAAGAAATTGGAGATTGTATTATGTGTTAAGTAATATTTTATTCAAAGTGTATAATTGTAGTAGAACTATGCTATATTTTATATTTTGAATTTAAAAATCTTTTTATAATGTTTTGATTGTTAGTTTTTGAAAAAAAATAATAATGATATTGTAATTAGTCTAATAAAAAAATAGAGATATTGATATATGATAAAATTACTCTTATTTAGTATATGGATTACTTTAAAAATATCAGAGATTTCGCATATATAGATTTTTAAATCTTCTTTGCAGTTTGTTTAAATTCATAAATTACATTCTTTTTAAGAACTTATTATATATTAGACACTACTAAATACACTAAATAGTGTATCACAGACTAGAGGTGTATTAATTTACGAATCATGTAGTTTATAAATGATTTTGTAGATTAGAAAAAGAGAATATTGTGAATAATGACATTGTATAAGCTATACATTATATAAGCTATAGAGTATATATGAAAAATATTAGCATTATAATAGTATTTGATTTTTTTATGTTAAAATATATTGATAGATTGATTGAAAAAGATAGCAATAAATTTTAGATACTATATTGTATATTGTATATTGTATATTGTATATTGCTATGTGTATTTCTATTATAGATAATAGGATTTATTTTTGAGTAGATTTAATCTTGTATTTGCGTGGTGCGTGAAAACTGGATGAAAATAGGAGTATCGGCCGAAAGAGAATACGTAACTTTTAACTTGCTTTAGTATGCTATACTAAATATAAAACTTATATTACAACTCTATGATATATATGAGTTTTTTTAGACTATTAATTAATATGGGCACTGTGTGCCAAGCATTTTTGAGTATTCTGTTAATATTCTATAATGTATAGGTTTTTATTTAGGATTTTATTCCCATTCGATTGTTGCAGGTGGTTTACTAGAGATATCATAAACAACGCGGGAGATGCTGTGAATTTCATTTATAATACGATTAGAGACGACACTAAGAAACTCATATGTTAGATTTGCCCACTGAGCGGTCATAAAATCAGTTGTTTCAACAGCTCTAATAGCTATTACCCAATCGTATTTTCGATTATCACCTATAACACTAACAGAGCGAATTGGAAGAAACACAGTAAATGCTTGGCTTACTTTATGATACAAATCAGCCTTATGTAGCTCCTCAATTAATATGGCGTCAGCAGATCTTAAAAGGTTACAGTATTCTTTTTTTACTTCACCTAATATGCGGATACTCAAACCAGGACCTGGAAATGGGTGTCGATATAAGATTGATCTCGATAATCCTAATTTTAGTCCGATTTTTCGTACTTCGTCCTTAAATAGTGTTTTTAAAGGCTCGAGTAATTTTAGTCTCATGTTTTTTGGTAATCCTCCAACGTTATGATGTGACTTGATGACGTGTGCTGGAGAAGCTGAAGTTATACCAGATTCAATGACATCAGAATAGATAGTTCCTTGTGCTAGCCATTGCACATTGCCAAGTTTAACGGCTTCTTCTTCAAATATCTCAACAAATATACGACCAATAATTTTACGTTTGTCTTCTGGTTCCTGAATGCCAACTAAAGCATCTAGAAATCGTTTTTCTGCTTCTATATGAATAATATCTAAGCCAAAGAAATTAGAAAACATAGTTATTATTTGATTAGCTTCACCTAAGCGAAGAAGTCCATTATCAATAAAGACGCATATTAAACGATGACCAATAGCACGGTGTAACAATAATGCCGTTACTAAAGAGTCTACGCCTCCAGAAAGTCCCAGCATAACTCTTTCATTTGCTATTTGATTTTTTATGTGTTGAATAATATCATCGATAATGTTTTCCTCAGTCCATAATGCTTTGCATTGACAAATAACTTGCACAAATTGTTTTATTAAACTTAGTCCTTGTGGTGTATGTGTTACTTCTGGATGGAATTGTACACCGTAGAAATGTTTTTTTTCATTTGTCATAATTACAACTGGACACGTTTCAGTTTTAGCTATAGCAATAAAATTAGATGGGATCTGACTAACATGATCGGAGTGACTCATCCAGACATCCATCACTATTTTTTCATCTATTTTTGTCTCATGTATAATTGGAGGTAGTAATTGGCTATTCCCTGTTACTATTATCTGTGCATAACCGAACTCGCGTTGGCTAGAGCTTTGCACTACACCACCTAATTGAACAGCCATTACTTGCATACCGTAGCATATACCAAGAATGGGGACTCCAGCATGAAATATATAATTTACTGCACGTGGGCTATCATGACTAATGCTGCTTTCTGGTCCTCCTGAGAGGATTATACCATTCGGATTAAATGCTCTAATTTCGTTCTCTGATGCATGCCATGCTAATAATTTACAATATACCCCAATACTCCTTATGCGTTTAGCGAGCAGTTGGGTATATTGTGAACCAAAATCAAGTATAAGAATACGACTGCTGTAAATATTTTGTAGTAGCATGAAGAGAATTCCAGAGAAAATAATATTGTCAATTATAAGTCACATAATACATTATTGTCATTAAAGTTCAGAGGATAGTTACATTATAGTAATAGATCATTATTTACTTGTATTAGGAAACATTCTAGATACGAGACTAAGAATCTATGTAGTAATTTGGAGGTTCTTTTGTCATAGAGATATTATGTGCATGACTTTCTGAGATACCTGCTTTACTAATGCGGACAAAAACAGCTTTAGTACGTAATTGTTCGATAGTAGCACAACCAGTAAGACCCATACAAGATCTCAAGCCTCCCATTTGCTGATAGATGATTTCCTTAAGTCGACCTCTGTATGCCACGCGCCCCTCTATGCCTTCCGGTACTAACTTGTTTCCTGTATTATTCATTTGAAAATAACGATCAGCAGACCCTTGAGTCATGGCTCCGAGTGAACCCATTCCACGGTAAGATTTAAATGAACGCCCCTGGTATAATTCAATCTCACCTGGTGACTCCTCGCTACCTGCTAGCATGGACCCTAGCATAACTACTGCTGCCCCAGCAGCAATAGCTTTAGCAATATCCCCAGAGAAGCGAATACCTCCATCAGCAATAATTGGAATACCAGAACCTTCCAGGGCAGTTGCAGCATCTGAAACTGCTGTGATTTGAGGTATGCCTACACCGGTGACAATACGGGTGGTACAAATTGACCCAGGACCAAGACCAACTTTAACTGCATTAACGCCTGCCTTAGCTAACGCTAGTGCACCAGAAGCAGTTACTATATTACCGCCGATAATTTGAAGATCAGGATATTTTTCACGTGTTTTTCTAATACATTGTAAAACATTTTCAGAGTGGCCGTGCGAAGAGTCAATTAATAACACATCGACACCAGCAGATACTAAAGCGTCAATTCGTTCTACGTTACCTAAGTTAGCACCTACAGCTGCCCCCACACGCAGTCGGCCATGTTGATCCTTGCAAGCATAAGGTTTGCGTTCTGCTTTTTGAAAGTCCTTAACAGTGATCATTCCTTTTAATTGAAAGTATTTATCTACTACTAATGCTTTTTCTACACGTTTTTCATGCATTTTTTGTAGTATAACCATGCGAGATTCGCCTTCTTTCACGGTGACTAGGCGTTCTTTAGGAGTCATAACTGCAGAAACAGGTAAATCAAGATCAGTAACAAATCGTACATCCCGTCCTGTAATAATACCGTCTAATTGATTTTGACTATTTACTACGGGATAACCTGCAAATCCATTACGTTTGGTTAAGGTTTGTACCATTCTTAATGATGTACTAGGTAATACGGTTTGCGGATTAACTACTATGCCGCTTTCGTATTTTTTAACTTTACGGACTTCTATCGCTTGATTTTCAATGGACATACTTTTATGAATAAACCCTAAGCCACCTTCTTGTGCTATAGCAATTGCTAGGTTAGACTCAGTTACAGTGTCCATGGCAGCAGATATCACAGGAATGTTTAAATGGATAGTTTTAGTAAGTGAAGTACGCAGGCTAGCTGTTTCTGGGAGAACGGAAGAGTGAGCTGGAACAATAAGAACATCGTCAAATGTCAGGGTTTCTTTAGCGATTCTGAGCATGGCAATATCTCAATCTAAAAGTTAATAAAACGTATATAATATTGCTATAAAATTCTTACAGGCTATCGTCTATCTGTTTCAATATTTTACATAAAACGCTAGATTTTTTGAAGAGACATTAATGATGCATGTAGTTCTGTCAAATTTTACTTGTAATATATATTCAACTATAAAGCTTAGCTATAGAGTTTAGAATAACAATATTTACTCTAATAGTATAGATGTAGAATACATAGTTTAGCATCGATATTATAGTTTTTCGGAATATTTAATTACATACGATTATTTTGAATTCATATAATGACTATTTGATCTTGAGGGTCTACTGTATGATTTTAAATTATAATTTAATAATTCTCGATATTATTAATAATAACATCATTACAAAAAATATCATACTTTATCTGTAAGTATGTCTTATTAAGCTTTTTAGTTTATTCCTATTATTACTCTTTAGTGTTGATCGCGCAGTATTAGTTGAACATTTTTTTAAAAAATATATTCAGAATATCATTATTAATAATAACATATCTTTAATGCTAATATAGATAAAATATAAACAATATATCTTACATGTGATATGTATAGTTTTTTAGATTACTTTAATTTAACTAGCAAAAATTAGTAAAGTATATTTTTATTTTGCTCAGTTATTTTTACTTAAAATAAAAACTTATTATACATTATAAAAAATATAAGTTAATTTTTTATTTTTATAAAATTTAGTATTTTGGCTAATTATATCTATATTTAATGTATATCTTTAGTATTTTAATAATAATTAAATGTTTTAACAAAAATTAAGAGTCGCGCTATAATGTTCAGCTAAAAAATAAGTATATTTTATGTTTCAGTTAGGTAGGATTATATCCTATATGCCTTTAATAAAGAAAGCTTTTTTATGATACTAACCTACAGCAAAGATTTTTATAAGGCCACAAAAATAAAATATATATTGAATTGTTTTATGCATTATAAAGAGTTATCGTAATACGATATAGTGATTAAATATATTTTATAATATCACATTAAATGAATAATGTGAATTTGTCTTCTTGTTTTATTTGTGGCTCACATGTTCAGCATTACTTTATGTTCTATGTTTTTGTTTTTTAATTTTTTTTATTTTTTTTACAAAAAACAAAAATAATGCTCTTTAAGGGTGTATAATTAATTTTATTTAGGCGGAATGATATTTTGATCGATAATACATTATTATTAATCTTTCCGTTTGGGTATGATTAAAGATTCTATTTTTGATGCTGAGGTATAAGTGTTGAAATTTTTAGATATTTAGATAATAAACATAAATCGTATCATAGATACAGCATAGATAAGAATAATTATAATTATATATTATAATTATTTAAGGATTGAAGAAGAAATTTTTTATATGGTAATAGTTTTATAGAATTTTTTTTATTTTAGCGCACCATATATTTAAAGAATCTCATCATGAATTGTTATATGTGCCTATGTTATCTAATCAATCTATATAAGGTATGATACCTTACTATATATATTAAGATCATTATGGTGTATATAATGGCTATTTTTTGTCAATTGATGTAGAAATAGACAGGTCACATTTTATGATATTTTTAATGATATTAATTTTTTAATAGAATTTTATCTAAAATATTGTAGATTTATTGTTATTTTATGCATTCATGAAAGCTTCATATTATAATTGACTTAGAAAATTGATAGTTTTAATTTGATTAGAGGAACAATATCTTACTATAAGATAAATATAAAATAGTATATAATCATATTGATATTGATCAAATAGTAGAATAGTGATTGTATGTAATAGTAAAAGTGTTTAAAGAATCTGTGAGTAAAATATGTCTGAATGAAGTTTAAGTATGCTCTGCATACCTAGTAGATTTTTATTAAAATAACTATTTTGCTTCAAGAGCACTAAATAATATCAATTGTATAATTATGTTATATTCTTTGATTTTTTTTTCAATCATTCTTGATGATAGCATCATTAGAGATGATTTTAATTTTTTTTATATTAGATTAAGTATATATAATACATGATATGAAAAATTATTGCGCAAGTATTGAGATGAATGATATTTTGTCTAAACATATCAAATATTCTATAAACTCGATTAGTGTCTCTTTTAAAGATGTTATATCGTATGATTTAAAAATATCTTAGTCGTTCACTTCAGCTGAATGTATTTAGCCGAATGAATGCTAAATAGTATTCACACTCTACAATAGATGATTAAGGTTTTATGAGCTATCAAGTGTTGGCACGAAAATGGCGCCCACAAGTATTTACTGATGTTGTTGGTCAAGAGCATGTATTAATTGTATTAAAAAATTCATTATCTCTGGAGCGCATACATCATGCTTATTTATTTTCAGGTGCGAGTGGTATTGGTAAGACCACGATTGCTCGGTTATTAGCTAAGAGTTTAAATTGTGAGTCTGGTATTACATCTAATCCTTGTAGAGTATGTGAGCAGTGCCGTGATATTGCTGAAGGTTTTTGTTTAGATCTTATTGAAATCGACGCTGCTTCACGTACAAAGGTCGAAGATATTAGAGATCTGTTAGAAAATGTTCAGTATACTCCATCCCGGAGTCGCTTTAAGATTTATTTAATTGATGAAGTGCACATGCTGTCGCGTCATAGTTTTAATGCTTTATTGAAAACTCTAGAAGAACCACCATCACATGTAAAGTTTATCTTAGCTACAACAGATCCGCAAAAATTACCACTAACCATATTATCACGTTGTTTACACTTGCATTTAACAGTATTAAATTCAGATCAGATTTGCATGCAATTAAAGCATGTATTGCAAACTGAAAATATTTATGCAGAGCCTGGAGCAATAAAAATGCTAGCGCAAGCGGCGCATGGTAGTATGCGTAACTCACTAAGTCTAGCTGATCAGGCTATTGTTATGGGTAAGGGGTCGGTTACTATTGATTCTGTTAGTAATATGCTTAGCATATTAGATGATCAATACGCAATGTCTCTTATTGAGCGTATGGTCCATTCTGATGGTGTAGAAGTAATGGAGCTGTTAGAGAAAGTGGCCATGTATGGTGGTGATTGGGATGGTTTATTAATAGTAATGCTTGGGTTTTTGCATCGTATTGCAATTATACAACTCTTGCCTGATGCGATTAGCAAAGATCGCACAACTATTGATTATCGATTGCAGGCATTAGCGAGAACACTACCTCCAACTGATTTGCAATTATATTATCAGATTCTTTTAGTAGGGCGCAAAGAGTTAAAATTTGCACCTAATCAACGCATGGGGGTGGAAATGACTTTATTGCGCGCATTGGCGTTCCAACCAGAAGACTTTAAAGAAGAAGAAAGAACGCATAATCTGGTTGTGCAGGATCGGTCATCCTCTGAACGGCCTATTGAAAAACTTGTTCATGCGTCGGTTGATTTAGAAAAAAAAAATATAAAAAAAACAGTCTTTAAAGACTTTCAGGGCAATAATAATAATTTATATAGTAGTAAAAACTCTATCAGTCATCAGCAAAGCATGCAGGTCCCTAAGAATCACAACTTATTGATAAAAAGTGCTCCGTTAGTAAATATAGAGAGAGATTCAAAGAGAAAAGACTGTAAATATATCACTAAGTCTCACCAAGAGACTGTACCTATAGCTGATTTAAAAAAAAAACACTATTACCTCCATCGCATGATTTTACAAACGATATAGATCAGTATATGAGTAATCCAGAGTGTGAGATAAAAATAATCAAAGAATCATGGAATCGGGATTCTTGGTCATTTGATTTAGATAAATTAAATATATCAAAGGCAGGCTATCAACTAGCTTTACATTCTTGGAGGGAGTTTACTAAGAAAGGATTGTGTTTGCATATTCGTTCTATCTATAGTTATTTAAATACACCCGAAGCATACCAAGAATTATATAATAGTTTTATAAAGGTTAAGACAGAGCCTTTACAGTTAATAATTTTAGAAGATGATGATGATTCTGTGTTAACCCCTTTAGAGTGGCGACATAAAATTTATCAAGAAAAAATAGTAGCAGCACGAAAATCTGTTTTGAGTGATAGCAATATTCAAATTTTTTGCCATATTTTTGATGCTGTAGTACAAGATAAAAGTATTTATCCTATTTGATTATAAACTAAATTAGTATATTTGATGATTTTTACGATTACTAATTAATAATGATATTTTTATAAAAAAATTAAAATTTTCACCATTAGAATACAAAAAAGAATATAATTAAAAAACTAAATTTTTATAGAAAAGCTATAAAAGAACAGTTATTATAGATAAAAATAGTAAAGTTAAAGAACTACTTTAGTGAGAGTGTATATCTAAATTACGTAAAAACTAACAGTGAGTTTTATCTAATAATTTTTACATTATATTCATTATAAATCCAGTTTTTAAGGTTGATATTTGTTTAATTATTACTTGATCAGTAGTTATTTTTGAGGATTATATTAAGAATATTGAGCAGGTTTATCTCTAGAAAAAATATAAATCAATCGTCAATAGATAGTTGAAGTTTTTTTGTGTTCCGTGATAGTAATTCATACTAAAAAGCGCTCTCATTTAACCTAATATTGTAGATGTGGATGGTCACTTAATTACAGAAAGTACGGTTTTAACGATATGAATCGATATAGGGAATATGTTTAGTTTTATTTGATATAATATAAAAGGGTAAAATAATTTTCAAGTGATATGCGATTTACAGAATTTCTAAAAAAAAGTAATTTTTTAGGAGGTTTTTTTGAATAATATGTAGTAAAAACTCTCTTAAATAAAATATTATAATTTATATACTAGTATGTTACTATGTCAATGTGTTATTCTATAATAGAATTACTAATATAATTTATTTCGATATCATGTAGATTTGGTATTGGCATATATAGTTTAGTGAGTGATTTTTTAGATTATTATAGTAGTAGCCTTTTATATTTTAAAGCGTCTAAAAGTTTTTTATTTATTTTTATGACAAGTACGCACTATATATGCAGTGCGTACTTGTGTTTTGTAAAATGCTTTTATATGAGAGTTATTATGTCTATTGGTCTCTATTTATTTACAATAATCGTATTTTCTATTGATTCACTAGATTTCAAAAGCATACGATTAATTCTCTGGATAAACTGATTGGGATCTTCTAGTGTACCCGTTGCAGCAAATAGGGCTTGTGCCAAAAATAATTCAATCCACTCTACAAAATTTGCTTCATTTTTCGTCTCAGCGGCCCGCTTTACTAATTCATGCTCAGGGTTCATCTCAAATAGATATTTTACCGTTGGGGTTTCTTGACCTGTAGAGGAAAGTAGCTTTGCCATCTGAGTAGATATATCATTGACGTCTGTTGTTACAATTGCTGGTGTATCAAATAGGCGATGTGTTAGGCTAACGCCTTTAACGCGATCACCAAGTAAGTTTTTGACCCGAGTAATAAACGGTTCTAACGATTGCTCGGTTTGTTTTTGCACTTCACTTGTTACATCGGCTAGCTTGTTTAATTCAGCGTCAGCCGTGCTGACTGATTGGAATTTCTTCCCTTCAAATTCAGTAAGATGATTCATCATCCACTCATCAATGCGGTCAAAAAGTAGAAGAACTTCAATGGATTTTTTATGGAACATCTCAAGATAAGGGCTATTTTTTGCTGCAAGATAACTATCGGCGGCAATAAAATAAATTTTTTCCTGCTCTTTTTTCATTCGAGTAACATAATCATCTAATGATACAGTTTGCACTGAACTTGGATAGGAAGTGGAAGAAAAACGTAGTAGTTTAGAAATGTTTACTGCATTACTTCTGTCTTCTGCTGGCCCTTCTTTAAGAACTCGTCCAAATTGTTGCCAAAATGTTTGATATTTTTCTTTATGATTTTTTGCCATAGCACCTAGCATTTGTAGAGAGCGTTTAATTAGGGCTAAACGTAAAGTCTGCGTAATATGATTGCTTTGTAAGATTTCGCGCGAAATATTTAATGGTAGATCATTAGAATCAATTATCCCTTTTATAAAACGTAAGTAGTTTGGCATAAACTGTTCGGCATCATCCATAATAAATACACGCTGTACGTATAGTTTTAGGCCATGCTTATGATCACGATTCCACATATCCCATGGAGCTTGAGTTGGTACATATAAAAGGCTAGTGTATTCTTGTTTTCCTTCTACTCTATTATGACTCCAGATTAAAGGGTCACTATTGTCATGAGATAAATTTTTATAAAATTCTTTATATTCTTCCTCTGTGATATCAGACTTATTTCGTGTCCATAATGCTTGAGCTTTATTAATCTTTTCCCAGACGACAGCATCGTCATCTTCATGACTTGTTTGAATTTCTACTGGTAAGGAAATATGCTCGGAATATTTATTAATAATGCCGCGAAGATGCCATACATCTAAAAATATATCTTCTTTTTCACGTAGATGAAGGATGATTTCAGTGCCTCGGTCAATTTTTTCAATATTAGAAATAGTATAATCACCTTCTCCAGAAGATTCCCATAATACCCCCATATTTTCGGGAGACTCTTCAGAGCGGGTGCGTACTGATACTTTATCTGCTACAATAAATGCAGAATAAAAACCAACACCAAACTGACCAATTAACTGATTATTTTTGGTGTTATCTGATCCAAGTGATGCTATAAATGATTTGGTACCTGATTTTGCAATAGTACCTAAATTTTCAACAACTTCCTCTCGTTTCATACCAATACCGTTATCACTAATTATAAGAACTCGTTTGTCCTTATTAATTTCTATTCTTACGCGAAGATTACTACAATTCAGATCTGGGTTGGATAATGCCTTAAAGCGCAATTTTTCAGCAGCATCAGAAGCATTAGATATTAATTCACGTAAAAAAATTTCTTTATTTGAATACATGGAATGTATCATTAATTTTAATAATTGTTTGACTTCTGACTGGAAGTTGAGAGTTTCTTGTTCGTGCATAATTCTTTCCACCTTATAGCAGTGATAATTTCTTTCGAGTATTATTTTTTTAATTACAACACTTATTAGATGCTCTAAAGCTATCTTTCAAGATAATAAAAAGTTAATAGTATTTTTATTAGAAAGGAACTTGACTCTAAATATTTTAGAAGACATATAAAGAATCGCATTATTAAGTGATTGAGTTTTAAGTGCTCCTTTCTAGTTTTATTATTTATTTTTAATTTATCATTAACATGAATTTTTTCATTATATTAATTCATAGTAATATGGAAAAATAATAATTTTTTTAATCTTTGAATTGAGTATATTTCTGTTGTTAAGTGACCTCAAGCATGCACAAACAAATTACTATTATGAATATATTAATTTATCGTATAATTTAAACATAATAAAACATATCAAATCAATAATGATTATTAAACTATAAAGTTATTGAGTATCATAGATTATGTATTATATTATACATATTTTCTATTTTATAATATATTATTATTTACTTTAAGAGTGAGCGTGATGAATTTATTTTTTTTGGATGCAATATATTTAAAATTAATATGAGATTATTTACCTTATTTATTTTTCAGTAACTGATATTATAGATATTGTTTTATAAATTCAGTGACTATATTTAATCTGAGTTTATGGTATATTTAGTATGACTTTAATTTTAACAATGTCTGCAGATAATGTTATAGAAATTTTTAGTAATTTTGGTTTTATCATTATAATATTTGATAGATAGATATAAATAATAAGATTAAAATACTTGCAATATAATAATGATA
The DNA here is from genome assembly GCF_900698985.1 of Candidatus Erwinia haradaeae. Taxonomy (GTDB): domain Bacteria; phylum Pseudomonadota; class Gammaproteobacteria; order Enterobacterales; family Enterobacteriaceae; genus Erwinia_E; species Erwinia_E haradaeae_B. The sequence goes on from NZ_LR217730.1 coordinate 209,925, forward strand.
AAAAATTTTTCTTAACAAATATTGCTAGTAGATTATAAATATTGAATGTGCTAACTGTTTACGATTGTGCTTCTTTGCTGCAATCATCAATATTAATCAACACAATACTGTGCTGTGTCATTTTATTTATTTCAGAAAGGAATATATTATATTTTTATAAGATTTTTTCTGTTATTTTTTATGTTTTTTTTAAAACTTTTGTTGATGAAATGTCTAACGCCTCAAAGTAATGTTTGCGGCATACAGAAATATATTTTTCATTTCCTCCTATTTGTATTTGATTTCCTAGAATAACAGGTTTTCCAACAGAATCAATACGTAAGACCATTCCCGCCTTTCTTCCGCAGTGACACACTGTTTTTAATTCAATCAACTTATCTGACCATGCCAATAAATATTGACTACCAGAAAATAACTCGCCACGGAAATCGGTACGTAGGCCATAACAGAGTACCGGGATCTCTAATTTATCTACAACCTCAGACAAGTCTTTAACCTGTCTGCGTGTTAAGAATTGACTTTCATCAACTAAAACACAGTGTACTGTTTTATGATCTTTTTCTATTTGAATTTCTTGGAAGAACTTCGTTTTAATATGAAATAATATAGCAGAAGATGAAATGCCAATGCGTGAGTTTACTTTGGCGACATGAAAACGGTTATCAATTTTTGCAGTATAGATTAAGGTTCTCATTCCTCTTTCATTATAATTATAAGAGGATTGCAACAATGCTGTTGATTTTCCAGCATTCATTGCTGAGTAATAAAAATAGAGTTGTGCCATCCGCTTTTCTCCTAGGTATAATAATCTCCTAGTGATAATAAAGATTATTGAGTGGAATAGCATCATTAAAGTTTTCATATATACATTTTTGATTAAAATTAAAATTTATAGTGCATGAGAATTTATTAAAATAAGATAAAAATTTCATATGCTTGTCTTAATATCTTCCAGTGTGATTATATTAAGACATAAAATGTTATCTTACCCATATAAAAAATTTAATTTATAATTATCATAATTTTTTTATACATAAATGTATTTTACACTAAAGATTTTCAGAAATTTATAACTCTTGAAGAGCATGATATGTTAATAATTTTAAATTAAATACAGTTTATTTAACTAACTGTATAGATAAATTATAGGCTTTGAAAAACTTAAATAGTTATACTATATTAAGAATAATTATTCAGGCAGCAATTTAATCACAACATTACAAAAAAAATAAAATTTTATTTTAGTTTTAACAGTTTACCGTATTTAACGATTATAAAATAAAATTTATACATAGCTATTTAATAAATTCCGCTAAATTTTTTTAAATCTCGATTTAGCAGTGAAGATATGATGAGATGAATATATAATTATTAACTTGTATCTGTAGTTTGAGCTAGTGTATATGTATATTACTTTTATTTTAAATTTTAATTAAAGTTTACATTAGTTTCATGGTATAGATTAAAAATCTAGATAACTTTTACAAATAAACTTTTAAAATACATATTAATATTTTCAGTATTTTTTAAAAAAATCTTTAGATGTTAAACTTAGCATCTAAATCTTATTCGTAAAACGATATCAAAAATTCATGAGTTAATAAATTTTCTAGTATCAATGTGTGCATATTATATTTGGTAGTATGTATCTATAACCTTGAATAAATTAAAGATAATGAAAGTTATGAGAATACCTTGTAGTGTATATTGCTTATGTATATATGTTCATAGGGCGTTGAGTCTATATTAGTTAAGCGAATTATAAAGTGTACTGATTTTATTATAATTAATCTGATTATACTGATGATGCTGATTATTATTGAATTCTATTTTCTTGAGAGAGTATTAGTTTAATGGTATTCATACTATTTAATATAAAGTGATTATTAATAGTATATCAGGCGTGAGTTATTGCTTTTAGTTTTTATATTTTGCATTTTTGAAGAATATAATATATAAATTATTTATCATTTAATATATTGGTGAGTAGTTATTATAGGCCTACTCATATAATTTGCGGATGAATATTTTGTATATATTACATTATGCATAGTCTAAAAGATGCGGAGTAATATACTTATTAAGTGGGTTTTGAAGAGAATTTTCAGATATATTTTTAAAATAGCTCTATTGCTATAGTATTATTATTTATGTGAAGTGAATAACATAAAATAAAAAATCTTAAGAGCGATCTCAAAAGAAAATCATTGTATAGAGAAAAATTAAATAGTTTTTCTTGTAAATATTTTCTCATTATTATTTTAATAAACCATATTAATTTAATTATCAATACATCATTTAAGATAGAATTAAGATATAGGTATTTTTTATAATCAACTAGTATTTTACCATTTGATACTTACGTATAGGATATCTACTGCAGCACTAATATTATAATAGGTGTAGTTCAGATAGTCATGTAGATTGTGATATTTTGAGATTGCAAATTATCAATAAAACATCTGATATAAATTCTTTTTATTTTTAAAACTAGATTTTATAAACTAGGTCGAAGTATTTTTGTCTATAGAAAAATAATATATTTATTGTCTATCTATTTAGAATATTTGATCTTTCATTAACTTTTTAGATTTAAATATATTTAAGAAATTAACTATTGCAGTTCTTGATAAGCATCATTATTATTATGTTATGCAGTATTAGCCTAATAAATATAATTTAGAGAATTCAAACTATGAATGCGGCCCTTAAAATTCTGAATAATATTCGCACGTTACGTGCACAAGCAAGAGAATGTAATGTAGATCTTCTAGAAGAGATGCTAATTAAATTTGAGACTGTAGTAAATGAGCGCCGTACAGAAGAAAAACAGGCGCAAGAAGAAGTAGAAGCACGGTTTCGTAAACTTCAGAAGTACCGTGATATGCTTATAACTGACGGTATTGATCCTAATGAATTATTAATAGCGTCTATTAAAATAAAATCAACAGCTCAATCCAAACGTTTAGCGCGTCCTGCAAAATATGTTTATATCAATAAGAATGGAGAAAATAAAACATGGACTGGGCAAGGGAGAACTCCAGCAGTTATTAGAATGGCTATAGATGGACAAAATAAAAAATTAGAAGATTTTTTACTTTAAGTGTACTGAATGAAAGTTATAATAAGTAACAGTTTTGAAATTTTTAGAGAGTTTTTTTAAAATTAAATGCGATTAATAGTCACTATTATGTATAATAATACAAGTCAATTGATTATAAAAGTCTTTATAAAATAATGATGTAATAATTTTATTTTTATATTTAAGAAGTAAAAAAGATGTTTTTTTTATCTGTTAGGTGACTTATTTTATGAGTCATTTGTATAGTTTATTTATAATTCGTAGCTAGATTAGAATCTTGGTAGCTAGATGAGAATCTAGCTGCATCTTTTTTCTAATAGTATATTATAATGATAGATTATATACGTGGTTCATTATAGAAGCATTTTGATCAACAAATGCAAAATTATTTTTAGTATCGCATGGTTATAGCTACAAGCATTGCATGATCGAACATTATCACTAATAGTGATAAAAATATATTATAATAATAAATTCAGTAGTAAGTTTATTTTTTGCCATTTTTTAAATGATTTTTATTTTAATAAGAGAATCTGTAGTTAATATTCCATTGTTCTGTATTGTATAGTGCTTATTAGATAAGATTTAATTAGAAGTTATAGAATTTTAAGGTATCATTATTAAACATCATGAGTATATGAATAAACTTTTTAGTTTATTTCTGAATAGATGTTATATTTTTATATCGTATCACGTTTATGATTACAGAAGATCTCGTAAATATAACGAAAGAAATATATACATATATAAGCATTAGATATAATAATAATTATACCCTATATATAAAAATATATTTTGTTTTAAATAGAAGTTATTAGCATTCTAGGTATTTAAAATTCCTCAAGAGATTTATCAGATATTCAGAAATGATATAGTGATCTTAGTAAGATGCCACTTTATTTTTTAAATTAACATTTTCTTGTATTCGTGTGTAGATTTGAATCCCTTAATTCGCTTTATCCTCGATCTGTAATGATACTATACAGAATATACATCCCATCCATATGCAATATAAGTATTCAATACTATTGATCGATCAGTATCAGTTTGTACTAGAAATACAATTTCATGTAATAATATCAATTTCAAGATTATAGATTTAATTTAAAGGAGTGACATAAGTATTAACCTAATCTGAGTATTTCGGTATTGCCCTTTATGAGGGATGCACTAGGTGTTAGTAACATATAAAATATTATACCTACATACAAAATTATGTAGAAATAATATAAATTATATGGAAATTATATATAATAAAATCTCATGAACATATATAACATTTAAGGTAAACATAATGTTTTTTTATGTGATTGTTTATATGTTTTATTTAAAGATTGTTTTAGATGTTCAAAAGACCGCTTCAGCTACAGTGTTTTGATCATGTTTATCACTTATCAGAAGATTAGAGATAGTATACTAACAAAATAGGTTAAGGTTTACTGTATACAGTTATAGATCGGCATAATAATCTTACAAACTAAAATATAATACCTTATTATAGGTAAATTAAAGTGATTTTTATCGGTTATTTGGAAATTTTATATTATAAATATACAAATGACTGAAATATTAAAGTGTCAATGTATTATTTTATGTAGAAACGTGCTGTCCTAAGAAATTACAAGATATGTAGATTAATATAGAATCAATATTAAATATGAACGATTAACATTGGTTAGAAAATTGAATGGCTGCCTTACACTGAGAACAGTATGATAAGGTACGATGAGTCCTTAAGGAAATATGAATTTACTGATGAATTCAGAGATTACAGGTAGATTATACAAAAATTACAGATAGATGATGTATTTAAGATTGGTTAAGCTATTCGAGCGTTTGTGTCTAAGGCTCACTTCTCTATGTATCATACTAATAGGTCACTGAATATTATTAATCCCTCCGCTGGCGACATCCATCAGATTAATAGTTAAATAAAACTGGGTTATCTGTATCCTTATTTAAAGTAAGATTCTATTTGTCGCTGTATTAATCATGTAATAATAATGAGTAAGTTATGATGAAAAGAATGCTGATAAACGCCACGCAGCAAGAAGAGTTGCGTGTTGCACTTGTCGATGGACAGTGCCTATATGATCTAGATATTGAGACCCCAGGGTATGAACAAAAAAAGGCTAATATCTATAAAGGTAAGATTACTCGTGTTGAACCTAGCCTGGAGGCTGCATTTGTTGATTATGGGGCAGATAAACACGGTTTTTTATCTCTTAAGGAGATTTCTTGTGAATATTTTTTAGAAAACGATAATATCCGCGGTCGTCCTAATATCAAAGATGTATTACGTGAAGGACAAGAAGTTATTGTTCAAATTGATAAAGAAGAACGTGGTAATAAAGGAGCAGCCCTTACTACTTTTATTAGTTTAGCCGGAACATATTTAGTATTAATGCCTAACAATCCTCGTGCTGGTGGTATTTCTCGACGTATTGAAGGTGATGATAGAATCGAGCTGAAGGCTACTTTATCTTTACTGAAGCTTCCAGATGGTATGGGTTTAATTGCACGTACTGCTGGGGTTGGTAAATCTGTTGAAGCATTACAATGGGATCTAGGTTTTCGGATTAAACATTGGGAAGCAATTAAGAAGATAGCAAGTAGTCGACCAGCACCATTTTTAATTCACCAGGAAAGCAATGTTATTGTACGTGCTTTCCGTGATTATTTACGACAAGATATCGGTGAAATTTTAATAGACAACCCTCAGGTATTAGATTTAGCTCGTCAGCATATCGCGGCACTTGGTCGCCCAGATTTTACTAGCAAAATTAAATTATATACAGGTGAAATTCCATTATTTAGTCACTACCAAATTGAGTCACAGATTGAATCAGCTTTTCAGCGTGAAGTTCGTCTACCATCTGGTGGCTCGATTGTTATTGATAGCACTGAAGCGCTTACTGCCATAGATATCAATTCTGCTCGGGCAACTCGAGGTATTGATATTGAGGAAACGGCATTTAATACAAACCTAGAAGCAGCAAATGAGATTGCTCGTCAGCTACGGCTACGTGATCTAGGGGGTCTAATTGTAATCGATTTTATTGATATGGGGCCAGTACGTCACCAAAGGGCTGTAGAACATCGACTTCGCGAAGAGGTTCGACAAGATCGCGCTCGTATTCAAATTAGTCATATTTCACGTTTTGGGTTATTAGAAATGTCACGTCAGCGTCTGAGTTCGTCACTTGGTGAATCCAGCCATCACGTATGTCCTCGTTGTAGCGGTACAGGGACTATTCGTGATAATGAGTCATTGTCATTATCTATTTTAAGATTAATAGAAGAGGAAGTATTAAAAGAAAATACAAAAGAAGTGCACGCTATTGTTCCAGTGCAAGTTGCTTCATATTTATTGAATGAAAAACGTGATGCTGTCAGCGCTATTGAAAAGCGTCCCGGTGGTGTACGTGCAATTATTGTTCCAAATGATAATATGCAGACCCCTCACTATTCTGTGTTGCGTGTACGTAGCGGAGAAGAAACGCAAACTTTGAGTTATCATCTTTCAAAATTACATCAAGATGAGATGGGGGTTCTTATAGATCCTACGCAGATCGAGCGCAAGCGTCCAGAGACGCCAGCCATTACTACTGTTGTCATTCCAGGTTCCTCACTGACATCACATAGACTCGATAATTCAATGAGAGAATCTAATATTTCTGTTGAAACATCTGAATATTCTTTAATAAAGCAACCGAGCTTAGTGAGTCGTCTTATAACAGAATGTAAAAATTTATTTTGTTCAACAGAGCGACTTAATAAACAATCAGAAGATACTGTGACCTCTGAAAAAATCATCAAACCATCTTCGCTTGCCACTAGTCTTCAACAGGATCCTGGTCAAAATTATGATTTTGTTGATCATTCTGATAAGAACATTAATTCTAATAATCATCGATGTAATAATCGTAATTACAGTTTAAATCGAAATGAACGTGATATTCGGGATACTCGCAGCGATCATCGCAATCGTCGTCATATGCATCCGATGTCTCATCATAATAAGCCAATTTCTTCAGAAGAGTCTGAAATCAGAGTACAAAGTCAATCGCGACAATTTCGTTATCGTCGTCGTTCAGATTCTAAACAGTTAGAGCATGCTTTAATGGAGCGACATGAGCAACGAGCTGAGCCGATCATCCCAGTGACTAATAAGATAGAAAAACAGACTCATGGTTCCTCAGGGTTATTAAGTCATCATGCCTTATATGAACTAGAAAAAACAAAAAAGGATTCTAAAAGTCCTGATGGGATAATGGATACCATTAGTCAATCAAAAGAAACTAACTTATCTGCAATAGTTCCTATCTTAGAACCTAACAAAACTGCATTGGATTTATCTGAAAATGATACTAGAGGTAATTGCACTGCCGTGCGTCGACCACGTAAATCGACGCGCAATTCGCGTTCTAGTGGTTCTCGTCGTCGTCGTTACTCGGATGAATATGATGGAAGACATTCATCAATGCCTTTAATGCATGCCATGGCATCACCTGAGCTGGCATTAGGTAAGATTTGGATTTTACATCCAACTATACCACTTAAAAGTTGTAAATTAAACCATCGCAATATACCTTCTAGTACCGTGGTAGCAAGCAATGCGCAAAGTAAGTTAGTATGCGAAGGTAAATTTGACTCTACTTCAACAAACAAAGATGCTGAAGGTGCCTTAGAAAATAATAACAATGGTTTTGCTGTGGTATCTCCATTAGATATAAGCCATGATGTTACAATAACTTCAACAATTGAACCAAGAAGTATGATAAATAACGCTGTACATTATCCATCTGTTAGTAGTAATTCGATTAGTACTTTAACTCAGAAAAAAAATACTTTTAACGACTGTGCTCCAAATCAAGATCAGAATAACATTATTCATCAGTCTAATATTTTGATAGCACCTGGTCGTTATATAAATCACTCTTATGCGCCAGTAACAAAAATTGCTATTACACAAGATTCAATATCAGATGATTGAATATCACTACGCTTTGATCGTAATAAAATAGATATAGATTACAATCCTATAAATAAAAACGTGTAGTAGATTTAGAGTGCAATTCAATTATCAGTAAAGGGTGTGAGATAATAATTTGTAGGGGTTTAGTCACTGTGATTTTAAAATTTTATTTTAGAGAAATACTCCGTTAATATTATGTAAATCTTAATAAAAATGAAATAAATTTTACTTATAAAGTAATTTTTTATATGAATAGTATTTTAGATTTTGTTTATCTATAATAACACATATGTTATTACATATGTGTTATTATCTATATTTATTTTATGTAGTAATAAAATAAATTATCAATTTTATTGGAATGTTAATGATGATTTTTATCATAATAGATCAGAGGGCACAAGTATCTATTACTGAAAAAACTCTACAAAAATAAATTTACTGTATGCTATAAAATGGTAATATATCTTTTTTTTCAATACATCTCGTATGCTTTTTATTGTTTTTAGAAACTAAAATAGTTTTATATAATATCATTTACGAGAATATATTATATAATATACAATAATAAATTAGATAATATATTTGCATATTTTGATTTGCAGAAGTTTTTATTTTAGTAAGGTGGGCAAGATAAATTCTTAAATAATAAAAAATATTATATTTGATGTTGTATAAATTTAATGTTATCGATAGTTTTTGATAGTAAGTTAGTAATAGTGATATATACCGAATATCTAAGAACATCAGGTTATTACTATGATAGTAATATAAAAATATTATTAGTACTTTATTTATATAATATATATGGAGATATATGTTACAAACTAAAGAACTATATATATGATTTTATCATACTATATGATAAGGTATGATTTTTAAGGAAAATAAATAGATTATATATAGTAAGATGTTGTTAATTTCTGCAGTAGATTATTCAATAAGCTGTTATTTGTGTCATTTTAATCTGAGTATTTTTTTATATTTTTTTTATTTTAATGTATATTTTGATAAATTTATTAAGTATAAAAGGTTTTTATCGGATCCGGGTATAAAATAATAAAATCCAGCAGAAACAAAATACAGGAAGTTAAAGATTTTATCTGTTATTCTAATTCAGAATGAAATTTTTTGATTTTTTTAAAAAATTTTCCACTGTATATGCTGTGAATGCATATGTACTGTATATTAATAAATAATGGAACTTTTATTAAGATTATATTTTGGATACGTCATCAAATATTTCCTTGAAAGACTTTAGTAATAGATGTTAGTGCATATAAGCAGTAAAAATTATTTTAATATCTTAATTAACATATTAATGGAGTCCGTTAGTATTAGGTTAAAAAGAAAATATTAAAGTAATCTTTAAACTTATAATCTAATGATTCTTTATATAGATAATAAAATTTTTAGTAATATGTGACTGATGCATTGAGATTATTTATCTAGTATTATTGATTTTATTGTGTGTGCTTGTTTGATATATAGAATATGGTAGACAACTCACTGCATCATGCCGATATGAGGTTGAGACTGTATATTTTTTTTGATTATCATATTTTCTATAATATCTAAAGTTGTTGGCAGTATTATAAAATACGATATAATAGTGACTATTAAAGTATAAATTAAATTATTGAGACAATGAAGCTTATTAGTTTTTAAAATGGCTTAGCATCTTTACTACGAATAGAGATTTTAATTATTATCACTGATTTCTTGAATATAAACCTTTATAAGGCACAGTTATTAACATTGAATAATATTAATATATGAGTATGTAATTTTATAAGAGTAATTATGATTAACCAGAAGTTAATCATAATTATTAATATTTTAATTAAAATCCTAATATGAATAAAAATAATACGTTTGGTGATATATATGACTATTAAAGTTGGCATTAATGGTTTTGGGCGCATTGGTCGAGTGATTTTTCGTGCTGCTGCGAATCGACCTGATATAGAAATTGTAGCTATCAATGATTTATTAAATGCAGAGTATATGGCTTACATGCTCCAGTATGATTCAACTCATGGACGATTTCATGGGGAAATTAAAGTTAACGCTGATGGTAATCTTGTTGTTAACGATAAAATTATTTTTGTTAGTGCTGAGAGAAATCCTGTTAATTTACCATGGGCAGAAGTACATGCTTCGGTTATAGTTGAATCTAGCGGTCATTTTTTAACAGATAAAGCTGCGCGTTCACATATTACTGCCGGTGCAAAGAAAGTTGTCTTAACCGGACCATCTAAAGATTCCACTCCGATGTTTGTAATGGGAGTTAATCATCAGTCTTATCAAGGACAGGATATTATTTCTAATGCATCTTGTACAACTAATTGTCTAGCTCCATTAGCCAAAGTGATTAATGACCACTTTGGTATTGTGGAGGCGCTCATGACAACTATTCATGCTACTACAGCAACTCAGAAAACTGTTGATGGTGTGTCTTCTAAAGATTGGAGAAGTGGTCGAGGTGCAATACAGAATATTATACCTGCCGCAACTGGTGCGGCAAAAGCAGTAGGTCAGGTTATTCCTGAGCTTTGTGGCAAGATTACAGGTATGTCATTTCGTGTTGCAACCCCTAACGTTTCTGTAGTGGACTTAACTGCTCGTTTAGAAAAACCTGCTTCTTATGAAGAAATATGTAAAACGATAAAAGCAGCATCTGAAGGTGAGATGAAAGGAATTATTGGTTTTACTTCAGATCAGGTAGTCTCTACTGATTTTAATGGTGAAACCATGACTTCTATTTTTGATTCTTGCGCGGGTATGTCGCTTAATGATAATTTTGTTAAGTTAATATCTTGGTATGATAACGAAACAGGATATTCCAGTAAAGTGCTTGACTTGATTAGTCATATTATGAAATGAAGAAGATTCGTAACTATTGGATATTAATAGCTGATCATATAGTAATATGTTATAAAGAATTAGTAGAAAAACTTTTAGGATAGAAGATATATCTACTTTACGATCAGCTTCGTATATTCTTAACATATATTTCATATAAAGTATATGTAGTAAGTTTTTATAAAAAATGCTCAAGCAGTATATAATTTTTCTCGAAATACAATTCTTTTATGCTGAATAAAAAAGATGGAGTAAACTTAACTAATCAAGTCTCTTAAGTATAAAAAATCTAGGTACATTTTATTATGTCCAGTCTTTCAATAAAGCTTAATTTATTTTTTTATAATATTAAATATTTGAAAAAATCTAAGATTCTCAGATTAACATATAAAGATATATAGTTTACTATATTCTCAGTTATTTTAAATTATCAATAATAATTGAGTTTTTTTGTTACTAGATTCCTAATTATTGGCATTATATTACTATTTATTACTATTATATATAAACTTGAAAGGTGTAGCTATGCAGTAAGATAGGGGATGAATAGTTTAAGTAGTACTTAGTTAATAATTACATTTTTTATTTCATTATGCGATTTCTGGTATTAGATACCTATGAAAGATAAAAAAACTACCAATAAATCCTATATAAACTATGAACGATATGATCATCAGATAGAAGGATTAAAGTTGCCTCCGCGTTCTATAGAAGCAGAACAATCAGTACTAGGTGGCTTAATGCTAGATAATAATCGCTGGGAACATATTGCAGACCGTGTGTTTGTTAAAGATTTTTTTAGCCGACCTCATCGGATGATCTTTTTAGCAATGCAAGATTTATTAAATCAAGAAAAACCAATTGATTTAATTACTCTTTCTGAATTGATGGAGACACAGGGAAAATTAAATATAGTGGGTGGCTTTGCCTATTTAGCAGAATTATCAAAAAATACACCCAGTACGGCTAATATTAACGCGTATGCAGATATAGTGCATGAACGTGCAGTGGTGCGAGAGATGATTGCTGCGGCACAGGAGATTGCTGATTCTGGATATAATCCACAGGGTCGTAGCAGTGAAGATCTTCTTGATCTTGCTGAATCACGTATATTTCAAATTGCAGAACATCGGGCAAATCAGGATTCAGGACCTAGAGGTATTGATCAAATTCTCGAAGGCACCATGGCGCGTATTGAATCTTTATATCAGAATCCGAATGATGGTATCACTGGAGTAGATACTGGATACCAGGACCTTAATAAAAAAACTGCAGGTTTTCAGCGATCTGATCTTATTATCATAGCTGCCCGTCCTTCAATGGGAAAGACTACTTTTGCAATGAACCTATGTGAAAATGTAGCTATGTTACAGGATAAACCAGTATTAATTTTTAGTCTTGAGATGCCCGGTGAGCAAATTATGATAAGAATGCTGGCATCTTTATCACGTGTTGATCAGGCTCGTATTCGTACTGGACAGCTCGATGATGATGATTGGGCGCGAATTTCCAGTACAATGGGGATTCTTTTAAAGAAAAAAAATATGTTTATTGATGATTCTTCTGGTTTAACCCCTACAGAAGTGCGTTCACGTGCGCGTCGCATATTTCGAGAGCATGGTGGGCTGAACTTAATAATGATCGACTATTTACAATTGATGCGTGTCCCTTCTCTATCCGATAATCGTACTTTAGAAATTGCCGAGATTTCTCGCTCACTTAAAGCGTTAGCGAAAGAGCTTAAAGTACCTGTGATAGCACTTTCTCAGCTTAATCGCTCTTTAGAGCAGCGGGCTGATAAAAGACCAATTAATTCTGATTTACGTGAGTCTGGTGCTATTGAGCAAGATGCTGATGTGATTATGTTTATCTATCGAGATGAAGTCTATCATGAGCAGAGCGCTCTTAAAGGTGTTGCAGAAATTATTTTTGGTAAACAGCGTAATGGTCCAATTGGTACTATCAGATTAACCTTTAATGGTCAGTGGTCGCGTTTTGATAATTACGCTTGGCCGCAGACATATGACGATACATAAATTTTATTTTAGTTATTATATATTGTGATTGTTTCATTCATTGTGCATCATGATGGAAATATATTACATAAAAATATTTTTATATTATTTGGTAGGATTGGATATTAGAATTTTATAATCAAAAATATACATGTATAGATAGTTCATTAGTATGTCTAACTTTATATATTATATAATACGGGTTTTCTACTTTTACTTTTATAATGAAAATATTATGCGATTTAAGTTATATTGAAGTGCATGCATTTAAGTAAGATGGTAGGATTACGTGTTGACACTTTATATTTTATATTATGTATAAATATCTTCTATATTATAATGATATAATAGTCATATATAACATATATTATTTTTAATAAAGTGTTTTATTTGTTATAATAGGAATTGTTTTCTAAAAAAATATTAATTTAATTAAATGATTCTTGTTATGTAAAGTGTATATTTTTTATTAAGTATATAGTTAGATTTGTTTGTATTACATAACATAAGTTATGACATTGTGTATAATATCTATAAGATATACAGGTATATTTCTAAATCAGTGATGATGATTTATTTATATTATCTTTTTATAAAACATTCCTATAAAAAAATAACTACTTATATTAAAAGGATTTAATTAAATTTTTACGGTTTTATATATATTTTTTCATAAAAAAATAACTAAAAGTAGTTATTTGTACAGATATTTTATGTATGCTAATATAAACGCATTGATATTGATCATAAAGTCTTTAAGATTATCTAAATATATAAGTGTAATATTCAACATTAGTGGAAAAAAATAATTATAAAACTAAAGATTTAAAATTTATTTTTATAATAAATGAGGTGTTAAGATACAGGCATTTGGCAATATATATAGTTTTTATGTCTAGTAATTTTATATAGATACGAATGTCTTAAAAAATTATAATAGTACATTATTATATCTTTGTAAATTCAATTTACTAGGTTATGAAGCATTTTTTAATTATATGGATTATTTTTAAAAATATATAATAATTTATTGAATATAGCAGAACACTGCGGTGCTTAATATGTGTTATACCTATAACTCTTCTCATTACTTTAGATTGTAACCTTATGCGTAATATGGTAAGATGTATTTTAATTACAAAATTTAATGTGGAAACATTAGTTTATATTTATTATACGTATGTATTTCTATTAGATTTTAATATATTATGATTTTGGTAAATAAAGTAATGGATTAATAGATTTTCCTTTATAGCGAATTTCAAAATGTAATCTAACGGAGATTGTTCCACTTTTTCCCATTGTAGAAATTTTTTGACCTAATTGAACTTCTTGATTTTCCTTTACAAGGATGTTTGCATTATGCGCATAAGCGCTTAGATAATTATTTTTATGCTTAATAATAATTAAATTACCATAACCACGTAATGCATTTCCAGTATAAACCACTCTTCCCTGTGCTGCAGCTACTATAGAATGGCCATAATTACCCTCAATATCAATTCCTTTATTTCCTCTTTCAGAATTAGAAAAATAATTAATAATTTTGCCATTACTGGGCCAGCACCAATTTTGTATGGGATTGCTTCTATTAAAAATATGATCAATTTTATTTTTACTGATAAGTTTTTTTATCTTTATTGTTTCAACATCCGCTGGAAATTGATCATTATTATGTATTGAGTAAAATATGCTAGAATGTGTTTTACTTATTTTGTGGATAGATTGTGCAGTGTGTATTTTATTATTAACAATCAGATCATTAGAAGAGTTATTATTTATTTTACCATGAACCCCTGTTATATTTTGCATAGTAAACAATGAAAGAGTTGACTGAGAAACTTTTAGTTTTTGACCTACTGTAAGAAGATATGGTTTAGTAATATGGTTGAGTTTTATGAGATTATCGATTGGATTGTCAGAAATCCAAGCAATGTAAAAGAGTGTATCCCCTTTTTGAACTATATATGTTTTGCGTTTATAGCTATTTTTAGAAGAGTTATCATAAGAATGTAGGTGAAATATAGAGTTATTCTGTGTAATCAAGTGTTTGATTTTATGTTGTGCTTGAATATTTTCTTCTGGAGATGATGGATCAATGGGCTTAACATGGATCGTGTAATCCATATATATATTTTTTATCTTTCTAATATAATGTGAATTTGATATTATTTTTTTTGAAATGTGATTATTTATTATGCTCACAGGTGCTTTTGTGTAGTTATTATTAGAGCAAGATATAATAGAAAAAACTCCTAGTGCGAGAGTCGCGATGCAACGTAGCTTCAAAACCAATATTCCTCTTTCATTCAGTCCTGATTATAGTTTTTAAATAGGCTCATCAACTGATCATTTAAATAGCATTAATGTTATAGGGTTTTTATTTCATTTTGTTATATTTTAGTATATATCTTTTATGTTGTGTGATTAGGATCATGTACTTATTAGCATGGCACAAGCTTACATATTATGGCAATAATAGAAGATCTAACAGGTAGCAATGTAATTGGGATATACCTCATAATACAAATTATCTATATGAAATATTTCAATGATCTTTATTTATAATGTTTATGTTGTAATTTTCTTGTAACGTTTATTATTTTACTATATTTTATAAATTTATTTATCTGCATTTACATGCTGAATTGTAAAAGATTAAATAGATCGCCTAATATTTCATGGTAGTTTTTTTTATTCAAGTATATATATAGTTTTTTAAAAGAATACTTAAAAATTAATAGAGAGTAGCGTTTCTGTTAGAATATAGCTCTATAGCACAAATAATTATTAGTAGTATATATTTTAATATTATATTAAATAATTTTATAATTGTTGTGTAGGTAATTTTTTATATATTAAAGTATAATATTTTTTATAAACGCATTAAATACAGGTTTTTGTTATGGCTGTTAGGTATTTTTAAGTAATTTCTATTGAAAAATAATTAAGTGATTTAACTAACTATGCTAATAAATATTTTATTCTATCTGTCGTAGACTTGTTATGTATTGTTATAAAAATTTTTTAAAAACTGTTCACAATGTGATTATTAGATTAAGTATCGAAAATTATACTGCTCACAACAGTATTATTAAAGGTCTTACTGGAATTGATATGTTTTATATTAATCATGATTAATAATTTATATTAAGATATACATCTTCAGCCTTAGGGTGGGTTGGTTGATTAAGTTAGATAAGTAATGACTGCTATAGATAGTAGTGTATTTAAAAGTTGAGAATAGCAATATTTTATGTATTATGTCATTTTACTTATAATACATATAGAATAGAATCATTAATAATGTAGTATTATATACTATAAAGATAGTGATAATATCTTTTAATAATTCATAATTCATACAGAGTATTATTAGGTAATGTTTCTTATATTAACGTGTATTATTATTCTATGAATTTTTATGTGATCTATTCACAATAATTGCGTTTATTTATATATAAAAATAAGTTTTGTATATATTTATAATAAATATATATTTTATATATAATATAAGATTTCTTATGATGTTAATATTGAGGTATTTTCTGTGATCAAGTAGTGAGAGATATGCGAAAATATTCAAAATTTAATAAACATATTATTATTTACATTTAACATTGATAAAAGATAAATTGATTCGTGTTTTTTTATTTAGCAAGCACAATATATATCTAGAATATAAAAAATAAGCAACATTCGATATAGTATTAAAGTAATCTTTAAGGTTATCCTTGTTTTGTATATAAAAACATCATTATTTATAGTAGATTTTTTATACATTCTAAATATAGTTGATACTTTTTATAAGATTTTATAAGTAAATATGCAATTATATTGCATATTTACTCAGCTTTATATGTAACAAGATTATCGAAAATTATATGAGTATCAGATTATATATATTGTAAGATGAGATAGAAATAGGTTTTCTAGGTAAGTTAGAGAGGTATCTAAAGATGTTGCTATTCTTTGAGAATCGCTCATGTTTTATTGTTAACATGTTTCTTTATATTTAATAAGTAGTATTTAGAACAAACAGAAGAATGATAAAGTATTATTTCTTAATTTTCATATCGTAAGGAGAGATGCATTATTTAGTATTATACCTGATTTTTCAAAAATCATTTGGTAATGTTATTTTGTAGATTTTTATAAGATTTCAATATAAAATTATAGAATTAGATGTTAAAAAATGTTCTAAAATAGCTAAAAATATACTATTTATGCAGTTAGCCATCTTATATCTTATGTAAGATTAGGTAGTTATGTGGATTATAGAATCTAAAAAATATTTTTTATTTATTTAAGCGATAATACAAGCGAGAAGCGACTTGACCAGACAGAATTTCACGATCTAGATGCCAATTATTTGGAGTTACTGGTCGTCCATGTTCTACTTCGCTTTCTACATAAATTAAAGAGTTATCTTTTAGCCAAGCATGTTCTTCTAATAATACAAGAGTTTTTTCCACGAGCCCTGTGCGAAAAGGTGGATCAACAAAGACAAGATTATAACTATTACCTTCTTGAGAGAGAAATTTTAATGTGTTTGTATGAATGATAGTTCCATTTTGTGCTTTTAGTGTAAAAAGAGTACGTTTCAAATGTTCTTTAACAGATCTTTGTATTTCTAGAAAAGTTACGCTAGAAGCGTAGCGAGATAACGCTTCAAGTCCTAGAGCGCCACTACCAGAAAAACAATCAAGACATGTAGATTTTATAACAGTTTCTGCAATCCAATTAAACAGTGTTTCTCGGGTTCGATTAGTTGTAGGACGTAATGTTGCATTATCAGGAACTGATATATAATGTCCACGCCATTGGCCAGAAATAATACGTATTCGTCTAATTTTTGAAGATTTTTTTTTGTACATTGTTACTACTATGTAGTATGTGTCTTAATTTAGCAAGGCATATTAAATAAAGTATCAATATAGGCTGAGCATACGTATAGGTGAAATAACTAAAATGTATACTTAAGTAAATAAAATTTTTTCAAAGTTATGCAGATAACTTCATATCTTAAATAGACGATAGTATGCTTAGTTATCTTAATTTTTAAGCGCTATCAGGATATTCTTAATATTATATATCTTCTGATAAATGAGTTTTTTAAGAAAAAATATTAATTCATTCGATTTTTCTAATTTATATATATTAATATCATTATAATGATAAATAGAATGATATTAAAAATAAAACCAAAAAAAATTATATAATTTATGGAAAAAAATAGCAAGAGATCTTTAAAAGAGTATTTATTGGAAACAAAATAAATAAAAAGAGCTGTATGATAATGATATCTATCAGATTTATTGCTGTAGATAGAATTTTAGATATTATATTATTTATTAATATTAAATCAGTAAAGTTTATTTAGGTTATTTCTAGGTGATATATTATATAAATAATAATTTTATATATATAAAATATGAAAGAGGGTGGTTATTATTTATAATAATTAGAGAATTGTCAAAGTAATTGGATTATTGTTGCTGAATCTAGTGTTTTAATATAACTTATAAAAATATAGATTGTTTAAGAGTCTAAAGTAAAAAGACATAGCATTCTTAAAAAAGATTTTATCTCACTTAGAAAAATGTTATTGAATTATCTAAAGCTCTATTATATTAGGGTATTATATATGCATCGATATATAGGGCTTGAATTAATAAATTCTTGATAATTAGGAATATCTATAATTAAGTTTGATCGCGGTCAATATATTTATGATTTGTAATAGTAGATATAAGTAACTATCCTGGATTATTTATGAGATTTGTAGTATTTAAATATTTTATGATCTGTTATTTATATATTATAAAAACAATTAATGTTTATATGTACTTGATAATAAAAATTATTATGCTCTACTTGGTGATATTGATTTCTAAATTTTATAGTATCAAGAAAATATTTTTTATTATGTAAAGATGATAAATTTATAATATTATAATTTCATATATACAATTAGAAGTTTTTAAAAAATAATTTTCGCATATAATTCTTTTTTAAAATTTGTTACTGCCTTATTTAGGTCTTTAATAGATTAGAAGGAGAGTTTGCTAAAGATAATCAATTGTTTTAAAAAATTAAATTTATAATTTGTTAATATCTTTTTTTAAAATAGATTTGATACTTTTTTAAAGTTAAGACTAAAGCTATTAAATTAAGAAGATCATCGATATGTTTCAAATATAAATATTAGCTTTATAATAAGGTAATAGTGTCTTCTCTAATAGAGAAGCAGTATGATTTCATGTTTGTATTGATAATATTATAAGTTTTCATATGATAATTTTATCAATTAAGATTATTCTTTTTTGTGATCTACTTTTATATTCTATATAAAATTTTTTATATTTATATTTATGTTTATTGTTTTGGTGTGTTGTTTCCTAATCAAAAAAATTATTAAAAGTTTTAAAGATATTTTTTTAATAAGTATAAATTAACAATGATAGACAAGATATATAAGCATTCATATTTATGATATAAAGAAAAAATATACATACATTAGTGATATCTCAGCCTAAAATATACAGTGAACTTTTTTGTAATGTAATTATTTATTAATAACATTTGCATTGGATTATTTAAAAATAGTTTTCAGTGTCAAGGGTTATAGTAAATATTAATTAAAAGCTAATTTTTATTAATAGTGTTAATCAGTATTTAATCGAGGTTATTAGAATTTTTTTATGATATATAAGAGTTCGAATATAGATCTATATAGTTTTTAAAAATATAAAAAATTATATAATTTTTTATATTTAACATACCTAATAATATTAGTTGAGATCAATATGATTAACATAACTATGTTAGATGACAGTAATACAAACGGTAAAAATAAAAAAAAGATCTAAGGTTTTATATTTATAGATAAAATACAGGAGAAGAATCTGGCAAATTTTTATAAAAGAAACATGGCGCTTATATTAGTTTGCTAATTTTATGTAATTATTCACATTACGTTCATATTTATATCTAGTAATTCATTATGTTTTGATATAGCTTTTAAGATGTATTGTTAATTTTTGATTCTAAATAATAGAAAAATATCATGAAAATGGCACTTTTGCAATATATGATCAGTACATGGAAAGTTTTTCGACTCTAGTTGCAATTTTTTTTAATTATGATTATTTAAGGCAAGTAAGATCAAATTTTTGTATTTTTTCAAGTAGCTTATTAAGACGCTCCTGCCAAATTTGTTGATCAGCTGTTAGTTTCTGATTTTTATATTCTAATGTTTCATTATTTTTGGAGAGTTCTTGTATTTTATGGCCTAGGGTATCATTTTTTTCTTTTAATTCTTCAATTTCCATTTGTAATAATGCTATTGTATCGATAGCTTGATGTACTTTAGTTTCTAATTCTTCAAAAATTGGCACTAACATTTTACTAACCTTTTTTAATTATAGGAAACGGATGTTGTAAATTTTACTATATGTCTAATATTAATTAGGATGACGTTGATTGTTTTATAGTAAGATGTATTATCATACAATCCATTGTTCGATCACATCAAATATTATCATATACGTAGTTCTTGATGTTAAATGATATTAAAGTGTAATTTTTAGAGATTTTTCATATCATTTCTATAGAACATATCATTTATGAAGTGCATCTTATATGTCTATTAGTATGAGCAATTTTAATTGTTTATAAATAATCAATTTAATATAATAATAATTCCTCACATCTATTATAGTAACATTTACTATTGATAATTCATTAGCAGTAAAAAATAATCATATATAAAAAATTAATATTATACTTATGTTTTTCTCTAATGTCTATAAAATCATTTAAATAAGAAATTTAGAAAATAATCTAAAAATATACTTAATTTATATAAATATACCAGAAAATATCATGTATATAAAAATATTAATTAAAAATTCTATTACTGTAGAATCAATTCCTTTGTAAGGATTTCATAAAATATGAATGTTCCTATAGGTAAATATGTAATATATAGCATTATAATCATATTATAGTTTTATATATAAATATAGAGTACTCTTTATGTATTTCTTATTGTTATGGTGATTATTATGTATAGTATTTTCTATTTATAATATATAGAGCGTAAAAACGCTTTAAGGATACACTGAATTATAGAATAGTATTTAAGATTTTTAAGAAAATAGTAATATTTTGAGATATTTTTTTCAATAATCAACTTATATATGTTTATATTAGTTTGAATAAAGATGGCATATCAAGTAGTTTTTTTGAATGAAAATATGATACTAAAAAATTCTAGAATGATTGTTTAAGATGTAATTAAGCTTATATAAAAAATGGTGCAATATTTATACATTTATTATCTATAACTTAGTTATAGATAGATTGCATGCCATAAAATATTACATATACATAAATAGTTTAAAGATAGATTGCGCACAACTTTTAGGTGTAATAATATTAATTATTATTTCTGATTAATCATTATAAAAATTTTAATTAGAGTCTACGATAACATCATAAAGAATATTATACTACAATATTCTCAGATAGATAATTTTTTCTTTCTTTATTTATAACCAGATTATTAAGAGATCTCTTCTTTTAGAAGAGATAATATGTAATTATTAGAGCGCTCTTGTAAAAACAATATTAAATTAAATAAATGTTACGATAATACTAAATTTTAGCTTACTCTAATAAAGAGAGATCAGCGATCTGTAAAAATAAATTTTTTAACTGATTTAATAAAGTCAGGCGGTTAATACGTAATTCTTTTATTTTTGTATTCACAAGAACCTTAGAAAAAAATTCTTCAATGTCTTTATGAAGTGGCGTTAGAGCAATCAATGCATCCTGATAGCGCTCTTCAAGTAAGAATAAGTCTAGACTAGTTTTGATAGTTTTAATACGAGTTGCTAACTGAATTTCTTCTTTTTCATATAATAGAGAATAATGTACGTTATGATTCAACATTTTTTCAGATTGATTGAGAATACTAGAAATACGTTTGTGAGCTGCCGATAGTCTCGTAGAATGCTTCATAGCACAGAAGTATGTTACAGCTTCTATGCGTGTATGAAAATTTATTGGTTTAGTAGGGCGACATACAAGAACTGCTTTAATGGCGTCGGTTTTATAACCTATTTCTTGATACCAGGAACTTAAACGACCAAAGAAAAAATTTATTATATCTTCTACCACATTAGTATTTGACAGTTTTTTATCATATAGTTTTATAGATTCTTCAGTTAGAGACTGTAAATCTATAGGTAGTTTTTTTTCAAGAATAATACGTAAGATGCCAAGTGCAGAACGACGTAACGCAAACGGATCTTTGTCCCCTGTAGGGTGTTGAGAAATTCCAAATATTCCTACTATTGTATCTATTTTATCAGCTATTGCTAGCGCATAGGATGTAGGGTTAGAAGGAATAGAGTCACCGGAAAAACGTGGTTTATATTGTTCCATTAGAGCAATAGCGACTTCTTCTGATTCACCTTGACGCCGAGCATAGTGCATACCCATAATTCCTTGGGTTTCTGTAAGCTCACGTACCATGTGGGTCATTAGATCACATTTAGAGAGCAATCCAGCGCGTTTTGCGTTCTGAACATTACTATTTATTTTTTCTGCCACCCATTCCGATAATTTCTTAATACGATAAGTTTTATCAAGTAGGTTACCTAGACTTTTCTGAAATAATACGTTTTGGAGACGTGGAAGATAATCATCTAGAAGATGCTGGCAGTCTTTGTGAAAAAAAAAGGCAGCGTCTTCTAATCGAGCTTGGATGACTTTTTCATTACCTGATATAATCTTCTGGGGATCGCTGGACTCAATGTTACTCACAAAGATAAAATAAGGCAATAATGCTCCTTTTTGATTATAAATTGGAAAATATTTTTGATGATCCACCATAGTATGTACTAATGCTTCAGTGGGTATTGTAAGAAATTTTTTATCAAATTTAGCCATTAAAATCACTGGCCATTCTACTAAAGCGGTGACTTCTTCTAGTAGTTTTTCTTGTAGGTCAACCAAGCCACCAATGCGCGCTGCTGTATCAGTGGCGTTAGTAGTAATTATTTTTTTACGCAAGAAATAATCTACTTGGACTTTTCCTTTTTTTAATAGAACTTGAAGATAATGATCAGCATGATCAATAGTAAGGCTCGATTGCCCCATAAAGCGATGACCTTGAATAATACGGGAAGAGGAAATACCAAAAATATTAATAGGGATTAATGTATCGCCCAAGATAAGCATTACAGTATGCACGGGGCGTATAAAATAAAAATTAGATTGCCCCCATCGCATGTGCTTAAGATTTGTGAGTTTTTTAATAGATGTAGAAATAATTTCTGGCAGTAGGTATGCAGTCTTTTGTCCGCTCTGTTTAGTGCAAAACATAAGCCGCTGACCTTTTTTAGTTTCCACGTAATTAGCGTGCTCAATATCAATGTCACAACTATGAGCCCAGCTTACAGCAGCTTGCGTGGGGGTTCCGTTTTTATTAAAAGCTGTTTTTATTGTTGGTCCGTATTTGATTATTTTTCGATCAGGTTGCATTAGGGAGAGTTCGTGAACAAATAAAGCTAGACGCCGAGGCGTTGCAAACCAGCGTATTTCTTGATAAGTCAAAGACGCAGCTTTTAATTCAGAAATAACATTTTTTGCAAACGTTTCAGCTAAGTAACGTAATATTTTTGGAGGCAATTCCTCCGTGCCAATTTCTACTAGAAAATTTTCTTTAGTCATTTGTATCGCATGGATGTGTTTGACAGCGTGGAAATCCCAGTATCTCTCTAGAGTTTAGATAGGCCTGGGCTATATTTTTAGTGAGCGCCCGAATGCGTAACATACAACTTTGACGCTCAGTAGTCGACATGGCTTTACGTGCATCCAATAGATTAAAACTGTGTACTGCTTTTAAAATACGCTCATATGCTGGGATTGGCAGAGGTTGGTCAAGCGTTAAAAGATATTTAACTTCTTCTTCATGCTGCTGTAAGCAAGTCATAAGAAATTTTATGTCAGCGTGTTCAAAGTTATATATGGATTGCTCTACTTCATTTTGGTGAAATATATCACCATAAGTGATTGTTTTTTTTGGGCCTTTATTCCAGACTAAATTATAAATGCTATCTGCATCCTGCAGGTGCATAGCTAGTCGCTCTAAGCCGTAAGTGATCTCTCCGCTAACTGGTTTACACTCTAATCCACAAATTTGTTGAAAGTAAGTGAATTGTGTTATTTCCATACCATTAAGCCATACTTCCCAGCCTAGGCCCCATGCACCTAGAGTTGGATTTTCCCAGTTATCTTCGACGAATCGAATATCGTGCATCTTTAAGTCTATATCTAATGCTTTCAAAGATTCTAAATAAAGCATTTGTATATTAGGTGGGGATGGTTTGATAAGGACTTGAAATTGATAATAATGTTGTAAACGATTAGGGTTGTTACCATAACGACCATCACTGGGTCGCCGTGATGGTTGGACATAAGCTATAGAAATTGGTTCTGGACCAATAGCACATAAACAAGTCATCGGGTGAGATGTCCCGGCACCAACTTCTAGATCCAAGGGTTGTATAATACTACAACCCTTTTTTGACCAGTAAGTCTGTAAATTAAAAATTAACCCCTGAAAGGTTTTAGAATCAAATTCTGTCATATCACTCTATTGATATTATCAGGTACAAGCTATGGTTTGTAAGTTACGTCGGCTTGTTTAGTAACTTTTATTTTATAATATTAGTGTATATTGTATGCTGTCATAAAAAGTATAATCTAAAATAATTATAAGTGTTAAATGATAACACATCATATAGATAAAATGCATTAAATCTACTTTGTTAATATGAAATATATTATTTCTAATATAAGACAGAGATGTATGTATAATTGTTATTTTATTTACTAAAGATAATCTTAGTTAATTTTTGGATTTTTATAGAATATCTAATTATTTTAGTAGTAGGTGCAGTAATAATCTATATATGTTACACATTAATTATTATTTTTGTAATTAATTGTGATTAACTCTTCATAATGTGCATGTATACGTATTTATTTCATATCTTCATGCATTAAAATAATAATAACATGAATATAAAAATAAATTATATAAAGACGTACATTTCACTGTCAACTTTTATATTAAATAGTAGAAAAATATCTTATTGAACAAGGTGTAAGCCTAAATAATTCTTATCTTCTGTAGATTTTTTTTTATTATCTTGATCCGGGATTTTATTTAGTGTGTTATATTGATTTTTGTCATCATTCTTAATTATAGATAGCATCGTACTGTTTTTAATTGGCGTTGTGTAGTTATCTAGAGCAGGGGATCTGTCTATCGTGTCCTCTATGCCTTGCTCAAATATCATCCCCTCGCCATTTTCGCGAGCATAAATCGCTATTACAGATATCGGAGGTATTGAGATTTCCTTTAAAATACCACTAAAACAGGTCGTAAAAAGGATTTTATCATTACGCAATTCGAGATTATTTACTGCATTTGGTGAAATATTGAGAATAATTTGACCATTCCATGAATTTTCTACAGGAACTAAGACATTAGGTACATGTATATTAATCACTAAATGTGGCGTGAGGTGATTATCAATTAACCATTCATAAAATGCACGTATTAGATAAGGACGACAAGAAGTAAATTGAGAATCTGTCATTGTATGCAGCTCCATATTTTTATTATTATTTTAAAGTTTTATTTTATTAGAGTATCAAAAAAGAATAATATTACGACATGTTAGTTATATAGTTTTAGTTTTTAATAAATTCTGTCAGATAAGTTTTTATTGGAGTAGACTCCAGAGTAAGGGAACTGAATAAAAATATACTAAGTGCATTTTTTACTCAAAAAATAGTTTTTATTTACAAAAGTAATTCTAAGAACGTCTATAACTCTTTGTACGTTTTTTATCTTAAAGCGTTTGTTTTAACGATTTATTGTGGTTTTGTTTATCTGACATATCAGCTTCCACTAGTCTTTAGTATAAAAAATCATAATACATAATAAAAGTAGTAGGTAGTTTGATATTAGATGATAGATGAAAATAATACTCATCTATATATTATATTAATATGAGACTGATGTGGTGTCAACTTTCCATGAATTAAGAATATTTATACTGTCCTTCGGTTCAATATTCATGAAGTTTTGGTAGATAAGTGATCTAATTTTTTATATAGCAATATTTATATATTCCAGTTTTAATATATGTGTATTGCATGACTTAAAAATAAGTTAAGTAAAAATGGTAGCTTTAAAGAAAAGAATTTTAAGTGATAGGAATTAGCACGTGTACTGTGAGATTAGATAAAAAATGATAATAGTTTTAGATTTTGTTTATTTTTTTATTTTGCTTGAGTTGGCAGATTAGCAGATTACCAAATCTATATATTATTAAACATGCATAATCAATATATTAATGTATATATATCAATATATTCAAAAATAAACACCTATTATTAAGTTAGATCTTATGATTTACACTAAAATATGTAATTATAGAACAAAACATGCAATTATAATTCCGTCAAATTTTATGTTATCAAAAACCCAGCGTTTAGCACTGGGTAAGATGTTGTAGTAGTTTTATAAATTATCGCTTGGAGAACTGCGGACGACGACGAGCCTTACGAAAACCAACTTTCTTACGTTCCACCTGGCGAGCATCTCGCGTTACAAATCCTGCTTTACGTAATTCGCTGCGTAATGATTCATTGTATTTTATTAAAGCTCGTGTAATACCGTGACGGATTGCGCCCGCTTGTCCTGAGATACCTCCGCCTTTCACGGTAATATATAAATCAAATGTATTTACCATATCTAATAATTCTAGTGGCTGACAAACTACCATGCAAGCAGTTTTGCGACTAAAGTATTCTTTTAAAGAACGCTGGTTAATAGTAATACTACCACTACCTGTCTTAAGAAAGACACGTGCAGAGGCGCTTTTTCGGCGACCAGTTCCATAGTTTGTCTTCTCAACCATTTTCTAACATCCTAATTATATGTCAAGAACTTGTGGTTTTTGTGCCGCATGCTCATGTCTATCACCGGCATATACTTTGAGTTTTTTGTACATCTGACGACCTAATGGACCTTTTGGTAGCATACCTTTGACTGCGATTTCAATTACTTTTTCGGGGTAACGATTAATCATCTCTGAAAAAGTTAATGCTTTGATGCCACCAATATGTCCAGTATAATGATAATACATTTTATCATTAGGCTTATTGCCAGTTATAGCTATTTTTTTGGCATTGAGGACGATAATATAATCACCTGTATCCACATGTGGAGTATACTCCGCTTTATGTTTTCCGCGCAATCGAAGAGCTAATCCTGTTGCCAAGCGACCTAAGGTTTTACATGCTGCATCAACAACATACCAATTATGCTGGACCGATTCTGCCTTAGCTGTAAAAGTTCTCATCTAAATACGTATCCATGTTAAATTGTATATTGATAAAATCTAAGATTTAATAAAAAATTTTAGATTTTATCAATCTATATATATTAATCACTTCACCTCTGTCTCTCTTGGACGTATAGGTCATTGAGTATAGAAGATCTTCATTATAAGCTTAATAAACTTATTATGATACTTAATATATAAGATTATAAAGAAGTAATTTATAAAAATCGAATGTTTTTTGCAAGAAATTGATTAGATTTAAATTAATAGATAATTCTCGTCTATTTATATTTGCAAATAACACCTTAAGTAAGCATAGCGTTATTTTTATTCGTAAGGTGAAAATCTATACTGAGAGAGTAGTTACTTAAGTACATATTCGTTCATCCCTTGTGTTATTTTTTGTTATACCTTATATGATTCAACATATTTCTTTAGAGTATTAAGTGAATATTTCATATACGAAATATATTATAGAAGAAACATATAAAGCGAATCATATACTTAGAGATTAATCATTATAAATAATAGTTTAACATAAAATAATCTTTAAACATGTACACGTATGATAATTTAGTTCAAAATAATTATATTTCATTTTTTAGGTATAATCACTAATGCTGTAATTTTTTAATATTTTACTATCAGTAGTGTTAGTATTAAATAATTTTAAGTGCATCTTAAGCGTTTCATTAATCTGAGTAAAGCTTATAGTATTCTGCTAATTTTTTTTAGAATATATATATCATTATGAGGTAATATTTTTATTCATAGATTTTATTATGGTGTGTTTTTATTAAAAAAAATTTATAATAAATCTTATATTTGATTGCTTAAGTAACTTTATGGGTAGAGTTAAAAAAAATTCGGGCATGTCTTACATATTGGGTAGAGACTAATAATACTTTATTACTATTTTAAAGCTAATTAATTATTATAGGGGGTTTTTAATGATTATTCTACAATAACGCATAAGGCACTTAAGGTACGTAAAATTATAATTATAGAGCTACATGTAATTAAGACGTGTATTATTTTAGTTAAGTATATATTAATAATGGCACATATATTAATTTAGCACTATTTTTCTTCTTAGCATCTTAGCATTTAGTAAAATATATACTACTAAAATATATAATATAATTCTTATAGCTATCTATGATGTTTGGCTGATATAGCTGACATGATTTTTATATATTACATTACATATTATTGTTTATATGGTACTAGTAATTAAATTTGATGTTGCCCGCATTATCAGTTGATAAAAATTTTTCTATTTATTGGTTTTATTAAAAATTTTTGAATTTATTAGCGAGCTATATCTTCAATAGAGTATTCTATTATACGTATTGCGTCACAAGCTATAATAATTTATATCTTCATAGAACTATAAACCTTATAAGCACGAAATAATCACTATAGTTATTGTAATTCTCGGTTCTTTTTTTGAATATAGATAATAAAATATACTAAACATGATTGATTATTATAAGGTTGACAGGTTAATAAGCTCAAGGATCGTAGATGTTGATATAAAGTGTTTTTACCATTAGTTTTAGAATTACTATTTCATATGTAGAAGATAATGATGATTTTTTTTTGTTTAATATTTGAATAATTTTTTGATTATATAATATGAATATCTAATTAATTTATGAATTAGTATCTTAAAATACTATTTTAGTTAAAAATAGATAATTGGAATATTTTTTAAAATATTAGGATATCACTTTAACTAGTGTGATGGTAAATATGTTTTATGACTGCTTTTTATATATTATATTATATTTGTATACTTTAGTTAATTTTTAGAATAAGTGATTTGTGTCTTATTACTATAATTAGTATTTTTTTCTTTAAACCCGCAAAAAAAATATAGAAAAATTTTACTAAATGTGAGTTTGTAAGTTATAAATTTTTATCATTAGAACTTAGATCTGTGGTCATTCTTTTAAAAGAGCAGAGAGCTAATTTAATATTAAAAAAGTGGAATTCTATTGTGTTTAATATATTTCATCTAATAATCACTGCATTTTATGTATTTACTAGTCTTTGAGTTTTTAGTGCATATATAATATGCTTTTATGTTTATAAAATTATACTCACATGAATCAAAACTAGCTCCGTACATAGGTTCTTTGATCAAGTTTCTAAAATTGGTTGTATTAAAAAAGAATACTAAAGATCTGTATAGGTTTATTATCTATTTTAGGATATAAATCTGTTTATATTAGATTTCTCTATACGTTTTTCAAAAATTATATAGTAAATAGATATAGCAATAGATATTTTATAATAAAGTATGATTTTATTATGTCAGTACTTTTTATAATAAAGTATAGATTACTGCTTCACTTATTAATACTATAAAAACATGTCTAATGTTTATTTATGGTCTATTAGTATTGAATTGATTATAGAGACTTAGTGCTTACTATTAATTAGACCGGATGATTAATGAGAACGATTTATATTAATAATAATCTAGGATTATTAGTGATAATTAATATTATGGTATTATGATTAATATATACATTATCCTCGGCGTTATTTTTGTTTATAAGATACAAAAACTATTATATTTAATATTTAGACCTATAAAAATTGTATCAGCAGTTCGATAGATGTCGATAATTATTTAATATTCAATTATGAACGAGGTAGGATAATATATTTATTGATGACAATGCGCATACCATGTTAGAGAGCAAGCGCTAGATATAATTTTTTCTAGAATAGAAAAAAGCAGTTGTAAGAATTATCGCTCTAAGTAATATTATAAATAAAAAATAAGAATAAGATCAATGCATAATAATATGCAAGAGATCTAGATGAAATTATTTTTTTTATTTGGTACTAGTAATATGCCTCTGTGGTAGTTTGATGTTAGACCTTTAATAGGTCAAATTTATTTTTTTTGAACATGTGTAATACAAATATTTATTTAAGTATTTTATTTAAATGATTCAGGGAACAGAAGAGGTCAAGCTAGTCATCAGAAGTTCTATTAGAATACAAATGAATACAATAATCAGATGATATCCGATTAGCAAGTGAATTTTAAAAATGTTGAGTCATTTAAGCACAAAACCTACAGAGAAGCATATAATTAAGTGTGAAAATCTTTATTAGGCGTTTAATAATCTAATATATTGCTATCTATATCTAAGAGATATCATAGAAGTTCTGCATGTTATACGACAAAAGAAAACACAAACCTATCTAGTAAAATTATCACTAATTTTAATACGCTAAAATATTTATTTATTATTTTACAGTAATCTGTGTTTCTAGCTGATGTGATAGAATTGATATAATTGCTCTTCTTTTTTTGGCTCTATACTATCTATACGATGACTATATCTTGTTTATTAGTTAACTAAAATAGGTTTTTTATGAAAAATAATCTCACATTAATATGGTGATATTAAAAAGATCTTTTTTTTGAAATTTTTATTTAGTAATTTTATATTTTAATATCCCATCTATTTATTTATGGAAAATAAATTTCAACATTGTTAAATCCCTTTTCACGTAAAAAAAGCGCTTGTAATCGACTCATTAATCCATTATTGCAATATAGAAGATAAGATTTTTTTTGATCTAAGGCACTAAATTGGCTATCTAGATAATAGAATGGTAAAGTTTTTACTAGAAAATTAGAAAGTTTTAAAGGTCGGTCTTCTTGTTCATTTTGTGAGCGAATATCTAAAACAATATATTTCTGATCATATTTAACAACCTGATTTATTTGGTTAAGATTCTGGTCGCTCTGAATGATAGTTTTACAGGCAGATATCATCTAATTCTCCTATTGAGACCTATAATTTTCTTAAGATCTATAAAAACGAGATCTGCATATTTTTTTGATAACGATATTGTAATAGTTTTTAAGTTTAGTCACTATATATACTAATTCTTTAAATATTATAGCTTAAAATTATCATCATAATTCCATATTAATGTCTTTTTATAAAGTTTAATTAACACTAACGAGGATGAAAAGTAGTTCTCGTAAAGTGAAAGTTTTAAAATTTTTAAATAAAAAACCCATTATATTATGATTGTTATTCGATATCAAGAGAGTTCATAAAAGTGATTGATGATATCAACTTTATATAATGCTTTTAATGTAAAAAATCAATTAAAAATTAAATAAATTATTATTATATTGACATATAAACATCTCACATAAAAAAGAATTCATGCATACGTTTTATATATTAATCAGATCTTTATTAACAATAATTACTGATGAGGTATGGCAATTTCAATGTCACTACATACGTGACATATACAGGGAAGGATTTCACCGGGCTGGATAAAAGTAATAGGCTGTGTTCTATATTTCACTACACCCTGTAATAAGTGTATACGGCATAAGCCACAATATCCTGCACGGCACTGGTATTCAGAATAGATATTATGTAACTCTAAAGTGGTTAGAAGGTTATGGTGCAGATCACACCATATTAATTTCATACCAGAAGGGTTGAGTGTAATAATAGTTTTTTTCATGAGGAATTATAGCCGATAATCAATAAAATCATCTACATTAACTTCAGAATCAATTTGGCCTACTAGATACGAGCTTACTTCTACTTCTTGAGGAGCTGCTTGTACATTATCTGAGATTAACCATGAGTTAATCCATGGAATTGGATTATAATGGGCTTGAAAAGGTGGATCTAGACCAACAGCATGCATACGAATATTAGTGATATATTCAATATATTGACATAAAATGGTTTTGTTGAGACCAATCATCGATCCGTTTCTGAATAGATATTCAGCCCATTCTTTTTCTTGTTTCGCTGCTAGCAGAAATAAATCATAACATTGCTGTTGACATTCTTTAGCTATTTCTGCTGCCTCTGGATCGTCATCACCATTGCGAAGTAAGTTTAGAATATACTGAGTGCCAGTAACATGAAGTGCTTCATCACGAGCAATCATCTTGATAATTTTAGCATTACCTTCCATTAGCTCACGTTCAGCAAAAGCGAACGAACAAGCAAAGCTCACATAGAAGCGGATAGCTTCTAGGGCATTCACACTCATTAAACAAAGATATAATTGCTTTTTTAGTATATGTATGTTGACGTTTATAGTTGTGCAATGATTAATTTGATGCACACCTTCACCTAAGAGATTCCACGCATTTGTCATGAGAATGAGATCATCATAATATTTAGAAATATCCTTAGCACGCGATAAAATTTGTTTGTGTGTCACTATATCATCAAAGATGAGTGCGGGTTCATTAACAATATTTCGAATAATGTGAGTATATGAGCGTGAGTGAATTGTTTCAAAAAAAGCCCATGTTTCTACCCATGTTTCTAGCTCTGGAATTGAAATTATTGGTAATAGTGCGATATTTGGACTTCTTCCCTGAATAGAGTCTAATAGTGTTTGATATTTTAAGTTACTAATAAAGATATGTTTTTCGTGCTCAGGCAGGGATTGATAATCGATACGGTCACGTGAGACATCAATTTCTTCGGGTCGCCAGAAGAATGATAGCTGTTTTTCTATGAGTTTTTCAAATATTCGATATTTTTGCTGATCAAATCGTGAAATATTCACTGGTTGACCGAAAAACATTGGCTCCAATAGTTGATTATTTTTATGTTGAGAAAAGATTGTATAAGTCATTTTGTATTCCAAAACATTGAGCCAGTAGTTGTGATTTTTTCCGAAATTTACCTTATAATAGTAGTTACATTTTGCAAGCACCACTTTCGCAATCTTCATCCGGCGTAGAAGATAAAAAGTCATCTGTTAAGTCTTCTGTTCCATCACGGGTATTTTGATAATAAAGCGTTTTAATACCAAATTTATACGCCGTTAGTAAGTCTTTTAAAAGCTGTTTCATAGGCACTTTACCATTTATGAATCGCATCGGATCATAATGTGTATTCGATGAAATTGCTTGATCAATGAATTTTTGCATTACGCCAACGAGCTGCAGATATCCATCATTATTTGGTATATCCCATAGTAGCTCATAATAATCTTTAAGGCGCTCATACTCTGGTATAACTTGCCGAAGCACTCCATCTTTTGAGACTTTTATGCTGATATGACCTCGAGGTGGCTCAATGCCATTGGAGGCATTAGAAATTTGTGAAGATGTTTCTGTTGGCATGACCGCTGAAAGTGTTGAGTTGCGAAGACCATAAGTTTTTACTGATTTACGTAAACCTTCCCAGTCAAGTAATAAAGGGGTGTTGCAGATAGTATCTAGATCCTTTTTGTAGGTATCAATTGGCATAATGCCTTGAGCGTAAGTTGTTTCTGCAAACCATGGGCAAGCACCTTGTTCAATAGCAAGCTCATTAGACGCTTTTAATAGCCAATATTGAATTGCTTCAAATGCTTGGTGTGTTAACACATTGGCGCTACTATCAGAATAACGCACTCTGTGTTTTGCTAAGTAGTATGCATAATTTATCACGCCAATACCAAGAGTGCGTCGCCCCATAGCGCCACGTTTGGCTGCGGGAATAGGGTAATTCTGATAGTCTAGTAATGCATCAAGTGCTCGTACTGCTAGCGTTGCTAGTTCTTGTAGATCATCGAGATTATCAATTACACCAAGGTTAAACGCAGATAGAGTGCATAATGCAATTTCTCCATTTTCATCATTTATATTTTGAAGTGGTTTGGTTGGAAGAGTAATCTCAAGACATAGATTTGATTGACGTACTGGTGCAATAGTGGGATTAAAGGGACTATGAGTGTTACAGTGATCAACGTTTTGAATATAGATTCGACCAGTAGAGGCGCGCTCTTGCATCATTAACGAAAAAAGCTGAACTGCTTTAATGCGCTGTTTTCTAATGTTTTTATCTTTTTCGTATTGGGTATAGAGTCTTTCAAATTCATCTTGATTAGCAAAGAACGCATCATAGAGCCCTGGGACATCTGATGTACTAAATAAGGTGATATCCTCACCTTGAAGCAATCGTTGATACATTAATTTATTTAGTTGTATTCCATAATCAATATGACGCACTCGGTTATCTTCTACACCACGGTTATTTTTTAGAACTAAAAGACTTTCTACTTCTTGATGCCACATAGGGTAAAATAGAGTAGCAGCACCGCCACGCACACCTCCTTGAGAGCAGGATTTTACGGCGCTTTGAAAATGTTTATAAAATGGGATACATCCAGTATGAAATGCTTCTCCTCCACGTATAGGGCTACCTAAAGCACGAATACGACCAGCATTGATACCAATTCCAGCTCGTTGGGATACATACTTAACAATGGCACTAGCAGTGGCATTAATCGAATCTAGACTATCATCGCACTCAATAAGCACACAAGAGCTAAATTGTCGTGTTGGGGTGCGCACTCCAGACATAATTGGTGTGGGTAATGAAATCTTAAAAGTTGAGATAGCATCATAAAAACGTTTAATATAATCTAGACGAGTGCTATTTGGATAACTAGAAAATAAGCACGCGGATACTAAGATATATAAAAACTGAGCGCTCTCATAGATATCACCATTAATACGGTTTTGAACCAGGTATTTCCCTTCTAATTGTTTTACTGCAGCATAGGAAAAGCTCATATCACGCCAGTGATCAATAAAGCTATCCATTTTTTCAAATTCATCTAAACTGTAGTCTGTTAAAAGATGGGCGTCATATTTTCCCATAGATACCATACGTGTCACTTGGTCAATTAGCTTAGGTGGTTCGAATTGACCATATGCTTTTTTTCTCAAATGAAAAATAGCTAGACGTGCGGCCATGTATTGGTAATCAGGTGCGTCTGCTGAGATAAGATCCGCAGCTGATTTAATGATGGTTTCATGAATATCAAATGTACGGATACCTGGGTAAAATTGGATACGAGAGCACAATTCCACCTGAGATACAGAGACATTATGTAGATTTTCTGCTGCCCAGTTGAGTACGCGGTGTATTTTTTCTAGATCGATACGCTCAGTTCGGCCATCGCGTTTAGTTACAAAAAGACTGTGATTCATGTTGGGCTTTACCTATCCTTAACAAATAATTCCTATAGTCATATACAGATAGATCTTTGTAGTTACCTTTTTGATCAATGTTACATTATAGGATGGGAGTGGTGGCAGTTTTAACCACAACGAATAATCATATATAATAAAATATATAATTATATACTATAATAATGAGTATGCTCATAGCTCTAGCTTGCTGAACGAGGCTGGATCTCTAAATAAACTGAAATGTGTGTAAATTTTATTTTTTACCTCCTGACAGTTTTTATATTTAGGGGTTATTATAAGATAACGTATGTTTTATTATCGGGCCTCATATTAGCTATTACTGTAGAGATATAATTAGAAGTATTGATACATATTGTAGTACTAATATGAGTGATTTATTCAACCATTAGGCGGATATGCGTATGTAGTTAAGGTATTACGTAACTATTGTATTCTCGCCAGTTATAGAATTTAATAATTAATCTGCAGCTCTTGACAACTGCTTTAGTTGAGATAAGTAGTCGAGCTCAGATTAAGACCAGATATCTTCATAGTACATGTGTGCCCTAAGATGTAGCATTACTACGTATTATTAGTTTTCTAATTTTTAGAAGTAAATAACTTTGATTATTTACCTGGTTTTAGAGGGATGTTATTCGCATAACATAATAGTCTAATTAATACATGATTATCTTATGTACATAATAATATGCACTATATAAAAATTACTTGCTTAGCTAAATATGGTTATTGTTTGCATATATTATAAGGCTTTGTTTAAAATTATTTTTATATTTTTATTATTATTTTCCTTATCATGGTGAAACCCACTGATATTGTCTTGGTGAGACTTAGAAAGTTAGTTAATACGCATAATATTATTATCTATGCTTCTGATTTAAGTAATCAAACTATGTTGCATGTTACATTCATGCATAAATTAACTAAATGTCTTATCTTAATATCCTAAGTATATATGCATAGCATAATGTAAAAAGAGGAGAGATATCTTTCAAAAACCATAGATTATCATGATTTTTGTTCTTTTTGTGTGCATTTTCTTATATGTTATGGTTTTATAAGTAGTTTATGAATAGTAAGATAAAATAGCTGATTGTTATGTCATATTGTTAGTGCTAATAGCTTTTACCTGTATGCATCTAATGCATACATGTTTATTATTAAAGTATATACTATGCTAGTACATCAGTATGACAGTAGGATAAAATATTTATTTTTTATATTAATTTTATTTTATCTATACTTTTCACTAGGATAGATTGAGAATGACTATTCTTAAGTGATGCGCTGATTATTTTTTTTATTTATAGGATTAAATTATTTTCAGCTTTAGAAAAAAATTTTATCAGTTTTATTGTTTTTTCCACTCATGCATTATGAGTGAGAAGTCGTTTATTGTGAAAGGACTCTATAATCGATGAAATAAAGATTAGCAGGTGATAGCATATTTTTCTTAATTGTTTGAGACTAGAAAAATAACATTATTTTTATTTTTATATATTTTATGGTGACAGCCGCATCTTGCATACACATGGACATTTTAAGTAGATATAAACTATCAATACATATTGATCAGATTTTGTATCTATTCAATTATTTATCATATTTAACGTTTTTATAGCTTCTTGTATGCAAAAAATATAGTGCAAATCGCATGATTTATGATGTAAGAAAAAATTATTTTTGCCGAAGTTCAGTTATTATTAGTACATATTAATTGCATACGGTAAAGTAT
This sequence comes from Candidatus Erwinia haradaeae, assembly GCF_900698985.1. Taxonomy (GTDB): domain Bacteria; phylum Pseudomonadota; class Gammaproteobacteria; order Enterobacterales; family Enterobacteriaceae; genus Erwinia_E; species Erwinia_E haradaeae_B. The sequence goes on from NZ_LR217730.1 coordinate 247,049, forward strand.
AATATAAAGTATTGTTTTATTATTAATGTTATATAATAATTCAATGTAAAAATAATATCTATTCTATCCTCAGACGTTTTGTTAGAAAGCTCTGAGGATTATTTATCTGATATGAATCATATTACCCATTCTGTATGAAAGATGCCATGTTTATCTATCCGTTTATAAGTATGAGCACCAAAGTAATCGCGTTGTGCTTGAATTAGATTAGCAGGTAATTTTTCTGTACGATAACTATCATAATAAGCAATAGCAGCAGAAAAGGTGGGTGTTGGTATGCCGTTTAAAACTGAATAAGTTACTACATCACGTAGTGATTGTTGGTATTTATTTGCAATATCTCTAAAGTAAGGAGCTAAAATTAGGTTGGAAATATTGGAATTTTCTTCATAAGCATCAGTAATTTTTTGCAGAAGTTGTGCGCGAATAATACAACCTGCGCGGAATATTTTTGCGATTTCACCACATTTTAGCTGCCAGTTATGTTGTATAGATGCAGTTTTTAGTTGGGAAAATCCCTGAGCATAAGAAATAATTTTTCCAAGATAAAGTGCTTTACGTACTGTTTCAATATATTCTTCTTTATTTACACTTATAGTTTGCAGTTTAGGTCCAGATAGCGCTGTGGACGCTTCTATGCGTTGATCTTTTAATAAAGAAAGATAACGAGCGAATACTGATGCAGTAATTAATGATACTGGCTCATTGAGGTCTAATGCGCTTTGACTAGTCCACTGTCCTGTACCTTTGTGATCTGCTTGATCTAAGATAAAATCTAGAATGTAATTCCCATCTTCATCTTTTTTCGTCAGGATATCTTTAGTAATATCAATTAGGTAGCTGCTTAACTCTCCTTTGTTCCAAGTGCTAAATATTTGAGCTAAAGTTTCATTATTTAAATTTAGCGGACCCTTTAGGAGAGAATACGCTTCTGAAATAAGTTGCATATCACCATATTCAATACCATTATGCACCATTTTTACATAATGACCAGAACCATCTGGTCCTATATAAGAAACACAGGCTTTACCTTCAGATATAGCTGAAATCTTAGTTAATATTGGTTCTATAATTGTGTACGCTTCTTTATGGCCTCCTGGCATAAAAGATGGCCCAATTAAGGCTCCTTTTTCACCACCAGACACTCCAGTGCCAATTAAATACAAGCCTTTCTTAAAGAGTTCCTTTTGGCGTCTTATTGTATCTTTATAAAATGCGTTACCGCCATCGATGAGAATATCACCTGGATTCAGATAGGGAATTAATGATGCAATAGTGGCGTCAGTGGCTTCTCCAGCTTTTATCATTAACATAATGCATCGCGGTTTATCTAACGAGCGAACAAATTCTTGTATTGTATAATACGGTACCAGCATATTGGTTTGATTCTTTTCAAAAAATGTATTGGTTATTGAATCAGATCGATTAAACACAGAAACTGAGTAACCTTGATTTCCAAGATTAAGGGCTAAATTACGCCCCATGACTGCCATACCTATCACGCCAATCTGTTGTTTTGACATGGCATCCTCCTAATTATAAGTTGTTTTTGAGAAGCTTTGATTTAAATTTTTATATTTCATCATAATAGCTAATTTTGTAATTTGTAGTAAATAAATGTATGATTACAAAAAGTATATGCAGGAAAAAATATACAATAATTAATATACATTAATACCTTATGTAAATATATATTTTATCATGAATAGACAGTGAATATGTATTATATTAGTAAGGGAATTTAGTAAATAGCAATGGAATGCAATGAGAGAATTTTGATCAGATAAAAAAATAAATTATCGTAAAGTTGATATCTATTTATAATTTATAAATGTATATTTCCAGTTTAATGGATTGTAAATGGCATTTGTTAAGTAATACATTTAGGTAGATATAGGATGTTATGGTAATTTAAATATTTAATTTTTTGAAAATAAAAATAACTTTTGATAGAGAATTAAGGTTATCAATTAAAAATTTTTTATATTATAGTATAATTAACGCAATGATAAAAAATTATTATAATCTATTTTTAGGTCAATGTCTATGCTTTTATTATGAGTAACACCTGAAAAGACTAAAAGATTAAATATATTTAATGTGTATACGTATGAGTGAGCCTAATTAAGTAGTATAATTTTTAGTTAATTTTTTTAAGCAACTATCATAAATTATGACAGTACTTTAATAAAATTATTACTCATGATATTATATAAAAATTATAGTATAATAAAGATAATTAATTATATAATAATATTATAAAAAATAATAAAAGATATGCATGTATAATAGTTTTCGAGTTTTTACAGCACATAGTACAAATAATACATGGAAATTCATGTATTCATGGAAATACATTGAATGTAATGTTATATTTTTTTATAAGTACATATACCTTCAATATTTATTACTATAAACTTAGTGATTCTGAACTAAGGTTGATTTATAAAAGTTTATTAATTAAAAATATTTAATAATACTATCAACGATTTTATAGTAGATGTTATAGCTTATATTTTATTTGTTGTGAATGATAAAAACATAGTTATTATAAAATAATGATGAATTCTATTACATTATATATATGTTATATGTGTAGGTAAAAATATCAATACTAAAAACTGTTTATTATAGTACTAATCGTAAGTACAGATTGTCATTGAAATGTAATTAATAGTTTTTAATAATTCATTGTACAATATTAATTTTTATGTTTTATTTTTGAGATGAGATATGGATTTTTAAGTAAATTATAAATAGGATGCGCACTATTCATTAAAACACAACTTGATTCTGTCATTAAAGTTATATACAGAATATATTTTTTAGTTTTTTTTTATATCACTTGTATTGATAGAAAGTTTTTTATTATAGTTGAGACGCCTTTGTGTGATGATGTGATTTTAACTGTTAATAGTTCTTATTAATAAATATGTTGTTCTATAACAATGATGATTTGGTTATGATTATCTACAGTGTTATAATAAGAGTTATATTATAATAATAACTATTAGTGACGAATTATCTGTTTTTGTGTATTATATTCTGGGAAGAGGTTTTTATCTACAAGATATATGTTAGATATGATATATCTTTTCATTAGGATAAAATATTTTTTTTGGTAATATTTTTCAGAAAATAAAGATACTGGTTAGACTAAATATTTTATGATATCATTTTAAGAAGATTAACAAGGAGGGTTTTTTTTAGGACTTACGCGATATTCTTAACAGTCTGTATTCATGAGAAAACGTAGTTTAAATGCTTGATATACTGGAGTTGGTAAAAGTTTTTGTACATTAGCACCATGTTGAGCCACCTCTTTAATTAATGATGAAGAAAGATAAGTATATTGTGTTGTTGTCATAAAAAAAACACTTTCTATATCAGGAGCTAATAAATGGTTTATGGCAGCTATTTTTTTTTCATATTCTAAATCAGATACTGTTCTTAATCCGCGAATAAGTATGTGAACTTTTTGTTCTTTAGCGAAATTTACTAATAAATTGCTATATTTTATTACTGATATATTTGGAAGATGTTTGACTGTTTCTTGTGCTAAGTGTTCTCTTTCTTGAAGAGAAAACATCGTATTTTTTTTTGGATTATCTGCAATCGCGAGAATGATCTGTTCAAATATTCTTGCTGCTCGTGTAATTATATCAAGATGACCATTGGTTATTGGATCAAATGTTCCAGGATAGATAGCTTTCCGTTTCATTAATTTTTATCCCTAGAGATATAATTAAGAGCCCATAGGGCGGTATATTTATTAAAAGTATATTGAAAAATAACTATTGCTAGTAACCAACCCTGGGTTCCATCTAAAAAGCTTCGACGGATTAATAATGTCCTAATAAATGACCAAAAACTATGGTAAATAATTTTTATTATACCATAATGTTTACCTTGTTGATAGTGTTGTCTAGCCCAGGCCTTGGCGTAGGTACACTGCTTAAACTGAAAATCGCAAAAATCTCTACTGGTTACATGCAATAAATCGCCATATAGTGATCGAATAGGTATTTTAGGTACATCTAAAGATTCATGCACTAAATTGTCATTATAGATACAAAAGGATGGATATAAACGGATTACACGATCTGGGTACCATCCGCCATATCGCATAGCCTTTCCAAGAAATAGATTGCGACGGGCTATACTGTATACAATATTTTCTGGTGGCTTTTGTAGTATTCGATTAATTGATTTTTGCAACTCTGGCGTGACGCGTTCATCGCTGTCAATCATTAAAATCATTTCATAATTGGCATAGTTTTGTGCAATTTGTCGCTGTTTACCATAGCCATACCATATGTTAGAGTGATAAACTATAGCTCCATATTTAACAGCAATATCTAGAGTTTTATCACTACTTTTAAAATCCAAAAGAATAATTTCATCTGCCCAATTTACTGATGCTAGGCATTTATCTAGTACTTCTTCTGAATTATGAGTGATAATCACTACTGAAAGTTTTTGTGTTTGTTGCATTTAATTACCTTCTTGCAAGAGGTAAGGTTTAATTAATTTTAGTAAATTCTTTAATGCACCTTTATGCTTGCGCAGGACATTAAATGCATATAGTCCAGTATTCAGACGATAGCTTGTATTAGTGAGTAATACGGTAATTTCATCATTGAGTGACTCAGCATCACTAACAGTAATTAAAGCATTGTTCTGTTGCAAGAGTTTACAAATCTCTTTAAAATTAAAGGTATGTGGACCCATTAATATTGGGATAGTATGTGCTGCAGGTTCTAATGGGTTGTGACCGCCATGTTTAACTAAACTCCCGCCAACAAATGCTAGATCTGAAATAGCATATAATAACATTAATTCACCCATAGTATCTCCAATTACTACTTGTGTGCTATCAGAAGGTGCTTGACCATTGCTACGTGAAATATAATTAAAATGGTGTTTTTGAGTTAGCCAACGCACGCTGGAAAAACGTTCTGGATGTCTGGGTACTAAAATTAATAAAAGGTCTGGAAAACGCTTTAGAAGTTTGGAGTGTGCATTTAAGATGATCTGTTCTTCGCCATGATGGGTGCTTGCGGCAATCCATATAGATCTCTTTTTAAGTATCCAGTGCTTTCGTAACTGTATAGCTTTCTCAGTTAGCTCTGGCATAATAGTAACATCAAATTTTAAATTTCCTGTAATCACTATATGAGACTGTTTTACGCCTAGATTAACAAAGCGCTGGCTATCTTCTTTGCTCTGGGCAGCGACTAGAGTAATGCGTTGAAACAGGGATTTTGTAAAGGCGCTAAATATTTTATACATGTTAGCTGAGCGTTCTGATAAACGAGCATTGGCTACGATGAGGGGAATGCGACGAGTATATAATAACGTGATCATATTTGGCCAAAGTTCGGTTTCCATGATGATCACTAATTTAGGGTGAATCACATCAAAAAAACGGTTCATTGCCTTAGGTAGGTCATACGGTAAGTATACATGAGAAATCATTTTTCCAAGAGAAGAAACAGCAAGATCTGATCCAGTTGGTGTCATGGTGGTGATAACAATAGGTAGATTTGGATAATGACGATTGAGTTCTCGTATAAGTGGAATTGCAGCGAATGTTTCACCAACGGATACCGCATGAAGCAAGATGCCTTGAGCTTTAACTTTTCCTGCACAGAATCCGTATCTTTCTCCCCACCTTTGGCGATAAGAGGCAGAGTTTCGTCCACGGAACCAGAGACGGATCCAGATAATAGGTTGAAGCAAATATAGAAAAGCTGTATAAATAATAAGCATATTATAATTTATCTTGTCAGGGCAATCAGGGTTGTATGTTAATTAGGATATATTGATTAAATTTTAGAAATAAAAAACAAATAATAGACCACAGAGGCTATATTAATAGCCTCTGTGTAATGAATTCCGTGATCTATTTTAGAGTTGTAAAAAGAAATTATATGTATAGTGGTACACTTTATTCTTTTATTGTCAATTAATATAAAAATATACTAGTCAATATAAATAAAATATTAAATATCTATTTAGATAGATTTTGTACATTAAGCAGTAATTGTACATTAATCAGTAATTTAATCGAATAATTAACTTTATATTCATAATAAGATTAAGGTTATTAACATGACTATGCATATTATATAATAATGGAAAACAAAAATATAGCGCAATTTATTATTATTTTTATATAATATATTGCTTGAGAGCTTATATTTCTGTAAGCTATATTTAAATCAGAAATTTAGAAAATAATTAAATAATTAACAGACATTTTATAAATAATCGGATTATATGAATAGCAAGATATTATTTATAATAAATTTATGTATTATGAACGAATTATTTTTATATATAAAATTGATTAATTTTTTATTATATTGTTATCTAGTATAGATAATTTATATAAAATTGCCTATATACATGTATATATTTATGCATAGTCTAATAATATAGTATTTTATAATATGGGATAAAATTTTATTTTATAATTTCAGTTATCATGTGTTTTTTAATATGGGTATAAAATTTTTAGTTGTCATTTCATGATTATGATTTTCACTCTTAATTATGGATATTAATAAGATGAAAAATAAACAATATTTTATCAATATGAATATAATATTATATGAGATTATTTGCTTAATAAATAATAATTAGAGTGACAAAAAGTATTCTAAAATTTAAAATGTATTAATAATAGTATATATAGTAAATAGTAAAAAAATTTAAATATTAAATTTTTTAATTTTCAATATTTGTATGAATTATCTCAAATGAGTTAATCAAACTAATTAAGTAGATATAGATTAAAATATTCAGATAAAATTATAATTTTTATATTTTGTCTAGTTTTAAAAAAAATTTTATTTTTTAATAATATTTAAAAAAATGTATCAGATTATTAGTAAGTTTGAAATTAAGAAATAAAAATTATAATTTTTCAATATATATAAAATATCATAATTAAATTTAAAGTATTAAGTCATCAAAATATTAATTAATACTAATAACATTAATAATATAATAATTAGAGAACATTTTATAATTTTAGAACATTTATAAATATTTATAATTAATCTTTAAAAATTATATGAATATTTTGGTCGGCACGAGAGGATTTGAACCTCCGACCCCCGCCACCCCATGACGATGCGCTGCCAGCCTGCGCTACGTGCCGAATATTTATTAAATATTATATATTATATAATCATATTAATTGAATAAGATCTAATATCTGCAAGTATTTTATGCTTATGCTAATTACATTACAAGTTATTTAAGATAATTTCCAAAAGTTATTTATAAATATGATGCATACAATTAATATGTAATATCTTTAATTATTTTAATTTATTCTTATGATAAAAAATCATACATGATACAGCGCAATGAAGGAATACATTTATCATAAAGTTTCATTATTTTAACTTTATTTTTTAACTTGACATATTTTATATAAAGTTAAAATTTTTAATAAAAAAGTAAAAATTATAGATATCAAAATTAAATTTAATAACTATTTAATTATGAAATTAAACCTATTTTATAACAATACTATTTTATAACAATAACAATAAAATTGTATATGATTATATATAATATTTTTTTTAAAAAAACTTGAGAATATTTATAGTTTACACTCTTATATTTTATATAACATACCTCTCTCATATCTACTACTTTTATTCCTATATTTTCAATTCTATAAAACCATATCACATGCAAAAATTAGGACTAATTTTATATAATAATTAAATAAATTTTAATATTTTAAAAATCTAGAAGTCAGAATTTCGTCTTGATTAGTATAAAATCAGTATTATACAAAATATTTTTAAAGTTAAATTTTGATTTAAATATTAAGATTTACACTAAAATTTAGAGCTAAAATAATATTATATTAGAATTTATAATGTAAGATTATATTATATTAAAATCCTCAAGACATAGATAGGTATAATATTATTTTATGATCAAAATAAGATAATTAAAATTAGAATACATAAATTAATATTTATTAGTATACTATATATATAGTTATTATATTAATATAGAATAATATAGTAGAATAATATTATTTACAGTTTTTTATTAATTTCATTTTGTGTATATATATTAAAATAATATATAAAAAATTTATAAAGTTAAAATAATATGTTTTTAATAATATTATTAAATAAGTATTTTTAGAATTTCTAGATATATTTATTATTTATTATTTTTAATTTATTAAAAATCTTTTTTTATTAAAGTTTAATAATTAATATTGAGTTTTGTTTATATAATTTTAATTTTATATATAAAGATCATTTACGGATAATTCTAGATTACGGTGTTATATATAAGATGTTTATTTTTAATTTTATTTTATTATAGATAGAGATGTTAATAGCAAGATAAAGTTTTTTTTAAAATTGATAAGTATGTAATTTCGTAGTATCGATAATCTAAAATTGTGTTAGATCAAATAATAATGATTTTTGGGTATCAATAATACTTTGCGCGCTAGACGATACCTAAGAAAAACATTAGATAAGCAGTTGAAATTATAACATATGCCCGCATTTAAGTGTTACAGAATAATATAATTATACATACGTCTAATAACGATCAGAATATTAGTGGGAGATATTTCTATGGGTAAGATTATTGGAATTGACCTTGGTACAACAAATTCATGCATTGCTATTATGGATGGTGGAAAGGCACGCGTGCTAGAAAATGCAGAAGGTGATAGAACTACGCCTTCTATTATTGCTTATACTCAAGATGGTGAAACGTTAGTTGGTCAGCCTGCTAAGCGTCAGGCGATTACTAATCCACAAAATACTTTGTTTGCCATTAAACGTCTTATTGGTCGCCGTTTTCATGATAAAGAGGTGCAGTGCGATATAAAAATCATGCCATTTAAAATTGTTAATGCCGATAATGGTGATGCTTGGCTTGATGTTAAGGGTAAACGTATTGCGCCACCACAGATTTCTGCAGAAGTCTTAAAAAAAATGAAGAAAACTGCAGAGGATTACTTAGGGGAGGAGGTCAGCGAAGCAGTTATAACAGTACCGGCATATTTTAACGATGCACAACGACAAGCCACTAAAGATGCTGGACGTATTGCAGGTTTAGATGTAAAACGTATTATTAATGAGCCTACTGCCGCTGCTTTAGCTTATGGTCTAGATAAGAGTCAAGGTAATCGTACAATTGCGGTATATGATTTAGGTGGTGGTACTTTTGATATTTCGATTATTGAAATTGATGAGGTAGATGGTGAAAAAACCTTTGAAGTATTAGCAACTAATGGTGATACTCATTTAGGTGGTGAAGATTTCGATAGCCGTATGATTAATTATCTTGTGTCTGAATTTAAGAAAGATCAGGGAGTTGATTTACATAATGACCCTCTAGCTATGCAGCGTTTAAAAGAAGCTGCTGAAAAAGCTAAGATTGAGCTTTCTTCTGCTCAGCAAACTGATGTTAATTTACCGTATATCACAGCAGATGCTAATGGTCCAAAACATTTAAATATTAAAGTGACACGTGCAAAGCTAGAATCGTTGGTTGAAGATTTGATTATCCGTTCAATTGAGCCATTGAAAATGGCTTTAAAAGATGCAAATTTGTCTATATCTGATATTAATGATGTCATTCTTGTGGGTGGTCAAACCCGTATGCCTATGGTGCAAGTGAAAGTGGCTGATTTTTTTAGTAAGGAGCCGCGAAAGGATGTTAACCCAGATGAAGCAGTAGCTGTTGGTGCTGCAGTGCAAGGTGGTGTTCTAGCTGGTGAAGTAAAAGATGTCTTATTGCTGGATGTAACGCCCCTTTCTTTGGGTATTGAAACTATGGGGGGTGTCATGACTTCACTAATTAGTAAAAATACTACAATTCCCACTAAGCATAGTCAGATATTTTCCACAGCAGAGGACAATCAATCTGCAGTGACTATTCATGTAGTGCAAGGTGAACGAAAACGCGCAGTTGACAATAAGTCTCTTGGGCAGTTTAATCTGGATGGTATTCAGAATGCTCCGCGTGGAATGCCGCAAATTGAGGTTACCTTTGACATTGATGCTGATGGAATTTTACATGTATCTGCAAAAGACAAGAATACCGGTAAAGAGCAAAAGATAACTATTAAAGCTTCTTCAGGTTTAAATGATAGAGAAATTGAAAAAATGGTACATGATGCAGAAGCTAATGCTGAGTTAGATCGTAAATTTGCAGAGTTGGTCCAAATAAGAAATCAAGGCGATCAGATTGTACATAGTACGCGTAAGCAATTAAGTGAAATAGGTAATAAATTAACAGAAAGTGATAGAGCAACTATAGAATCTGCGCTAAATGTATTAAATACAGCACTGAAAGGTGAAGATAAATCGGAAATTGAAGCAAAGATACAGATTTTGATGGAATCTTCTTCTAAACTTATAGAATGTGCTACACAACAGGCGGAGTCTGCTAGGGGTTCCACAAACACTACCAAAAATGCTAAAAAAGATAATGACGCTGTCGATGCTGAATTTGAAGAAGTGAGTGACAGTAAAAAATAATTATTTTAAAATAGTAAGGTGTCTCATCGAAAGTACCGATTATAACCGCATGGATGTGGATATCATCCACATCCATGCGTATTGGTTAATGTCAGGATAAAGAGAAATGGTGAAAAGAGACTATTACGAAATTTTAGGTATAACTAAGTCAGCAGATGAGCGTGAAATAAAAAAGGCTTATAAACGTCTAGCAATGAAATTTCATCCTGATCGCAATTCTGGGGATAAGGGGTCTGAGGCTAGATTCAAAGAGATCAAAGAAGCTTATGAGGTTCTCACGAACACACAGAATCGTAAAGCTTATGACCAATATGGTCATGCTGCTTTTGAGCATGGTGGTTCAGGTGGAGGCGGGCAAGGTAGTTTTAATAGTGGTAATGCTGATTTTAGTGATATCTTTGGTGATGTATTTGGCGATATATTTGGAGGAGGGCGACGCCAGCAACGTGCTACACGTGGCTCTGATTTCCAATATAATCTAGAGCTATCATTAGAAGAAGCAGTACGTGGTGTATCCAAAGAGATTCATATTCCAACTATGGAAGATTGTGCTAAATGTCATGGAAATGGTGCTAGAGCAGGAACTAAACCGAAAGCTTGCTCAACTTGTCAAGGTGCAGGTCAAGTTCAAATTCGACAAGGTTTTTTCACTGTTCAGCAGGTTTGTTCGCATTGTCGAGGGAGAGGGGTAATAATTAAAGATCCATGTAAGGCTTGTGATGCAACGGGTCGGGTTTCTAAATCTAAAACGTTGTCAGTTAAAATCCCAGCAGGAGTCGATACCGGTGATCGTATTCGCTTGAGTGGAGAAGGTGAGCCTGGTGAAAAAGGATCTCGATCAGGTGATTTATATGTTGAGATTCAAATGCGGAAACATCATATTTTTGAGCGTGAAGAAAACAATTTATACTGTGAGGTTCCAATTAATTTCATAATGGCAGCATTAGGTGGAGAAATTGAAGTACCTACTTTAGATGGGCGTGTAAGTTTAAAGGTTCCACCTGAAACACAAACTGGAAAACTATTTCGTATGCGAGGAAAAGGTGTCAGATCAGTGCGTGGTGGTGTTGCAGGTGATTTGCTTTGTAGGATAGTAGTTGAAACGCCTGTGAATTTGAATGAAGATCAAAAAATGATATTACGTACATTAGACGATAGCTTTGTTAGATCTTCCGAGGGGCGGCATGGTCCGCGTTCTAAAACGTTTTTTGATGGTGTCAAGCAGTTTTTTGATGACTTAACGCGTTACTGATATGAATAATGGAATAACTAATACTTAATAATGTAGTTAAGTGTATCTATTAGAAAGAAAATGTATCTGACCTATTTTTGATGATATTTTTTTAGGTTCATATAAACTTTTCGAAGGAGTTTTCTTTTTAGAATAAAAAGTAATATATCAGTGTTATATTATAATTATTCAATTATATTTAAATAAAAATAAAAGCAGAGTTGTTAAGAACAAAAATATACTTTCGAATGCGCTTTATAAGATATTATTTATGATAATATGTAGAAAGTTAGTGTATTTAAGTGTTTTTTAATTTACTAATATGTATTAGTAATATGTGAATATTTATTATAATGACTGGATTATAAATTATTACTGTGTTTATATAAAATATAAGTATTATTTTATGATAAAACGTATTTGATTTTCTATGAGATATTTTATTTATAAGATTTAATCAGTAGGATAACTAAAAAACGATCGTAATTGCTATAATTGTCGCTTAACAATTATAATGATCATAATGAAGAAAATTGCCTGATTTTCATCATATAATTATTTTTAGGTATTTCTGAAATTAGTTATTTTTTTAATTAAAAAAATAATAGCAGTAAAATATTGCTTATTTTATGATGTATGCAATTAGATATTTTATTATAATTTTATAATTAAAATGTAATAGATATGATAGAGTTACAGAAAGTGTCTAAATAAACAATAATATTCATCGTTTAACAATAGCATAAAATATAGTATGGATAAAGTCATTAGGATAGTTAAAGCTATATATTATTATATGTATACTAATAATAAAAGGATGTTTAAATTTTTAGCTTCTTCTGGAGTAATTTAAGAGGTGACTCGAGAGCATCTAGTAGGTTTACAGAATATTGATAATCATGAGATTATGAAATTTTCACGTTTGGCTTCATCTTGGTGGGATGTAAAAGGTCCATTTCAGCCTCTTCATAGTATAAATTTAATGCGTCTAGAGTGGATTATAAAACATACGAATGGTTTATTCGGTAAAAATATTCTAGATGTTGGTTGTGGCGGGGGCATTCTAGCGGAAAGTATGGCTCGAGAAGGGGCAAATGTTACTGGTTTAGATATGAGCGAAGAACTATTACAAGCCGCACGTTTACATGCTCTGGAGAATGATATAAAGATATATTATATTAAAAAAACAGTAGAAGCTTATGCTGAGCAATTTTCTGGTCAGTATGAGGTCGTTACTTGTATGGAAATGTTGGAGCATGTTCCAGATCCGTATTCAATTATTTATGCCTGTGCCAGGCTTGTTAAACCATGTGGAAGTGTTTTTTTTTCCACATTAAATCGTACTAAAAAATCTTGGTTAATAGCAATTTTAGGTGCAGAGTATATTTTGAAAATTTTGCCCCGTGGAACGCATAATATAAAAAAATTAATTCGCCCTAATGAGTTATTAGAATGGATAGATAAAACGCCTCTGTGTGTATATGATATGGTTGGGTTATGTTATAATCCTTTTAGTAATTATTGTAAATTAACCTCTAATGTTGATGTAAACTACATGGTTTATGCACAATATGATATTAATTATAAAGTGATTTAGAGATATTTAGTCAAGTTATTATTTTTATATTATTTGTTATATTTTGGTTTTTAGAAACATATATGTTTTTATTTTTACCTTGATTGTATGAGATTGCAGACAAACTTTAATGTTCTTGTAAATTTATAAAAATTTTTCTCGATCAATCGGATAATGCAACTTAATGATTACATCTGACATATATCCATAATAAGTATTATTGCACTATCAATTATAAAAAGTAACTAGCAAGATTTGACACTTTAGAGTTTATCAGTTAAAATTTAATTTTTATTCTTAGTAATCCTCTGTAGTTCAGTTGGTAGAACGGCGGACTGTTAATCCGTATGTCACTGGTTCGAATCCAGTCAGAGGAGCCACAATGAAATGAGATATATATATTTTATCGGTCTCAGTCAAGAAATCTTAATAAAGAACATACATTTTTTATAATAAAAGTCATTATATAAAGATAAAATTATTAAATTTTTAAATCATTTTAATTAATAGTATCATATTTAAATATATCTATTGTAAAATAAAATTTATAATAATTCATTTTTATAAATTCATATATCGAAAATATATAGACTCAGGATTTATAATATATTTATTGATCTTTTTTAAAATTAGACCAATATTTCAATATAATTAATATTATCTTATGTAAGGTTATTTTTTATTAACTTTTATTTTGGTTGTTTTAAATTTTTGGTATTTAAAAAATTATTTTTCTTTATTAATTATTATTAATAGCTTATTTATTTAAATATTTTTTTATTTTTTATATTGAAAATGCTATTTATTGGTAATATTGGTAACAAGGATATAATTTTAAAAAAAATAAATTATGAAAAGTCTTATTTTTTTATCTTTATCTTTATAGATATACTGGGCGAAACATAAGAAAAATATTTATCTTTCTCCTTACTCATGCTGTATATTTAATATTGTTATTTATTTAGAAGTTATAATTTTATAGTTTTAAAAAAATTATAAAATAAAGTATTGTATTTTCAATACAAATTGAGTGTTATCATATTAAAGATATTAAGTTATGCGTTGCATCGAAATATGCACTAATGCTTCTAATGCATGACGCCATGGTGATTCAGGAAGTATTTTTAATGCTGTAAGAGCTTTATCGGCTTTTTTCTGAGCGGTTTTTTTTGTACATTCTATAGAACCGCATTCCTTCATTGTTGATCGAATAACATCAAAAAAGTGGTGCCCTTTTCCTGTACTAATTACTGAGCGAATTAGATTTGCTTGTTCAAGAGTTCCATGATGCATTGCGTGTAATAAAGGGAGGGTTAGTTTGCCTTCTTTAAGATCAGAACCTGTATTTTTTCCTAATATTTTATTATTGGAGCTGTAATCTAATACATCATCAATAAGTTGAAATGCAATACCAAAATAACGTCCATAAGCTTGTAAAGCTTGCTCTTGAGCTAAACTGGATCCAGCTAAGATAGCAGAAGTTTGTGCTGCAGCTTCAAAAAGACGTGCTGTTTTATTATAGATAATATGCATATATTGTTCTTCAGTGAGATCTGGATTGTTGCAATTTAGTAACTGCAGCACTTCGCCTTCAGAAATGACATTAACAGCTTCTGAGATTATCCCTAGAATTTTCAATGATCCAAGATTAGTCATCATTTGAAATGCACGAGTATATATAAAGTCACCCACTAATACACTAGCTGCATTCCCAAAAGTAATGTTAGCGGTAGTTTGTCCTCTGCGAGCTTCTGCTTGATCAACGACATCATCATGTAGTAAAGTTGCAGTATGGATGAATTCAATAAGCGCCGCCATGGTAATATGTTGTTTTCCTGAGTAGCCGTGAACAGCCCGTGCTGCTAATAATGTAATAATTGGGCGAATACGTTTTCCTCCGCTGTTAATGATGTAGTAACTAAGTTGATTAATCAGAGGAATGTTTGAGTGCAGCTGTTTGTTTATGGTGGTATTGACATCTTCCATATCATTTTTAATAAGTATGTTTATTTCTTTTAAATTCATGATTTTTTAGTTATTACCTAGTTTTTGTTACGATGGGAGTTATAGATGCACACATACATTATGTATGTATATAATAAATTATACAGTATATTATATCGAACTATGTATTGAGAAATATTTACTTTTTTGTATGGTGTTTTATTTTGTATTAATAATAAATGCTTGTTTTTAGCAAAGAGTTTTGTATAATTATATTTTTCATAAAACTTATAGTGCAGTATTATATTTATCAGGAAGGCGCAGAAATGGAGTTGGCTATGTATGCGGTTTTTCAAAGTGGCGGAAAGCAACACCGAGTTAGTGAAGGTCAGGTGGTGCGATTAGAAAAGATAGACAGTGCAATTAGTAAAGTGGTGATATTTAATCATGTTCTCATGATAGTCAATAATGAACATATTAATATAGGTTCACCTTTTTTATTAGGTGGAAGAATATCTGCAGAAATTATCGCTCATGGTCGCAGTAAAAAAATAAACATTATTAAATTTCGCGCTCGTAAGCATTATCGAAAACATCAAGGTCATCGTCAGTATTTTACTGACGTTAAGATTATTACTATTAGAGATTCAGTTAGAGTTTCAGGGGATTATTTAATAAATGGCACATAAAAAAGCAGGCGGGTCCACACGTAATGGTCGAGATTCTCATGCAAAACGACTGGGAGTAAAACGTTTTGGAGGAGAAACTGTATTAGCAGGTAGTATTATTGTGCGGCAGAGAGGAACTCATTTTTATCCCGGTGAGAATGTAGGGTGTGGTCGTGACCATACGCTATTTGCGACTGCTAATGGTCAAGTAAAATTCGAAATTAAAGGGGCAGAAAGAAGAAAATATATTAGCATAGTTCCGAATTGTATCGATTAGTACCATAGTATTATGGTATATATTTTTGTAATTTATTTTTTTAAAAAAATTTAAAGAATAAGATTAAGAATTTAAAAATAGAGATTTTTTATGAATTTAATACAAAATGAATTTATAATAATATAAAAAAATATTATGTCTTACTATTATTAGAGAGAGACCCTGATAGACGAGAATATACCTTAAAAATGTTATTGATTTTAATTACAGCCAAATTAGTTTTTATGTTGTAGTTTAAATAATATATAGGTATTATTAACTATGGTAGATATTTATCATGAACATGATATTGATTTATTAATGCACTTTTTTTATAAAAATATAATATGTCCTAATGACATGCAAAATTTATACACTTCAAGCTAATATTTCAGTTATTTTTCTAATTTGACACCCTGTTAATTATAAATAAAAATTATACGATTTTCGCTTAGAACCTGATTTAAACATGTGATGTTATCAATTAGAGTTACTTATTGAGATCTTATCATTATGTAATATCCCATCTTTTAATTATATGAATATTCTATTAGGAACGGTACTTATTACATGTTGTTACTGGTAATAGTTAAAAGATTTTTATCTATTTTTATAGATAAGTGATTTTTTAATTAAGTTTGGTTGTGATGGCATGTTTATTGTAGGTGAGTTTTCTTCATAGTTCATAGTTCTGTGTATTGAGCAGTTGGCTCATCTGTAAAGATTGATATAGGTTATGCGATTTAAAAAAGGGTCACATGGTCTATTTTATCTATACTTTATAGTATTAAGATAAAATATATGTTTATTAAAACACCATATTACCTAAGAGTGTCAGCAGGGTGCATTATCAAAATATCAATTTTTTATACATGGCATAAAAAATTGAGGTTGTTATCAAGAGACCAATTGAGTTGCTTAGATAGCTATTTTAGCTTAAAAGAAAAGACTAAGTAATGATATTGTTTAATTATTTTTATAAAATTAAAATATAATATTATTTATTTTTCTCACTAAAAAAGATAGATTTGTGTATTAAGGTAAGCGCATATTACTCTGAGTAGTAGTAATGAATAAGTTTTTATTCCTTAAAAATTGGCGTATTGCTTTTTAGTATGCGGAGTTTTAATTAGGCATTAAGAATTTTATGTTTTATGGTAAATATTTATTTCAGGTAATGCGCCTGCTATCTTTTGATATTATCCATCCCAGAAGATACATTTTGTATCTATAGTGGAGTAGTTAAATGCAGTTTGTGGATGAAGCAAAGATTTTAGTGATTGCTGGCCATGGGGGCAATGGTTGCGTGAGTTTTCGCCGTGAAAAGTATATCCCCCGTGGCGGTCCTGATGGCGGTGATGGCGGTGATGGTGGTGATGTATATATACAAGCTAATGAGAATTTGAATACATTACTTAAGTTTCATTTGAGAAAAACTTTTTGTGCTAATAATGGTCAAAATGGTCAGAGTGGTGATTGCAAAGGGAAGCGAGGAAAGGATTTAGTGATTCAGGTTCCTGTGGGGACGAGAATCATGGATTGCGACACAACTCAGGTACTAGGAGATATGACTTGTCATCTTCAGAAAATGATTCTTGCAAAAGGGGGTTGGCATGGCATGGGTAATACGCGGTTTAAATCATCAATTAATCGTACTCCACGTCAAAAAACTATGGGTACATTAGGTGAAAAACGTAATGTACAGCTAGAAATGATGTTATTAGCAGATGTTGGTATGTTAGGGTTGCCGAATGCAGGTAAATCAACTTTTACTTGTACAGTATCTGCCGCTAAATCAAAAATAGCTGATTATCCCTTTACAACGTTAGCTCCTAGTCTTGGTGTGGTACGATTAGATGATAATAATAGTTTTGTGATTGCGGATTTACCCGGTTTAATTCATGGAGCCTCTAATGGTTCAGGGTTAGGTATTCGCTTTTTAAAGCATCTTGAACGTTGTAATCTATTGCTACATATTATTGATATAGGATCAATAAATGAAAGAGATTTAGTGAAGAATATCTCTATTATTTTATATGAGCTAGAAAGATATAGCATTAATCTTTTTCAAAAACCGCGGTGGTTAGTTTTTAATAAGATAGATCTTTTAGATTATCAAGAAGCACAGTTACGCGTAGCTTCTGTTGTGAAAGCTCTTCAATGGACTGATAAGTATTATCTAGTTTCTTCATTAAATAATACAGGTATACAGGGATTGTGTTTGGATGTTACTTTTTTTCTCAAGAATACAAAAACACAAACCAATCAAAAACTTGATAAGGTAGAAATAGTATAGAATTCTAAGGAAAGCTCTAAAAAAGCGAGCAAGAGAAGTACAATGCTTAGTATAATAGTTATTATATTAAAAGTAGATTATTTATATATTAGCGATAATTGTTTATTCTTGTAATATATAATATTGTATTGTTAATAATAGTATATACAGATAATAGTATGCTGTGAAAAAAAAGAGATTGCTCATAATCAGTTGGATTATAATAGTCTAGAAATTTTATAAAAACTGTGTTTTGATAGAGTTAAAATCATCTATATTATTATATAATTGAGATAATGAGTATTAATATGGTGACTAATAGTTATTACTTTTTTTATATTAAGAAATTAAGAAAAAAATAATTTTTTTACATATAAGAATACAGGAATTCAGCTCCAAGATGTACTATTATTATATTTTCTTTATTAGTAAAATGATTATTTTGGTATTTTTTTTAGCCTCATCTAATGCTTTAATAAACGCTACTCATAACTCATCCATGCAAGTATTGCTAATGCTGTCCCGTGTTTTTTTCCGGAGCTGTCCATGTCATTTCTTTTAGATCCTTCAGTTCTTGCGGGTCTTTTGACTCTTATTCTTCTTGAAATTGTCCTGGGTATTGATAATTTAGTATTTATTGCGATTTTGTCAGATAAGCTCTTGCCAAAACAGCGTGATAAAGCTCGTCTAACTGGTCTATTGCTAGCCATGGTGATGCGATTGGGTCTTTTATCTTTCATGTCATGGATGTCTACTATGAGTCGCCCACTGTTTAGTATAGGTGATCTTAGCTTTTCTGGCCGTGAGTTAATGTTACTTATGGGAGGTGTTTTTCTGTTATTTAAGGCTACGACAGAATTGCACGAACGTTTAGAGAATCGAGACATTCATGACCTAAATCATAAAGGATATGCTAGTTTTTGGTCAGTTGTGGTACAAGTAGTTGTCTTAGATGCAGTGTTTTCTCTTGATGCAGTGATTACTGCAGTGGGTATGGTAAATAATTTATCACTTATGATGCTTGCGGTAATTATGGCGATGAGTGTGATGCTTATCGCCTCTAAACCGTTAACTAACTTTGTAAATACACATCCAACCGTAGTAGTCTTATGCTTAAGTTTCTTACTGATGATCGGTTTTAGTCTTTTAGCTGAAGGTTTACACTTTAACATACCAAAAGGTTATTTATATGCAGCAATCAGTTTTTCGATTATAATTGAATTATTTAACCAAATGGCACGGCGTAATTTTATGCGTCATCAAGAAAGACGCCCTATGCGCGAGAGAACTGCAGAAGCGATTCAGCGTCTAATGGGGGGCCATAGGCAACACGTTAGTCATAGCATAGAAGATGGCACTGTAACAACACTATCCCCAAAGGAAGCATTTAAAGATGAAGAGCGCTATATGATGAATGGAGTACTAACTCTTGCTGCTCGCTCAGTGCGTAGTATAATGACACCACGGAGGGAAATTTCCTGGGTTGATTTAACTGGCTCATTAGATGAAGTACGTATGCAGTTGCTAGATACACCGCACAGTTTATTTCCGGTATGCAGTGGAGAACTAGATTCTATAATAGGTGTGGTGCGAGCTAAAGAATTATTAGTAGCTTTGGATCATGGTGTTGATGTTTTTGCTTTTGCAAGTTCCACCCCGCCTATTATTATACCAGATACCTTAAATCCATTGAATCTTCTTGGCGTACTGCGCCGAGCAAAAGGTAGTTTTGTTGTTGTAACTGGCGAGTTTGGCGCGGTTCAAGGACTGATTACGCCATTAGATGTATTAGAAGCTATTGCCGGTGAATTTCCTGATGAAGATGAGACACCAGATATCGTTATCGATGGAGAGGGCTGGCTGGTAAAAGGTGGAGCCGATTTGCATTCATTGCAGCATTTGTTCAATAATAAGGACTTAATTAAACCGGAAGATCACCATGCATCTTTAGCTGGGCTAATTATTGAGCACATAGGGAGAGTACCTAAAGTTGGTGATATTATTAATATTTATCCTCTGAGATTTCAAATTATAGAGGCAACTGATTACCGTATTGATTTAATACGAGTTACGAAACAAGATAATCAAAGAAATAATTGTTAATTCTTAATTCAGGGATAATTCTATATTAATTAAGTACCATATGAAATAGAATAAAATCTTTTTATTTTTAATTTTTATAAGGTGTACGAAACAAAGACTTTTTATTAAAGAAAGGCGTCGGATTTATTGATTTTAATGATTATAAATGTATGTATTATGGAATAATGCTATAATTACTATTATATATTTTATATAGCTTAACTTGTATGTATTTTGAGCGTGGTAGGTATATCAATAAAGATTACAGAGATTATAAGACAGATCAGGGCCCCTAGAGCTATTCCATTATGACTTTATAGTTAGTGTAATTTTTAAATATATATATTTTCTAAAAATAACGGTTATTACAGAAAATTAGAGGAATGAGATATTACTTTGATAGTTAGGAGTATAAGCTAATTGTCATATAGTTATCTTTTAGATTAGATGGCATAAAAATTAATTAAGATATCTTATTAACAGATTTTATTATTTAGGATTATTATGGATATCTCGCATATTCATTTATATTAGAAATTAATATTTAAGCGTTATAGTGTTTTTATTTAAAATAACTCTCATGGTCTACAATAAATTTTTTTAATATTATAGCGGCTTCAGTTTATCTTGTGATAGTTATCACTAATGCAGTTCTTAGTATATTAATAGGCTAGATTATTTAAATGCTGAAAGTAGGACATACATGAATCTTTTAAAATCACTAGCAGCAGTTAGTCTTGTGACTTTGTGTTCACGGATTTTAGGTTTTTCGCGCGATTCTCTTATAGCTTATATTTTTGGTTCAGGTATGGTAACTGATGCTTTTTTTGTTGCTTTTAAGTTACCTAATCTATTGCGTCGTGTATTTGCTGAAGGTGCTTTTTCTCAGGCTTTTATTCCGATGCTAATTGAGCATAAGAACCAAAAAAATATAGAGTCTACAAAAGTATTTATACAACATGCATCTGGTCTTCTTATATTAATGTTATCATTAGTGAGCTTATTGGGAATTTTTATAGCGCCTTGGGTTATTATTGTCACTGCACCTGGTTTTTCTGATGCTACAGAGCAGTATCTTATGACATTATCACTTATTCGTATTATATTTTCTTATATATTATTTATTTCCTTGGCCTCATTCGCTGGATCCATCCTTAACACATGGAATTCTTTTATAGTACCCGCCTTATCGCCTATATTTCTTAATTTGAGTATGATTATTTTTTTATTGTTTGCAACTTCGTATTTTCATCCACCCATTATGGCACTTGCGTGGGCAGTACTGATTGGTGGAATTCTTCAATTTTTGTATCAGCTACCTGCTTTAAAAAAATTAGGATTATTGGTTTTACCACGTTTTGATGTACACAATCACGCCATGCGTCGGCTTTTTTGTCAAATAACATCAGGCATTATTGGTGTCTCGGTTAGTCAGTTATCTTTAATGATTAATACGATTTTGGCTTCTTTTTTAGAAATAGGTTCTGTATCATGGATATATTATGCTGACCGATTAATGGAGTTCCCTATCGGAGTGCTTGGTGTTGCATTAGGAACAATTCTTTTACCAGCTTTATCAAAAAGTATTATGCGGGGTCAGAAAGAATTATATTCACAGATAATGGATTGGGGACTGCGTCTCTGTTTTCTTTTGGCTGTACCGGGCTCTGTCGCGCTTTGTATTTTAGCTAAACCGCTTACTATCGTTTTATTTCAATATGGTAAGTTTACATCTTTTGATGTAATCATGACGCAGCGTTCTTTAGTGGCCTATTCAGTAGGTTTAATAGGGTTAATTGTCATGAAAGTGTTAGCACCAGGTTTTTATGCTAGGCAGGATATGCATACTCCATTTAAGATTGCCATATTAACGCTTCTAGTAACGCAAATTATGAATTTAGCTTTTATTGGCCCTCTAAAGCATGCTGGTTTATCACTATCCATTGGATTATCTGCTTGCCTTAATACTGGACTTCTTTATTGGCAGTTACTTAAAAAACGATTTTTCGTACCCAATCCAGGCTGGATGAAGTTTTTTATACGTTTGTTTATTTCTGTGCTTGCTATGGCTATAGTCTTATTTGAAGCATCTAATATGGTTCAAGACTGGACAATAGGAAACATGCCGGAGAGATTATTTCGACTAGCAGTTGTATGTTGTACTGGTGTTAGTGTTTATTGTTCGATGTTATTAATAGTGGGTTTTCGTAAACGTGATTTTTTTCCATATAACGTAGACTTATTATAAAAAGACTATAGTATGGTTTTAAAAAAAAATCAGATAAACCTTTACTGATAATTTTGAGAGAATGCATATATTTGATGTGTTTAGTACATTAACAGATGGAGGACTTTATGCAAAAAATAATTTAGTAATGTTTTGAAAAAGAGCGTTTTTGATAGTAGATGGGATGATGATGAATTTTTATCCGAATCAAGAGAGAAGCATATAGTGACTATTAATAGTTATTTATAAAATCAAGTAACAACACTAGGTAATTCTTCCCTTCATCCTGCGGTCTTCTTTCTACATATAAAAATATATATTGATATTTTTTTGAGTGAGTTTATTTGATAGAGTAGTAAATTTTAGCTATTTATAAGATCTTTTGTCAGCATAAGATAATTGATAATATTTAAAATTATGTAAAACCGTAAGAATTATCTGTAAATAATGAGCCTCTTCTTAAATGAATTGTGTTTTAAATGGTTTTTATGTAATTATTAATATTTTTAATTTAATATTTAATAAAGAGTACAATAAAATGTTTAATATCAAAAGGATCATGTCTTGCAGTGGTATATGTATTAAGAGTTATAATTTTATTAAGAAAAGCTAAAAAATGATCAATAAAATATTGATTTTTATCTGTTTATTAGTAATACCTAGTTTTTCTAATAGTGTTCAATGTGATACGGCCACTATTCTACAAAAGCGTCTTGAGAAAATTGACAGCTTTCAGGCTGAGTTTCATCAAAAAGTAATTGATACAAAGAATACTTTAATTCAAGAAGGTTCCGGTTATATATGGCTACATCGACCGAATCAGATACATTGGAAGATGATTTACCCTGACGAGAGTGATTTCATATCTGATGGGAATACATTGTGGTTTTATAGTCCATCTATAAAACAGGTTAGCATTTATTGTATGAAAAATATTATTCACAATACTCCGTTAATGTTAGTGATACATAATCAGTCCCATGACTGGAAACAATATCATTTACTACAGCAAGGTGATAAATTTATTTTTACTCCTAAAAAATTATATAGTAATATTATAAAATTTATTATAGATGTTTCAAAGAATGGTAATATTACTCAGCTTAGCATTTTTGAAAAGAGCGGAGTATGCATTTATTATATTTTATCCAAACCGAATTCTGCTTTTATTGATCCTAAAAAATTTCAATTTAGTATACCTCCGGAGTTTACAATAGACGATCATCGAAAATAGATTTTAGAGGTCAGAATGTGATGCATTCACTGGTTATCATATTAACAATATATCTTTTTAGATAGTAATAGTTATTTTAAGATAGATCTAATGATTGGTTTATGCAGAAACGATAGATGAGTGATTTTGTGAGTAAAAGTTATGTTGCTCAATTAATAGTTATTAGCTATTAAACATTCTGAATGGAGTATGTTATATTTTATTTCTTTTATGATGGTTATGACACTTAAAAAATAATTTTCTGAGAGATATATAAGTTAGAGTGTATATATGTAATATTATCAAGTTTTTTTTAAATTTAAACGATATTTATATACTAAGAGTAATAGTAAAAATTTTTTTATGTATGCAAGAAGTTTAAAGTAGTTTTTTATTTCACGCAGTATAATAGTATATAAAAATGTAGTTTATGTTGTATATATCATATAAATATTAATATCTTGATATTTTATAAGATTATTAATTTTAATTAACAGTTTGTATAAATTAAGATGTGCTATTGACTGCGTGATTTAAATTAAAATATTGTTATTTTAACATAGCAGTAATGTATAGTGTTAAAGGTGATATAGATGATATAATTATTATTATATTGAATGGAAAAATTGATATGTTTACACAAAAATACTCCTTTATGATATTTACATAAATATAATAAATAATATTTTATCATTTCTCTATTATACATAATATTAGTTTTACTAGTGCTATAGCCGATTAACTTACGTGAACCCATAAATTTATGCGTACTACTCAATATATTCTTGCTACTCTAAAAGAAAAACCTTCTAGTGCTGAGACAATAAGTCATCAACTGATGCTACGTGCTGGAATGATACGTCAATTAGCATCAGGACTATATACTTGGCTACCGACTGGGTTGAGGGTGATGCAAAAAGTAAAAGCTCTTGTACGAGCAGAAATGCAACGTATTGGTTTTTTTGAAATATCCATGCCAGTTGTGCAACCAGCTAGTTTATGGCAGGAAAGTGGACGCTGGGAGCAGTATGGCTCTGAATTGCTTAAATTAGCTGATCGAAATCATCGTTCTTTTGTGATTGGTCCCACACATGAAGAAGTGATTACTGATTTTATTCGCAACGAAATTACTTCTTATAAGCAATTGCCTATAAAACTTTTCCAGATTCAAACAAAATTTCGTGATGAAGTACGGCCACGGTTTGGTGTTATACGTTCTAGAGAATTCCTTATGAAAGATGGCTATTCTTTTCATGAAACACAAGAATCGTTACAGGAAACTTATTCTGTTATGTATAGAGCGTATAGTAATATTTTAAAAAAGATGGATTTAAATTTCTGCATTGTAGAAGCAGACACTGGATCTATCGGTGGTTATATTTCTCATGAATTTCAAGTTTTAGCGCCAAGTGGAGATAATGTTATTGCATATTCTACAGAATCTACATATGCAGCAAATTTGGAAATAGCTGAGGCATTACCGCCAAAAGATGTACGCCAACCCGGTATACAAAAAAAAACACAATTTTCGACACAAAATATCACTACTATTCAGGATTTGTCTAAAAACCTTCATATTCCAATAAAAAAAATAGTGCAAACATTGGTAGTAAAAGCAAAGACAGACAGTTCTAATGGGTTAGTTGCTCTTTTAGTGAGAGGAGATCATGTACTTAATAAAATTAAAGCTGAAAAGATTGACATCATAGCCTCTCCACTGCACTTTATGAGTGATCAAGAAATTCGTCAATATTATCAAACTGGACTTGAATCACTAGGACCAATTGGTCTTAACATACCTATTATAGCTGATCGAAGTGTTGCTGCTATGAGTGATTTTATTATTGGTGCTAATATTGATGGTCAATATTTTAGGGGTATTAATTGGGGGCGTGACCTACCACTTCCACGCATTGAAGACATTCGCAATGTAGTAGAAGGTGATGTGAGTTCTGATGGTAAAGGTACATTATTAATTAAACGTGGAATCGAGGTTGGTCATATTTTCCAGCTAGGTACAAAATATTCTAAAGCGCTAAAAGCCATTGTACAAACCTCAAGCGGATGTAGTAAAATTATTAGGATGGGTTGTTATGGTATTGGTATTAGCCGTATTATTGCCGCCGCAATTGAACAGAATCATGATGAGCGTGGTATCATATGGTCATCAGTATTAGCGCCATTTCAAGTGGCCATATTACCAATTAATATAAAACAGTCATCCCATGTAAGATGTTCAGCTGAAAATCTTTATTTGCGGTTATTAGCTGAAGGTATTGATGTGATTTTAGATGATAGAACAGAAAGACTAGGTGTAATGTTTTCAGATATGGAGCTTATTGGAGTGCCGCATATTCTAGTAATTAGTGACCATAATCTCAAAAATAAAGAAATTGAATATAAATCTAGAGCGTTGAATCAAAAACGAATATTTAAAATTAGCGAAATTATTTTCTATCTCAAGTCAGAACTTCATGGTTCTATATTTAATTTTAATTCATAAGCAATTTTTTAGACTAGTTATCATAGATAGATAAAAACGTGATAAAATTAAAATTTAATGGATTAATTTGGTGCGCTTTAAAAAGGATAATGTATATATAGGACATAAGTATTATGCCTGTTTTATTTTTTGAGTATAAGAATTTCATAAGATAAATTAGAGTATCTTATTTTTTTAAGGGTTTTTTTGTTGATATGTGAAGGAAATTTTTTAATGATTTTTAAATATGTATAATATCATTATGAGCGTATATTAATACGATACAATAGTGTGATTTTTTATAGTATTAAGATAAAATTTTATAAAAGCTTTATACTTTTATTAAAGTAAGAACTATAAGTGAGTGGTCTTATTTTTTCGATAAGTTTTTTTACATAAGAAGTATAGTGTACTGACCAAACCAAATAGCATGAGACCTATTGGTAGTAATATTAGGCATAGCATCAATTGAGGTTCGTAATAAATAAAAATTGGTGTTTTACCAAATAAAAAACCTACCATAATTAATATTAGCACCCAAAGAAAAGCACTAGTCCAATTAAATAATTGAAATTTTACATTATCTAAACTAGATAGTCCTGCAATAGTTGGCAATAACGTACGAACAAAAGCAATAAAACGACTAATCAGTAATGCCGACATGCCATATTGGTGAAACAATTTTTCTGCTTTTTTATGATAATGTAATGGAAGATATAATAACCATCTTTGCACGATTAGTGTGTTTCCTAACCACTTACCTTGTGCATAGCTTACCCAGCAACCAAGAGCAGCAGCGATTGTTAAAACGCATAATATAAGTATACCATTAATTACTCCCTTAGCTACTAAGATACCGACTAGTACTAAAAGACTATCCCCTGGTAAAAAAGATGTTGGCAGTAAGGCGTTTTCTAAAAATAAAATTAAAAAAAATATACAATACAGTGATAAGACAAGAGATGGATCTGTAAGTGCAGTATAGTTATGTTGCCACAAGGCTTGAGATAGAAATTTTAAAATATCCATTATTGTAGTATCTCAGATATGATCTAATAGTTATTTCTGTATTTACCCTGCATATTTAGATTAGATATTCTCTTATAAAGATCTTTGATGAGGAAAAAATCTTAAGTAATTGCCTGGCCCTATTATATAATTTTTTAGTGTTTCTAATGTATTTTATCATCATTTTTCTAGAATAAACTTTTTTATTGGGATAAAAGTTTATAAAAACAATCATATTTAATTCTTTTGAGAACATAAGATCTTGCATGTGTAATTGTTCAGGTATATAAGATATCTCTTGTATCATGCGACCTATGTGATATGGATAGATATCATGTTATTCTATTAAAAACCTGATTAGAATGTATTTCTTCGAGTTTTCTTTTAGAAGGAGGAAAGAATAGATATACTCAGGGTTTTAATTGATCATAGAGTAATATTTGTCTTTAGTTTGGGAGATTACATATATACCAATTTACTTATGAAGGTTAGAGATATATATAAAAAAAACCTTTTGAATACTAGTATTTTTAATACTATTATATAGTATAGACTAATGTAGTCTATCGATGATATTTTTATTATCAAGCTATATGGGTACATCGGTTTATCAGTTTTTAATATATCGAATTCATTACTATAATGTTTATATAAGTTTTAAGTGTTAGTAGAATCCCATCACAAACAAAATGTTTCTCATTAAGCGGTATTTAATTATACTTTTAAGCTTAAGATAATTTTATAAGTCATTTTTATTCATTTAGTATTTCAATTAACTTTTATCATTCTCAAGAATATAATGAGATGCACTTGAATTCTCTAGGAGTAATGAAGGGCTTTCTGTTAATAAGTTATCTGATTTTTTTATCGGTTCTTCTGGTTTATAGGTCTTTATTGGTTCACTTTCTCCAGTAATTACAGATTTGTTAATAATAACTTTTTGGATGTTATGTATGGAGGGTAAATCATACATAGTATTTAATAGCATACTTTCTATGATAGAGCGTAATCCTCGAGCGCCAAGTTTGCGTCGTATTGCCTGACATGCAATTTCTTGTAATGCTTCCTTCTTAAATTCTAGCTCTACCCCTTCTAAACTAAATAAAGCTTGATATTGTTTTGTGAGTGCATTTTTTGGTTCATGTAAAATTTGAATTAACTCTATCTCATCTAGCTCACTAAGTGTTGCGAGTACTGGCAAGCGTCCAATGAATTCAGGAATCAATCCAAATTTAATTAAATCTTCTGGTTCAACTTGAGATAAAATATTATTTTTTTCTGTTTTTCTTGACTGGCTTGTCAGTAATGCACTAAAACCAATTCCAACTCCATTGTCCACTCGTTGATAAATAATTTTATCAAGCCCAGAAAATGCTCCTCCGCAAATAAACAGAATTTTGGAAGTATCTACTTGGAGAAATTCTTGCTGTGGATGTTTTCGTCCACCTTGAGGCGGCACTGAAGCTACCGTGCCTTCAATAAGCTTAAGTAAAGCTTGCTGCACACCTTCACCAGAGACATCCCTAGTAATAGACGGATTATCTGATTTACGTGAGATTTTATCGATTTCATCAATATAGACAATACCCCGTTGAGCTTTTTGTATATTATAATCACACTTTTGCAGAAGTTTTTGAATAATATTTTCTACATCCTCACCAACGTATCCTGCTTCAGTGAGAGTTGTAGCATCTGCCATGGTGCATGGAACATCCAGGAGGCGAGCCATAGTTTCAGCTAAAAGGGTTTTTCCGCTTCCCGTTGGTCCAATTAATAAAATATTACTCTTCCCTAGCTCAATGACATTACCAGCATCGCTGTTATGTAAGCGTTTATAATGGTTATAAACAGCTACTGATAGAACTTTTTTAGCTTGGCTTTGCCCTATCACATATTCGTCTAGATGAGCTCGAATCTCTTGTGGAGTTGGTAGAGAGCTACAATTAAGAGGAGGTGTTACTTTCTGACTCTCCTTGCGAATGATATCGTTACATAAATTCACGCATTCATCACAGATACATACTGATGGTCCGGCAATTAATTTGCGAACTTTATACTGGCTTTTACCGCAAAAAGAGCAGTAGAGGATCTGCCCTGAACCGTCTTTGTGCTGATCTGTCATGTACTTCCCTCTCATTCTTATAATGATATTGACTGTTCCCAATAGAGGAAATGAAATCAAACTTCTACTTTTATTATCACATATATGGATATAGTCTGACATTAAATAAAATTATTTTTTGTTGATTTTTTGGTTATGAGATAAAATAGTTAATTAACTACGTTTAAAGAAAATAGCATCTACTAAACCATATTCTACAGATTCTATTGCCGATAAAAAACGATCTCGATTAGTATCTCGCTCAATAGTCTCAATGGTTTGACCAGTATGATTAGCCATAAGTTGATTCATAATTTGTTTAGTTTTAATAATTTCACGTGCATGAATATCGATATCAGAAGCTTGACCTTGGAATCCACCTAGAGGTTGATGGATCATTATGCGTGCCTGAGCTAAACAATAGCGCTTACCCTTTGCTCCTGCAGCTAAAAGAAATGCCCCCATAGAACACGCTTGCCCCATGCAAATTGTATTAATATCTGGCTTAACAAACTGCATAGTGTCATAAATAGACATGCCAGCAGTAATTATTCCACCAGGGGAATTAATATAAAGATGAATATCTTTTTCTGGGTTGTCAGCTTCTAAAAATAAGATCTGAGCTACAATTAAATTAGCCATATGATCTTCAATTGGTCCAGTTAAAAAAATAATACGCTCTTTAAGCAGGCGTGAATAAATGTCATATGAACGCTCTCCTCGTGAGGTATGTTCAATTACCATAGGAACTAATGTCATATGCGATTGATTTCTCTTTTTGTTGTTACCATATACCATTTTTATCTCCTAGTAAAATGCTTGTTCTATAACGAGGTTACTTAAGAGTATTTTAGTATATTTTAGTTTTTATTGAGATTTTTGTGTTTGGTGTACGTTATCTCAGTATATTCGATATATATTATATGCGATATATATCGAATATACTCTCTATGTATAATTATTAATTATATAGAGCTTACCCCCTAGTAGCGGCAAGTAGAAACTTATTGTAACAAATATCTTAATATACTAATAAACGATATACTTAACTACAAAGAATAATTTCCTGAAATTTAGGTATCATAAAATGTAATGCACTGGTTAATTTTGTAATGTCATTATTATTACCTAATAAGAGGTTAATCTAAAGATTTGTTCTAATATTAAGGATTGGCATAACTTAGTGATTTTATTTTGTAAAATTTAAACTACTTTACCATCGGATGTAGCTTTATTTAGAGATAACCGTTAAGTAAAAGCTTTATCATACTAACACCTGCATTCTGCAGAGTCTAGTTAGTTACAGACTTGACAGTATCTGATAATATTAACGGTCTCTTTTTCAGAAATTAAAACTTTATATTAGAGATTAAGAATAATTTATTTTACAATATAAGTCATAAGTCATTTATGCTAGTTTTATAATATCAAATTATTATAAGTTTCTGATATTTTGTGGCAATTGAAAATTGTACTATAAATAATATTATAAAATATTTACTTTTTATAACTTAATTTTATAGTACAAAACAATTAGTGTGATAACTATATTTACGAGTAAGTGATTAAGAGTTAGTGTTTGTATTGTAAATATTATAACTCTCTTCAGGGGTAGTTAATAATGATAATATTGTCATAAAAAATACGTTACAAAAAAATTATTATAATTGTAAATATAATTTATATTATGTATATATTATATATAAGTTATTTTAACTAAAATAATAATAAATAAAATATTAAATTTTAAAACATATTAATCAACAATATTTAATAATATCATATATAGTGTATTGTGTCTATTATTTTTTTAGTTTTTAGAGTTCTCAACCAACTCTAAAATAATAACCAATAAGAGCAGCTTTTAAAAGTATATCAATATATATTGATTTTATTTGAATATTGCATTATTACTGTTTGTAAGTTTTTTATTTATCTTTTGATAAAGAATTCCACAGGAGACTATCATATGCGTGACATATTACCAGTGCGTAACCTGGTAATCTATTGTCAGATAATGCGTATTCACCAACCTGGTGGTTTTTTTTTGCTATTATGGCCTACTTTGTGGGCATTATGGCTATCAGGTATGTCAGTTCCATCAGTTAAAGTTTTATTTGTATTTACGCTTGGGGTTTTTTGTATGCGCTCGGCAGGTTGCGTAATTAATGATATCGTTGATCGAAACATTGACGTCTATATTCAACGTACAAAAAATCGACCATTACCTAGTAGAAACATTTCTGTGCGGAAGGCAAAACTATTGCATTTAAGTTTATTGCTCATTTCTTGTATGCTTGTGTTAACTATGCGCATGACAACAATCTTATTTTCCATATTAGGATTGGCTTTAACCTGGGTTTATCCATTTATGAAACGATATACTTATTTTCCACAAGTCTTTTTGGGTATTTCGTTTAGTCTATCCATTCCGATGGCCTGGTTGGAAATAAGTAATAGGCTACCTATTGCTTGTTGGTTGTTATTTTTTGGAAATTTTTTTTGGGTGGTTTCTTACGATACACAATATGCAATGGTCGATCGTTCAGATGACTTAAAAATAGGTGTTAAATCTACTGCAATTTTATTTCATAAATATGATACACTCATTATTGCTTTTCTACAATTATTATCATTAATGTTTTTAACATTAGTTGGTTGGAAGTTGGCGTTACATTCAATTTTTTATTTTGCAATTTTAGGAGCATTTATATTATTTGTTTATCAACATTTTTTGATTACGAATCGTCAGGAAGATCGCTGTTTTAAGGCATTTTCAAAAAATAATTGGGTTGGTTTGATTATATTTGTCGGTATAGCGCTTAGTACATCGTCTTTTTTATAGAAGTGAGTTTAATATTTTATATATTGGTGGAAAATTTATATATTAGTAGAAAAAATATAAAAATATATCGAAAATAGTTAATTTCTTTAATAATATTAATACTGTGTTATCGAATAAAAAGTGATCATATTATAGTAAATATATCACGGTTTTAACTGTAAAGGTTGATGCAGGAAATATATAATTTTGACGTGATTGAGCTATTTTGCTGATTACATTGTGTAATATATCTTTTAAGGGGGATTGTATTTTATAGTGGTACTATGATGCATATAAAATACAAATTTATTATTTTTTGTTTTTCATATCGATAAAAATGCTTACGTATAATTAGGTATAATTGTTTATATTATTATGTTTTTCTTTTCTTCTTAATCAATTATTATATATCAAAAATAAATGATTAAAAGTGTCATGTAATATTTATTACAAAAATAATTATTTACTTAATCGCACATCATCATATATTTATAGTTTTTTAATAGTGTTCTGCAAGTCTTAAATATTGTTGACAGATATTTTTACAATCATAAATTTGTAAGTATTTTTGATCAATTGGATCAGGTGGAAAATTATAGACTTTTTTCATTTTTTCTGCTAGAGCATCACTGTTTAAATCTGTTAGAGCATCTTCTATGCCAGCGGTTTCTAGAATTTCAACAGGGCCTCCTGGACAGCGCGTACTCACTACTGGTGTTCCACAGAGTAAGGCTTCTATTAGAACATTACCGAAACCTTCGCTATCTGAACTAAGAATCAACATTCTTGCGTGTTTTATCAGCGGATAGGGGTTTCTCTGAAAACCTATAAAAATCAATCGTTCTATAATCTTTAATTTTTCCGCTAGTTTTTTTATTATATTAATTTGCTGTACGGTTCCGGAGCCTACTAGCACTAATTGAGCTTTAATGCCTGATTTTGCATAGGCCAAGAGCAGGCGATCGTGACGCTTATGAGCATGAAAACGACCTACATGGATGAGGTATGGTGTTTTTGGTAAATTAAATTTTTCAGCTGCTTGTGTAAGAATGTGTTGAATCTGAAAGGGATTATTAATAACAACTAATTTACTAGGCTGGACAGAAAGATCGACTGTTAAATCTTTTGCGACAGCATTAGATACAGATACAATATTTTTATTAGTATAGATTTTAGTGATTGCTCTTTTTTTTCGCCATAGATCCAGAGTATGACGATTTTCAAGATGAGAAATGGATAACATCCCGTGAATGCAAAACCATATTTTTTCTACA
This sequence comes from Candidatus Erwinia haradaeae, assembly GCF_900698985.1. Taxonomy (GTDB): domain Bacteria; phylum Pseudomonadota; class Gammaproteobacteria; order Enterobacterales; family Enterobacteriaceae; genus Erwinia_E; species Erwinia_E haradaeae_B. The sequence goes on from NZ_LR217730.1 coordinate 280,754, forward strand.
GAGTCCACATGAGTCTGAGAGACAATACGGTCAGTATTATGCAAATGGGAAAAAATTAGATCATATTTACCGTGTTTTTTTTCATTCATCTTAATGACTTGACTGAGCATATTAGAATAGTAAGAGCGCTCTATGAATTTTTTACAAAATAATGTATAATTTAATTTATTAAGTACCTGATAATTCATTCCATTAGGTAGTGGATATTGGCAGATATTACGTAATGATAATAGTTGTATTTGGTGTCCTAGTTGATGCATCTCTTGACAAAGAGTAAGTACAACTTTTTCGGCCCCTCCGCCAGGTAGCCCATCAATAATCATTAATATACGCATGCTTTGATCAATTTAATTAAGAATTTTTTTATAAAGAGATAGAAGCTGTTGAGATAAGTATTGAGAGGATAAAGGCATCACTTGTGAACGCGCGTATTTACTAGCTGAGCTATTAAAGGTCCATGGAGGTAGTGCCATAATAGCATCTACTATCGATGTAACATCTAGTGCATCGCAAATATAGCCATTTTTACCTGGTAAGATAAATTCGCTCCCTCCACAAGTAGCAGAGGTAATAATTGGTAAACCACAAGCCATTGCTTCTAAAATAACATTAGGACATGGATCATATAAAGTCGGAAGAAGCAATCCATCCGCAGCTTGATACCATAAACACATATTGACTTGAACACCGACAAAAAGGATGCGATTAGAACAGGCAAGGTCTTTAGATATATTATGGTATTTTGTTTCTGATTTGTCTCGTCCTACTACTATAAGGTAGTAGTGAGTTTTAGATATCGCGTAAATAGCTGACTTAAGCCCTTTGCGTTCAAAACCAGAGCCAACATAGATTAGAATCGATGCTTTTAATGGTAAAGAGAATAGTTTTCTGATCTTCAGACGCTGTAATTCATTAGCTGGGAAAAATTCTTTTGTATTAATTATATTATAGATAACATGAATTTTATTTTTATGTAAACCAAATTGGTCTATAATTTCTTTTTGAACCATACGTGAATTACATATAACTGCTTTGAGTTCTGGAGCTTGATACATTAGTTGTTCGGCTTTGATTACATAACGATGGTAGGGGCTTAGGAATAGTAGTTTTTGATGCCATTTTGGAAGAATGCGACTGCGTTGTTCTAGCCAGATTTGGTGCACACCATCTCCTGCGCGATATATATCGCATCCCGCAATACGTTCATGACTCTGCACAATATTAAAATTTTCTCGTTTCCAAAGTGCACGCGCAGTATTAGCGAATCCACGTTCACGACTAATTCTGTCCAATTGTAGAGGATTACATTTATGTAGAGTCAAACGTTCTTTTTGTTTATATTGCCACTTACGGGCAATAATATTTAGCTCGATGCTTTCCGATGTTTCTAGAGCTTCTAGCGTGTAAGCAATAAATTTTTCTGCCCCTCCATCTGGACGATATTTTTGTCGAACGATTGCAAATCGTATAGTATCCATGATAGTAGATCCTACGTATTTGTGATATTTAATATAATGAGAGCAATATTAATCTAATAATATATCTGTATCTATATTTATTGATGTAATTTTTATAAATTGAAATATATAATAATAACAAGATTAAATTTTATTTATTTAATTATTAATATAAAAGAATATTAAATATTAATTTAATAATTAATATTATGTAATCAATGTGATTGTAAGACCTTAGTACCTCAATATATTAAAAAATATATTAATATAGAGTTATTTTAATATGAATTTTAGTTTACACGATACATAATATAATAAAGTGTGCGAGAGACATAGCATGATTAAAATAGTTGTATTAGATAATAATGCAGGTGAATTTTACTAAAAAGTCTGTATCTTGAGAGCTAAAAACAGAATGCATAAAGCATATTTAACTAACAGGATTATATACCAGAATATATATAATATAACTGATTATTAATTGTGTCATTAAATTTTTAGTCTTTTTTTTTCTTAAATTTACTTTGTATTGAGATTTATTAGATATTCAAAATATTATAATTTTCTATGTGACATTATTTACTATATAATGCTAGTTAGTAACCACGAGATAGATCACAGATATTTTAACAGACAATTATAATAACTAAGGTGATTATAGACTAATGCAGGCAGTTTTATATCTTATTAGGTAAAAATAGTAATAGTCTTAAAGTAAGGGATGTATAATATTATATTATATAAATTGATAGGTCTTAAAACTGAGATTTGTTAATATATCTCTCATAGAGAATTTCTCTGAGAATTTATTTTGGTTTTTTTTGAGGGATTTTAATATAGATACGTGCTCATTACATATTGTATTTGCGTACTTTATATCTGCAGTTTTAATAATATAGCTATATTGATTATTTTTGGTGTAATATTTTTTTATATTGAAAATTATATTTTTATATGTATCTTTTAAAATAAAACCATCTTTAATTATGACTATATAATTATATATAATCAATAGATATTAAATTATTTTTATATATACCATTTTATATCGGTGATTTGATGTATTGTATTTTCATAAATGAATTACTGCATTATAATACATCATTGAGAAATCTTTTTTAAAGATATGTTACTTATAATTATTATTTATTGACGCTTCTTGAGTAGATATGAATAAAACGTTACTGTACATAATATAAAAATTTTTAAAATTAAAGGAGGGTTAGTTTAACTTTCCGTGATTTTAATTTAAAAATTTAGATTATCGTTTTTAGTATAAGGTTTATAAAAATATATAAAAGAAATAATTTATTCTCGTTTAGGAGATATAGCTGTAAAATAAATGATTTTTTAATTATTAATTAGAAAGGTTTTTATTCTTTTAAGAGGCTAATGTAGTTATCGGATACGTTAAGGTTACAGATACAATAGACTATTATGGAATGGTTTTTGTTTAGATAAAGTTAGATATATTTGTACATGCAATTTTTAGTTTAATGTTACTGTAGTACATGGATCATTATTTAGCATTTATATTTAAGGGAGGTAATTTTTATGCGGTATCACTCCAGGGCTGGAAAACCTGCCCAGCAGAGTGATTTGGTTAATGTGGCACGATTGACTTCTCAGTATTATGTGCTGAGCCCAAAGAAAGGTCATATTGAGCATGAAGTGAAGTTTGGTACTTCAGGGCATCGTGGTAGTTCTATGCGCTATAGTTTTAATGAAACACATGTTTTAGCGATCACACAAGCTATTGCAGAAGAACGAGAAAAAAATGGTGTAACTGGTCCATCATTTGTAGGGAAAGATACTCATGCATTATCAGAACCAGCAATGTTATCTGTATTAGAGGTTTTTTCTGCGAATAGAATACCGGTGATTATTCAAAAAGAGAATGGTTATACACCTACACCTGCAATTTCTCATGCTATTATTGAATATAATAAACACGGTGGTCCAAAAGCAGATGGTATTGTCATTACAGCTTCTCACAATCCACCGGAAGATGGTGGGATTAAGTATAATTTACCTAATGGTGGTCCAGCAAATAATAATTGCACTAAAATTTTGGAAGCTCGCGCTAATGCGTTAATTCGTAGCGAGCTGAAAGGAGTAAAACAAATGACATTAGACGATGCATGGTCTAGTGGTTATTTAACAGAGCAAGATATCATACAGAGATATGTTGAGGATTTGTTTTATATTATAGATATTCCAGCAATACAGAAGGCTAAATTAAAAATAGGTATTGACCCTTTAGGTGGTGCAGGTATTGCATATTGGGAGCGTATTGCAGATGTTTATCAGCTAGATCTTACTATTGTGAATGATTCTGTGGATCAAACCTTTCGTTTTATGCATCTTGATCACGATGGAAAAATTCGCATGGATTGTTCATCGCAATCTGTGATGGCTGGTCTGCTAGCATTACGTGATAAATTTGATCTAGTTTTTGCTAACGATCCAGATAATGATCGTCATGGTATTATCACTCCTGCAGGCTTGATGCATCCTAATCATTATTTAGCAGTGGCCATTCATTATCTATTTAAAAATAGACCAAAATGGGGAGATCAGGTTGCGGTAGGAAAGACATTAGTTTCTAGTGCTATTATAGATCGCATAGTACATGATCTTAGGCGTCCACTAATAGAAGTACCAGTTGGTTTTAAATGGTTTGCGGATGGTTTGTTTGATGGAAGTTTGGGCTTTGGAGGTGAAGAAAGCGCAGGCGCTTCATTTCTTCGTTTTGATGGAACACCGTGGTCTACTGATAAAGATGGGATTATTATGTGTTTATTAGCGGCAGAAATTACTGCAGTTACTGGAAAAAATCCACAAGAACACTACAACGAACTTAGTAAACGTTTTGGCAAGTCTAGTTATACTCGTGTTCAGGCCCCCGCTACGCCTAGGCAAAAACTGGCTTTATCAAAAGTATCCCTGAGCAGAATTAAGAGTGATGTTTTAGCAGGAGAGGCTATTATTTCTTGCCAAACAGATTCTCTATTCCACGGGGAATCTTCTGGGGGTATAAAGATTATAACAAAAAATGGTTGGTTTGTTTTACGTCCATCTGGTACAGAAGATTCATATAAACTATATTGTGAAAGTCTTATCGGTATAGAACATTGCAAGATAATAGAGAAAGAGGCTATGCAGTTTGTTCATTCCATCTTTAAAGATATTGTATAAAAAATTTAAAAGTTATTATAATGTGCGATAGTCTCTATGGATTAAAATTAAGACAAACAACTGCTCTAGTACAGTATCATTTTATGTCTTTTTAGATATAAAAAGACGCGACTAATAGAAATAATCATAGTACATAAGGTTTTATATCTGAAATAATTTTATACGCAAAAATATTTTTTAGATAAATTACATTTATACATAGATCATAAGTAAAAATTTTTATGTAATTTATTAATATGATTATACATATTATATAATGAATAAGACCAAAATAATATCACAATATATAATTGAATGCTCGATGTTTTATTTTATCATATGCGTTTTTTAACAGCTAAGCTGATTTTTTATAGAGGGTTAGATGACTGAAAAGTTACAAAAAATTTTAGCGAGAGCTGGATATGGCTCTCGACGTGCAATCGAAGGTATGATCATTGAGGGACGCGTGAGGATTAATCATAAATTGGCTATATTGGGGGATCGAGTAGAGCCGCACCATGTACCGCACATACGTATAGATAATCATGTAGTATCAAATATTACTTCATCTCTTACAGTAGCATGCCGGGTAATAGCTTATTATAAGCTAGATGGGGAGCTATGTACTCGTTGTGACCAAACAGAGCGTCAAACTATTTTTGATCGCTTACCAAAATTAAAAGGTAGTCGATGGGTGTCGGTTGGGCGTTTAGATATTAATACTGTAGGCTTATTGTTATTTACTACTGATGGTGAATTAGCTCATCGTTTGATGCATCCTAAGTACGCAGTAGAGCGTGAGTATATGGTGCGGGTTTTTGGGGAAATTAATGATAAAAAATTGAAGTTAGCATGCTCTAGTTTTAATCTAAGAGATGCATCCGTAAAATATAAATCCTTAGCGTTTATTAGCGGGAAGGGTATTAACCTTTGGTATAAGATGATTTTAGCAGAAGGGCGAAATCGTGAGATACGTCGTTTTTGGGAAGCATTAGGTGCACAGGTGAGTCGCTTAATACGTATACGTTACGGTAATATTATTTTACCTAGAAATTTATTACGAGGAGATTGGAGAGAGTTAGATTTATTTTCTGTCAACTCTTTACGTAATTTGGTTGGGCTTTAAGAAGGTAAAACACTATAGGTACATGATATTAGATAAACATTGAAAGATTTGAAATTTAGTTAAATTTAGCGAATACTAACAGCCTCTTCTCAAAAACTAACAAAATTCATAAGATAAAAATAATATAAACAAGTAGGAAAGTTTTTAGTACACACTCCATAAATAGATCTATAAATATATTAATGGTTAAGATCATCTAAAGCTTTTTTTATCCAAATTTTAAAATCATTACCGAGTTTTTTATGATGCATGGCATACGTAACAAAAGCTTTAATGTAGCCAAATTTATTACCACAGTCATAACTTTTACCTTTTAAGCAATAAGCTTGTACTGCTTCTTTTTCTATTAGTAAAGATAGAGCATCAGTTAGTTGTATTTCTTTATCAGTTTTTGGATATATTTGAGTTAGCAAAGGCCAGATTTTTTCAGAGAGAACATAACGACCTACTACTGCAAGATTTGATGGTGCTTGATTAATATTAGGCTTTTCTATTATACTAGTTATGATTTTACTATCACCAGGAGTCAATGTTTCCCCGAAGCAATCCACAATACCATAAGTGGTAACATCAATTACTGGTTTTACCATAATTTGACTACATCTCGTTCTATGAAATCTTTTAATCATTTCTGCGAGATTATCGCGTGATAGATCTGATTTTCGCTGATCTAGAATAACATCAGGTAACATTATAGCGATCGGATGATTACCAATCAGTGGCCGCGCACACATTATCGCATGACCAAGTCCCCTAGGTATTCCTTGACGAACTTCCATGATATTAATAGATGGTGGACATATAGACTGGATTTCTTTCAGAAAATTCTGCTTAGAGTGTCTTTCTAACATAGTTTCTAACTCACAGTTAGTATCGAAGTGATTTGCTATTGAGCTTTTAGAGGCATGTGTTACTAGTATAATATTATTAATTCCAGACATAATACATTCATTCACAACGTATTGAATCAATGGTTTATCTACTAATGGCAACATCTCTTTTGGGATAGCTTTTGTAGCAGGCAACATTCGCGTTCCCCAGCCAGCGACTGGGATTACTGCTTGTTTTATTTTTAAGTGACCAGTAGACATTAAGTTTTTTCCAAATCTTTCATACCTTAATAATGATTAAATACACATATCAGAGAAAGGTTACATGTAATCTTAGTATAGTAATACTAGCTGTCTTATTCGTCTAGTGTCTAATACTTTGAAGTTTGTATAGAATATGATTGTCAAGTATAATCTCATTCATACTGTTTTTTTGTATTTTATCTAGAAGATAATATTGTAATTATGATTAAGATCTAATTATATAATTACTTATAGATTTGTTTATGGTAAAATATAATGAAGCATTATTTGAATATAAAAGAGATTTTTAGATATTAAATCTACTGTTAATAAATCCAGTATGTAGTGTAACTTAAAGGCAAAACTTATGAGTGTATTGGAAAAGATTCAACGTCAAATTATAGAAAACCCTATTATACTATATATGAAAGGTTCTCCTGAGTCACCTAGTTGTGGTTTTTCAGCTCAGGCCGTACAGGCTATTACGGCTTGCGGTGAGCGTTTTGCTTACATAGATATATTAAAGAATCCAGAGATCCGTTCTGAAATGCCAAAATATGCCAATTGGCCAACCTTTCCACAATTGTGGATTGATGGTGATTTATGCGGTGGGTGTGATATTATCCTTGAGATGTTTCAAAAAGGTGAATTGCAAAAGTTAATTAAAAAAACTGCAAAAAAATATAATAGTTCTATTAAAGATTAATCCAGATGCATCTAATGTTTAGTAAACATTTTGTAATATTTATTGCTATGCATTTTGAATATAAGTAGTATGTTTTTTATTTATAAAAGAGAATATAAAAACATATATTTTTTATATAAATAATTTACTTATGACCTATATTAATACAGTAAATATTAACTATCTGTTTTATTTTAGGTGGAAGATTTTAATTGATTTTTATAAAATGATAGTAATATATTATTTTAATAATTATCAGTATACGTATTTTGTAATGTATAATATTATTTTTTTATTTTGAAAAATGATCTGCCTAATTTATTTTATTCAAAAGATTCTAAAAAGATTTTTTTTGCAGAGTATTTTAATTACTTAAAAATTCTTTCTTTTTGAAGAGTTGTTTTTATAAAACCCTCATAGGTTTCATATAGTTTTGGGATAAAGTTTGTGATAACCTTCCATGGAAGACGTATAATATTTTTTGACCTTGATGGTACACTACATCAAGAGGATATTTTTCGTTCTTTTATATATTGGTTGCTATGGCGGAATTTATTAAATATTCTCCCATTTTTAATAGTACTGCCATTAATTGGGTTAGGGCTAATAATATATGGTCGTACCTCTTGTTGGCCAATGAGTTTGCTTTTATGGTCAATAACTGTCGGACGTAGTGAATCTTTACTGTTACAACGAGAAGAAGAGTTTACTAATTGGTTTTTGCAGCGACAAACACCTTTTTTAAAAATACATCAGCGACTTGTTGAGTATATTAGCTGTAAAGACACTGATGTGTGGTTAATTACTGGCTCACCTCAAGTATTAGTAGAGCGAATATATTGCAATGTTGATTTTTTTCCACACATTCAATTAATTGCTAGTCAGATGGTTCGGGCTTATGGAGGAAGAGTGTTATCAATGCGATGTGTTGGGCGTGAAAAAGTAGCTCAATTAACTGAGAGAATTGGTCAGCCTTTAAAACTTGAGAGTGGTTATAGCGATAGTACATTAGATGACCCATTGTTATTATTTTGTCATAATCGCTTTCGTGTTACTCCATCGGGGAATTTTTATAAGATTTTATCTTAAAAGTAATCAAAAGGTTTTTTAGAGATAAAAATTTATTAATATAATTGTTATAAAATTGGCACAATGTATATAAGTGTGATTTTTAGTAGTGATCTTCTCTTAAAGATTATATTTTATAGTTGATATAAAATATAATTTCATTAAGAGAATTTTAGTTTAGATATTTTAATGTTTTATAAATTTTGCAAGTATAAGCTTTACTTGATTACTTTTAAATAAATTAGCGTTCCTCTTTTAGAAAAACATCAGAGTATTTTATTTTTTTACAAATATTTTATTTATTTGTATATTCAGACAAATCCATTTAACTTTATAAGTATTCTCAATAAAGAAACGTTTTATAAAAGATAATGATTACTGCATCTTTTTATTATTATAAATAACAATAGGTAATCAAATATATATAGTATTATCATGGTAATAATAATATAAATTTTTATTTTAAAATATATATAAAATTTAAAAAAATCTTTTTTAATAAGAGCTTTTTGAATAAATATTTTATCTTATTTATTTATATATTATTATAAAAATAACATATAGTATAAATATTAGTGATATTTTATTCAGTTAATGTACTATCACTGCGAGTGCTCAATATAACATTAATATTTTTTATATTTATTTTATGTTTATGTATGGAATAAAATGTATTATATAACGTTAAATGTTTATCTTTATATAAAAGATATTTTGATCTTAATGATAATACATTATGAAATTTATTCTTAAAGTCTATCGTTATCTGGAGTGTATTGTTAAGTTAATCGGTACTTAATTGGTAGTAAAGAATTTCTTATAAGTCTATTAGTTTGCTTACTCTGTTTTTTATAAAAAATAAATTATTTTATGTACTCATGACATAATTCCTAGTTTATTTTTATTAGTCAATTACTGTAATATATATTTTGTTTTTTTTCTTATTATGTATTGTCTTATTAAGGTGCGTATCTAGTTAACTAATTTGGTTAGTATTTATAATACTCAATAAATGTAATTCTTATATAATGATATTGAGAAGAGAGATTTATTAATTTAGTGAGGTTTATACAGTAAAATTATGTAGACTGTATATTTATTGTTTTTGTTTAGACTAAAATAAAACTCAGATATTTTATATCTTTTCTTAAGACATAACTGAATTTAGTTAGAAAATATTACAAATTTTTTATTTTTTTCTATTTTAAGATATTATCTTGTGATTATTCTATTTTTTTATTTCTTATTTAAATATTCATTTAAATTTTATAAATTTAGACTATTTATATGAGTATGAAACTGATTATTTAATTTCTATTCAACTTGTTATGCAACGATTAGAATGATAATATATTTTATATATTATATTTATAGATATAAAATTTTCTATTTATGAAATATAAAGAAATGGAGCTTTTTTAGGAGATCGTTTAAGAAAAGATAGCAATATTTAATTACATACATAATAAACTTACATAATTACCGTTTAATTCTAATAATAATTGCCTTCAGATGACTTAAATAATAAGCAATATTTTTAAAACTATTGATTGATTAAGATGTATAATTATCGTAATCTAGATATTTTGAAAAAGAAAAAGTTTAGTAAAATAATATTATGAAGAGGATTTTTTAATATTGTTAAGATATCTAAAAAGCTACAAAAAGATCTTGATAGATGAATTATAGTAGTATTTATAATAAATGATATTCTGTATATTGTGCATTAGGGTAATGTAGTCATACCTTTAAGAAAAAAAAATAACATTTTTTAAGTTTTAGTGGATTATTCTATAATACTCACTTTATAGAATAAATTATAAATGCAGTATAGTATGGTACATTGACTTTATTTGGTATTTTTAAAGCAATCTATATCAGATTATAATATAGTTATCATTTTGAAATAAACTTTCGAAAATAATACTCAGATCGATATAATATTAATTTTTATTGGAAAGAGGTATTCGTACAAAAAAATAGCATATTTTCTACTACTGTTCTTACTTAATTAGTAGCAACATTTTATAGTATATTATAATCTATATTCTAAATAAGAAGTTTATATATTATTCTTAAGTAACAGTATCATATTAGTATAAAATTAATAATATAATTATAAGCTCTCTTTAATTTTAATAATTTTATAATGGTAGCAATGTTTATAATGACTGATCATAAGGCGTTATAGATTATAATGCATTTTTTTATTCTATGTTAGCAGATAAACTGACTTGGTTTTTTTTACAAGAAATAATTATCGTATTGAGAGATTACATCAGATAGCATATGCACTAACTACAATACGATACATTAACTTTAATAATATGAAAGATAATTCAGTTATTATAGAGTTTATGGATTAGATATGGGACTAAAGTATTAACATAAAAATATTAGTTGTGTAGTATCGCATTTACTCGCTCAAAACGTTTTGGTTGGATCTATGTTGATTGGTGGTATAATAGATAATTGTTTATTGAAGATTCTTATTAAAATATTTGTTCAAAGTCGGATTATTTCAGCTAATTTAAAATCTATCTTAAATTTTGATAAAAAAAATAATATCATATATATCCTTCCTAATAAATCAAAACTTGACCTAATAACATTACAAAATTATTGTCGAAAAGTAGGTCTATCTGATCCATTATCACCGATAAAGATTGCTGGTAATCCATTTCCTCATTACGTATTTCTTCAGGATAGTGTCAATTTTCGCTCTGCAATGATGTATAATTTAAAGTTGGTAGAATTACTGGAGTTTATATTAGAATTGCATCAGCGTGATTCTAAGTTAAATGTGCACATTGTTCTTGTATCAATAATTTTTGGACGGCCTCTTGGTAAGAATCGTTATGATAAAAATAAAATAATAAATTATAAGTGGTTTAGTAAAATTAATAAATTATTAAAAGTATTTTTTTTTGGTCGTGACAGTTTTATATATTTTTCATCGATGATATCAATACGTGATATACACGCTCAATACAGATTTAATAAGAAATTTTCTGCAAAGCTTATTCGTGCAGCGCGCATACATTTTATTCGTCAGTGTCTTGTGGCAATTGGTTTACAAATGTCAACATCTAGTAACTTATTAGTAACACTGTTGCAGTCTCAAGTTATTAAAAAAGCAATAGCAGAAGAAGCAAGCAGTAAACGTATTTCTCATCAGCAAGCACAAAAAAATACTATTGCGTTAATAAAAGAAATTTCTGCGAACTTTTCTTATGTAGCGATTTATCTTACGGATCGCATTATGAGGTGGAGTTTAGGTAAACTTTATCAAGATATCAATGTCAGAGGAGGTCGGCGTATACTAGATATAGCTTATAAAGAGCACGCAATTGTATATTTACCTTGTCATAGAAGTCATATGGATTATTTGTTAATTTCATATATCCTTTATCATCAGGGGCTAACTTTACCTTATATTGCTGCTGGTATTAACTTAAATTTTTGGCCTATTGGAAAAATATTTCGTTATTTGGGTGCCTTTTTTATTCGTAGAACCTTTAATGGTAATAAACTATATTCGACAGTTGTTCGTGAATACGTAAGTGAGTTATTTTCTCATGGTTATCCGGTAGAATATTTTATTGAAGGCGGACGTTCACGTACCGGATATCTGAGACCTCCAAAAACTGGTATTCTTTTAATGACTTTACAAGCAATGTTACGTGAAAATCAACGTGTTATTACTATTATACCAATTTATATTGGTTACGAACATGTCATAGAAGTTGAATCTTATTCAAATGAATTAGCGGGGGCTATTAAAGAAAAAGAAGGATTGTTTTCTATATTACGTGGATTAAAAAATTTACGTAATCTTGGTCAAAGTTATGTTAACTTTGGAGAGCCTTTTTCTTTAACAAAGTATCTAGATAAGAGAATACCAGAATGGCGGAAGTCTATTGACCCAATCAAAACAAAGCATCCAGTCTGGTTAACTTCAGCTGCGCATGATATTGCAAAACATATCATGATAAGAATTAATAATGCCGCAGCAATAAATGCTACTAATCTCTGTGTAATGGCTTTAATAGGTTCAGATCAATATGCTCTTCCGCGTAAACAACTTATTCAACAGATTGATTGTTATTTGCAACTTTTACGCAACGTACCATATTCTCCTGATGCGACAGTGCCTAACATGGCCGCTGAAAAGCTTTTAGAACATGCATTAAGTATGAATCAGTTTGAGGTCAATCAGAATTCCATTGATGATATTGTTACCTTACCAAAAAATAAGATAAAATCTTTACTTTATTATCGTAATAACATTCATCATATGTTCATAATACCAGCATTAATTTCTACTGTCTTAATTAAGAACCGTAAAGTAGATTTTATTGAGTTGCATTATCAAGTTAGCATGATTTATCCGATCCTTGAACATGAGTTGTTCTTACATTGGTCACAGGATGAGTTGTCTGGATTGCTAGATTCATTAGTATCTGAGATGGAACGTCAAGGACTATTAAAAAAAGAAAAAAACTACATTTCTCTAAAGGAAGATTTTTTTTATATACTGCAACTTTTAGCGGCAGGTGCACAAGAAGCACTACAACGTTATACTATTATTTTTGCAATCTTGATTGCTAATCCAACAATTACTCGAAAAATGATCTCAGACAAAAGTTATATTATAGCACAGCGTTTATCTGTTTTATATGGAACTCATGTTTTAGAGTTTTTTGATAAGACAATGTTAAATACTTTAATCTTTACGATACGTAATAAAGGTTATATGCAAGAGTCTAAGGATCTTCAGTATGCGCAGGATATATACTTTAAGAATATCTATAAAATTCTCTCGAACTTAGTACCTCAAGATATACGCATAACTATTGAGCGTTTTGTTGTAGATAGATAATTAATATAAGAATTTTCTTCTTATTAAAAATCTACTTTTAAAAGTTTAAAAATTTTTTATAAAAAATTGTAAATTTTTAATAATGTAATAGTAATAGAGGCAGTATTGCACAATGTATTAAATTTTATTTATGAGAGAACAATTAGAATAGTTATGAGGATATCATGACTTCTAGAGTATCTTTTTAAATTTATATTTAGGAGGATGATGTGAAATTTTTAGTTACTGGCGTAGCAGGATTTATTGGTTTTCATGTAGCGCAGAGTCTTCTTAAGGCTGGTCATGAGGTGATTGGGTTAGATAATTTAAATAATTATCATCAAGATATAAATTTAAAAATAGCCCGTTTAAAAATTAACGCTGATTATATGAGTTTTTCTTTTCGCAAAGTGGATATTTCTGATTATGCAGAAGTAATTGATGTATTCCAATCTAACGCTGTGCAGCGTGTCATACATTTAGCTGCTCAGACGGGAGTACGTTATTCTGTGAAAAATCCTATCGCTTATGCTAATTCAAATCTTGTTGGTCATTTAAATATTTTAGAATGCTGTCGTCACAATAACGTAGAGCATTTTTTATATGCGTCTTCTAGTTCAGTATATGGTTTAAATCGTAAGATGCCATTTTCTGTAGATGATGATACAACTCATCCAGTTTCTATCTATGCTGCTACTAAAAAATCTAATGAGCTAATGTCTCACACTTATTCTCATTTATACGGGATTCCAACTACTGGTTTACGTTTTTTTACTGCATATGGACCCTGGGGTCGTCAAGATATGGCATTATTTAAATTTACACGAGCTATTTTATCTGGTCAATCTATTAATATATATAATTATGGGAAAATGCAACGCGATTTTACTTATATTGATGATATAGTTCAAGCTATTATGGTGTTACATAATATTATTCCTACGGTTAATTCAGATTGGACAGCAGAAGGAGGTAATATTGCTAGTAGCTCAGCAGCGTATCAACTTTTTAATATTGGTAATAATCGTCCACATGCATTGATGACCTATATTAAGGCATTAGAAGACGAATTAGGTATAGTAGCAAAAAAAAATATGTTACCTGTACAGCCTGGTGACATGATTTCCACTAGTGCCGATATTAGTGACTTAGTTAAAATAATTGGGTATCAACCGTATACTGAAATACAAGAGGGTGTATGTCGCTTTGTAAAATGGTATAAGGAGTTTTATAAAATAACATAAATATTATGAGTATTTTACTTTGCATGTTGGGCATAAAGTATAATGAGGAGCGAATTTTTATGGTAATCATTATAGAGTAAAGAAACGAGTCTTAAGAGTATGTGTTTAAATTTCTATATTAAACATGTATATAGCATAGTATTTTTTAAATTTTACTAGCATAATAAAAACATTTTTTCTATTAGATTTAATAGATATATAATTTTTATAAAATTTTTCTAAAGTGTTTAATTTGTGATTGCTTCATATAGAAAAGAAAGTTTGATTATATGATTTAGATTTTTTGATAACACATTCTGCCTATTTTAACGTTTTATTTTTTTCATATAATATGCAAATATAATTAACTTATTTCTATTGCAACACATATTAATTAGATAATTATTTTATTTAAAATACTCTCTATGCATAGAGAGTATTTTGATATTTATTTTTCAGTATTTAGATTATATCTAGTGTTATGAATATCTGATATTTTTATCATGCTTAAAATTTTATTTTAGTATGACAAGATAAAGCACTGATAGAAATTTTTACACATAATATATGATATATATAATATATTAAAAATTAATTAACAAAATATAGTAAAATATTACATATAATATCTACTGACTGTTTAGAGGTGTTTATAAAAACATATAATAATATTAGCTATAATCAATAGATATATTATACATGCTAGAATGTTTTCTATGGTTAATGAAATTATTATTTGAAGCTATTATAGTTATATGAACTAATAGGCTGTATAAAAAACATTTTCAATTATTAGTTGAGAACAGTACATATTTATATTTATTTTACTTTAGATGCAATTGCCTTTTTTATTTATTTAAAGATAGATTAAATATTTTTAATCTAAGAATAAATATGTAATATTTAATTGTTTTTACATAATTATTAGTATTTAATTAGTAATCACTATTAATTATACTTGTCTATTTATTAAAGTATAGGTGATGGTTCTTATCTTATGGAATTTTATAAGCTTTATATTTAATATAAATATATTAAATATAAATTTTATATATTTACAAGATATATTATTTTAGTTGTTAGTTGCAATATTTATCTGTTCTATGATTTATTTATTTTAATGATGTAATTATTAAGAAGTAATTATACTGAGATAATATTTAATAGTGTTGAATGAACCTTTTAATATATAAAAATTATTTCATGATGGTATCTTATTGATTCAATAAATTCAGAATACTAACAGATAGATTTTAGAGTGAGATCTATTATTTTTTATAAACAATGATATTTTTGTTATATTGATATAAAAATTATTCTAAAAAATTATAGTGATATAGTAGATAAGTATTATTGAAATTACTAGAGATAAATACTAGAAATATATCAGCTTTTTTATTGTCAAAGGTGGTTAAGTTTTTTCAATGTTACTAAAGATTAATCAACTTCTATTTACTGAGATGGTTTTTAGTATTTATTTTTGTAAAAAGGCTCGCTCTTTATATTATGTTATGTATTAATGGAATCGTGATTAGTTATAAATTAGATTAAACAAGTAAATAATATTAGTTATTTAATTTAACAGAATTTTTATATTAATTAAGTATATATCTTATCAGTAATGCAATGTTAGTTTTAGGATGTGTAAAATGAGCAATCAATTTTATATGGCTCGCGCGCTAGAATTGGCCTATCGCGGTCGGTTTACTACTTCTCCTAATCCTAACGTTGGATGCGTACTGGTGCGTGATGGTCATATTGTAGGTGAAGGTTATCATTTAAGAGCTGGCGAATCACATGCAGAAATTTGTGCATTACGCATGGCAGGTGAGAAATCACGAGGATCTACTGCTTATATTACATTAGAACCGTGCAGTTATTATGGGCGAACACCACCGTGTTGTGATGCACTGATTGCTGCTGGGGTTAGGTATGTTTTTATAGCTATGAAAGATCCTAATCCTCAAGTGGCTGGTCGTGGGGTAGAGTGTTTAAAAAAAGCAGGAATTGAGGTTAACCATGGATTAATGATGTCTGCATCAGAAGCACTAAATTGCGGTTTTCTGAAGCGCATGCGTAGTGGTTTGCCCTGGATACAGTTGAAGATAGGTTCTTCTTTAGATGGAAAAACGGCTATGCCTAATGGAGAAAGTCAGTGGATTACTTCTATAGAGGCAAGAAGAGACGTGCAAAGACTACGGGCACAAAGTTCAGCTATTCTTAGCACTAGCGCAACCATACTAGCAGATAATCCATCTTTAACCGTGCGTTATAATCAGTTAGATGATTCTATTAAGGAGATATATCCAGAAGATCTTTTGAGGCAGCCTATACGTATAATTATAGATAGCCAAAATCGTATTACCCCAACGCATAAAGTAATTAATCAGCCTGGTGAAATTTGGTTAATGAGATATACATGTGACAGAAATCAATGGCCAGATAATGTACAGCAATTCAACATACCTTATCAGAATGGTCATCTTGATTTAGCCTCTATGTTGGTCTTGTTTGGACAAAAAGAAATTAATTCCATTTTAGTAGAAGCAGGCTCACAGTTTTCTGGTGCCTTGTTAAAAGCAAAAGTAGTTGATGAATTAATTATTTATTTTGCGCCTAAATTAATAGGACATACTGGTCGTGGATTATGTCAGATATCAGGAATAGAAACATTGAATGATATTTTTGTTTTAACTTTTACTGATATTATGTCAATAGGTCCAGATGTTAGGCTTACTTTACAACCACCTAATATTATTTATACGTAAAATAAAGCGGTTTTTTTATAAGTGTGCTATTATTTTTTCCTATTAGTGTGTCACATAACTTGGAAGAAATATTATGAACTTGATTGAAGCTACTACTACTGCTCCAGATTCGCGTGTTGTCTTAGTTGTGGCACGTTTTAATAACTTTATTAGTGAATGCTTGCTCAGTGGGGCGATTGATGTACTGAAACGTATTGGTCAAGTGAAAGATGATAATATTACAGTTATATGGGTTCCGGGTGCTTATGAGCTTCCATTAGTGGTCAAATTATTAGCAAAAACTGAAAAATATGATGCAGTTATAGCCTTAGGAGCCGTAATTCAAGGTAGCACTCCTCATTTTGGGATTATAGCAGGAGAGGCTAGTTCTGGTTTGGCCAATATCTCTATGCATAGCAATATCCCAGTATCTTTTGGTGTTTTAACGACGAAAAATATTGAGCAAGCAATCAATCGAGCTGGAGTAAAAAGGGGTAATAAAGGGGCTGAAGCTGCTCTTACCGCTTTAGAAATGATTAATATCTTAAAAGTTATTAGAGAATAGCCCCCATGTAGAGGTTCCTTCATGAATTCTTCTTCTCGTCGTCGCGCTCGAGAGTGTGCGGTACAGGCATTGTATGCTTGGCAAATTTCTAAAAACAATATTGTAGATATTGTTAACTACTTTATACTAGAACAAGATACTCATAATGTTGACATTAGTTATTTTCGAGAAATTCTTAGTGGGATTGCTATATATGTCGGCTATCTTGATAAATTAATGGAACCATATCTTTCCCGTCATATTAAAGATCTCGGTCATATAGAAAAGGCTATCTTACGTATCGCTCTATTTGAATTAAAGGAGCGTTTAGATGTGCCCTATAAAGTAGCAATCAATGAGGGAATAGAGTTAGCAAAAGTATTTGGCTCTAAAGATAGTCATAAGTTTATTAATGGTGTCTTGGATAAAATTGCTTTACAGATTCGACCGAACCGTAAATAATCTTTATGGATTATAATAATTATAGTGATTGAAGTTTTGGGATATAACTATGGCATGTGGTGAATTTGAACTGATCTCACGTTATTTTGGTCGTGGATTATGCTCTCGACATGATGTAGAAAAAGGTATTGGTGATGATTGTGCGTTAGTGAATATGTCTGACAAAACAACATTAGCTATTAGCACTGATACTTTAGTGGAAGGTGTGCATTTTTTACGTGATACTCATCCAGCTGATCTTGCTTATAAAGCGTTAGCTGTAAATCTTAGTGATTTGGCTGCAATAGGCGCAGATCCTGCATGGTTAACACTGTCCTTAACATTACCAAAAGTTAACAATCATTGGTTACAAGCTTTCAGTGATAGTTTGTTTAATCTTTTAGATTACTATCAGATGCAGCTTATTGGTGGGGATATAACTCGCGGACCGCTAAGCATGACATTAGGTATTCATGGAACAGTTCCGCAAGGTTTAGCACTAAAACGAAGTGGTGCGTGTGTTGGTGACTGGATTTATGTAACTGGTACTTTAGGTGATAGTATCGCGGGTTTTCAATTGCTGCGACATAAAATAAATATTCATGATCAGGTATCTCGTGAAGCGCTAATTCAGCGCCATTTAAGGCCTATACCTAGAGTTCCTCAGGGAAAATCATTACGCGATGTAGCTAGTTCTGCTATTGACCTATCAGACGGCTTGATTGCAGATTTAGGTCATATTTTAAATGCTAGCTCCTGTGGCGCTCAACTTAATCTTGATGCATTACCAATATCTTCAGTAATTAGACAAAACTTTTCAGCACAACAGGCTTTACGCTGGGCATTAAGTAGTGGAGAAGATTATGAGTTATGCTTTACTGTTCCAGAGATTAATCGTGCTAGCTTAGAAATTGCACTAGGACCTCACGGAGTGTCATATACCTGCATTGGAAAAGTGTTTCCAAAAGAACATGGGTTTACTTTTTTAAAAAATAAAAAACTAGTTAAGATATGTCTTAAAGGATTTGATCACTTTAATATGCATGAAGGGTACACTGAGCCATTTGTTCATGATAATCACACTGGTGTCTAGATCTAACTGGGTGTATCATTAGATCAGTTGACAGCTATAAAAAAAATAAAAAACTTAAATCATGTGAAGTTCAATAAAGACTTTATTTTATTTATAAGATTTTAATACTTACAGTTTAATGTTAATCCTAACAAAATTACATAGATATATAATTATCTATAATATACCAATTTAGATAAGTATGTAGTTAATAAATCTTCTTATCTTAAAGTGTAGTAAGTTTTAAGAAGGCATGTGATCATCTTTATTACAAAAGCAGTCATTAATATTATCGCACTCTATTGTATGCGGTGCTAATTATGATATTATATTAATAATATAAAAATATAGAAAATAAGATTTTAATTTATTCATTATACTAATTTCGTTTATATAATACTATTATGAGTTTGTAAATGAGATTTTCTATTAAAATTTTTGTTTGTCATGATGATTGCTACCATTAGGTAATAATACAATTTTTTGTTTTATCCTATTACAGATGTGCCATGCATGTATGGTCTTAACACTTCTGGGACTGTAATACGGCCATCAGCTTGTTGATAATTTTCAAGAACTGCTATAAGAGTTCGGCCTACGGCTAATCCAGAACCATTTAGTGTATGAACAAAATGAGTTTTTTTACTACCTGCAGGGCGCCAGCGTGCTTTCATGCGACGAGCCTGAAAATCTCCCATATTTGAGCAAGAGGATATTTCTCGATAATTGTGTTGAGCAGGTAACCAGACTTCTAGATCATAAGCTTTTTGTGCGCTAAAACTCATATCACCAGTACATAGTAACATAGTGCGATATGGTATATCTAAAAGCTGTAGAACTGTTTCAGCATGCTGGATTATTTCTTCTAAAGCATTTTTAGAATCTTGTGGACGAGTGATCTGTACTATTTCAACTTTATCAAATTGGTGCATGCGTATTAGTCCTCGTGCATCACGACCATACGTTCCAGCTTCAGATCTAAAACAAGGTGTGTGTGATGTTAGCTTTAATGGAAGAGCGGTTTCCTCGAGAATTTCATCGCGTATAAGGTTAGTTAGTGATACCTCGGCTGTTGGAATCAGAGCGTAATGTTTATTAGAAAACACAGAATCTAAAGAATCGACATAAAATAGTTCTTGAGTAAATTTTGGTAACTGACCAGTACTGTATAAACTAATATTATTCACTATATATGGTACATATACTTCCTGGTACCCATGCTGTTGTGTATGAACATTGAGCATAAACTGACTAAGTGCGCGATGCATTAGCGCTATTTGACCTTTCATTACGACAAAACGAGAACCTGTGAGTTTGGCTCCAGCCCTAAAATCTAATCCTGCAGAACGTTCACCTAACTCAACATGATCACGTATGTTAAAAGTAAACTCTCTAGGTTGTTTCCATCGGCTTATTTCCTGATTATTACTTTCATTTTTCCCAATAGGTACATCTTCATCGGGGATATTTGGAATGGATGCTAACATAGTATTTATTTTAGTATAGATTAAATCTAATTCTTCTTTAAGTTGGTTAATTTGTTTAGAGAGTAGTTTAACCGCTTCACATAACCATTTAATTTCTTCTCCTTGTTCTTTAGCTTGCCCGATAGATTTGGAATATACATTACGTTTTGCTTGTAAGTTTTCTTTTGAAATTTGTAGTGATTTCCGCTGCTCCTCATATGTCTGTAGTTTTTTTATATCTAAACTATAACCTCGTCTTGATAGTTTTTTAGCAATGAAGTCTGGTTCTTGGCGGAGTAGGTTGAGATCAAGCATACTAACCTTATTAGTAGTTATGAATTAAAACAGAAATCGTCTAGTTTTAAATATTCATTAGGTGTACAGATTTAAACTTTACCTTTATAATGCAAAGAATATTACTATCAATGACCTGAGTTTCTTTGTCACACAAATGGATCATTAAAGTTATTAATATTGATAGCTTTAGTTAATATGACTCTAGATACCATAAGACAATAATCTTAAGTAAGATGATTGTGTATACGAAATCTATCTTTAAGTTTACAAATCACTTGGTTTAATAGCACTACATAGTTAAATATGTTTTTTCTATAATTTAGAACGAAAAGAATTCTATGATACATAAATACTATTATATTAGGTGGTTAATTCATAAAATCATCAATTAAATCTTTTTTAATTGGCGTGTTTTTTGTATAGATTTGTGCATCACCTATAAATTCAAACCCTTAACCGTTGAATATCATCAATAATTATGTGGAAGGTTTTTATGTGTCTAATGTAATAAATATTAGCTAGTCTAATCTGCTATATGTACTCTTTAAATAAAGCCAATCTTTAATATTATATCAATAATATAATATATTTATATTTATCGAAACATAAAAGTCTTATTATATTGTCTGCATAAAAATAAAAATTATTAATAATAAGACAAAATTATCTTTAATTCTTTAGCTTAGTAGTAAACGAAGCATGCGGCGTAGTGGTTCAGCTGCACCCCATAATAGTTGATCACCAACAGTAAAGGCAGAGATATATTTTGGTCCTATATTTAGTTTACGTAATCGACCAATAGGGATATCTAATGTACCTGATACCATAACGGGTGTTAATTGACGCAGAGTCATCTCTCGATCATTTGGTATTATTTTAACCCATGAGTTATGCTCTAGTATATATTGTTCAATATCTAATAAGGGGATATTTTTTTTTAATTTTAGAGTTAGCGCTTGACTATGACAGCGTAATGCGCCAATTCTTACGCATATACCGTCTATTGGAATAATATGGGTAGTTTTTAAAATCTTATTTGTCTCGGCTTGCCCCTTCCATTCCTCAAGTGTTTGACCGTTATACAAATGCTGATCAATGCATGGGATTAAATTGCCTGCGAGTGGTACGGTAAAGCTATCTGTAGGGAGGCCACTTTTTGTTATTCCAGTAACTTTACGCTCAATGTCTAAAATACTAGATGCTGGGTTTTTTAGTTCTTTCTTGACATGATGATGGATTATACCCATCTGAGTCAATAGTTCACGCATATGACGTGAGCCACCACCAGAGGCCGCTTGATAGGTCGCTACAGAGACCCATTCCACTAAATCATTAGTAAATAAACCACCTAGCGACATTAACATTAAGCTTACAGTACAATTACTGCCTACAAAAGTTTTTATCCCTTTGCTTAAACCATCATAAATAACCTGAGAATTTACTGGATCAAGAATTATTATTGCATCATCCTTCATACGCAAGGTAGATGACGCGTCAATCCAATAACCAGGCCAACCTGTATTACGAAGTTTATGATATATACATTTAGTATATTCTACACCTTGGCAAGTTATGATGATATCAAGATCCTGTAATGCGTTAATATCAAATGCATTTTGCAAAATTCCCATTGGTTTTCCATGTAATATCGGTGCAATTTGACCATATCTGGAAGTGGAAAAAAAAATAGGATGTACTATATTAAAATCACCTTCTTCATCCATTCTCTGCATTAATACAGAACCTACCATACCTCTCCATCCAATTAATCCTAAGGTTTTCATTTATAATCAGCTTAGTTAAATAATAAAAACTTTTATATGATCATCTCATTAGGTGATCTTTAATATTTGTATAATATTGTTCATTAATAACTTGGTATGAAATTGGATATCTAACTTCTGTTAATTCCATAGAAAATCTCTAAAAGAATATAACAAGTAAGGTGGCACCTAGATTCATTTCCAGTCCATATACAATAAATCATATTACCTATGATGGCTGTATTTAAATAGTATTCAATACCATTATAGTCCTTCTAAAATAGGTGTTTATTTGCTATATGTGATACATGTTAAATATTGAGATAGGTGGGACACTTTAATCTAATTTCGGGTCCCTATTTAGTATCAGAGTAATTTATGTGTGATTCTTATTTTATGTATATTTCCCCTTTAAATGTGTTTTTTATTTAAAGTAGACTTTTTAATATAAATATATAAAGCGATTGTATAGTGAGAAGATTTATGTAATATTAATAATTTTTTATAAATGGTATAAAGAATTATTAATATGTTATCATAACTTATAATCTATAATGGATATTAATTTTTAGATATTTTACTTAATTACTGCTCAGTATTATTAGTGAGAAATATCAATTTTTAATATTAAAAGATTCTTGTCATTTATAATTAATGGTCGGTTCCAATATTAATTCTTCTTCATTAAGTCAATCCATCCTCATATCTTTTTTTATTTAAGAATAAGATGTTTATTTAGAATTATCCAGTTAATTTTAGAATATTTTTAAATAGAATATAAATCAGCTATAATTAATAGAGATATACTTGACTGTATTATATGCAATCAAAAAAGAAGACTTACTTCAGTGTCCATAAGAATTATATTTATATAAATACGTATTCGTTTACTAAGGTAATTTATTTATAGAAGTACGTGTTTGTTTTTTTATTTCACTTGAATTTACAGGTATGTGCGATTTTTTTTTAAAACATGCTCCTGGATGGTATAAAAAATATACTACTAGTTTATATATGGTATATAGGTGATTTGAAGTTTAAAATTATACATTAGATATGTTGAAAAGTTAATGATAACAGCAGGTTGTCAAGTAATACTTAATCTATTATGATAGAATTTTAGTATTATATAGCATAAATAAATTAATCATAATTCAAGCTTTCTGGATATATTTTGGTAAGTCTTTGAGACTATCTAATACCCAATCAGCGCTATCTGTATATGAAGATTCAAGTCGTCTACCGCTACGTACGAGTATTTTGTTTCCAACACCTGCTGATTTTGCTGCTTGCATATCTTCAATTGTATCACCAATCATATAGGAAGCTGACATGTTAATATTGAACTCTTTTTGGGCAGAAAGCAACATACCTGGTTTTGGCTTACGGCAGTTACACAACTGACGCCATAAGTGCATTAAGCTCGAGGGATAATGAGGGCAAAAATAGATACCATGCAATCTGACATTTCTATCTGCAAGAAATCTCTCCATCCATTTAGTTAGGGCGATGAATTGACTTATGTTAAAAAGACCGCGTGCAATACCGGATTGATTTGTAATTAATATTAGAGCAAACCCCATATTCATTAGTTCGCTCATTGCATCGATGACGCCATCGATAAATGTAAAAGTCTCGATTGTGGAGACATATCCATAATCTAGATTAATAGTACCATCTCTATCTAAAAAAATTGCAGAAATGCGATTACGACACATTGATCCTCCTACCCTACATATCTATGATTATTGGTTGTGTGGATATATTGAGAAAAATATAAGAAAATATTAGATGCGCATATAGATTCTGGTTATATTTTTTTGTTCTCCAATTTTTTCTAGTTTAGCTATAAGCATATATTTATCTAGGATTTGTACGAAATATAATTATGATAAATAATATACATATTAAACATGACTCTATTAGTGGATACTTGTAGATTATTTATGTGCATATTATACATACTACATATATTAATATTGACAGATTCCTTAAAGTATCAAAATAAAAATAGAATATGTTTATTATTTATTGTAATTATGAATTGTTATTTAAATTAGAGTAAGAGTGGCTATATAGTGAGAGGTTGATGTATATGTTGTGCATGTTGATTGCTGTAGCTCACGATCATTTTTGGTAAGTATTGGATAGTTGATATTATTTTCGATTATTTTATAAAATTAATAATCATTAGATCATTAATTTTATCACTATACTATAGATATAGTGCTTTTTAATGATCTATTATGTAAGATTTATACTGTATAGGTTTCTATTATCTGATCTACTTAACAAAAAAAGTTTATGTGTCTAAAAGTATCTAATATTAAAATACAGAATAAATCTTAACGTAAATTCATATACTATTTTGATAAATAAGAATAATAATATCAAATACAATATGAACTGAGACTAAAATCACATCTCAGTTAAATTATTAACAAAAGTATAGTATATTGCATCTTCTATTTAATTAAGTAAGAGGTAGCAATATTTATTACTATTATGAATAATATCTATTTAATTAATGCCATGTATTATATAGTATTTTTTTAAAAGTTACTCTATTTTATTGTTATGAATTGCGTCTAAGTATTAATAATAAAAATATTTCTATATTTATGATATTATATAAAAATATAGGCACTTTATAGTAAATGGATAGAATTAACATTCTATTTTTCATTGTGACACCATACTATAATATTTTATCTGGTCTTAGACAAGTTATTGCTTTAATTGAAAACACATAATAATTGATTTATTGATATTACCACATTGTAGAGTAACTTTATCACTTATTAGAATATATATAGTATCAGTATTATTGATAATAGATATTTATTCTAAGAGTTATGTATCATATAATAAATTAGATGACTTATTTAGTCAGGATCGTTAATAATTGTCTTGATTCTAATTTGTATAGTAAATTATTTTCATATACATGAAAATAATTTTTTTTGATACGTAACATATTAGAAAAAAATGATTATATATTGTATTTACCATAAAAATAATATTCATTGTAAAATTATGGTAGAAAAGATTCTATAATAGAAAATCTAATATATACTTATCTCTATTATATATAAAATAGTTAAAGATTTATAATATAGGTTTATATATAGGGTTAAGAAACTTATTATAATTAGGTGTAGATTTTTTATGTTTCTTTCTGATATAAGAAATTAGATTGATTGATAACTGAAATATGACCGATATATTTTGATGAATGAGTAACATTTTTATATTTATTTTAGATTTTAGCGTAGTATATAAATATTTATTTTGGTTTTGTGGTATTCAGAATCTATAGTATTTATTTAAGAGAGAATCTTGATGGATAATATTTTTGATAACATTTTAGATAAAAGATTAAGTCTAGAGTGAGAAGGTTATAAAAAAAAACACATACAGACAGATAAAGAGATCGTATGTAATCTATTATCGGTATAATTTTTGTAGATTAATAAGTAATTTAAGATTGTACATGACGCCAAAGATATGCTATGTTGGTGTATGGTGATTTGAGTACTATTGTATTAACTAATGGTATTAATAAATCACTATCTCTTGTATGAATCAAGGTATTACGCCAGTTACTCTTTATCTGAGAAGAAAAATTATACAATTAATTATAGAAGATCACTATTCAATTAGATGATAACTATATGGCTTTTAGTAGAAAAATACTTAATGGTTCATGGTTTAAGATTTGGTGGTACTCTGCTGATATCGAATGTAGACAACAGACTCCATAGTGTTGTACAAACTAAAATGGTTACTAAAGAGTTCTAAGACAGCTTTAATGTTTCTCATTTATTAATTATAATAATCTAAAAAACTTAAAATCAGAAAAGTGTTCTTGTTGATAATTGGCAGAGAATAATTGAGTTATTTTGAATAAAGTTATAAGCTTAAAATATTATATTAAAGCACACTATGTAATGTATAGTAATATCATAAGGAGATGGAATTTTTTTAAAAAGCAATCTGATTATTAATAAAAGTCAGCAATATTCTTTAGTCAGGTACAGCGAATTTAATTTCATTAAAATTTTCTAATGCTATTTAATAAAAAAAAATCATTTATTCTGATTAACCATTTTATATTCTATATTATTTTTTAAAATAGCTCTATATAGATTAATATATAATATTTTGATGTTAGTTTAATCTTATTATTTAATATTACTAGTAAAGATAAAATATATTCAATTTTTTTAAATTTTACTAGTAATACAAAATTCTACTTTAAAATTCTAAATCTATTATAGAAGCATGATAAATACTTTGTGCTCTATCCATATAGGTATTATATTATATAAGTATATAATTATATTTTTATAATTTTGGTACTTATTTTTCATGGATATATTATTTTGTATAATAAAAATTATATTATAAAAATTGTAACATTATAACTTATTAAGTATTTCAATATATTACATTAAGATGTAATGACATCTAGGATGTTAACTTAACTGGTTATTATGTTTTTCTAGAATTATCAGTTAGCTTTTAATTAATAGAGATTTCTCTATTCATGTGTCAATATTTGAGGGATTATTTCATTTTTACGTAGTGTAAGCACTTCACATCCGTTATTTGTTATTACAACAGTATGCTCATATTGAGCAGATAAACTGGAGTCTTGAGTTTTAACTGTCCATCCATCTTTTAAAGTGTAGACACCGCACTTTCCAGCATTAATCATGGGTTCAATAGTAAATGTCATGCCCTTTTTTAATACTATACCGCCATCATCAGCATCGTAATGAAGAATTTGGGGTTCTTCATGAAACCCTTTTCCAATACCGTGTCCACAGTATTCTCGTACTACAGAATAGTTTTGTTTTTCAATAAATTTTTGAATTTCTATTCCGATAGTTCTTAGGCGAATCCCAGGTTTGATAAGTTGTATAGCAAGATAGAGGCTATTTTGTGTAATACGACATAGTTTCTCACCTTGAACGGTTGGTTGACCTACAAAAAACATAGCAGAAGTATCACCATGATAGTTATTTTTTAGTACTGTGACATCAATATTAACAATATCACCATCTTTTAGAATATCATTCTGACTTGGAATACCGTGACACACCACGTCATTAATAGAGATACATACGGATTTTGGGTATCCCCGATAACCTAGACATGCAGATATAGCATTTTGTTTTTTAGTAATATAATGATGACATAAGCGATCTAGTGTGTCTGTGTTCACATTAGGAACAACATGTTTCTTGATCATTTCAAGAACTTCCGCAGCCAAGCGACCAGCTTCTCTCATTTTAGTGATCTCTTTACTAGATTTAATTGAAATAGCCATAAATATATCCGTATTAAGTAAGAAAGGAAGACACTTTCTCATAAGAAGATGAAATGTAATATAGTATTGCTGATGCAAGATGGTATTATAATATTATGTAGTAGTATCTTTTTAACTTAGTAGTTTAAAATTAGAGATCTTTTTAGTTTTTTATAATTAATCATAAATATACGAAAATGAATATTAATATATTTTATAAATTAAAACATCTGTTTTATATCATCTTCTTTAATTTTAAAACACATAATAGTTTAGAGTGAGGTGATTATTATTAATTTATTAGTCTTTTTATTTGATATCTTGTATGATTAAAAAATCATGGTTAGTATCAATATACATTCGAGTATAATGTTTTGTAATATTATTAGTTTAGTGGCATGTTCTGAATATTTTGGTTAGAGCAGTTAATTCATCTATATTGTCTAAGATGTACATTATTTTATCTAAGAGATATATAGATTCTAAGAGATAAATATATTAAGATATAATGATTTCTTGTACTGTTTATTTTTTACTGTAAAATATGTCTAACTATTATTTTTAATTCTAAAGAAACTTTTAGTGGTAATTAGATTACATTTGATTATAAACACTTTTAATATGTGTTGTGTTTTATATATAATTATATCATGGTTATGCACAGAATTGTGTATACAATGGTTATGTTAAATAATAGTTATACTAATAGTCACTCCTCTTACTATAAAAAGAATTTATATTGTACTGTATAAATTGTTCTATGTGAATCGTAAGATCTGAACTTATTTCTTAATTCTTTAAATATGTTATGTTTTTATTTAGGCGATGAATGGTTTATGATGAAAATCATCTAGATTAATATAATAGACGTTAATGCAATCGAATAATATCCTCATAACTAATCTTTAAAGTAAGCAGTTATTAATTATTGTGGAACTACAGATAACAACATCTTAATTACTATATTTTATTCGATAATGATCAGAGTTTCATGGTGTCAGCATATAGTGAAAATATCAAAAAACAGTATACTCACCCTATATTGGAGTAATGAGTAAAAACTTTATAGTAGATTACACTATATGTACAAGACATTATCTATCCTTCGTGATAATTATGTAATAATGAGAGCTACGCATAAAGAACACTCTGTGTTCTCGAAGATATTTATTAATGACATTCTGAAGAGCCTATTTAGTTTAAAACTAATAGGTTTTTTTATTGGACATGTATAATTTTAACTACAAAATAATATACTTAGTATTATATATTCTATAGGGGTAATTATGGAAACTATTTCTATGCATGAAATGCTTCAAGCAGGCGTACACTTTGGTCACCAGACTCGATATTGGAATCCAAAAATGAAACCGTTTATTTTTGGGTCCCGCAATAAGGTTCATATTATTAATCTTGAAAAAACTGTCCTTATGTTTAATGAAGCTTTATCTGAAATTACAAAGATCTCTGCCCGTAAAGGTAAAATCCTGTTTGTTGGTACTAAGCGTTCGGCAAATTTAGCTATTAAAAAGCACGCTTTGAGTTGTGATCAATTTTTTGTTAATCACCGTTGGTTGGGTGGTATGCTGACTAATTGGAAAACAGTGCGTCAGTCTATTAAGCGCTTAAAAGAGTTAGAAATTCAGTCTCAGGATGGCACCTTTGAGAAATTGACTAAAAAAGAAGCTTTGATTCGTATTGGTCAGTTAGCTAAGCTAGAAAATAGTTTGGGTGGGATTAAGGATATGGGTGGCCTGCCAGATGCACTATTTGTTGTTGATGCTCATCATGAGCATATTGCGATTAAAGAAGCAAATAATTTAGGTATTCTAGTATTTTCTATTGTAGATACCAATTCTGATCCAGCTGGTGTTGATTTTATTATTCCCGGAAATGATGATGCTATTCGTGCTATCAATTTATATCTAACAATCGTAGAGGCTACTATTCGTGATGGGTTATCCAAAGTATAATTTAGATTAAATAATAGCATGTAAAAAATTATTGAATTATTATTTCAGATGTACCAGGTATATTTTATTTTTTGTTAGTAAATAGTTATTACGAGATAATGATTTGGATAGATTGTGAGATTTTGACTTTTTCGGGTAGTTATTATATGATTTATTTTTAAAAGAAATTGGTATTTTGTTTAAAGAAATACAATTGTGTA
This sequence comes from Candidatus Erwinia haradaeae, assembly GCF_900698985.1. Classification (GTDB taxonomy): domain Bacteria; phylum Pseudomonadota; class Gammaproteobacteria; order Enterobacterales; family Enterobacteriaceae; genus Erwinia_E; species Erwinia_E haradaeae_B. The sequence goes on from NZ_LR217730.1 coordinate 311,241, forward strand.
TTACATACATGTATGCATTTTAAACATCATGCGAGTCAATTTAGGAGAAAAGAATGGTTCAGATTACCGCTGCTCTAGTAAAAGATTTACGAGAACGCACCGGTGCAGGTATCATGGATTGTAAAAAAGTGCTCACTGATGCGCATGGTAATATTGATTTGGCCATAAAATATATGCGTCAAACTGGTATAATTAAAGGAGCAAAAAAAGCGAAAAATATAGCTGCAGAAGGTTTGATTAGATGTAAAATTATAGAAAATTATGGTGTTCTGTTAGAGATTAACTGTCAGACAGATTTTGTGGTGAAGGATGTTAGGTTTCAATTATTTGCTGATAAAGTACTTGATGCGGCTATTGTTGATAATGTAATAGATGCAAAAAAACTAGAAGATAAGTTTGAAGAAGAGCGTATGTTTTTAATTTCTCATTTTGGTGAGAATATTAATATTCGACGTATAGTGTCTCTACAAGGTGAAGTCTTGGGGCAGTATTTGCATGATCAGCGTATTGGTGTGCTAGTTTCTTTGACAAGATCAAACGTCAACTTTGCTAAAAAAATTGCTATGCATATTGCAGCGAGCAAACCTGAATTTATTGCACCAAAAGATATATCATCTGAAATTTTAGAAAAAGAATATCAAGTTCAGTTAGAAATTGCAATGCAATCTGGTAAAGCAAAAGAGATTGCTGAAAAAATAGTAATAGGTAGAATGCAGAAATTTATTCGAGAAATATCTCTAATTAGTCAGCCATTTATTTTAGATTTGAATAAAGATGTTGGTCAATGTCTTGTAGAAGAGAATGCTATTGTTAATAATTTTGTAAGATTTGAGGTAGGTGAAGGGATTAAGAGAAAAGGATGAAATTTTGCAAAAGAAGTTTCAGTATTAGCTTAAGTCACGAAGTAGTTTTTATGAGATCGCCATCTAGATAGTTGTTTTTGAAATCTAACTATTCAATAACAATCTCATTTTTATTATATATCATTTTCTGACATATTAAAGATAATTCTGGTAAAACTATAATTCTAGTGAAAATTAGAATTCCTGATTACAGACATCGTCTAGGACATGACTATGGCGACTTATATAAAACCTGTATATCAACGTATCCTGCTAAAGTTGAGCGGTGAAGCATTCCAAGGTTCTGAAGGTTTTGGAATCAATCCTAGCGCATTAAAGCGTTTGGCAAAAGAAATTAAAGAGTTAGTAGCATTAGGTGTTCAGGTAGGCATAGTTATCGGTGGTGGTAATTTATTTCGTGGGTCAGGTTTAGAACAGGCTGGTATGAATCGTGTAGTAGGGGATCATATGGGAATGTTAGCAACAGTAATGAACGGTTTAGCCATGCGAGACGCCATGTATCGTGCGAACATGAAGGTGATGCTTATGTCTGCTATCCCTTTAAATGGTGTTTGTGATACTTATTGCTGGGATAGGGCTAATAATCTTCTACAGAAAAATAACGTAGTGATTTTTGCGGCAGGTATTGGTAATCCATTTTTTACTACTGACTCTGCAGCCTGTTTGCGTGGTATTGAAATTCAGGCCAATGCAGTATTGAAAGCTACTAAAGTAGATGGTGTTTATTCTGCGGATCCGGCGCGCTATCCAAAGGCAGTGCTATATGAAAAACTCACTTACTCAGAAGTACTAAGTAGCGCTCTAAAAATCATGGACTTAGCAGCTTTTACTTTAGCACGCGATCATGGGCTACCTATTCGTGTATTTAATATGCATAAGTCAGGCGCTTTACGTCGTATACTTATGGGTAAAAAAGAAGGTACTCTAATCACAAATTAATTTTTATTTAGTATAAATAATATAAAGAAAATCAAGGTAGGCGCTACCAATCTAATGAGGGCGATATTTCATTAACAGATTGTGTTTTAGTTCCTGAGCATAGTGATAATATCAATAGTATTTAAGGCTGTTCAGAGTGATAAATGATATTCAGAATGACACTGAAATACGTATGACAAAATGCGTGGAAGTGTTGATACAAAACATTAGAAAAATTCATACCGGACGTGCATCGATATCTATACTTGACGGTATTGTTGTTGATTGTTATGGATCGTCTTCTCCTTTATCTCAGTTAGCTAATATTACTGTAGAAAACTTCTGTACATTAAAGATTAACGTATTTGATAGATCTATAATTTCCCTAGTTGAAAAAGCAATTATAACTTCAGGTTTGGGTTTTAATCCGCAGACAGTAGGTGTAGATATTCGTGTTCGGTTGCCAGTATTAACCGAAGAGCGTCGACATAAATTGATTAAATTGGTACGTAGTGAATCCGAACAGGGGAAAATTTCAGTTCGCAATATACGTCGTGATGCTAATGATCATATTAAGCTGCTTTTAAAACAAAAAAAAATTAGCTCAGAAGAAGATCGGCGTGGACAAGAATTTGTACAGAAAACCACTGATATTTTCGTTAAGAAGATAGATAGCATTCTACGAGATAAAGAGAAGGACATATTAGATTTTTAAAAATTTCACCACAGTAGTTATGTGTTGGTATTATATACAATGTTCTAAATGAGAATAGCTGTTCGATTTTTTACAGTGACGACTGTATTTTATTATTCTGAGTACATGTATGAAGCAATTAACGATCCTCGGCTCAACTGGTTCTATCGGTAGTAGTACGCTATCTGTAGTTCGAGAGAATCGTAAGCTATTTGCTGTCAAAGCTTTAGTGGCAAGACGCAATGTTGAACGGATGATGTGGCAATGCTTAGAGTTTCGTCCAGATTTTGCTGTTATGCTAGATGAGAAAGCCGCGCGTGAATTACGATTTCGATTACATTCTTTTCATATTTCTACTGAAGTCTTAAATGGTCAACAGGCAATCTGTGACATGGCTGCGCTAGATGATGTGGATCAGGTAGTTTCGGCAATTGCAGGGGTAGCAGCCTTGCTTCCTACTTTATCTGCTATTCAAGCTGGTAAACAAGTTTTGCTAGCTAATAAAGAATCATTAGTAACATGTGGACGTCTTTTTCTAGAAGCAGTTATCTCCTCTCAGGCTCAGATTGTGCCTATTGATAGTGAACATAATGCTATTTTTCAAAGCTTGCCTGTATCGCTACAGACTCAGTTAGGTTTTGCTGTTTTAGAAAGCCATGGTATTGAGAGTATTATTTTGACAGGGTCAGGAGGTCCGTTTCGTGAGATCCCGTTATCAAAACTGTGTGACATGACACCAGATCAAGCATGTTTGCATCCAAATTGGATAATGGGACGTAAGATATCTGTTGATTCGGCCACTATGATGAATAAAGGTTTAGAATATATTGAGGCAAAATGGCTTTTTAATGCCTCGGATAAGCAGATAGAAGTGATTATTCATCCACAGTCTGTTATACATTCTATGGTTCGCTATTTGGATGGTGGTATTATGGCACAGCTGAGCTTTCCGGATATGCGATCGCCAATTGCTTATGGTATGAGCTGGCCTCAGAGAGTCAATTCAGGAGCTCCAAAACTTAATTTTAAAAAACTTTCAACAATGACTTTTTCGGAGCCTGACTATGTACGTTATCCTTGCCTAAGGTTGGCTATTCAGGCTAGTCAAGCGGGACAGGCAGCTACCACGATACTGAACGCCTCTAATGAGATTGCAGTAGCAGCATTTTTAGCGTCAAGAATAGCTTTTACTGATATTGTTTCACTTAATACTGCCGTTTTAGAGAGTTTGTCCTGCTGTGAGCCAGATAGCGTTGATGCGGTGCTTGCTATGGACTTTGAAGCAAGATCTATAGCATGGAAGTTAGTATCACAATTTATTAGAAAATGATCTATTATGATTTAGTTTATAATCATTAATTATAAAGTTTTATTTTGAAGTTAGATTTTATCAACAGTGTTAATAAAATCGCTAATTATATTATGCTAGCTTAGTTTTAATAAAATAAGATTCTCAGAAGTTATTAAATTCTGAACTAGGGGAATCATGACGCGCAATGTCGCCCGAAGATCAATTGCAATATAAGAACCAACAGATGATTAAGCCCCGTCATGTAGCAATTATTATGGATGGTAATGGTCGATGGGCAACAAAACAAGGAAAATTACGCATGTCTGGTCATCAGGCGGGCGTAGAATCTGTTCGGCGCGCTATTAGTGTTGCAGTAAATTACCGATTAGATGCACTGACATTATATACTTTTAGTAGGGACAATTGGAGTCGCCCTGATCAGGAAGTGATAGCCTTATTGGAGTTATTTGTCTTAGTTCTTGATACAGAAGTTAAAAATTTACATAAACATAATATTCGCTTAAACATTATTGGTGATATCACTCGTTTTAGTCATCGTTTACAAGACTGTATCCGATGTGCTGAAGAAAAAACTCAAAATAATCAAGGTCTAATACTTAATATTGCTGCAAATTATGGGGGGCGTTGGGATATTATTCATGGAGTGCGAGCATTAGCAGAACAGGTGCGAGATGGGATTCTTCGTCCAGATGAAATTGAAGAAAAAACATTAAGCGCGCATTTATGTTTGAGTACAATAGTACCCGTTGATCTTGTAATAAGGACTGGAGGAGAATATCGTATTAGTAACTTCCTGTTATGGCAAGCGGCTTATGCAGAGTTTTGGTTTACAGACATTCTATGGCCTGATTTTGATGAAGACGTTTTTAAAGGTGCGCTAAATGCATTTGCAAAACGAGAGCGTAGATTTGGTGGTGTCACTCTTTAAAATTTATAGGAACGTAAAATGTTTATAGGAACTTAGGAAGTTTGATGTTACGAATGCGATGCATCACCTCATTGATATTAATTCCAATTATTATTGGAGCATTATTTTATTTACCTATGTTGGTATTTAGTATTATTATTTTTTTAATAAGTATGTTAGCTGCATGGGAATGGTGTCCTTTAGCAAATTTATCTTCTTACTGTCATCGGGTGTTCTTTATATTATTATGTGGGTTGATTTTATTAATTAGTATGTTTGATCTACTATCCGATAATTCTCTGGAGTGGATACATTGGTTAAGAATTCCTGATATGCTATGGGTTGCAATATGGTGGTGGATATTAGTAATACCTCTAGTATTCTTTTATCCTTCTTCAGCCTTATTGTGGAGAACTTCACGTATTTTGAGTATTTTATTTGGTTTATTAACTATTTGGTCTTTTTTTTGTGGTATGCTGGTGGTTCGTCAATATAACTATCACTTAGATCACACTGTTGGCGCGTGGCGTCTTTTATATTTATTAATATTAGTCTGGGGGATGGATTCTGGTGCTTATTTCTTTGGAAAAGTTTTTGGCAAACATCAGTTAGTGCCAAAAATTTCATCAGGAAAAACATGGGAAGGTTTGTTGGGTGGTCTATTTAGTTCGTGTATAATTTTTTGTATATTTAATCAGCTGACGGTATTGAGTATAGCACCAAAAAGTTTATTATTATGTTCTATATTTACCGTGTTTTTTTCTATTTTAGGTGATTTAAGCGAAAGTATTTTTAAACGTGCAGTTGGCATAAAAGATAGCGGTAAAATAATTCCTGGACATGGTGGTATATTAGATCGTATTGATAGTCTGACTGCTGCAGCCCCAATTTTTGCTAGTTTACAGTTTATGATTGCAGAAGTCATCTAAGGGGGTATTCTACTCAGTAGTATTTTTGGAATACTGTGCTTAGAATTTATATAGAAAATTCTTGACATCACTATACATGAGTATTTGTATTTTTGATGGTATTATTACTATAAAACAAAAAATAATGTAATATTTTATTTCTTTTTAGCATTCAATAGGTTGGTTTCATAATATTGATAGGTTCTTATAATTTTAATGCTCAATAAGGACGTGACCACTCTGAATCTTATATATCTTTATAAAATGACTTCATGATCAAAATTTATTAATAGGTGTATGGTAAAAATAAGATTTATATTCATTGTAAGTTTTTTAATCTTAAATTTATCCGACAGACTTCATCTGATAAATTTTTAAATGTGTTTATTCGTAAATTATTTTATTCGTTTTTTGATTGTAATGGAATACATATTTCTTTAGGTATGCTAGTGCTATAATAAATGGTATTCAAATAAAATTTATTGATACAATCAAAAGGCTAGGTTGGAATAATTTATTAAGAATTTTAGTAGAATGATTAGCAAAAATATTTTAATACAGTACTATATATTTTAACTATATTTTTTAATGATACATAGAGCACTAAAAATATCTATGTTTATTAACTGAAGGTGCAATGTAGATGACTTTTTATTTTGCGCCCCATTTATATAGTAATCATCTAACTCTATTTAGATGAAAGATACTGGAGGTATAAAAATTCTCCAATAGAGAGCCGATAAGATGAAACAATAAAATGTTTTTCTAATAAAAAATTATCATCGTTCTTAGAGTCTTTCGGTGTTTTACAGTGCAATGATTTTAATAGATGTATTTTATTAGAAGTTTAGTGAGCAGATTAATACGATAGGGCTTTTTTAGATGAAAAAAATGATATTCTATAAAAATTTCAAGAAAATTACAGGTTCTTTCCTTGTATGAGTGGTATGCCTCCTTAGTATAGAATAGTTTTTTAGTATGAGCTGTGGGTTGTTATGTGCAAGTATATTTTTATATCTAAAAATATACTTAATTTTAATGTTAAAAATATTCAAAATGAATAATAAATGAGAGACAATTCTATAATCTTAATTAATGTTTTTATTTGTTCAAAAACGTTTTTTTGTTATAGATTAATATAATATTACTGCATTTGCTGCATTATTCTTTTGGCGCTTTTTAAGCGTTAATTTTTGGACAATTAATCCATGTTCACTGTTAGTTTAGATAGTTATAACCTACATTTCCTATAGTATTGAAGATAATCGGTAGTTCTATGCCTGAATAAATTCATAAACTTTCTTATCATTTTTATTTCATCGGTCCAGTATTTTTTAAAGGGTTAGTGTTTATAATGATTTATCACACTTTGAATTGCTTTAAATTATATAATTTTATGCTATGTAATAAAGTTTATAATAAAAGCCGGGATGTATTTATCAAAGGATGCCGATGAACAATTTTCTCATAGCATCACTTCTTTTGAGCAGTGCTACTGTATGTAGTGCAGATAGTTTTGTAGTCAAAAATATTTATTTTGATGGATTGAAAAGAGTCTCCGTTGAGTCTGTATTACGAAGTATACCTATTCATGTTTCAGATGTAACTTCTCAGAAAGATATCAGAAGGATTATCCATGCCTTATTTGCGACTGGAAAATTCGATGATGTACAGCTCATGCGTGATGGTGGTTCTTTAATTGTAAAACTCAAGGAGCGCCCAGTAATTGCTTGTATCACTTTTTCAGGAAACAAAATTCTTAAAGAAGAGTTATTAAAAAAGAATTTAAATTCTTTTGGTGTATGCATCGGAGAGGTGTTAGATCGTTCTTCTCTTGCTTCTATTGAGCAAGAATTAGAGGATTTTTACTATAGTATTGGTCATTATCGGTCAAGTGTGCATGCTATTTCAACCGCATTGCCAGGTAATCGTGTTGATTTAAATTTTATTATTACTGAGGGTAGACCTGCAAAAATTAAACAAATTAATATAATTGGTAATAAAATATTCAGAACAGATGAACTTATCTCTCATTTAAAATTAAGAGATAATAATTCTTGGTTACATATATTGAGTGATAGTAAATATCAGACACAAAAAGTCAATGAAGATTTAAACATTTTGCGAAGCTTCTATTTTAATCGTGGTTATGCACGTTTTAATATCAATTCTACTCAGATTAATTTAACGCCAGATAAAACAGGTATTTATATTACCATTAATATCACTGAAGGTGATCAATATCAATTGTCTGATGTTAATATTAATAGCAATATAAAACTCGATTTAAAAGAGATCCGGACTTTAAAATCAGAACAGATTGGTAATGTATATAATAGAGCGAATGCTTTGCGTATAGAAGAAGTTATTAAAAAAATATTAGGACATCAAGGGTATATATATCCGGAGATTCAGACTAAGCTAAATATTAATGATACTAAAAAAACCGTAAAGTTAAGCTTTATTATTAATTCAGGTATTCGATATTATGTACGTCAAGTACGTTTTGAAGGCAATCATGTATCCAAAGATTCTGTTATGCGCCGTGAGGTTCGGCAAGCAGAGGGTACGTGGTTACAAAGTGATCTTGTACAACAAGGAAAAGAGCGTTTAAATCGTCTCGGTTATTTTATTTCAGTGAGCTCTAAAGTTCAACGAGTGCCTGAGTCCTTAGATCAAGTAGATGTAATTTATAGAGTACAAGAGCGGAACACTGGAACGATTAACTTAGGTGTAGGTTATGGTACGGAAAATGGTGTGAATTTTCAGATTGGACTTACTCAGGATAATTGGTTAGGAACCGGAAATGCTGTTGGTATCAATAGTACAAAAAATGATTACATGACGTATGCTGAACTGTCTCTGACTGATCCTTATTTTACTACTTTTGGCGTGAGTCTCGGTGGACGTTTCATTTATAATGATTTTAAGGCTCATGCTGCGGATCTGTCAGATTATACTAATAAATATTATGGAGGGGAGAGTACACTTGGTTTTCCATTGAATGAAGCTAATACCCTCCATGTTGGTTTTGGTTATCTTCACCATAGTATTTCTAATATGAAGCCACAGATTGCGATGTGGCGTTATTTGCGTAATCATGGTGAGAACCCCTCGGTTTCTACTACTGAAGAGTTCTCTACAGACGATCTTACTTTAAATTATGGCTGGACTTATAATACATTAGACCGTAGCTTTTTTCCTACTAGGGGGCATCATACAAATCTTAATGGTAAAGTAACTATACCTGGTTCAAAAAATACTTTTTATAGAGTCATGATGAGTGTGCAGCAATATTTTCCATTAAATGTCAAGCGAGACTGGATTTTCTTATGTCGTGGTCGCCTAGGTTATGGAGATGGTCTTGATGGTCATGAGTTGCCGTTTTATGAAAACTTTTATGCTGGTGGTTTAACCACAGTACGAGGTTTACGTACTAACACCATTGGCCCAAAGGCTGTATATTATAATAATTCTTTATCTAAGTGTAGTAGTAGTTCTTTGAGTAGTATATGTCAGTCTGAAGATTCGGTTGGTGGTAACGCTCTGGTAGTATTAAGTACTGAGTTAATTACACCAACGCCTTTTCTTAATGAAAAATATGTTAATTTAATACGTACTTCTCTATTTGTAGATGCTGGTATGTTATGGGATACGCGCTGGGAAGAAACCAAGGAGATGATGCTTCTGCATATTCCAGATTATAGTAAACCTAAAAATATTCGCATTTCGGCAGGGGCTGCATTACAATGGATGTCACCTATTGGGCCATTAGTGTTTTCATATGCTTGTCCTTTTCAGAGGTATCATGGTGATAAATCTGAACCATTTCAATTTTATATAGGAAAAACTTGGTAATACAATATAAAAGTAGAATCAAACAATAAGGTATAATCTGTATTAGAATAGATTAGTTAGTATGATAAGATATTGTGGTGATGTGTTCTGTCTACTGTAATGATAATAAATAATTTAAAAGTATTAAGGAGCTCAAGAGTGAAACAGGTTTTGCGTATTATAAGTCTAAGTTTTGTTTTAATTTTTTCTGTATCTGCTGCAGCCTCTGATAAAATTGCAGTAGTAAATATTTCTGATATTTTTCAGCAATTACCAGAACTTATTATTGTCACGCATAAGTTAGAAAAAGAGTTTAAGGACCGAACAATTGTCTTGCAGAATATGGAACATGATCTGCAAACTAAAATACAGAATATGCAGCGTAATAGGTCAACCATGAAAGTAAGTGATCAGCTTCAAATGGAAAAAGAGATTATCAAAAAGCGCGAAGAATTTAACACTACCGTTCGAGTTTTTGACCAGGATAATCGTCGTCGTCAAATAGAAGAGCGGGATAAAATTATATATAAAATTCAGAATGCTGTGCAGAAAGTTGCTAAAATTAAAAATTATGATTTAGTTCTGGATCGAGGTGCGGTCGCTTACGTTTCCTCAGTGAAAGATATTACTGCTGATGTTTTGAAGCAGGTAAAATAATCTATGTTTTTTATTCGACTGGCTGATTTGGCTAAGGAGTTGAATGCAGAATTGCATGGTGATGGAGAAATTTCTATCTCTGGTATCGCATCCATGCAGTCTGCTCAAAGAGGTCAGATAACTTTTCTTTCTAATAGACGTTATGGTAAAAAGCTTTTAGTTTGCCAAGCTTCAGCTGTAGTATTGAAACGAGCGGATCTTGAGTTTTTTTGTGGTCCTGCATTGATAGTGAGTGATCCGTATCTAGCATATGCTCGTATAGCTCAATTATTTGATAGAACACCTAAACCAGCGATCAGAACTGCCCAAAGTGCGGTAATTGATCGTACAGCTTGTCTTGGTAAACGTGTGGTAATTGGCGCTAATGCAGTAATTGAGTCTGATGTTGTATTAGGTGATGATGTAATAATTGGCGCTGGATGTTTTATTGGAAAAAAAACTCATATTGGTTCTAGAAGTCGATTGTGGGCAAATGTTTCAATTTATCATGAAGTAGAAATTGGACAGGATTGTTTAATTCAATCCGGAACAGTTATTGGTTCTGACGGTTTCGGTTACGTTCGGGGCTCTGGTAATTGGGTTAAGATTCCTCAGTTAGGTACGGTAATTATTGGACATCGTGTCGAGATTGGTGCTTGCACTACAATTGATCGTGGCTCCCTTGATAATACGCAAATTGGTAATGATGTTATTGTGGATAATCAATGCCAGATTGCACATAATGTTATTATTGGAAATAATACTGCAGTAGCGGGTGGTGTTATTATGGCTGGAAGTTTGAATATTGGAAAATATTGTATGATTGGTGGCGCAAGTGTTATTAATGGGCATATAGATATTTGTGATAATGTTACTGTTACTGGGATGAGTATGGTTATGCGCTCTATTATAGAACCTGGTATATATTCTTCAGGAATCCCAATTCAACCCAATAGAACTTGGCGTAAAACGGTAACATTAGTAATGCATATTGATGATATTAGAAAACGCTTGAAAAATATTGAACATAAATTCAAAAATATTGAAGAATAAGTAAAACTACCACATAACTTATATATAATGTATATCAAATAATATGCGAACAAGAATAAGCATAGGGTCGCAAAAATGATTTTTAGTTTGTGGAAAAATTATGGATTTTTTATAAGTCTTATTACTGATGCTATTAGCTTTTAGGACGGGAAGAGTATTTTGACTATTCACATGCATACCCTAAAAATTGAAGAGATCATTAATCTTTTACCGCATCGCTACCCATTTCTATTAGTTGATCGAGTTATTGAATTTGAAAAAAACAAATATTTGCGAGCAGTGAAGAATGTTTCAGTAAATGAACCATTTTTTCAAGGTCATTTTCCTGGAAAGCTTATTTTTCCAGGAGTTTTAATCTTAGAAGCTATGGCTCAAGCTACTGGTATTCTTGCATTTAAAAGTATGGGTAAATTAGAATCGGGTGAGCTTTACTATTTTGCAGGTATTGATGAAGCACGTTTTAAACGTCCAGTAGTTCCAGGTGATCAAATGATTATGGAAGTCAACTTTGAAAAAACCCGTCGTGGTTTAACACGTTTTAAAGGCGATGCGACCGTTGATGGTAAAATTGTTTGTGAAGCAAAAATGATGTGTGCCCGTAGCCGGGAGGTGTAATTGGTGATTGATGCTACCGCCGTTATTCACCCTAGTTCCATTGTTGAAGAAGGCGCTGTGATCGGTGCTGGTGTCCAAATTAATCCATTTTGTGTTGTGGGTTCTAATGTTAGAATTGGCGCTGGTACAGTTCTAAAATCACATGTGGTAGTCCATGGTCATACTTCTATCGGAACAAACAATACTCTCTGGCCATTTGCTTCAGTTGGTGATGTAAATCAGGATCGAAAATATTCTGGTGAGCCAACACGAGTTGAGATTGGAGATCGTAATCACATACGTGAAAGTGTAACTATTCATCGTGGAACCGTGCAAGCAGAAGGAATTACACGTATTGGTAATGATAATTTATTAATGGTAAATGCACACATTGCTCATGATTGTATTATTGGGAGCAATTGTATTTTATCTAATAATGCTACATTAGCTGGGCATGTTAATGTTGATGATTTTGCAATTATTGGTGGCATGACCGCGGTACATCAATTTTGCATTATTGGTTCTTATGTTATGGTAGGTGGATGCTCTGGTGTGACGCAAGATGTACCTCCTTATATTATTGCGCAGGGAAATCATGCAAGGCCCTTTGGGATTAATGTCGTAGGTTTGCAACGTCATGGATTTAGCAAAGAGGCATTAAGTGCAATCCGTGCTGTTTATAAGATGCTGTATCGTAGTGGAAAAACACTTGACAAAGTAAAACTAGAAATCGCGAGCATTGCAAATTCACATCCAGAGGTGCAATTGTTTTATGATTTTTTTGCTCGATCTACTAGAGGGATTATTCGTTAATTTATGTCTACACAAGCTTTAACCATTGCTTTAGTTGCTGGAGAGGCTTCTGGTGATATACTTGGCGCTGGGCTTATTCATGCAATAAAAAAAAAGCATCCAAATGCTTATTTTGTAGGGATCGCTGGACCACTAATGCAGTTTGAGGGGTGTGTGGCATGGTATAATCTTTCAGAGCTTTCTGTCATGGGGTTGTCTGAAGTTTTTTTTTGTATACGACGTCTATGGTGTATTCGTCGCGTTTTAACTCGTCGATTAATTGCTTTAAAACCAGATGTTTTTATTGGTATTGATTCTCCGGATTTTAACTTGACACTAGAAAAAAACCTTAGGCGTGCAGGTATTCGAACTATTCATTATGTAAGCCCAGCATTATGGGCGTGGCGAAAAAATCGTATATATACAATCAGACGCGCAGTGGATCTTGTATTATTACTTTTTCCATTTGAAAAAGAATTTTATGATCATTTTAACATTCCTTGTCGTTTTATTGGTCACGCTTTGGCAGATCTTATGCCCATAGTACCAAATAAATCATTTGTACGTTGTGAACTGGGCATTTCAGAAAAAGCTTTATGCCTGGCTTTGCTGCCAGGAAGCCGTAGCGCTGAAATAAATATGTTAAGTGCAGATTTTTTGAAAACAGCAATAATTTTGCGAGAAAAATATCCAGAATTAGAGATTCTAGTACCATTAGTTAATGATAAACATCAAGCGCAATTTAAAGCGATTCAATCCCGCGTCTCACCGGATTTACCAGTTCGTTATTTAGATGGAAAAAGTAGGCAGGTCATGCAAGCGAGTGACGTTACCTTGCTTGCATCTGGTACAGCCACACTAGAGTGTATGTTAGCGAGGTGTCCTATGGTTGTTACTTATCGTGTAAAACCGGTAACTTTTTGGTTAGCTAGACGATTAGTGCGTACAGAGTATATATCATTACCTAATCTTCTGGCAGGTTTTAAACTCGTGCCTGAATTTTTACAGGATAGCTGCCAACCATCACGGCTTGCTTCCGAATTAGATTTATTTTTAGGTCAAGAAAAAAGTTGCCATGCGTTATTTGATATTTTTTCTAATTTACACAGGCAATTGCGCCGGAACGCAAATGAACAGGCTGCAGAGGCAGTATTGGAGGTTTGTAAATAAATTATTAAGTATAATTATATAATGCTAAGATCATAATAGTGATTTCTATAGAAATATGACGTTTATTTTTAAATTAAAACATTTTATAATAATAAACGATAGCATTTTTAATGTCCTGTAGAATTTTGGTGAATATTATTTTTAGTTTTTTAGAAAATCTCTATATTTACAAAAGATTAGAATTAAAAAGTTATTTTATAATGTATAAAAATTTGATTCTCATGTCTCAGCAAGTTATAGAGAATATATAATATTGATGTATATATCTTTATATCTTGATTTATATGTATTTCATATATTTCATTATTTTAATAAAAATCATATTTATACCTTATTACTAAATGTATTTTTATGTACTGTTATATGGTGATTCTATTTATGATTAAGATCATTACAGATTAAGCAGTCTACATTGACTATATAGTTAATAAATTTGAAAAAACGTCATTTTAGGTTGGATTTATTATTGTAATTTTTCTACAAAATATTCTTATTGGGCTTCACAAGTCTTATAATCGTTCCCCCCTTTCTTTATTATTCTCCAACTCGTGCATAGGAATTCAGATGCCAGAGCCTCGTTTTATTCACTTACATGTGCGTAGTGACTACTCGATAATAGATGGTTTAACAAAAATAGCTGCATTAGTAATGCATGCAGCAAATATGGGAATGCCGGCCATTGCTATTACAGATTTTACTAATCTATTCGGTCTCATTAAATTTTATCAAATAGCACATAACTATGGTTTAAAACCAATTATCGGCGCTGATTTTAGAATCAATTGCTGCATTCTAGGTAATGAGCTACCTCATGTTACTATACTAGCAGCTAATAATGAAGGTTATAAGAATCTAACGCTTTTAATTTCACGTGCCTATTTGCGTGGTTATGGATCGCATGGTCCAATGATAGAGCGTAATTGGTTACTAGAATATCAGGAAGGTCTCATATTGCTTTCTGGCGGACATAAAGGGGACGTTGGTAAAATGTTATTACGTGGTAATCAAATACAAGCGCAAAAGTTCTTGGATTTTTATCAGAAACATTTTCCTAACCGATACTATCTCACATTAAGCAGGACTGGTAGACTTAATGAAGAGATATATTTAAATGCAGCGCTAGAGTTAGCAGAGTTTTACGCTATTCCTGTTGTTGCCACTAATAATGTATGTTTTCTTTCTAAATCAGACTTTGAGGCGCATGAAATTCGTGTAGCAATACAAAATGGCTATACTTTAGGGGATCCTAAACGTCCTAATTCCTATAGCGCACAGCAATATTTACGCAGTGAAGAGGAAATGTGCACACTTTTTTCAGATATTCCTGAAGCGTTAGAGAATAGTATAGAGATTGCTCGTCGTTGTAATGTAACTATTCAGCTTGGTGAGTATTTTTTACCACAGTTTTCTACTGGTAGCATATCTACAGAATGTTATTTAATTCAAAAATCTCAGAAGGGTCTAGAGGTTCGTTTAGCGCATATTTTCCCAGATAGAAATATGCGTCTTCTACATTATGAGCGTTATCAACAGCGATTAAACAAAGAGTTACAGGTTATCAATCAAATGGGTTTTCCTGGTTATTTTTTAATCGTAATGGAATTTATTCAATGGGCTAAAGAGCAAGATATTCCAGTAGGTCCTGGTCGTGGCTCTGGGGCTGGTTCATTAGTAGCTTATGTTCTAAAAATTACAGATATAGACCCATTAGAGTTTAATCTATTATTCGAGCGTTTTTTAAATCCAGAGCGTATATCCATGCCCGATTTTGATATTGATTTTTGCATGGAAAAGCGTGACTTAGTAATTGAGCACGTAGCAAATATATATGGTCGTCATGCAGTTTCACAAATTATTACTTTTGGTACCATGGCGGCCAAAGCTGTAATACGTGATGTAGGGCGTGTATTAGGGCACCCTTATATTTTTGTTGATCGCATTGCTAAGGCAGTACCATCAGATTTAGGTATGACACTAGAAAAAGCATTGCATTGTTCTTCTAGTTTAATGGAGTTATATAACACCGATGAAGAAGTAAAATCTCTTATTGATATGGCGCGTAAGCTAGAAGGTGTTACACGAAATGCTGGTAAACATGCTGGAGGTGTGGTGATTGCGCCAACAAAAATTACTGATTTTTCACCATTATATTGTGACGAAAATGGTCACAATCCAGTGACTCAGTTTGATAAAAACGATGTCGAGTATACTGGTTTAGTTAAATTTGATTTTCTTGGATTGCGTACGTTAACTATTCTAGACTGGGCATTAGAAATGATTAACGCTCATCGTAAAAGAAAGGGGCTTCAATTAATTCAGATTTCTGAGATTTCGCTTTCAGATCCAAAAAGTTTTCAGATATTAAAAAATGCTGAAACTACTGCAGTATTTCAGTTGGAATCACGCGGTATGAAAGATTTAATTAAGAGATTAAAACCGGATTGTTTTGAAGACATTATTGCTTTAGTTGCACTATTTCGCCCTGGACCATTGCAATCTGGTATGGTAGATAACTTTATTAATCGTAAGCAAGGAAGAGAGAAAATATCGTATCCAGATATACAGTGGGAGCATAAGTTGCTTCGACCGGTTCTTGAGTCAACTTACGGTATAATTTTGTATCAAGAGCAGGTTATGCAAATTGCTCAGGTTCTAGCTGGTTATAGTCTAGGCGGCGCAGACATGTTACGTCGGGCAATGGGAAAAAAAAATCTTATAGAAATGGCTAAACAACGAAGTATTTTTGAAAAAGGAGCTAAAGAAAAAGGTATAAATGGTGTTTTAGCAATGAAAATTTTTGATTTAGTTGAAAAATTTGCTGGTTATGGTTTTAATAAATCACACTCAGCTGCTTATGCATTGGTGTCCTATCAGACGTTATGGTTAAAAGCTCACTATCCAGCTGAATTTATGGCCGCAGTGATGAATGCTGATATGGATAATACAGATAAAATAGTTATTTTGGTAGATGAATGTTGGCGAATAGGTTTAACAGTCTTACCGCCAAATATCAATTCCGGTTTGCATCACTTTTATGTTAATGATAAAGGAGAAATTGTTTATGGTCTTGGCGCTATTAAAGGGGTAGGTTTGAATCCAATTTTAGAAATTATTCAATCAAGAAATAAAGGTGGTTGTTTTTATGAAATTTTTTCATTTTGCACACGCATTAATATTAAAAAAATTAACCGTCGAGTTTTAGAAAAATTAATTATATCTGGTGCTTTAGATTGTTTTGGGCAACATCGGGCCGCATTAATAAGTGCACTTCCTGATGCTATAAAATCTTCTACCCAATACAGCAAGGCAGGAGAGATGGGGCAATCTGATATTTTTGGAGCATTATTAGGGTCACAGAATGTAGTGCAGCAAACACATTTTAATGTACAACCTTGGCCTGAAAATGTGCGATTAGAGAGAGAAAAAGAAACGTTAGGTTTTTACCTTACTGGGCATCCTATTAATCCATATTTAGAAGAAATTTCACATTATATTAGCGGTCATCGCTTAAAAGATATACGCCCAACTAAAAAAGGAGAGATGACTACTATTGCTGGCATAGTGATTGCATCTCGGATTATAGAAACAAAAAAAGGTCACCGTATGGGTGTATGCACATTAGATGATCGTTCGGGTAAAATTGAAGTAAAATTATTTACAGATCGACTTGATCAATTTAAAACTTTTTTAGATAAAAATCGCATTTTAATTGTCACTGGTCAAGTGAGTATAGATAAATTTAATGATAACATGCAAATAATAGCTCATAAGATTATTGATATCAACATGGCTCGCGAAAAACATACGCGTTATCTCTCTCTTTTTATATCAAATAATAACATAGATATAAAGTTTATACAGCGCTTACGTGATGTATTGACACCATATCGTTCAGGAACTTCTTCTATTCAATTACACTATCAAGGCAGTAATTATCGAGTTACATTGTGTTTTGGTGAATCATGGCGGGTTTCATTACATGACAGTTTATTAAATGAGTTAAGGTTCTTACTAGGATTAGATAAAGTAAAACTAGAATTTTATTAAAATAGGATGACTATGAGTCTCAATTATTTAGATTTTGAGCAACCTCTTATGGAGATTGAAGAAAAAATTAATTCCCTAAAGGCAATTCAACTTCAAGCAGCGCCTGAGCAGATTAATATTGATAAGGAGATTCACCGATTGCGTGATAAGTGCACTTACATGACACGTAAGATTTTTTCTAACTTAAGCGCTTGGCAAATTGCACAATTAGCTAGACATCCTTTACGTCCTCACACGTTAGACTATATTAGTACTATATTTACTGATTTTGATGAGTTGGCAGGCGATCGCGCGTATGCAGATGATAAGGCCATTGTTGGTGGTATTGCACGAATTTCTGGACGTCCTGTAATGATTATTGGACACCAAAAAGGTAGGGAAACTAAAGAAAAGATTCGCCGAAACTTTGGCATGCCAGCACCTGAAGGTTATCGCAAGGCATTACGTCTAATGGATTTAGCGCAGCGTTTTAATATGCCAATTATTACACTGATTGACACACCAGGTGCCTATCCTGGTGTTGGGGCTGAAGAGCGTGGGCAAGCAGAAGCTATTGCCTGTAACTTGCGGGAGATGTCTAGACTTTCGGTACCAATAATTTGCACTGTGATTGGTGAGGGGGGCTCTGGGGGGGCATTGGCTATTGGTGTTGGTGATAAGGTTAATATGTTACAATATAGTATATATGCAGTGATTTCTCCAGAAGGGTGCGCCTCTATTTTATGGAAGAGTATAGATAAAGCTTCTGTGGCCGCTGAGGCTATGGCTATCATTGCTACTCGCTTAAAAGCATTAAAATTGATTGATAGTGTTATACCTGAGCCATTAGGTGGGGCGCATCGTGATTTATTGACAATTAGTAAAACAATGAAACGGCAATTTTTAGTAGATTTAGCGGATTTAGATACTCTACGCAAAGAAGAATTATTGGATCGTCGTTATCAACGATTAATGAATTATAGTTCTATTACTATATTTTAACTAAATATTGAATATTATTAGCACTCTATATATTTCAAGTGAGTTTTTATATTTATATATATCTTTATTACGTGTTAATGTTTATAAAATTTATAGTAAATTAATATTGAAAATAGTAAAACATTTCAATTAAGGGAAGAATCTTGGTAGTTAGTAACAGTCACATTATCCATATATGTCTATAAAGCGATCATTGATGTTATATATGTTATATATATTAGATAAATTATAAATTTCGAAATACGTTAGATTGTAGGATTTATTCATATAGGAATAATCTTTATAAGATTAACATTTCAATGTTATTACTTGTTGTATTTTTGGTGGTAATATTATTATTTTTAGGTTTATTATATTAAGTGGATATTTATGAACATGACCTTAATAAGTGAGAAGCTTTTAACTGAAAATAATTTAAATCATAGAGATCTGTCTGCAATTTTAGATTTTTTGTCTGAGAGGAACATTACTTATGGTGATCTTTATTTTCAGCATGTTTATTATGAATCATGGACATTGGAAGATAAAATTATCAAAGATGTCTATTGCAATACTAATCATGGCGTAGGAGTTCGCGCTGTTGTTGGTGAAAAAACTGGTTTTTCCTATTCTAACGACATTACATTAGAGACTTTACGTCAGAGCTCTATCGCTGCGCGAAGCATTGTGTCCGAGAAAGGTAATGAAAAAATTAGTTGTTTTAAGAAAGATATGCCTCTTAAAAAATATTCACATCAAGATCCTTGTAATGCTTTCACATCTGAAGATAAAATTGCATTACTCCATAAAATTGATCAGGAAGCGCGCATCACTGATAAGCGTGTCCAGGATGTTTCAGTCCATTTAACTACTTCATATGAACAGGTATTAGTTGCGGCAACTGATGGAACTTTAGGCGCTGATACTCGTCCTCTGATTGGATTGTCAATTAATGTACAAGTAGAGGATCATGGTAAACTGGAAAAAGCTATAAGTGGTGGTGGTGGTCGTTTTGGTTATCAGTTTTTCTTGGATACAGTAGCCGGTGAAGTGCGAGCAGAATCATGGGCTCGTGATGCTGTTCGTATGGCTTTAGTGAATTTATATGCCATGCCTACTCCTGCGGGATCTATTCCTGTTGTTTTAGGTTCTGGATGGCCAGGTGTTCTCTTACATGAGGCAGTCGGTCATGGCCTAGAAGGTGACGCTAATCGACGTGAAAACTCTATATTTAGCGGCCGGATAGGTAAGAAAGTGGCTTCTGAACTATGTACTATAGTAGATGATGGTACAATATATGGCTTGTCTGGTTCTCTTTCTATAGATGATGAAGGTGTGCCAGGTCAATACAATGTATTAATCGAGAAAGGTATTGTAAAGAGTTATTTACAGGATAAATTAAATGCTCGACTTATGGGTGTGCACTCTACTGGCAATGGCCGCCGTGAGTCCTATGCACATTTGCCAATGCCGCGTATGACTAATACCTACATGTTATCAGGATTATCAACGCCACTAGAAATTATTGAAAGTGTTGATTATGGATTGTATATAAAAAAATTAAGTAGTGGACAGGTAGATATTATATCGGGAACATTTGCTTTTTCTGCTTCAGAGGCTTATTTAATAAAAAATGGTGCCATCAGCACCCCTGTGAAAGGAGTAACGCTCATTGGGTCTAGTATTGAGGCTATGCAGAATATTTCAATGGTAGGAGATGATCTTGCATTAGATACGGGGGGTTCATTTTGTAGCAAGGAAGGACAGACTATTCCAGTTAGTGTTGGACAACCTACTATAAAACTTGATAAGTTAATTGTAGGTGGAACTGATTAAGTGCTATATTTTTAATATATTTATTACTGAGGTATTTTTTATTTATTAATATGAGTTATGATTTAGTTTTTTTTTCATCATTAAAAAACACGATGCTGTGATAAAAATTAATTATTATTTTTTATTTAATGCATGATTATATATCAGGAATAATTTTATTAATATGGATCTTCGTTTGTATAGTTATTATAATAGAAACTACAGTTTAGATGATATCTCTGTAGCGATTAGTTATTTATATCGTCATCTAACATAGTATTGAATGATTTTTGAATGGACTCTCCGCGGCCGATAGCATAATAAATAAATCCGCGTTGTTTCATTTGTTTAGGATCATATAAGTTACGTCCGTCAAAAATTACTGGTTTTTTTAATATATTTTTTATTAGATTAAAATCTGGTATTCGAAAAGTTTTCCATTCTGTACATATGATAAGAGCATCTGCATGTCTTAACGCTAATTCTTTGCTGGTTATAAGTTTGAGATCTTTGCGACAACCATAAACACGTCTTGTCTCTTCTATTGCCTCTGGATCATAAGCTTGTATAGTGGCGCCAAAGTTCCATAATGTTTCCATTATAACTCTGCTAGAAGCTTCACGTATGTCGTTGGTATTAGGTTTAAAAGAGAGACCCCATAAGGCAAAGGTTTTGCCTTGTAAGGCATCTTTATAATGATTTTTAATTAAGGTTAATAGTTTATGTTTTTGTATTTCATTAATATCTTCTACTGCTTTTAACAAATATGAGTGATATCCAATTTTTTCAGCAATGCGTATTAAGGCACGTATATCTTTTGGTAAGCAAGATCCGCCATAACCACAGCCAGGATAAATAAATGAGTTTCCAATGCGTGAATCGGAGCCGATTCCTTGTCGTACTTTTTCGATATCAGCACCAAGGAGTTCTGCCAGATTAGCTATTTCATTCATAAAGCTAATTTTAGTAGCAAGCATGCAATTTGCAGCATATTTAGTGAGCTCAGCACTGCGAATATCCATTAGGAGAATGCGGTTATCATGTTGGTTAAATGGCTTATAAAGTTCATATAAAAGTTTAATAGCATTTGTGTTACTAGCCCCAATAATAATTCGGTCTGGATTCATGCAGTCGGTAACTGCTGTACCTTCTTTTAGAAATTCAGGATTAAAAATTACATCATATCTTAATTGTATGCCACGTTGTTTTAAAGTTTTTTTAATTAAACAGCTAATATGCTCTGTGGTTCCAACGGGAACTGTTGATTTGTTTAGAATTACTTTGTAGTGATTCATGTACTTAGAAATTACATGAGCCACAGAGAGAACGTTTTTACAGTCAGACACACCATCATAATCTGATGGTGTGTCAACAGTAATAATTTGTATTAATCCATGATGCACTCCTTCCTCTGCATGAATGGAGAATTGTAAGCGTCCAGCCTCATAGTTTTTGATAATTAGCGGAGCAAGACCAGGTTCAAAAATAGGAATTTTGCCTTGTTTTAAACGCTGAATCTTTATAGCATCTACGTCAATACAAAGTACATCATGTCCGACTTCAGCTAAAATGGCAGCCTGAACTAAACCGACATAACCAATACCAAATACTGTAATTTTCATGGATTTTCCTAGTTAACAACGATATTTCATCCTTAATGACATATTAAGTGTATTATATTTTTAGTCATTAGGTGAGTTTTATGGCATTAGACGTTGATCTTAATAGATATTTTATTCATTTGTATCCTACATAAGCCTATCGAGTGCATCCTTTATAGTGTTAATTCTATTCCTGTAGAATCTTATATTTTAACATTGTTATATTATCAATATAATAATTAATATTGCTTGACCATTAAAATATTCAAAATTTTAAATAAAATATAGTTATTTGCATCAATTATTAATCCATTTTATATGAAAAGCTTTATTTTGCGTATCTTGTTGGTGTGCGAGTCTTCAAGAACAAGTCTGCGTTTCCACCATGATTTGTATTGAATTATTTAAGATAGTAATCATATGTTTAATATGATATATGCTATAAGAATAATTTTTTGGATCTTTTTGAGATTTTTTTTTATAATTAGTAATTCAATATGTTCTTTTAGACAATATTATACCATGAGTTTTTTATAAATAGATTAAAAATATCATGATGATATCTATTATTGCAGAGATTTTCTGAGAGATTAGTTTTTAAGTAGCTAGCCGTTGATTTAGTATTTGTTATTTTTTAGAATAATAGCCACTTGAAATAAAAACGCCTTATGTATAGATTTTTTCTATAGATCATTCTAAAAATAATATAGTAATTACTAATGGTTTCACTGTTATTAGAAATATTTATGAGTATGATGCTAGATTTTTCTTAATTAATCATGAGTTTTAATAAATACTTTTTTTTAAGAGTGTATTCATATATAATAAAATATTATTATTTATTTTGTAATCAAATCTAAATATAAAGAATTTGATTATATTTTTTAAAAAAATATTATTTTATCTTACCTGAAGCTTTCATATTCAAGTGTATTGTATTAGCATTTTGAGTAGGTATAAGATTAGGGTGTATGTAGCATTTGGAATGCATTAGTTCTTTGTTATGTGATATTTTAATTATAATTACTGATTGTTTAATAGGTTATAAAAAAGATACAGCAAGTTAATGTAGAGATAAAGATAGGTTCTCAAGTAATTCGATAATACTTATTATTATTAATTTATTATTATATTGGTATTCGTTAATTAAATGATTTTTCAATAACTGACTTGTGCTTTTCTTAATTAAAAAATATCATTTGATTTTATTTATTTTTTTATTAGAAATATTTAAAGGGAAGACCCTAACCATTCAATATACCAACTGATAATCTAGTATGCTTTTTACTAATTAATGATACAGATCTGATATTGATATTGTTCTGGCAATAAAGGTTTATGTAAAATATACATTTTGTATGAACTAATAGTATTAGTAGATATTTAAATTCTTATTTGACTATTAGTAAAAAATAATTTAAGCATATAGTTTTATATTTAAAGTAATTAGATATTCTATTTGAGAAGTATTTGGTTTGTTTTTTTACGTTCTAGCTAATATATTAAATTTTAATATTAATATATTGTCTAATTAGATTAGAAGACTTGTGTTTAATTTATCGGTATATCTCGATCAAGGGTTTTGAATATTAAGATATAATAATTTAAGAAAATTATAGAATTAATAGAAAAAATTAAATCAAATTATTTTGGCAGAAATAATAGAGATGTAGAATTATTTAATAAAAATTTTTATTTATGATACGCTGTAAAAATAAAAAAATTTCTATGCAAACTATTTTAAAACATATACCAGTGTTAGTCAATGAAGCAGTGAATGGGCTTAATATAAAACCGAATGGTATATATATTGATGGTACTTTTGGATGTGGTGGGCATTCACATGTAATTTTATCGCATCTCGGAACGGAGGGACGTTTATATGCTATGGATTGTGATCCACGGGCAATTTCTGTGGCATCTGAAATTACTGATCCTCGTTTTACTATTGTCCACAGTCCTTTTTCTGAGATGGTTCAATATGTTTCAGCGCATCAATTGATGAGAAAAATTGATGGTATCATTTTAGATTTTGGTGTTTCCTCGCCACAAATAGATGACGCTCAACGTGGTTTTTCTTTTATGAAAGATGGACCGTTAGACATGCGCATGGATCCCACTCGTGGTAGATCAGCGGCTAAATGGTTGCAGAATACAGAAGAAAAAGATATCGCTTTTGTGTTGCAGGCTTTCGGTCAAGAACGTTTTGCGAAACGTATTGCTCGTGCGATTGTAACAAGAAATCGTAAGAATCCAATAACACGAACTAAAGATTTAGCTGATATAATTTATACTGCTATTCCATTTAGGGAAAAATATAAACATCCTGCAACGCGTAGCTTTCAAGCAATTCGTATAGTAGTTAATAATGAAATAGAAGAGATTAAAAAGGTACTTGTAGGCACACTACAAATTTTAAAATCAGGTGGTCGTCTTTCAGTGATTGCTTTTCATTCTTTGGAAGACCGTCTAGTAAAAAATTTTATCAAAGAGCATAGTAATAGACCACAGGTACCATCTGGTTTACCAATATCTGAAGCTCAAATTGATTACTTAGAGAGGCGCCATTTAAAATCTTTGTATAAGATTATGCCAAATATAACTGAAATATTTTATAATCCACGAGCTAGAAGTGCAATTTTGCGTATTGCAGAGCGTATATAGATTATGAAAAATAAGCGATATAGTTTACCACAGATCATTTTTATAGATTTAATGCATAATAGTAAGATAGAGATATCACTTTTAGTGATGATATTAATTTCTGCGATCTCTGTTGTGTGCATTACATATCAAACACGATTATGCGTTGCTCAACGTGAACAATTATTTTTACAGCGTAATGCGT
Source organism: Candidatus Erwinia haradaeae (assembly GCF_900698985.1). Lineage (GTDB taxonomy): Bacteria > Pseudomonadota > Gammaproteobacteria > Enterobacterales > Enterobacteriaceae > Erwinia_E > Erwinia_E haradaeae_B. The sequence goes on from NZ_LR217730.1 coordinate 336,196, forward strand.
TAGATATTGAGTGGCGTAATTTAATTCTTGAAGAAAATTCTCTAGTAACTAATGATGGAACAAGGAAGATGAATTAACAAGGCGTACAGATAAAAATATTATATATTGGCGATTAATATGTGTTTATTATATAGATATCTTGAATTTCATCACAAGAATTTACAATTCAACCCAAATGGATGTTTTAGAATTTATCTATACAAAACAAAAAAATATTCTCATGTAAGGAAATATTTATTTACACTTATGTAATCTATGTAATTTATTTAATCTATGTAATTTATATCATATCATTTACTTATATTTGTGTAATTCAATGTACATCAATTAATTAATCTAATTAAAAACAGAATATATAGTATAATATTAATAGGTAATATTGGATTTTAAAAATATTATGATTTAGTTTTTCAATAAAATTCAGTATAGAAAAATTGTCTAAAAGTAGACTTCTTCATAATGCCTTATCAGTTAGTTAAGGCGGAATATATAACTTATTAATATAAAATATTCTGAGAAACTTAGATATTATGATGTATATTGAGAATATGGTACACGAGGTTTTGGGTTAAAGTTAATAAAGGTGACTATAAATTTCGAGAATATATATCTGTATATCTAATCGATCAATATCAAGTAACTTGGAATAACATATAAGAAAAATTTTTATATAAATAATACTTTTCAATTTTGATGCGATTATAAAGAAGACATAATAAGCATTAAGACATAATAAGCATTATGTTGATTGATTAATTATATTGATAATATCATAAAATTTTATTTATTATATATTGTTAATGATATATATAAAATATAAAAATGTATTTTTACTAACTTACCTGAGGTAAGTACCTCACCGAAACAATTGATGATTTTACGTAGAAACATATAACTGATTATGCCAGAACTCTATTGTTATGACCTGCCATGTAGAGCAGGTGATCAGCGTCATCTAGGGCAGCTAACTGGTGCAGCCTATTCTATTGAATGTTCTGAAATAGCTGAACGTCATAACGGTCCAGTAATGATTGTTACACAGGATATAAAGAATGCACGACTTTTATTTGAGGAAATTAAAAATTTTACTAACCAAATAGTCATGCAGTTTTCTGATTGGGGGACTCTACCGTTTGATAGTTTTTCTCCAGATAAAGCGATTATATCTTCTCGTTTATCTATGCTATATGACTTACCTACATTAAAGAATGGCATTATTATTGTATCCATCAATACTTTAATGCAACGAGTTTGTCCGTATAATTTTCTAGTAAATACTGCGTGTGTAATAAAAATAAATCAAATATTAACCCATGATCAACTGCTAACTCAACTGAAACAAATAGGGTATCGTGGTGTGTATCGTGTCATGGAGCATGGCGAATTTTCTAATGATGGGGAATTTTGGTACATTTACCCCATGGGTAGTAGCAAGATTTGTCGTGTGAGCTTATTTAATAATCAGATTAATAGGTTGCATCTGTTTGAGAGTGAAAATCAACTTTTTTCGGAAGAAATTACGAAAATTAATTTGCTACCATCGCATGAATTTCCTGTTAATGATGATGTTCTTGAACTTTTTATCAAGAAATGGTTTAAAAATTTTAACATTAATAAAGAGTCTAATTATATTTATGAACAGGTTAAAAAAGGTATTTTACCTGCAGGTGTTGAATATTGGCAGCCATTATTTTTTGAAAAACAGTTACCGGGACTTTTTAGTTACTTACCAACGAATACGTTAATATTAATTACTGCTGATATAGAGATTTCTTCACAACGCTTTTGGAAAGATCTACAGCATCGTTATAGGGCTTGTTATACTAATGTAATGCGACCACCATTAGCTCCCAAGTTTTTATGGTTTAGTAGCGATGAATTTTTACGAGAGTTTAAACACTGGCCATCTATACAACTTAATGCTAAGAGATTAAAAGAAAATTTTTATAATACTAACTTAGAGTATTCCTCTTTGCCAGGTTTTAAGATCGATGTAACCTCTAAAAAACCGTTAGATAGATTACGGCAATTTTTAAGTTCTTTTCGAGGACAGGTGGTATTTTCAGTACAAAGCGAAGGGCGTCGGGAAGTCCTGCAAGAGCGTCTAGCTGGTATTTCAGTAAGGTTAACAATCATTAATTCCTTAGCGCAAGCACGAGAGTCTGGTAAATATTTATTAATTTCTTCTAGTGAGGTAGGTTTTATTGATCATAGGAGAAAACGTGCTTTTATCTGCGAAAGAGATCTTTTAAATGATAACGTTGTTGCCCCGTACTGTCAAAAGGCTCCTTATAATATTGATTCTAATATCTTTCTTCAGAATTTATCAGAGATGTATCTAGGTCAGCCTGTTGTGCATATTGAGCATGGCATTGGGCGATACATGGGGTTAATTGTTTTAGAAACTAATGGAATTTCAGTTGAATACCTTATTCTTATGTATGCTGAAGATGCTAAGCTGTATGTACCTATATCATCATTACATTTAATTAGTCGTTATATGGGGGGTTCTGGGTCAGAAGCTCCGTTGCATAAGCTAGGTAGGGATACTTGGTCTCGGGTTCGGCAAAAAGCCGTTGAACAAGTACGAGATGTAGCGGTAGAGCTTCTGGATATTTATGCGCACCGTGCAGCCAAGATTGGCTTTGCGTTTAAAAAAGATTTAGAGCAGTATCAATTATTTTGTGAAAGTTTTCCATTTGTTGCCACTATTGATCAAGCAGAAGCGATTAATGAAGTATTGAGAGATATGTGTCAACCTGTATCTATGGATCGTCTAATTTGTGGAGATGTGGGTTTTGGTAAAACAGAAGTTGCTATGCGTGCTGCGTTTTTAGCGGTTATAAATCATAAACAAGTAGCTGTACTGGTGCCCACGACTCTTTTAGCTCAGCAGCATTATGATAATTTTTTGGATCGTTTTGCTAGCTGGCCAGTCTCTATTAAGATGTTATCAAGGTTTCGTACGGATAAAGAACAATCTCAGATCTTAACAGATGTATTGATAGGTCAAGTAGATATTCTTATAGGAACTCATAAATTATTACAAAATAAAATTAAATGGCATGATCTTGGTTTATTAATTATTGATGAAGAGCACCGTTTCGGCGTCCGTCATAAAGAACGTATAAAATTAATACGGGCTAATGTTGATGTTCTTACATTAACTGCTACTCCAATTCCACGTACTTTAAATATGGCAATGCATGGTATCCGTAATTTGTCAATAATCTCTACTCCTCCAGCTCGTCGCTTACCAGTAAAGACTTTTGTGCATGAATATGACAAGAGAATAGTATATGAAGCAATTTTACGTGAAGTGCTTCGTGGTGGTCAAGCATATTATCTTTATAATGATGTTGAGAATATTGAAAAAGTTACACGACAATTATCGGAATTAGTTCCGCAAGCTCGTATTGCATTAGGTCATGGGAAGATGCGTGAGCGTGAATTGGAAAAAGTCATGCATGATTTTTACCATCAGCGTTTCAATGTATTAGTATGTACTACTATTATTGAAACAGGTATAGATATACCAAGTGCTAATACAATTATAATTGAGCGCGCAGATCGCTTCGGTCTTGCACAACTATATCAGCTACGTGGACGTGTTGGTCGCTCTCATCATCAGGCTTATGCATGGTTGCTTACCCCGAATCAAAAAGAAATGACTAGTAATGCACATAAACGCCTAGAAGCTATTCTCGCTATAGAAGACCTAGGGGCAGGTCTTTCTCTTGCGACGCATGACCTTGAAATTCGAGGAGCAGGAGAATTACTTGGTGAAGGGCAAAGTGGTCAAATAGAAGGGATTGGGTTTTCCTTGTATACTGAACTCTTAGAAAATACTGTAAACGCTTTGCAAATAGGGCGCGAACCATCCTTAGCAGATCTAATTAATACTCAAACTGACATTGAACTTAGGATACCTGCACTAATTCCAAGTAATTTTATTTCTAATGTAAACACTCGCCTGTTATTCTATCAGCGTATTGCTAGTGCTAAAGAGTTAGATGTGATAAAAAATATTAAAATAGAATTGATTAATCGTTTTGGATTACTACCAGACAGTACTCGTACACTGCTAGATATCTCAGCTTTGAGAATACTAGCTAAACAATTTGGCATACGAAAAGTTGAGGTCAATGAAAAAGGAGGGTGGATTGAATTAGATAAAAATAATAGAGTTAATACTAAATGGTTTTTAGATCTTTTAAAAAAAGAACCATACTCTTGGTTTTTAGATAGCCCAATACGTATTAGGTTTATTTATAATTTGTCTGATCCTAAAATACGTCTACAATGGATTACCGCATTAATTCATAAAATATGCGATTATAACACCGCTCAATAGTGGTTATCTATTGGGCTTAAAGTAAAATACTTTTTTAAAAAAATTTTTAGAAAAAATCAATAAATAGCTATAAAGAGCAATAACGTATTTTTTATTTATAAAAATAAAGATAGTTTCTTATCTTGTAATGTATAGTATATTTAAGATTTCAGGTAGAGAAGTTCCTTTTATAATTGCAATAAATAGAAATTAAAGATTTTTATCATAATAAAAATTTTATTTTTACCATGACCAGGATAAATTTTTATTTTGGATATCTTAAAGCATGAGAACATAAATTGTATAGATATACTAATTGAATAATTACGGTCTTGTGCTTTCAATAATTAATTTCGCATAGCTGATTATATAATAATATAATTATATATTAAATTAGGTAATTAAGTTATATTTAAAAGTTATTAATTTTATATCTAAAAATATAATTAATAAATTTTTTGTAATTCATACATGTATAACAATGTATATCATTTAAATTATTTTTTTTGTAAATTTTATTTCTAGTTTTCTATATATAAAGTGCAATGTAGAATCTACAGGTAATTTTACTATATAAATAAAGAACATAATATATTATCATATTTATTTTTAATAGAGTATACAGAAATAGGTTTTTGTTACATTATTATTAATTATTATATATAATTGTAGTTTTCGATCACATTAGGTACAAATATCGCATATAATAAAATATAATAAAAATATAAATATCTTATACAATGGATGCGAATGATAGTAATAGTAAAAATTACGTGAATATTGATCGTATTAAGAAGTTCTATTTAATACGTTTTGTTAATTATAAAGAGTTTTTAATTTTTCATCATGATTGAATAATTAATTTTTAAAATAATATTAGATAATATATTTTAGAAAAATACAAAATAAAAGTTTACTATCAACCATGGGAGAGATTATACGTAAAATATTGTGTAAAATAAATGATTTCTTGATTTTAGCACAAGTTATCTCTAATATTATAGGATTCTTTATGTGGTTGGTATAATAAATTTTGGTGAGATGTCTGAGCGGCCTAAGGAGCATGCCTGGAAAGCGTGTATATGGAAACGTATCGAGGGTTCGAATCCCTCTCTCACCACCAATAATTTAAGTATGTTATATATGATATAATCATCTATATTATTTATTATCTTAAAGATAATATTTAATATTATTATATTTCGAGTTGTTTGTGTAAGAATTTTATTAGTATAACAAGTTATATAAATATGTCGGATTATGCTGCTATTGAGATGTTATTTTTTTCTTTTTATTATTTTAATATCGGATTTAGAGATTCATTTCATGTGGCATTTTAAGGTTAAAAAGATAACTTGTTGGATACTGTTGTGAATTTGAAATAATATTTAGAGTATATATGAAACATATTATGTAATATTAATTATTATTTTTAATATAACCTTTGATTAATCTTAATGATAATATAATATATATTAGTTATTTTAATAATACTTGAATTTTTAAACTACTACTAGATTATATATCTATGATATTTATCATGTTTATGACTTTATTAAAATTTATTTTATTTTAGTTATTATCATGTATTATGTTTTAATAGATGTTTGTAATTCACTAAGTTTAAAATATGATGATAGAGAGAGATTTTTGTATCCGGAACCTTTATTTCTGCAATAAAAAAATATTCTTTTAGTCATCGTTAAAACTTTTAGAATCAATTTATTTATCATACATTATGTACTTGAATATTGTTGATGTGATATCTTTGTAGATAAAAATACTTGTCTTTCTTTTAATATAAGAATCTTATCATAAGATTTTTTATATTAATTTCTACAGTTTTTTTGGAAACCAGCCCTCTTGATTTAAATGAAATAGTAAAGATTTTGTGGTTGATCTTACTGAAAAAAATCTCATCACTATTAACGTTTCTGCGTGATATATATATCATCTATAAAAGTAATTATAGAATAAAATATTTTGTATTAATTACTTTAATAATTTTACCTTGTGTTTTTTAAGTATATCAGGATTGATGCATACTTTGCAGTGTTTATAGATAATGATCAAAGATACATAAGAATCTTTTGTATTATCTATAGTTAATTTATTAATCTTAAAATTTTTTAGTAAATTTTTTAATCCTCTTAAGTCTCTTTAATAATATGTAATTTTTTCATGAGTAAGTTATGCATAAAAACATGTTAATGTTAATATAGCACTAATAGTGGATATAGTCATAAAATTCTAAAAATTTTTATCTATCAGAATAATTAAAAATTTGCTCAAAAATTTATTTTAAAAATTTTCCGTTTGTTTGTATAAGGTATTTTTAATATGAAAATTTTTTCACTTTTTAAGATGAAAAATTCAGTAAGATAGTCCATGCTGTTAAAATTTTTCTAAATTTTTTCTCATACTGAAGAGGTAAGCGTTTCTAGCATATGCAATTACTAGAAAAATATCTTGTGCATTAAGCATTTTTTATCTACCCTAATATAGGTTGTTGATTTTTAATTTAAAACAATGCATGAATCTATAAATTCACATGTAAATCTTTTTTTATTTGATATGTGTAAATGTATATTACGTATTTTCTAAAGATCTAAAAAATTATATTAGTATGCATCATGAGATTCTCTTACTTAAATATTTTTAAAGTACATATTCAATTTTTTTAGATGTTAAACCTATTAATATAAAAATAATTTTTATTTTTTTAATCTATATCACTACAAAAAATAAAATAATATAATATTATATTATATTTAATATTATTAAATAATTGGTTTTGTAGGTTTTATTAAAATACGAAGGTAATTGGGTTAATATGATCATTTGATTTAAAAAATTAGAGGGTTGCAGATAAAACACGAAAAGGTGTTCTTTAGTAGCATGAATAAAAAGAATAAAATGAGCTAAAATATTTATGAAACAGTTACAAAAAATTATTAATGATGCCTTTGATAACTTGCATATTGGTAACACCAAGAGCGCTGATCAGTATACTTGTGAAGCAGTTTATGATGTTATGGCTCTTTTAGATAATGGAAGTTTGCGTGTCGCTGAAAAAATTAAAAGTCAGTGGATAATTCATGAATGGGTAAAAAAAGCGATATTACTTTTTTTTTATATTAGAAATAACCAAATCATGGGTAGTTTAGATAATCCTTGTTATGATAAAATACCTATGAAATTTGCACGATATGATGTTAATTGTTTTAAAAAAGCAGGACTGCGCGTTGTTCCACCAGCATCAGTGCGGTATGGTTCATATATTGCTCGTAACACTGTCTTAATGCCTTCTTATGTTAATATCGGTGCATATATTGATGAAGGTACATTAATTGATACTTGGGCAACTGTTGGTTCATGCGCGCAGATTGGTAAAAATGTACATTTGTCTGGTGGTGTTGGTATCGGCGGAGTTTTAGAGCCATTGCAAAAAAAACCAACTATTATTGAGGATAATTGTTTTATTGGAGCACGTTCAGAAATTGTTGAAGGAGTTATTGTAGAAACCGGTTCAGTAATATCTATGGGAGTATATATCGGGCAAAGCACAAAAATCTATGCACGTGATACTGAGCAGATATATTATGGACGTGTCCCAGCAGGTTCTGTTGTAGTTCCGGGTAGTCTGCCATCTAAAAATAAACAATATAACCTTTATTGTGCGGTTATTGTTAAGACAGTAGATGCTCAGACTCTTTTAAAAACAAGTATCAACCAGTTATTACGTAGCAGTGAATAATTTTTATTTATATGTTTATCAATGATATATAAAAATATATCAGTATTACTGTAAATATTATAGTATTGTTTGTTAATAGGGTTAGCGTTAAAAATGGTTTGTATTATATATATCATCAAGTATAGATTAATATATAAAAATAGGTTTCTATTTTATAATTATGTATTGATCTGAATATTATATGGTTTATTGAGAATATAAAAAGATAGAGAGCCCTAACTAAAATTGGAATGTTGTTTGACGATCTGTTTTTCTGTTATGTATAACATTATAGGGTCTATTAATTCATTTTTAAAAATCATTAAATTTTATTTTATATAGATAAAATCTAATCTTTATAACTGCATAATGAATGATCCATGTAGTTTCTGTATTAAGAATAACCAACTAGTTTTTGATAACATTCTTATAAACGTATATTTTTCGCCTAGTTACAGTAAAAATTATATTTATAATTAATATATTATATGAATACATATGTAACACAAATTGCATCATTGTCGTAATTCTATATTTTTATTTTATTTTTTTTTATATTTAGCTGTTATGTTTTAAAGATTTTACTAAAACTTATCTACAGTAAATCAATTATTAAATGGATATTTACCAAAAATATTCTATATTAGAAGCAAGTATTATAAAGGTTCATATTTAAAATAACCATGATAAGAATTTATATTATATAGATAAACGTATTAATTTAGACAACATTAACACCATAACTAAAATTATACAGTATAGGTAATTATAAGATAGGTTAATGCAAAGTTTATTATTAGTAATATCTTGAGAAAACTTAAATTGATAACACCTTTTAATTAAACTTAAACATCAAATATTTTATTTAGAGCATATAATTTTTACAAAAATATACTAAATGAATATTTTCAGAAATGGTATGATAGATACTAATAAAATAATTGGTATGAAAAATCAGTATCCTGAGGTTTTTGTTATTTTTTTGCTAATGGCAAAATTAATAGTTTTATATCTGATAATACTTCTGAAGTACACTCAATTTTGACTTTTAATGCGCTGAATGTTTGCTCCTAATGCAATTAATTTCTTTTCAATAAGTTCATAGCCACGATCTATATGATAGATACAATCTACTAAGGTAATTCCGTCAGCAATGCAGCCTGCTAATACAAGACTAGCGGAAACACGTAAATCGGTAGCTATGACTGGCGCTGCAGATAATTTTTTGACACCATGGCAAATAAGGGTATTCCTATTTTCAATTGAAACTTTTGCTCCCATGCGCAAAAGTTCTGGAACATGCATAAAGCGATTTTCAAAAATAGTTTCAGTAATTTGTGCAGACCCATCAGAAATTAAATTTAGAAGACTAAATTGAGCCTGCATATCAGTTGGAAAACCCGGATAAGGAGCGGTGGAAATGTTAACTGCTTTTGGTCGTCTTCCATGCATATCTATACTAATCCAATTTTTTCCTTCTTGGATGTCTGCTCCAGCTTCGCGTAGTTTTTCAGATACGTTACATAAAGTATTAGGTTGCGAAGCTCGACACATCACTTTACCGCCAGAGATAGCGCCTGCGATTAAGAAGGTTCCAGTTTCAATACGATCAGGTAAAATGCGATAAATACCACCACCTAGTCTCTTTACACCTATAATCGTTATACAGTCACTACCTGTTCCAGTAATATTTGCTCCTAGCGTATTCAAGAAATTAGCGGTATCAACAATTTCTGGCTCTCGTGCAGCATTATCAATAATAGTGGTACCCTTTGCGAGTGTAGCTGCAATCATGATAGTGACTGTAGCACCAACACTAATTTTATCCATTACAATATGAGCACCTCTTAGACGATGTTGTGTAAAAGCATTAATATAACCACCTTTGAATTTAATATGAGCGCCTAGTTGCTTGAGACCAGTAATATGTAAATCAATTGGGCGATCACCAATAGCGCAACCTCCCGGTAATGATACTTGGCCTTGTCCAAAACGCGCCACTAATGGTCCTAAAACCCAAATTGAAGCTCGCATAGTTCTTACTAAATCATAAGGAGCGCAATATACACTAACTTTACTGGAATCTAAATATACTGCATTCTCGTGTTTAGCTTTTACACCTAGCTTTCTTAGTAATTTTATGGCAGTCTCTATATCTCTTAACCTCGGAACGTTATATATCTTTACTGGATCTTCAGCAAGCAAAGCGGCAAATAAAATAGGTAATGCAGCATTTTTAGCTCCAGAAATAGTAACCTCACCACTTAACCGGGTTGGACCTTTTATACGAAATTTATCCATTATCACTACTCGAAATTTCTAGAAATGCTTACCAGTAAGTTCTGTAAAATATTTTATATGGTCACACAAGAATTATATATTAATCATAGTATGATTTAATGATTGTTTAATTGCGAATCACGATTCCATTCTTCCGGGGTGAATGTTTTAATGGAAATAGCGTGTATATGATTATCGGTAATATAGGATACTAGAGGGGCATATACTATTTTTTGTTTTTGAACGCGACTCAGTCCATTAAATATTTGACCAATCGCAATAATCTGTAAATGACTGCTATCACCAGTAACATATACTTTTTGTAATGGTAATATTTTTAGTAGAGCAGACTTAATAATACTATTATCAACCATTTTCTGAATCTCACTATATCATAAATAAGCAAACATCTTATAAGAAGATAAAAAATTTTAAAAAAATACTTCTATCTTAGAATTGTTCATAATTACGTGATTCTGCAATAAAGTTAAAAGAATATTCTATGGATCACTTAACTTTATCATTATATTAATCTAATCATTACTTTAATGAGCTATTGGTAATCTAACAAAGTTTTATTAAATGTAAATTATATTATTCTTATAATTATTTTCTATGGTTCTTTTAAGAAAGGTAGGTTAAAAAAATTTTAAATTCTCTGAGTAACATAAATTGGTAATATTTGAGTAGATTTCTATATACAATTGTACAGGTATGATTCCTCATATAAGATTTGGATAATTATCTGTTATTGTTAGAAATTTTAATTTTTAAAATCATTAAGCAGGATATTAAAATAATCTTTTAGAGAGAGATCTTGTTTATATTTTATGTGATATATTATCACTTGGGTTGAAAACATTTTATATATCATCGTCATGTTATATTCTGTTAAGATCAGTCTCGTCATTAGTTATTTTTACTTTAAGTAAAAATAACTAGTTATTATACATGTTCATGACGTAGCACATAATATGGATCTCTTAGTATAATTATAAAAGTTACTAAACTATATATATAGTATATAATACTATTAGTATATATAGGTGTGTGTTTTTTTAAATTCCATGCAGAAAATTTTATTTATCTTAATAACTCAAAGAGATATGTATAAATAATATTTATAAATATATTTCTTACTTAGATTTAATTAACAACAAATCTAGAGCATATTCATATATATTGGTTATATACTGAGTTGTATAGACGATGATAGTAGAGCGAGTAAGGGTTGTTAACTAAAACCTTATATATAAATTAGCAATTATAAAAATGTTTAGGGTTTCTATATAGTAGACATTAACTATACAATAAGATATTAAGGTAATTTTTTTAATTAAGATTAAGTTTGACCTTTCTAAAATGACGCTTTGTAAAATGATATGCGTTCAGGTAAGCTGTTAGTGTTATCAACAGGATTGATTAGAGTTGATAAAGTAGCATAATTTTTATAGATTGATTACACATCATCTATAATATATGTATTCTTTATAATACTATTATTTTATATAATACCAGATGTAAATGTAATGAGAAAATTTTCTTAAAAGATTGTCTGAGTTATCAGATGGTCTTGTAGTGTATTTTGAGTATCAGCGACCTTATCCCTTAGTGCTTATTGTTAATAATTTTTTGCAGGTTATAGAGTGTGATTAGAGAATTGATTTTACTCGTGACTCCAGAAATAGAAATACGTAATTGTTTTTGATGATCTATATTCTTCATTTGTAAGTGAATGAGTAAAGCTAGACCACCTGTATCGACTTGTGTTAATGCACAGATATCTATGTTCTCTATGCATTTCATTACTGAATGACGTTGCTTCCATAAAGGTAGTAATGTTTTATGTACTAATGCACCTGTAAGATAGAGATTTTTTTTCTCTATTGTCCACTTTAGCTGGTTATTCATTTTTGTTGTTTATTGGATATGATTGGTTAATGGGTATAGGATTGTAGTTTTTTTGTTAAACCATTTATACCTTGTTGGCGTAAAATATAACTCCACTCGTTTTGTTTAGTCATAATGATGCTCACACCTTCTACGATAATATCGTAGGCTTGCCAATGACCCGTGATACTGTTTTTGCGCCATTGAAAGTCTAATCGTGTTCTTGGTCCGCCAGTAGGATCTATAATAGTTATGCGAATAGGAACTATCGTTTCGGTATGAATGGGTTTTTCCGGTGTAATATAAAAAGACTCTCCTTGATACATTGTTAACATTTGAGTAGTAATACGAGAGACATATACTCTAAAAGCTTTGTAATAGTTATTGCGTTGAGCTCTAGTTGAGCCTTTGTAATAAGGCCCTAATACTGACGCGGCTGCATATTTTATATGTATATAGGGCAAGAGCTCTTCCTCTATAATTTTTTGAAGATAAGATGGATTGTGATTAATAATTATCTGTTCATTTTTAATGCGATCAAAAGTATGCATGGCAACTATTGCCATAATTTTATAAGGATTGCTTTGTACATTTTCTGCTGTTTTTGCTTGTGAAGAAAATAGTATTATGAGAATAAGTATAAATTTAAACATATTGACCTCTATCATGGATTATTAATTGCTAGCCGAGGTTTTTGATTTTTCTGGGTTTGCAATGTCAGCTATAGAAAATCGATGTTTATTGTTAGCATTATCATTTTTATATAGAAATTGACCAATTATATCCTCGAGTATGATTGTAGATTTTGTGTCCTGGATAGTTTCACCGTCTTTTAATATATTAGTACCTAGATCTGGGTCACTAAAACCAATGTTAAGTGCTAAATATTGCTCACCTAATAGACCGGAGGTTCGTATTGCAAGTGAACTTGTATTCGGGATATTATTATACTGATTTTCAATTTCCATTTGAACTTTTGGCGCGTAATTATTTGGATCTAGTGTAATATTAGTCACGCGACCTATTACTACACCTCCAGTTTTAACTGGTGAACCTGTTTTTAGGTTACCTACATTATCAAAAGTGGCATATAGCTTCCATCTTGGTGTAGTAAGTGATGGACCGAGACCACTTACTTTAAGACATAAAAAAAGAATCGCGCTTAGCGAAACAAGCAAGAACGTACCTACTAAAATTTCATTTTTTTTTGTTTGCATTGTGTATTAGTGCCCTGACATTAGCGTTGTCAAAATAAGATCTAGACCGAGTACTGCTAGTGAGGCGTGCACTACGGTTTTTGTGGTGGCTTGACATATTCCTTCAGATGTTGGAGTAGTATCATAGCCATTAAATAGCGCTATCCATATCACAGTTACAGAAAATATTAAACTTTTAATTGCACAATTTATAATATCTTGTTTTAAGTGTACTCCATCACGAATAGCATTCCAAAAAAAACCAGAATCAATACCATTCCAACTTATACCTACTACTGCACCACCAAGAATTCCAACTGAGACAAAGATAAAAGTTAGCAAAGGCATACTAATAAAGCCGGCCCAAAATCTAGGAGGAATAATACGTTTTAATGGATCAACAGCCATCATTTCCATACTTGCAAGTTGCTCAGTAGCTTTCATAAGACCTATTTCTGCAGTAACAGCTGATCCAGCGCGTCCGGTAAATAAGAGCGCCGTAACTACTGGCCCTAGGTCGCGTAGAAGTGATATGGTCACTATCATCCCAAGATCGCTTTCAGCACCATAAGTTTTTAATACTTGGTATCCCTGTATGCTTAAAACCATTCCAATAAATAACCCAGAAATCATAACGATTAATAGTGATAAAAACCCGATATTATATAGTTGTTTTACTAATAACGATATATGCAAACGATAACGTGGAAGGCCAAATAGTGCATGGAATAGTATTAATCCAGCGCGCCCTAAAGAAGCGACAAAGGTGATTACTTTATGACCCAGTACAGTCAATAATTTTAGATACATTATTGTATGCCTTTTCTTGATCCAATTAAATCTTGTAGATAATCCTTAGAAGGAAAGAAGCATGGCATATGTTCATCAGCAATACCGTGGATAAATTGACGGGCTCGGATGTTATGATGTTTACGCAGTTCTACTGTGGTGCCTTGCGCCAATACTGTCTTATCCGCTATAATATATGTATAGTCAGCAAAATTTAGAACTTTAAAAACATCATGAGATACGATAATAAAAGTTATATTTAAAGAATGTTGAAGATTTTGAATTAGTTTAATTAAAGCACTCATAGTAACAGGGTCTTGCCCAACAAAAGGCTCGTCCAACATAATTAAATCTGGCTCTAGAGCAATAGCGCGTGCCAATGCCACTCTTCTCATCATGCCACCTGATAACTCAGAAGGTTTTAAGTGCGCAGCTCCCCGCAATCCGACAGATTCTAATTTCATCATTACTACGCTCTCTAGTAATGGTCTGGGTAAATACGAATGCTCTCGAAGCGGCCAAGCAACATTATCAAAGACATTAAGATCTGTGAATAGAGCGCCAGTTTGAAATAACATACTCATCTTTTTTCGCGCTTGATATAAACATGAATGAGAAAGAGCAGGAATATTTTTATCGTTAAACCATATTTCTCCGCGTTGCGGATAGAGTTGTCCTCCAATTAATCGCAATAATGTACTTTTTCCGATGCCGGATGGTCCTATAATAGCTGTTATTTTTCCTCTAGGAACAGAAATAGAAATATTATCGAAAATCAATAAATTATTATAAGAAAAATTTAGGTTTTTAATTTCTACTATGTTTTGTTTCATATGATCTTTAAATATCTCTACTAGTATTGTTATTATGAGATAATGATTGTATGCTAGTTAGATTTTCTGAGCATCCTAAGATATCATTCTGGCATATTATTTTTAGATATATAAAATATATTATGCATTTATATCATGCATTTAATATATGTGAGTATTATTAATAAAATATTATATTGAATATTGCTTTGATCCATTAAGATTCGATTATTGCTTGCCACCTCAAATAGTAAATAGATCTTCTAGTGATTATATAATTTATTTATGATGAATGTGGTTAAAAATATTTTTTTTAGAGTTTTTTTGTGCAAGTGTTATTAATATTTTGGTATATCTGAATTTATTAGGACATAGTAGCTCCTATAAGCGTTATTCGGCTTTGATCAGGAAAAATTAAAAATTTCTAAAATATTGCTACATAGTTAAATGATATAACAATCACGATTTTTCAAAATATATACTAATATTAGGTCATAATTATAACTGTAATGCTATTTTCTGAAAATTTATATAAAATCATAGATTTTTTAGTATTTATAGCGTCATAGTGTTAATACTATATAAGTAAACGCGGGAATCTACACATTTATGTTTTAAATTGAATATAATGCGTTAGTAATTTTTTTTTAATTAAAATCTTTGACTTATTATATGGATTATTGAGACTTAATATAGATTTTTTATGTTAGATAGTTTTCTTGTAATAATACTACTTATTCTGATTAGTTCATTTTTTTCAATTTCAGAGATTTTCTTAGCGGGAGCTCGAAAAATTAAGCTTAAGATCTTAGCTGATGATGGTAATATTAATGCTCATCATGTTCTTAACATACAAGAAAATTCTGGTATGTTTTTTACTGTAATATAAATTGGTGTAAATGCAGTAGCAATTTTGGGTGGAATCGTTGGTGATACAGCTTTTTCTCTAGATTTTTTACGATTTTTGTGCATATAGTTCATGCTGATGTCGCAGAGCATCTTAGTTTTATATGTTCATTTATGCTGACTACTAATCTCTTTATATTATTTGCTGACTTATTTCCTAAGCGTTTAGGAATAAACGCTCCAGAAAAATGTCATTTAAAATTATTAATTTCCTGCGTGTGTGTCTATTTATTTGTCGTCCGCTTGTGTGATTTTTTAATGGCAGCGTTATTATTATATTTCGAATTTTTAAAATTCCAATGGTGCGTCAGGATAAAATTACATCTGATGACATATACGCTATAGTTGAAGCAGGAGCGTTAGTTGGTGTGTTGCGAAAATAAGAACATGAATTGATTGAGAATGTATTTGAACTAGAGTCACAGACAGTGATTTCTTTAATGACCCCACGTGAACACGTAGTTTGGTTTTAACCTCGATGAAGATGGATGTAGTTTAAAACAGAAGATTACACGCCATCCGAATTCAAAATTCCTAGCTTGTGATAATGATATTGATCATATTATTGGTTATATAGATTCAAAAGAGCTTCTAATACGCGTTCTTAGTCACCAGACCTTATCGTTAAATAGCAACATACAGATCTGTTCTGTACTTATTGTACCAGATCCCCTTCGGTTATCTGAAGCTTTAGAGAGTTTTAAACCTGTCGGAGAGGATTTTGCAGTCATTATAAATGAGCATGCACTAGTAGCGGGCATTATTACTCTTAACGATGTCATGATAACCTTAACAGATGATTTAGCCGGGAAGGGATTAGAAGATCAGATTATTGTGCATGATGACAGTTCATGATTAATTGAAGGCAGTATTCCAATTGACGATGTTATGCGTGTATTGAAAATTGACTCTTTTCCGGGGGTAGAAAATTATGAAACTATTAGTGGTTTTATGATGTTTATGTTAAAAAAATCCCTAAACGTACTGATTTTATAAAATTAAAAAGATATAAATTTGAGGTAGTTGATATTAATAGTTATCGGATTTATCCGCTTCTCGTGACGCGTGTTGATTTTACGCATATGACACCATCTTCAGTAAAACTATAAAATAGACTATATAGTCTATACAGTATATTGTGTACATAAATTATATTTCATTTATTATAAAATACAATATCATAATCTTTATAATATTAATATCTTAAGACATGTCAATCTTCATGTGTAAATATTTTATATTTAAAGACATAATGTGATTCAGAATAAAGTATTTTAGATTATCTTCAATATAAAGAGATACAGTAGTGATTAATTACAACATAGTTTTTCGTCATATTATAAGTGATTCGCTCTTTCATAAGAGTATGTATATATCATTTTACTTAGGGATTAATTATAGTAGAAAACTATGCTCAATGATATGATGTTAAAGCAGTGCATCTAATTAAACTCTAACTGTTTCTATTATGGTGATCAGATCGGGTAGATAAAAATTTTAATTATCTGATAGAAGCTGTTTATCTAATGAGTAATTAGGGGATCATTTTTTATTATATAAAAAGTTTATTTTTGGATTAAGAATTTTTATCTTAGAAAAGTATAAATTTTGCATTGCTGTACCTAGTATAATCTGTTATTACTAATCATGTGAAAGATAAAGATATAGAAGTTTACAAATGTGTTAACTAATCAATCATAGATGCCACGGTCATTGTTAATTTTAGACGATATATATTAGAGTATATAAAATATAATATAATATAATATTAAAAATATAATTAAGTATGTATATTACAGAGTAATAATCCATCTTAGATGAATAGATCTAATAACATTGTATAAAATACATAAAATACGAATTTGATAAAAAATTTGAGTACTGAAAATATAAAATTATAATGTATTTTACTGATACAGTATATATTTATATTATAAATTAGATATGAATATGTATCTTATGATAATATTAAGTATGGCTTAGCTTGATTGAATTATTAGATATTAATAAATGTTTTATCTTTAATATAAAATTTTTTTACAATAGTCAACATTATTGATTACAATGGCTTATTAGATTGAGAGTGTAATGTTTCTCAAGAAATATAATATTATGCTTTATTCATACATAAGAAATGTCAGTACTGAAAACATGAAGGAGATTGATAGGAGAAATAATAAGGATGATTAAGCTGGGTGTGGTAATGGATCCAATTACCTCAATTAATTTAAAAAAAGATTCTAGTATAGCTATGTTAATAGAGGCAAAGTTTCGTGGCTATGAAGTGTATTATATGGAAATGTCTGATTTATACCTATATCAGAGCGAGGGACGCGCTCGTACGCGATTAATTAATATAATTATACAGAATAATAGTTCTCCTTCTTTTTCTTTTCAAAATGAACAAGATATAGCGTTATCTAGTCTAGATGTAATACTTATGCGTAAAAATCCTCCGTTGGATACTGAGTTTTTGTATTCTACTTATATTTTAGAGCTTGCTGAGGAGCAAGGTGTTCTTGTTATTAATAAACCGCAGAGTTTACGCGATTGTAATGAAAAATTATTTACTTTATGGTTTTCTGATCTTATACCAGAGACATTAGTGACCAGAGATATTATAAAAATTCGTAAATTTTGGCAACGACATCATGATATTATAGTTAAGCCATTAGATGGAATGGGAGGTTTTTCGGTTTTTCGTATTAAGCAGGATGATTTAAATATATCAGTGATTCTTGAAACTATGACTAGATATGGAAGTGTATACTGTATGTCACAAGAATATTTACCGTCAATTTTAGATGGTGATAAGCGTGTACTGGTTATAGATGGTCAAGCTGTACCATATTGCTTAGCTCGTATACCGAAAGCAGGTGAAATACGGGGTAATCTTGCAGCTGGTGGCTATGGAGAAGTACGCATGTTATCTGAAAGTGATAGAGAAATTGTAGATCGTGTATCTCTAACATTGCAAAAAAAGGGTCTTATTTTTGTTGGATTAGATATTATAGGTAATAGATTAACTGAAATTAATGTTACAAGTCCAACTTGTATTTGTGAGATTGAGACCGCTTTATCAATATCGATTAGTGGGTTATTGATGGATGCCATCGAAAAACGTTTAACTAAATGCTTTCCATAGTAGATTATTATCCTCTATTATAGAGAGATTTCTTTTGATAATACCTAACATAATAGGTATTTAATAGATGCAGAATATTTAGTATGAATTTACAAAATCATTTTTTAATTGCTATGCCAACTTTAAAAACTCCGTTATTTAAGCGAGCAGTGGTCTATATTTTTGAACATAATGCTGATGGAGCTATGGGATTAATTGTTAACAAACCTATGGATAACCTTATGGTTTCAGGGATGTTGCAAAAATTAAAGATTGTTCACTCTTCCAAAGTAGCTAAGATTAAGTTAAATAAACCAGTTTTTGCTGGAGGTCCGTTAGCAGAAGATCGAGGTTTTATTTTACACTCAGCACAGCAAACTTTTTCTTCTAGTATGCGTGTTTCAGATGATACGATTATGACCACATCTCGCGATGTCCTGGAAACTTTAGGTACTGATGAGCAACCTGATGATGTACTAGTTGCCTTAGGTTGCTGTGCGTGGGGACAGGGTCCGTTAGAACAAGAGCTAATGGAGAATGCTTGGTTAACTACTACTGCAAATAGTAATGTGTTATTTCGTACACCTATAGCATCACGATGGAACGCTGCCGCTAAAAATCTTGGTATTGATATGTATAATATTGTTAGCGAAGCGGGCCATGCATGACTTTTTATCAAACATTTTTATCATTTGATTTTGGTATGAAAAGCATTGGAGTGGCTACTGGTCAGCGCATTACTCGTACTGCATATCCGTTAAAAGCATTAAAAGCACAATTAGGTACACCCGATTGGAAGCAAATAGATTGTCTTTTTCAAGAGTGGAAGCCAACTCATATTGTGGTAGGTTTGCCACTTAACATGGACGGAAGCAAGCAACCTTTTACAGAAAAAACATCTTTTTTTGCACAGTGTCTTAATACACGTTATAAAATAATAGTTGAGTTACATGACGAGCGCTTAAGCACAGTCGAAGCGCGGGCGGAAATATTTAAACGAAGAGGATTTTCCGCTTTACTTCAGAAAGATCTTATTGATTCAATTTCTGCTGCAATTATTTTAGAAAGTTGGTTAGAGTACTCGCATTATCAGATTTAAACATTAGTGAGAGTTATTTTAGCACACTAGAGTTTTTATTTTTGCGACATTAACATTAAGAGATTTACATTAGGTTATGTTTATTATTATAGGCTATCTCTCTAATAGAGAGATTTATTTATATTTATATAATTGACTTTAAAATATATATAATACATCAAAAATTAGAAATTATTATTTTGCATGTGATTTTCAATTTTATTTAAAGCTTCAATGCGTCTATCAAGTGACGGATGTGACATAAAAAGTTCACTTATCCATTTAGATTTACCATGAATACAAAATGCCATTAGATTACCAGGCTCTTCTGGTTCGTAACTAGTTTTTAAGCGTTTCAAGGCAGCAATCATTTTTTTACATCCAACTAAGCGAGCCGCGTCTGCATCAGCATAGAACTCGCGGTGACGTGAAAACCACATGGTAATAATACTAGCAAGCACACCAAAAACAAGCTCAAGTGCTGTAGAAACAAGAAAATAAATCATTGGATGACCATTGGTTTTCTCTTCTTCATGATCATCTGCATCTGAGGTAACACCTGAGACTAGTTGAGCTATAATTCGTGATATAAAAATTACAAAGGTATTTACCACTCCTTGGATTAAGGTCATAGTAACCATATCTCCATTAGCGATATGGCTAATTTCATGTGCTACAACCGCTTCAGATTCATCACGGCTCATGTTTTGTAGTAG
Organism: Candidatus Erwinia haradaeae; assembly: GCF_900698985.1. Classification (GTDB taxonomy): domain Bacteria; phylum Pseudomonadota; class Gammaproteobacteria; order Enterobacterales; family Enterobacteriaceae; genus Erwinia_E; species Erwinia_E haradaeae_B. Next base: position 357,056 of record NZ_LR217730.1, read on the forward strand.
GCCAGAAGATACTGCAATTAATGAGGAATTACGGCGTGCGCCAGTAGCGAAAGCATTAATGTCTAGTGCATGATAGATAGCAATTTGTGGCGTGGTGATACCGACTTTTTTTGATTGTAGGGTGATAGTTTCTATCAGCCAGCGTTCAGTTTCATTACGAGCATTCTTAATAATTTCACCGTTAACCGAACGCAAGGCCATCCACTTTGACATCAATAACGAAACAAGAGCTCCACCAAAACCAAATAAGCCGGACATAATTATAAGCCCAGTCAAACTATTCGATCTTACTCCTGTTAAGCTCAGAATCAATCCAAACACTAACATAACGGCAAGGTTAGTTAAGAGGAATAGAGCAATACGTATCATAACATGAATCTCCTTGATTAGTTATTTATTAATATGTTCTATGTTTTTTTAATGTAGCTTATACTTACATTATTAAGATCTATAAACTACTTGTATATTTATTTGATCAGTTTTTATTTGATATACCTTGCAAGAGAAATATCATATGAAGTATACATCTAATTATTATTAGATGAAAGAGATAGTATAAGTTAGTCAAAAAAATTTAAATTAATACACTTATAAGTGAATATCCTATATTTATACAAGGTGCTCAATATGTAAGGATATTATTTATTGAAAATTCATAATATATAAAACATTAAAATATTTTATTAACTGAATAATTTCAATATATTGATAGGTTTCTTATAAACTCTTAATATAAGAGTATTAACGTAGCATGAGCAATCCTTATCCTTTTTGTTAATTGATTTAATTATGTATTGGTAAATTATGCAGTATCTTATAAAGTACGTAATTAGTAGTTGTGAGATAGTTTATATAAAATCTAGTACTAATATATTAACCTAAAGTGATTTTTATTATAAATTGAGATTAAAATTTATATTTCTCATGGAAATGTTTTACTCGATCTATAATTCTGCATAGGAATATCTTTTATATTTTGCGATTTTTATATAAACTTTCGTTAGTTACTGTCTGGAAGAAATTTTAAGTTTATGCATAATTTTATATCTCTATTTATATATGGAGTATTTAATGTATAAAAAAATTTAGCGGTGATTTTGTTAGAGTAGTGTATATAACATGCAATGCTCAGAATGGGTATTCGGCTACGACGTACTAGAAAATATAGCTCAAATGATTTCTATAATATTATATATGAATATGATATAATAAATCATTTAAAAATAATACTACTTGAATGATATTCATTAAAATATTATATATATAGTTAAGAACTAGTTAATGAAATAAAAGTTATATATAAAAAAACAAGCTTTAATATATAACATTAGTATATATTTTAGATTAGTTAGATAATAATATAATTAGGTACCAAAGTAGGTGCTAATTTCATAGTTAGATAGTTCACGATGATTCTTAAAAAGATCGATGATATAATTAATAACTTTTCATCATATCTTTTGTTATATTATTTGTTATGTAAAATGTAATTAATTAGATTAAATAATTAGTTAGATAAAATCTCAGTTCTTATTAAGTAAAAAATGAAATAATGATGAAATATATCATCTGATTGTACCTATTAATTTTATTCATATTTATCAATTTAAGATATGGTATCTAGAATTAAGATTAAAATATTTATTTATTATTTTATTATATTATCAATAATTAATAATTAATTAAAGAACAATTATTTTGCTTTATGTTTAAGATGTTTTTAAATTAATGATTCTTATATATAAATAAAAGATTTCTATATAATATATATTAAGTTTTTGTATTATTTATTATTAATCAGTAAGGTATACTATGCATGTATAATGCAGGTACATTATTTTATATTATTTAATTAATTTATTAATTAAATAATTAACTAATTTATATCGCTTTTTATTTCACAAAAGTTTTTAGTTTAACTTGAGGGTTTATTTATTATGAATATAATAAATAGATTTCAATGGTACATGTGATTATTTATAATTCTTATAAAACTTTATATATGATGAAACCTGAAACTAATAAATATTAGTATACTAACTAATATTAACTGATCAAGTACTTTGAACGCTCCCATTAGATACAATACAAACAATGAAATAACATCTTGTCTTTAAGATACGGTATCTAAAAGTTATAAACTTTACGCTATGTAACAAACAAAACAATAGATATTTTTAAATTATTAGCAATTATATAAAAATTTTATAGGTATAAAGAGTTGTTTATTAAATCTATTTTACATGTCTAATAAGATGAACGTTTGTTTTATAATGATGATAAATCTTTATTTTAGATTTTTTTATCTGTATAGTGTCATTTTTAATATAATATATAAAAATATTTATTCAATACTCTACTCCATATTAAAGTGATAGCTACAGTAATTGTAGATATATTCATTATAGATATATGCTACTGTAGTATTTTATAAATTGCTACATATAATGATATTTTAAGGTTTTGGTGGTATTATATCTAATACGATTAGTGTATGGATCTATAGATCCAGTTCTCGTAGTATTGAATAAACATTTCTAGTTATTACTTAGATAAATACATGTCATTAAATTACAATTAATTATAAATGATATTTTTATACTATTTGTTAAAAATACTTCACAGACATTATTTTTACTAAAAATAAAAAAATTATTATTTCTTGTTAAGTAATATAAATCTTTGCACTTATCCTAGATCCTTCAAGAGATGCTTGAAATAAAAATTAATATATGCAATATATTGCATAAAATTTTTAGAATTTTTTGTTGTGTTTTTATTTTTATTTTAATTTAATATGGATTACTAAAAAATTTTATATAAATCGTTTGAGTATATTTCAATAAGATAATTAAAATTTTATATTTATCTTATCGTTGGTTAGTATTAAATAACAATATTTCGATATTAATAAATATTAAATTTTAACAATACATAGAAAATAGTATCTATAAAAATATCTATCATGATGATTGCATGTGAAATTTAATCTAAAACAGTAGAGGTATTTTTGACTGTTTACTTATATTGTCACGATAGTGAGTAACTTGTATCGGATACTTAATTTTTCTCACAAGGGATAAAAGATATAGCAGAGGGAATAAATGAAAATCATCGAGAGAGAGTTGACCATTGGCTGCATCAGGCTTAGCAATAAGTATCGCGAGTTGTTGTAAATCGTTATTAATATTATTAATTAATTTTGCAAAATCTTTAGTCAAGCTGTCAAAATTACCATAAGATTTTTCTTTTTTTATCTTAAAATATCTACGCGCTTCCGGAGTAGAGAGTTCAAGAAATGGTGCTATAGCTATGTGTGGTATAAGTAAATGGTATATGTATTTATTAACATGATTTAACCAGTGATGTATGGCAGGATTGGTTGGACCCATTAGCACAGAAGGATGGTTTAAAGTATCAATATATTTAATGATATCAAGACTTTCTGCCATATATTTATTATCTTTTCTCATTAAAATTGGTACCATTTTTTTATTAATCATTTTTTTAGGTGTTACTTCATCATCATTCATTAGCACGATAAGATTCACTGCAATATTTTTTAAACCAAAAATCATACGTGTTTTAATGCAAAATGGGCAATGAGTATATATATATAATTCCATATTGTTTTTATTTTACTTTGTTTATGTATCAGAAGTATGGATTATATTCATCCATATTTTAATAAGTTTCAAGTATTATTGAATAATATGGATTATATAAAATTGAGAAGATATGTAATAGCATCTATACTGGTAACTTTGGAAATATTTTTATACTGAATGATACTTAAAAATACTTAAGATATCCAAAAAAGTACGGGGATGAATATGCAAATCTAAACATGTTTGTAATCTATGATTCTAAAGTAATTCAAATGACTACTTTTTTTAAAAAATAACCATGTAATAAAGATAAACTATAGAAATTATAATCTTTATGAAAAATTTTTTAGTTTGACTTAACTAATATTAGTTAAGCACATAATGATATTTATTGAAATAATATAATGATTATTAATGATATATATTATAACATTTTCACACAAACAGTAATCATTCTAGAAAATATCATATATATAATATATTTGAGTAATATTCTTTCATTGGCAATGATACCATTTTATCTGATGTAATCATATCAAAAATTTTTAATCCAAAACTGTATAATCTGATTAATCTTTTTATGATATTTTTAAATTAAGCTCATGAGAAATCTGTTCTACCCATCGATTTACCCGATCGTTAGTTAGTTCCGGTTGCCTATCTTCGTCAATGGCAAGGCCAAGAAAATGAGTGTCATCTAACATTCCCTTAGATGTTTCAAAGGCATAACCCTGAGAGGACCATTTACCGATGATCCTTGCAGACTTTAATAGAATGATATCTCTGATGGCTCCCATTGCATCACAGAAATAATCAGAATAATCTACCTGGTCACCACAGCCAAATAAGGCTACTGATTTACCTGAAAAGTCTATTTCTGATAAAATGGGAAAAAAATCATCCCAATCACATTGAGCTTCTCCATAATACCAGGTAGGAATACCTAATAATAGAATATCAAAGCTCTCAAGATCTTCTTTACTGCTATTAGCAATATCAAACAATTTCGCGATATTATGACCAAGTTTATTTTGAATCATTTTTGCAATTTTTTCAGTGTTACCTGTGTCGCTACCAAAAAAAATACCAACAAGTGCCATACGTATAATAACCTCTAAAAATTTGTCTTTAGTGTAATTAAAAATATATGAAAAAACAATTAATGATCATCAACTGGTGATCTTATAATACATAACAAAAATAATATGCAAAATTTTGACATTGATGTAATCTGTGTATAAGTGATATTTTTATATTTTATCTATTATTATAATATAAGTTATAGAGCTCACTTAGAGAGTACATATATTATATATATTTAACTATTCAATATATAAAATATTAAAGAATCATGCTTATGTAAATTTTATAATAACAGCATGGCTTTATCTATTACTCTTTCTAGAAATTTATACTAGTTTATACTAACCACAGATATTCTATATTAACACATTTGGCAGTTTTTTATAGTATATGTTAATATATAATATTATGCATAAATAATAATATTCTTTGTGATAAATGATCATTTTTTTGATAAAAATCATTTGTTATAAAATTAACAACTATAGACTCATATTATCGACTGCGAAAAATAATTCGGCCCTTACTTAAGTCATATGGGGTGATTTCTACTGTAACTTTGTCACCAGTTAAAATACGAATATAATTTTTGCGCATTTTTCCAGATATATGCGCTATTACCGTATGACCATTATCTAATTCAATGCGAAATGTTGTATTGGGTAGTGTTTCTAGTACTGTTCCCTGCATCTCAATATTATCTTCTTTAGCCATAAAAGCCTCTGGGTGAATATTTTCACTAGTAATAAAATTTTTAACTTTACTTATGCAAATGAATTGATCCATTTTACTTATTCTGTAGATGTCACTTCTCAAAAAGTAAAAAATCGGTAAAATGATTAATCATTGGGCTAAATAATATGAATCAATGATTTAGGGTTAATCAAAAATACTATTATTTTGCTACTAAAAGTGTTTTTTAAATTTTTTAAATTACTGTATATGCAAATCTAGATGATGTTTAATCTTCATATCTTTCATTATCCTGTATTATATTCTAATTTTATATTTTAAGAAAAAAAATTTCAAATAATAATAGCAGTATCTGTTAAATTTGTCAGTAATTTTTTATATAATAAGATCTCTCAGCAATCATAATGAAATATTAGTATGTCGGAGGAATCCATTGTGAGTAATATGATTTTATATTGTAATCATATTGATGTATGAATGCAGCCTGAATATGGAGTGAAGTCTGTCTGTCCTGTATTTTTTAATAAAAGTGTTCGAGTATTTTTTTTTAATAAATACTAACTTGATTTTAAAATTATGCAAAACGTCAATATACTAAAATTTTTTTTTATTTCATTATAACACTATAACAGTGTTTTATATTTTTTTAAATCTTCGGGTGATTATAGAATTTTAAGTGTTTAGGTTAGCATTGTTTAGATAATACACACAGATTTATTTACTTTTTAATATAAATAAAAATAATAATATTATATTGATTGTAGTATAATATAAGTTATTCGTTGATAGTAGCGTATTATGTTAAAAAATTTAGCTTTGATGAAAAATTTCATAGACTATAAAACTATAATGAGAATTACGTGCTTATATTTACTGATAGAGTGAAATAATAAAAGTAAAATTATTGAATATTTTTAAGATTTCTAAATAATTATTATATACTTAATTATATAAGTATTATTAATAAATAATATTAATATATATATTAAAATAAGATCTATAAAATTATTTATATTTATTTTTATTGTTTCAATGAATGTTTATTAAATAACACTAAAAGTATTTTATATTTATAAGTTATCTATTGATAGATAGCATTAATTGAAAATAAATCTATAACTATAGATATAATATAATTGATTATAATAAATGAAGTATATTTTAGTATATAAAACAATTAGAGTTATTTGAGAATAAAAATTATATCTAATGATTAGTATTTTTGTAAAAATTTTAAATAATATATTACAATATATAAGAAATGTAACAAGACTCTCAACGATTATAGATGTAAATTATATGTATATCTATTTTATATTGTCAGAGTTTGTAATATTAGTGGTTGTCTATTAATCTACATAATTGTATTTATAGAGATATTTAAACATTTCATATAATCATTTTATTATAGTAATAAAAATACTAGTAAAAGAATTTATTAATAATTTTTACTAATCAGTGTTATTTTTGAAAAATCTTTCCTATATAAATTAAAAAGTTTATCAGATCTATATTAGTATATATAATACTAAATATTTAATGTTAATTTTATATTTTCAGTGCTATAACTACTATTCATATATCATAGAAGTGTACTCTTAGTAGAGCTTTTTTAGGATGAAGAATAATGTATCAAAAATTTCACATAAACATCTTATCGTAGATGATATACCTTTGAAAGCTTATGCACCGATTCAACCAACTCATGTGCATGCTCTGGTAATACATCAGGATAAATTCCATGACCTAGGTTAAAAATATGCCCGCTACCATGACCATAATCTTCAAGTATTGTTGACACTTCCTGTCTGATACGAGAAGGAGAGGCATATAATATTGATGGGTCCATATTACCTTGGATAGCCACTTTGTTACCAACGCGTCGTCTAGCATCCCCAATATCTGTGGTCCAGTCTATTCCAAGTGCATCACATCCTATCTCAGCCATTGCTTCAAGCCACTGTCCTCCACCTTTTGTAAATAATGTCACTGGCACGCGTTGCCAGTCATGTTCATGGAATATACCATCAATAATTTTATGTATATACTGAAGTGAAAATTCTTGGTAACTGCGTCGTGTTAGAATTCCTCCCCATGTATCAAATATCATGATGGATTGAGCTCCAGCAAGTATTTGTGCATTCAGGTATAATATAACACTATCTGCCAATTTATTGAGCATAAGATGAAGGGTATTCGGGTCTGTGTACATCATTTTTTTTAATTTAGAACATATTTTACTAGTACCACCTTCAACCATATAAGTTGCTAAAGTCCATGGACTACCAGAAAAACCAACTACTGGTACCTGGCCGTTTAAGTTTTTACGAATAGCACGCACTGTGTTCATAACGTAACCAAGCTGTTGCTCTGGATCCGGAATGGATAATTTTTCAACATCAGCACGACAAGTAATGGGGTAGGCAAAACGTGGACCGTCTCCATCTGAAAAAGAAAGCTCTAAGCCCATAGCATCAGGAATGGTAAGAATATCAGAAAACAGAATCGCTGCATCCAGGGCATAGCGTCGTAATGGTTGTAGTGTAACCTCACAAGCTAACTCTGGATTTTTACATAATAACATAAAACTTCCTGCAATAGCACGAGTCGCTTTATATTCTGGTAAGTAACGTCCGGCCTGACGCATCATCCAGACAGGAGTACTATCTACTGGTTTACGTAATAAGGCGCGTAAGTAACGATCGTTTTTTAGTGTACTCATTTCTCAATTATGTCTCTTAAATGAAATTCATGCATAAGATTCATTAACAACATTACTACCGAAGTACATAAAATTTTCTTATAACTGTCATAAAAAGGAAACTACTTAAAATCTTTAGGAATGAAGAAATACGTATATTATCTAAATGCCAAGACATATTTGTTTCTTTATTTCATCTTGATATACTTCCAATAAGTATGTTTAGTCTTAATTATGTATCATTTTAATGTAGATTGGTCATAAAGTATTACTATGATACATCTATTTTTGTTACTACTGTAAATGAATCGCATAACTAATTTTAATATACAGTTCTATTAGTCCAATAATACATATATAATATGATGTAAAATTTTAGAGAGAGCGGACAGCTTCTTTTAAAGAAATCTCTATTGAGAGATCATAGTAAATATATTTTTTAGAAACTAGCATAGATGTACTCTCTGGTATATAAAAAATCATTGGTTAAGTAGAGATATTTTATTAAGAAATTTCTATTATACAGATAAGAATAAGTTGGTTATAAGTTACACTTGATTGAGATATCTACTGATATTTAGGATAGATGTAGATATTTTTGAAAAAGTCTTATATTTATACAGGTCTCTTGTCAATAAATAATATTTATTGACTATGCAATGTCGATAAGTTTAGTAGAAAATATTATAAATAATTTCATGTTGTAAGTCGATTAAAGCGTTTTAGATATTAACTAGTTTTTACCTAGTAATATCATTCATGCTGTAATATAGTATATTGAAAATTAAAGTGTAATAGAAAATGAAGTAAAACTTTTTTAGTTACGATAAGTTCACTAGAGATTAGAAAAATGATTATTAATATAGTGGGATATTACAAAAATAAGGTCAAAAACGTATTCAATATGTTCAACCTACGATTAGACATTACACAAAAAATAAAAAAATAACATACTTTTATATTAAAGCATAGCGTTAAATATTATTAGGTAATAACTAGTTAGTAATATAAGATTATTATACAATCAGTGTTATGATAAGTGTTATGGAAAATTTTTAGGTATTTTGTATTAGTTTTTTAAAATATATTCAAATCTTGTTTAAAATCACTAAAAATTGTTTCTGCTTGTATTGTGCAGTGTAGGGTAGTCTTTTTATGTTTTTTTTCTTTTGATACTAATTACTAAAATTCAAATTGATAGAGCACATCAATAGCTTGATCAAGACCATATATCGCCTCTAAATATAGCTTTGGCATCAGTTGATAGCGGAGGGTGAGCGTCTCTAGGGTATCAAAGATACCAAAACCATATTTTATTTGTAGACTAGGTAGGATATAGGCGCTAACTTGTACTTTCTGTTTATCACCTGCTCCTATAGTGGCCATAGAAAGATTTTTGACTCTAACAATTTTACCAATCTTATTAATAATACTCTCACTGCGTGCAAGGCCTAAGCTTATTAGTGTCGACGTTAATGCATAACCATCATCACTAGCAGAAGTTAATTTTTGACCCCGAAGAAGATAGGATAAAGCTGATTCTTGTGTTTGTTCTGGATCAGAAAACACTTCAAATTTAGGGTCATTTGCTAAGCCAGTAATTCTTACCCCAGCCACTACATCATCTGTAGTCGATTCTGGATTACGAATTGCTTCAATATTTAGATATGGTTGATCGAGTAATCCAGAAAATTGTAGTTCTCCTTTACGTATAGTAAGATCCTGCGCATAGGCATGGAAGCGACCAGCTAATATTTTCATTTGCCCATATAAGCCCAGGCCGTGTTTATCTTGTGTGATTTTTAAATTACCGCGTAGTTTTCCTTGTAGGCCGAATGCCTTTAGAATAACGTCATTACCGACATGAAGAGTAAGATGACTACTGATAGGTATTGTCATAGATCGTGGTGCTATAGGTTTTAGATCTGAATCCAGAAGAGTTTCATCAGAAGAAACTTTGCTGATAGTTAATGGGGTTGTTTGTAATAAGAATCGTGCCCATGGTATATATATATCTCCTATCAGAGTCAATGATTTTGGCGTGGCTTCAAATATTAGATCTGGTATGATATCTATCTTTAGTATAGGAGGTATTGTATATCGTATCCTGTCTCCTGTTACTGAGATACGTGTATACCAATTATTTAGTTGACGCCAATCAGTCATTCCATGAAAAACGATTGTTCCTTGTTTAGTTTTAATGACTCCTACGAGATTTGAGCTAACACCGTTAAATAATATATCTACTTTTGCAGTGGTGAGTTTCATAGGAACGAGGGTACTATCAAAACTAGCATTACTTAATAACATATTGCCGAATATCTGCGGTTTTTTTAAGCTACCTCCAAGGCGTAAATGTGTATTTACTATTCCAGAAACTTTTTCGCCTGGCATCAAAATTGCATTGAGGAGCCCTATAGAAAGAGAGTCGATATTAAGATCTCCGATTAACATACGTTGTCCATTAAGATCAGAAACCTGGATGCTACCATATAATACGCCATTATGAAGAATACTAGTTCGCCATTGAAACTGTATGCAATTATTTTTAAATGCTAAATATAGTTGAAAACTATCGAATATTATGGGTATGTTGTGCCCAGTAATATTATGATTAATTGCAATATTATTGCCTACTACAGATAGAGTTCCGTCGAAAAGTGAGGTGTGACGATTGAATATGATGTGCGCATATCCAGTATTTAGTGTTCCTGACAATTGAGTTGTAACTGGCATAAACATATTAAACATAGCTAGATTTATATGATTTAAAGAAATTTTAAGATGACCAAATGTATCAGGTTTGATTGTTTTTGGTGTGAATGTTTCTATTTCTGGATTTTTTAAGTTAACAGGCCCCATATAGAACATTTGTTTCTCGTAAAAATAATCAAGAGTAATGTTATTGCTTGAGCGCCATTGCCCTGAAGCGTTTGAAAAGTAGATATTAGGACATGTACCACTCCATCGGCCTACTATTGGATCAAGAGATCCCTGAATAGTAATGTGACTTACGGTTCGATTTCCTTGTAGCTTAATTTTGAGTATGTGTTTTTTGACAGTGCCCATAGCATGTAAATTCAAAAAGTTTATTAGCATTTTTTTTTGTTTAAGTTTTTCTGCGTATAGGTTGATTTTACTCTGTATTCTATTATTAGTAATAATAGATCCGTTTAGTTGTATGTGAGCGATTCGCATTTCATGCCATTTTAAGTGATTAGCGTTGAGATTCATTAAAAGACGCAGCTCTGTAAGATCACCTTGAACGTGAATATTCCCATTTACACTGCCGGATAACTCTGGAATAAAATTTTCTAAATGTTTAGCATGAATACTTATATATAAATTGACCTGTTTATTAAAAATACCTTTAATGGTGATGCTATTACTACCTAAATTTAATTTAACAATTGGAATGTAGCACTGACCTGAATTGTAAACAGATAAGGAACCATGGATCTTTAATGGGTTATGCAATAGATTGCCTCTTACTTGAAACCACATCCCTAAATCTTTTGTTTGCCATATTTTATTTTTAAATATTTGGTTTTTTTTAGTATATAGACTATCGTAGGTAATTAGTTCTTTTTTGAGAGGATACGTTTTAACAGGATTCTTATTTTTATGAGTTATATCAAAAAACCTGAGCTCTCCACACCAGTTAAGTAATTTTTTCCAGGTAATTTTTCCCTTAAATTCGGTTATATTTTTTAACGACTTTAACTGAAGTGTCTTAATAATTAGTTTATCTGAATGACCTTCACCATTGGCAATGAGCATGAGAGATGGTATATATTGTCCGGCAAAATTTGCCCTCAAGGATACAGCATAGTTACTTAGATCACCTCTAAAGATAAAATGAATATTATTAGCTTGGAACGGTATTGCTCCATAAAGTGGCCAGAATAATTTAGAACTTTGTAATTGTATATATATTGGCTTTCCTGAAGAAGCTAATTGGGTATTGAGACTTACCAGTGCTTGTATTGATCCAGATAATTTACATTTTAATTTTAAATGACCATATAAGTCGCCATTAAGATTTGCTTCTATTTTTTCAGGTTGTAGTTCACCTAAATGAACGATACTATGTAATATAAAGTTTAGCGGCCATGTTCCATGGAATGTTATATAACCGTGAGATTGTACCATCCCTCCTGGAAAGTTCACTACTAGATTTTTTAGATATAACTTTTGATTCTTAATGGTAGCTTTAATTAAAATTTTATAAATAGAGATATCATTATCCCCTATAAAATGTAAATTTTCACAAAAAAGCGTCATTAACGTTATATGAATTGGAAAATGAAATATTGGTAGATCTTGAATTAGTGTCTTTTTCTGTAGCATTTTAATTATTTTTTCTATATCAATATAGGATGAGTATATAGGTTTTTTGTCTATATTATACGTTGATCCTTGTATGTTTAGTTTTTTGGTTGTAGTTTTAGGTAGTATAATTGTGAGTCCCTGCATATGAGAGGATGTTAATGTGAGCTCACGTGGTTGCCATTTAGCGCCACCGATAAAAGATGCGAGATATATTTTAGTTTTTTTTATTTTTATATTTATTTTATAAAGAGCTAATTTTTTGAGTATTACGGGATAATAGAAAATATGATATTTATCATTTTTTTGTTCTATTAAATGAGCGATTTGTGATGATTGCCAATTATTATTAATAAATACATTAACTTTTTTTAGCATTAATTCATCTACATAGAGCTTTCTATGCATTAAACACTTATAACTTAGTTTAAAGTGAACTTTGTTTATATTTATTTTAATACCTGGTGTATTATAAAGGACTCCTGTTAAGATACCATTATGTAGAGTCCCATGGATCGTTTTAATATGGAGAGCAGAGATAGATTTTGTTGCTGTATGTAATACTAGCTTCATGCCAGTCGTAGTACTTACTAAAAACATAATAAAACATAATATCAATGTACTTAAGATAAAGAGAAAAGCCAGACCCTTTTTAAACCATCTCATAGTTCCGGTCCAAGGCCAATATACAATTGTATATTATGTGTATGTTTGTTACCTATTGGGCGCGCAACATCGAGTTTTAGCGGACCTAGAAGAGATTGCCAGCGTATTCCAAAACCAATACCAGTATTGATAAAATTTTTTTGAAGATCCTGAAGAACCGAACCTGAGTCAATAAATATTGCTCCCCACCACTTCCCAGTCATATGATATTGATATTCTATTGATCCTATTGCTAACTTTGAGGCGCCGGTCAGTTTTCCTTGATTATCATGTGGAGATAGTCCTTTATATTTATAACCTCGTACACTGTGATCACCACCAGCAAAAAAACGTAGATTTGGTGGAATTTTTGAGAAGTTTTTAGTATTAATCCAGCCTAGATTGATGCGCTCAATAAGTCGAGATCTTTCTTGTATAGTCTGAACCCATACATTTTTTGCTTGTATTACGATAAAATCGATATATGACCCCCATAGGGAATTTGATATATCAATAGAATAATGCTGAGAATTACCCGAAGTTGGCATCATGAGTGAACCATAAGAATGGGTTTGGTCAAGAGTAATTCCTGGATAAATTAACATCGTAGTATTAGTATTGCTACCTTGAGTAAAATGGTCTAGTATCCAATGTATGTGAGCGGCCCACTTCCAGCTGTTGGATCGTTCCCAATATTGTGATACAGAGAGAGTGGAAGAATCGGACTTAGTGTCATTTAAGTGAGTACGTTTCACGCCACCTTGTAACAGGTAATACCGCTCCAGTGGGTTTTCTAAAAGTGGTATTTTATATGTCCACTCGATGTTTTTCTCAGGCGCTGAGATTTTCATCATAGTATGAAAGCTATGCCCTCGGTTATTAACGCAGCTTTTTTTCCATCGTGCTTTCAGATGTGGTCCAATATCCGTTGAAGATCCAAAACCAGTTTCAATAGTATTATGAGCACGTGTTGTAACAATTCCTTTGAGTTGTACTCTTTTATCTATGTTTTTTTTATCAAAACTTGGAATAATAGTTACTGAATTAAACCAGCCAGTTTCTGATAAACGCCGCGTTAGTTCTGCTATATTACTAGCAGAATAGACATCGCCTGTGTGAAATGGCACCATATTTTGTAAATATGCTTCACGGATATCTGTACCTACAAAATGAACTGCGCCAAAACAATAACGTTCTCCACTATCGTAGTCGATATCCCAGAATGCTATATGACGAGAGACGGCCACTTGTAATTGGTTTTTGAGATAAGCGGCATCAAAGTAACCTTTGCGTAATGCTATTTTGTCTAAAGAATTTTTAAAATTTTCGTATTTTCTGTGATTAAGGATGCTACCTTTTAGAGGCTTTTCTTTTGAAATTATTGCAAAATAATCTTCATCTCTGCATGCACCCCCCCTTAATATCACTTTGGCTTGAGAAATTGTAATTGGTTTGCCTGGTATGATTTTTACGATAAGTAAGGGCTTGTTATTGGGTCTATGAGGTTGCATAAGATGAAAAGTAATCTGTGGTTCATAATATCCTAATGCTTTAAGGGCCTCTCTAGCCATTGCGTTAATATGAGAGCGACAGCGGATATCTGTAAAAATTTCTTGATTAGTGAGTGCAGATAAATGTGCTTGCACATTAGTTTTCAAATCTTGCGGTAACCCGATAATTTTTAAATTAGCCTGACCTGCCTTAGCGATAGCAGAGTAGACACTAATAATAAATAAAGCCGATAGAAGATAGATATAAATTTTCGGCAAAAGAACTCCTTTTTATGATTATTATCTATAATGTGATTACTGTGTAATGCTATATAATGGTATATAATCTCTTATAGTTATATTTACTAAGTTTTCTTTGTTTAATAGTTTTGACTATGTATAATAGTTAAGATATAAAAATATACTCAATGATATAGTACAGTGCTATTCTGAAAGGAATATATTATAAAAATATCTCTCAATAGCATAATTACGTACACAATGTTGAGCCTCATAATTTTTATGTTTTTATGAGAATAATACATAATAATTCATGATTTTAATGGTTTTTTGTAAAACACTATCCTTTATATATCTAGTGGTTTCTATTTTTTATCTTAGTCACATATATTACTATTCATGTATAAATAATATTTTTATTATGGCTATAATTATAAAAAGTTATGGTTCTTCTTAAGCTTCTTTTAGTATATTACATCTATTTAGTTAATATTTTTATCTTATATATCATGCATTAAATAATAATATTGCATTTTTGTTTATGCTTTAATTGATGTGAGTAAAATCTAGTTCTTTATATAGGTCAAGGTTTAGTGGATTTTGATATAATCTTCTTGCGTTACTATGTAGTAATATCTATCTAGTAATAACTTTTTGTGAAATCGTATGCAAAGAAAATTAATATCTGTAGATAAAAGTTATTACATAAAAAATAATTTTTATATCCGTTATACTAATAAAATTATTGTATTAAAGATCATGAACAACGTTAAGAATATTGTATGTTTTTTATTTTGATATTTTTTTCGTTCATTCTATATTGAGAGAAATACTCGTATGGTTGATAGTAGAAATCAGTTATTTGTGTTTTTTAAAATCCTTGCGTTATGGAATATATTTGCATAAGAATAATTGAATTAATTAAGTTTTTTTTAAATCGTAATATATTTTTCTATATGAAAAAAATAGAAGATCAATTAGGGTCACTATTTATACAATACACATCTGCACTACACGCAGAGCTCTTGTGTAGATTATCGTCTACACGAAGATTGTACTATTAGTAAATAGGATTTTTAGTATTCAAGGAGGATATATTACTAATTATATTAAGATTATATTTTTTATAAAAATTATTATATTTTAAATTTTTACTTTTTAATTAACAGATATAAAATCTGAGATAATATATTTAAATTGTAAAATAAGAAAATAGTCATTATAAACTTTTATATTAATAATGAAAATTATTGAATAACTTAAAATTAACAGTGAGTTAAAGTATCTTGTAGAGAAGTACTATTCTCATGATAATGTGATCTTTTATAGTAGTTATAGAGAGCAATATAGTATGAGTTTTTAATAACAAAGCTCTGAAACTATATCTATTACTTTTCTGTTCATCTCCTTTAATATAATAAATAAGTGCACGCTAAATGTTAATTTATAATATAATATTCAATTAGATGAAGATTTATTGCCATTCTCTTGTTTTGTAATATACAAAACAATATAAAATCAGGTGAAGCTACCTCAATAATGAAATAGTTATTAGTAAGTAATCGCATAATATTTATACTGAACATATATGATTATAGAAGGCTATGCTTTATTATTTTTGAAGATTATTGGTATGTTTATGATACATCCTTATATTATGAAGAATGATTTCGATGTTAGAAAAATTTATCAGATTTTACAATTCACACTATAAATTTAGAGAATTTTTAACTACGCATGAAGATGTTCTGGTGTAAATATATAATTTAAGAATGTTTCTTGGAGATATTAAGGTTTATTTGGGACAATATTTTTATATTGTATAGGTATTTTTATTGATAATTGCAAGGCGAGTGTATTGCATTAAATTGTAACTATTTATTTTCTAAATCACCAGCATATTGATTTTATCGAATATGTCATAGAATGCAAAATATGAGAAGAGCTAGCTAACTATTAGTACTGTAATATAAATTCATGTTTTTAGTATACTTTTTTGATAGATAACATCACACGGAGTCTTATAATGAATAATTTATATTATAATATAAAAATATTCATTATATTAGTTGATTGGATAGTAAGTGTTAAAGTGTCGAATGAAATTAAAAGATAACTCCTTTCATGATTATGGTGCTAAAAAAAAACTATTTGTTTATCGTATATGTATTGCTTTTGTAGGTATTTTGTTGCTTGTTTCAATATTACTCATGAATCTCTATTTTTTACAAATCATCCATTATAAAGATTATAGTACACGTTCCAATGAAAATCGCATTAAATTAATACCAATTCCTCCTAGCAGAGGTCTTATTTGTGATAGAAATGGCATACTTTTAGCACTAAATAGAACTATATATCAGCTAAAAATTATACCAGAAAAAGTTGAGAACTTACCATTAATTTTGCAGGAACTCACGCCTATTGTCAATCTGACAACTAAAGAATTGAATGCTTTTGAAAAAGAGAGACGGCGGGCAAATCGCTTCACTTCTATCGTTCTCAAAACCAGTTTAAGCAATGTTCAAATGGCTAGATTTTTAGTTAATCAGTATCGCTTTCAAGGAGTAGTTATAGAAGATTATCAGCAGCGATTATATCCTTATGGATCAGTTCTTACTCATGTGATTGGATATGTGTCAAAAATTAATTATCAAGATATACAACTTTTAGAAACAAATGGTAGCTGGTCTAATTATACAGAGACCCGTAATATTGGCAAATTAGGTATTGAGCGTTATTATGAAAGTTTATTACATGGTAACACTGGATATACAGAAGTTGAGGTTAATAACCATGGGCAAGTTATTCGTCAACTTGATAAAAGGGCGCCTCAGGCGGGTGGAGATATTTATCTGAGTATTGATCTGAAACTACAACAATATATCGCGACTCTCTTAAAGGGTAGTCGCGCTGCTGTTGTTGTAACTGACCCACGTAGTGGAGAGGTGTTAGCAATGGTGTCTATGCCTAGTTATAATCCAAATCTATTTGTAGGTGGTATTTCAGAAGACCAGTATAAGCTCTTGCTAAATAATAGTAATTGTCCATTAATTAACCGTGCTGTCCAAGGGACTTATCCACCAGCTTCTACAGTTAAACCGTATATTGCTATTGCTGCATTAGTATCTGGGATAGTAACAAATCATACTACTTTTTTTGACCCTGGATGGTGGCAATTGCCAAAGTCTGCCAAACGCTTTCACGACTGGAAGCGATCTGGTCATGGTCATCTAGATATAATCAAAGCACTAGAAGAGTCTTCTGACACATTTTTTTATCAAATTGCATATGACATAGGTATTGATCGTTTAAGTAACTGGATGAAGCGGTTTGGTTATGGGTGTCTGACTGGGATTGATTTAGTAGGAGAAAATTCTGGTATTATGCCAACTCGTGCATGGAAAATGAATCGATTTAAAAACCATTGGTATCAAGGAGATACTATTCCAGTTGGTATTGGACAAGGTTACTGGACTGCCACCCCATTACAGATGAACAAGGCCCTTATGGTTCTGATTAATAATGGGACTATTAAAACGCCACATTTTTTTCTTTATGTTACAGAAGGGAATCATAAGGTACCATGGAATGAGATAAAGGCCGCTCCTATTTATCAGGTCAATAGAGAATATTGGGAGATCGCCAAAAGAGGAATGTATGGTGTAGCTAATCATATCAACGGAACTGCTAGAAAAAGTTTTGCAGATGCACCATATAAAATTGCTGCGAAGTCAGGTACAGCGCAGGTCTTTGGTTTAAAAGATAAAGAAGTCTATAATGCTAATGCACTTAATGAACGCTTACGTGATCATAAAATAATGATTGCGTATGCACCATATAATCATCCACGTATTGCAGTTACTATAATTCTTGAGAATGGCGGAGATGGTATATCTGTTGGAAAAATTACACGTCAAATTTTAGATTATTATATGATGTCTACACATCATTATTAGAACAATTTTAGCGTATTATTTTGTTGTCTTATTCATTGAGGATAACTAACCAATAATAATTGATTATGAGGGTAGAAGTATTTAGAGTTGTATGCATATAGATCCATTCTTTTTTGATTATGGCTGTATTATTAGTTGTGAGTCCATTAATAATATGGAGCGCTACTAGGAATAATATTGGTATGATGGTACATAAGATGATTCTGGTTAGTCTAGGTATAGGTATGATGATACTTATGACACAGATGCCACCGCGTCTTGATGAGATATTGTTCTTTTAATTTGTCTGCATATTTATTATTTTACTCATTTTAGTTGACGTATCGGAACAAATACATAAAGGAGCTCAATGCTGGTTAGGTCTTGGTGTGATACTTTGTTAGCTATCAGAAATAGCAAAAATATCTATACCTTTAATGGCAGATCGATGTATGAATCGTGAGATGTACCGGCCAATCATGAGTAATACTATTACTACATTAATTTTACTATTAATCCCAAATTTTTTAGTTGCGGTTTAGCCTAATCTTAGCACCTCAATACTTATTGCTATTTCTGGTTTTTTTGTGTTGTTTTTATTAGATATAAATTGGATTCGGATTATCACAGAAATATTTGTTATTGCGTCGTTTACACTTATATTATAATTTATATAGTTTTATTGCATGCATGATTATCAGAGTAATTGCATTAGTATTTGACTTTCTCCTGACAGTGATCCGCTTGGATCAGATTATCATATTATTCAGTTAAGAATTGTCATTGGCTCTGGCGGTATTCTAGGTAAAGGTTGGCTGTATAGAACTCAATCTCATTTGTAGTTTTTTTCTTGAGAAATACACAGACTTTATCTTTTCTATTTTGACTGAGGAGCTATCATTAGTGGGAGTGGTATTTTTTATGCCCTATAGTATTACTTGTCATACATGGATTATTAATAGCGGTTCATGTAAGGAACACTTTTGGTAGGGTTGTTCAGGTGGATGCATATTAATTTTTTTGATTTATGTATTTATCAACATCGGTATAGTAAGCGGCTTTCTGCCAGTGATAGGAGTGGTTTTTTTATTATTATTTATGGTGAGTCGGCACTGATAATTCTTATGGTTGGATTTAGTATTATTATGTCTATTCATATATATAAAAAATGCTATATTAAGAGTCTTAAAGAGACTTTATAGTTGCATTTATTTATATTTACTTGGATGTGATTTCATTTGATCAGTAGATTATTCTATTATTAATAGCTATGTCAGATTAGAAAATGTCATTTTAACGATGAGTAAATTTGAAAATTATTCTAGGCATTGAAATTAAGTAATAGATTTATAAAGTTATTCATTGCGGATAAGTTAATAAATATATTAAAAATCAAAAGAAAAAATTAGGCTAGATGTTCTTATTCTACTGTGAGAACCAAAAGAAATGAACGTCTTATTTAAAGAAGGCAGGTTAGCATTCAATATTTTCAATTTAGTATGTATATGCATATCGAACTAGATTTAATTATATATTAAATTTTAATCTACTCTTTATTGATCGTTTAATCAGGTGGTTATGTGGAGAAGCGTGTTGAAAAAAGTCATTTTAATAGATAATTTTACTAAATTAATATAAAGTATTTAAAAATATTACTTTCATGAGTTATCAATTTTTATTGATATTAATTTTTATGCATGGTATTAAAAAAATTTAGGCTATAATTAAATTTTCGTAATTCTATTTTGAATAAAAAATTTTTTTATTATTTAACTGACATATATTTTATACTAAATAAATAAGAAAACAAGTAAGCCATAAGGTTTAGACATGCTCAATTATTGTTAAAATGTTAGTATTTGTAGAGTATGTTCTTGCATCAAGAATAGTGCTCCTAAAGATGATTTTTATTATTTTCAAAGAATCTATTTCGTATCATATTTTAATAAATAATGGGGTTATGTGTCAGGACTTTTGTAATTTTAATTAATCTGCATAGAGAATGAATCTTGAAGTATGCATTTTTTATTGATAGTAACTCTATTAATCAAGAGATAGTTTTATACCATTAAGTCACAATAGTTTTTGTTATGTGAATTTTATGTCTTTTTATAGATACATCAACTTTGGTCAACATAAAATATATTTTATAAGTTTTTGTAGTCATATGTTATGAGATGCTAGTGTTTCATTGATTTTTTTAAAGAAGATTTTTGGTGGTGCTTTAGATTAAATGATCTAATGCGTTACTCGAATAATCATGGATAGAATTTCACTTGGATTTGTAGTGTAGCACATCAGTTAAGATGGCTTTGTCAGGTTTATAGGCGGAGAAGTTAAAATTTTTATTATTAGAATATGATATAAGGTGCAGCAATGGGTTTAAAATGCGGAATTATTGGGATGCCAAATATTGGAAAATCTACTTTATTTAATGCATTAACTGGTGCAAATGTACAAGCTGAAAATTTTCCATTTTGTACTATAAAACCTCATAGTAAGATTTTAGCGATTCATGATGTACGCTTAGAAAAATTAACCAAGATTGTAAAACCCCAGAGGGTCATACCTGCTACTATAGAGTTTGTAGATATTGCAGGTCTTATTAAGGGCGCGTCTCAAGGTGAAGGGTTAGGAAGCCAATTTTTAACCCATATTCGAGAAACGGAAGCTATCATCCATGTTGTTCGCTGCTTTGAAGATAATAATATTATACATGTTAATAATAAAGTAAATCCTTTGGATGATATTAGCACTGTTAAGGGTGAATTAATTTTATCTGATTTAGAAATTTGTGATCGCACTCTGCAGCGTATTATAAAAAAACAAGGATCCTACAAGGATGGAGATTTTAAAATTGAACGGGGTATTTATGAACAGTGTTTAGCACACCTAGAAAACTTTTCTATGCTTTCTACTTTAAATTTAAGTGTTCAAGATCGTTATTTAATTCGTGATTCAAATTTTCTAACATTGAAGCCCAGTATGTATGTAGCTAATGTGCATGAAGATAGTTATAAAAATCACACTTATCTTGATCAACTATATCATCTTGCCGCTATAGAATCTGCAAAAGTAGTAACAGTTTGCGCACCGATGGAATTAGAACTTTCGAAGTTAGAAAATGTTACACGTAAGGAATTTATGAGCGCATTAGGCATTCCAAGAACCAGTTTGCAGCATATCATTCAAATTGGGTATGATCTATTACGTTTAGAAACTTACTTTACCGTAGGTATAAAAGAAGTACGCGCATGGACGATTCCTATTGGTACAATAGCGTTGGAAGCGGCTGGTAAAATTCATAGTGATTTTAAGAAAGGCTTTATCCGCTCACAAACTATTTCTTTTGATGATTTTATAAATTACAACGGAGAAAAAGGGGCAAAAGAAGCTGGAAAAATACGATCAGAAGGAAAAGAGTATATTGTACAAGATGGTGATATTATGCATTTTCTTTTTAATGTATAGAGTTAGAGACAGAGATAAAATAAATACTCATATATTATGTTGACATATTTGTATTTTAAAATAATGTTATTTATTTTAAAAATATATATAATATATGATAAGTGTTATATTTTTAATATAATTTAATATAAATAATAGAAATATTTAATTTTTAGAATCTTTCTATTATTTATATTAAAATCTACAATTATATTGTATTATATAGTAATCACTTTTATTTATGATAAGAATCTAAATAAATATTCATGATATTATAAAAATAAATAATATATTATTAATGGTGAGCATTACATTATGATGTCCGCTCAATTTTAAAAAAAAGATAAAATACTCAATTGGAGTCAGTCATTATTAGTCTAATCAATAATTGTATATTCTTATAATTATTGAAATTTATTAAAACTATTTTATAGTAAAAGTTAAATAATTTAAAAATTATCTTTAAGAATTTTATTATTTTCTTAATATATTATGATTTTATATATACATATAGGATATATAATATAAAATAGTATAGATAATATGTATAGATTTACATTAGAAGATGAACTATCTAGTATAAAGATTAGATTAATAATTTCACCTTTTTGATACATAGATTGATAAAATTATTTTTTATTATATCATTCATAATAGTTCATTAAGTAGTCTACTAAGTACTGGATACTGACTATAGAAATAAATAGTTTTTTTTAATAAAGTTAGATAAAAATATTAATTTTGGTTTTATAGAATATATTATACTTAATATAAAACTAAGAAAAATGAATGTACATATTTTTGATAGTGCAGGTGCAAGAATTAAAATGTATTTTAATATTTAAAAATTTATTATTTTTAAATATTATATAGGAAATAACTATGTAGTCAGTCGTTACAGAAAGGGATGACTAACTCTTTCATCATGTTAATGTGTGCTTCATCAGCATTGAGTGCTCGAATATACTCAAAATGTGTACCACCGGCACGAAAAAATACTTCTCTATTTTGTATGTTAATTTCCTCTAAAGTCTCAAGACAATCAGCTGAAAACCCAGGGCTAATGACATGAACATTTTTTATTCCTTTATTTGGTAATATTTCTAAGGTACTTTGAGTATATGGAGTTAGCCAAGGTTCATGTCCAAAGCGAGACTGAAAGGTTAGCATTGCTGTATTTAAATTCATACTTAAGGCTTTTATAAGTAATTTAAAAGTTGCATAACAGCGCTGAGGGTAGTCATCCCCTTCATAAACAAAACGCTGCGGAACACCATGAAATGAAACAATTAAAAGATCTGGTTTACCATATTTTTTAAATGAATAATTCACTGAGGCTGCTAATGCAGCAATATAAGTCGGATTTTGCGCATAGTCACGTATAAAACAGACTGATGGTATGCTTCGGTAGTCAGAAAATACTTTATGTATTCCATCCCATACTGCTCCTGCGGTTGCACAAGAGAACTGAGGAAATAGAGGAAGAACAATTAGTTTCTTAATTTTTTGTTTTTTTATCAGTATGTCCAGAGCACTTTTTAAGCTAGGGTTTCCATAGTTCATACCAAGCGCTACAGGGATATCTAATTTTGTAGATAATTTATAACATTGCCTTTGACTGTATACCATCAAAGGAGACCCTTCATTCATCCATATTGAGATGTACAATTGCACTAAACGTCGCGATCGAGTAGGTAATATGATGAGGTGTAATAGTGGCCACCATATCCATCGTGGTACATCGACGATTCTTTGATCGCTCAAAAATTGCTTAAGATATTTTTTTATGGCCTCTTTAGTAGGGGCTTCAGGTGTTCCAATATTTACTAGAAGAACTCCAGATCTATTTTGTGGCATATATTGATCCTTCAATATTTCAATTAAACGTTAGAAATCAGTATGATGATTTTATTAAATTATATTTTATTTATTTATAGTTCTTTTTTCTGTAACTATATTATATATGATTTTCACTTTCTCAGTGACTGTATTCAAAATTATTCTGTGGGGTGATTGTGGGTTTAATTGTATAGCTACTTCTATTAGTTTTTAAAAGTAGCTTGCGCTGTTGAATACTGGATGATTGAATCATAGGTCAATTACTTCATGACGTTTTATTTATCTATCTATAATATATCAGTAATATTTCCATTAATAACATAGAGTAAATATTATCTATTAAAATTAAATTATATCTAGTTTATTAAAATTCTAATAAAACCGTGTCATAATTTTACTAATGTAGTTTTTAATACTATTCTTATTTAATTTTAATAAGTAGAATAAATAAGACATTAAAATTTCTTCTTATCATAGGTGTCATTTTATACCATGATATAAAACAATATGCTGTAATATTTTATTAGTATGATACAGCTTTTTCTAGAGTTCTATGCATTTCATAAATACTTTAAATAAGATATTTCATAGTTTATTTTTAGGTGGTTTCTTTTATTAATTACATCATATCAATTTTATTGTTCATTTTTTATTATATCATTATAGTGGTGCGCAATGATATGGTTAAATTATTAGAGTATTTCTATAGAATATCATACTGATAATCATCATTTAGGTAACTGTTAGGTTGTTGGTAAACTATGTGTTATCAACTTGTCTAGTGCGTTCTTAATTAAGAGTAAATTTCATGAAAAATTTTAACCCAACATATACTGTTGCTTGGCGGGCTCTAAAAGATCATTTTAAAAAAATGAAAAATGTAAAAATTAGTGACCTTTTTGCTAATGATGCACAACGATTTTCTAATTTTTCTATATTTTTTCAGAACCAGATGCTTGTAGATTTTTCTAAAAATATTATTACTAACGAGACATTAGATAAGTTACAGGAATTAGCAAGAGAAACTCATTTACATAGTGCCATCAGATCTATGTTTTCTAGTGAAAAAATTAATTGCACTGAAGATCGCTCAGTGCTTCATATTGCTTTACGTAATCGTGAAAACACCCCGATCATTATGGATGGACATGATGTTATGCCTCAGGTTAATGCAGTATTACAAAAAATGAAGGTGTTCACTCAGGAAGTAATTCAGGGCCAATGGAGGGGTTTTACCGGGAAAGCTATTACTGACGTGGTAAATATTGGAATTGGTGGCTCAGATCTTGGACCATATATGGTTACAGAGGCGCTAAAACTATATAAGAATCATCTTAGAATGCATTTTGTTTCTAATATTGATTATAAGCATCTTTCTGAAGTATTAAGCATTGTAACTCCAGATACTACACTATTCTTGATTGCATCAAAAACATTTACTACTCAAGAAACCATAACGAACGCACGTAGCGCACGTACATGGTTTTTAGCGTCAGGAAGACAGGTTGATATATCTAAGCATTTTATTGCTTTATCTGGTAATCGAGAAGCGGCTAGTGATTTTGGGATCAATATCAATAATATTTTTGAGCTCTGGGATTGGGTTGGGGGGCGTTATTCGGTATGGTCCTCTATTGGTTTATCCATTGCGCTTTCTATTGGTTTTGAAAACTTTGAAAAACTTCTGAGTGGAGCATATGCTATGGATCGTCATTTTTATGAAGCTCCATCAGAAGGGAATTTACCAATACTACTAGCTTTGATTAGCATCTGGTACAGTAATTTTTTTCATTCAGAAACAGAAGCAATTTTACCATATGATCAATCTATGCATCGTTTTGTTTCTTATATTCAACAATGTAATATGGAGTCTAATGGAAAAGGTATCGATCGCAATGGGAAATTAATATCTTATCAGACTAGTCCGATTATTTGGGGAGAAGTAGGCACTAATGGGCAGCATTCTTTTTATCAGCTATTACATCAAGGAACTAAGTTAATACCATGCGATTTTATTGCATCTGCAGTATCTGGAAATACGTTATATGATCATCATATCAAGTTGATATCTGATTTTTTTGCTCAAACAGAAGTTCTAGCTTTTGGTAAAACAGGTGAACAAATACAAAAAGAATATGCTTATAATCAGCATGATGTTATATTAGATCAAAAGGCGCTTACTTATAAAGTATTGAAGGGGAATCGTCCAACTAATTCGATTTTTTTGCGTTACATCACTCCATACACTCTTGGGTCCTTAATGGCCCTTTATGAGCATAAAATTTTTACACAAGGGGTTATTCTTAATATTTTTAGTTTTGATCAATGGGGTGTTGAAATGGGAAAAAAAGCAGCAAACCGTATTCTTTTTGATATCTCTTGCCCAGAAGATATCAATTGTCATGATAGTTCTACTAATGGGCTTATTAATTGTTATAAATTATGGCGTAAATTATAGATATATTTTTCATATATAACAAGTTTTTCTCTATAATAAATAGTTATTCAATATTAGTGTATAAATTTTTGCATAGATTATTTATTTGAAGAAAAAACATTAGTTGCTTATTTTTTTTGAGGATTTGCAAGTATTAGTAATAAATATATATCACATATTATATAATGTACATTACATTTAAACATTTTTTATGAAGCAGAAATTCTATGTAATATAGTGGGATGGATTTTTAATATGGAGTATGTAATTTGTATAAATATAATTGATGTAAAAATAGTAGCCACTCTTATATTTTTGGAGAGAAAAAGATTTTATAGTTGGGGATTTGCGTGATGGGTAAGTAGCTTTTTTGCATAATATTCTGATAATTTCATGCTAATTGTGTGTATACGTAGATATTCAAATAATTGCTCTAAGTCATCATATAACCCTTCTATTTCATTTTTAGTTTTGAATGTTGGGCTACCTCCTGGCATTAATTCAGAAGAATGTAACATAAATTCTACATAATCTTTACCGCTAGCCAAAGTATTTGTTGCTAATTTCATCATTTGTTTTACATTTCCTCTTTTTGGTCGAAGCCAATGTACTGAAGGATAATGTCGTTTACCATGTAGCCTATGTAAAACATTTTGCACCTTATTTATTAAGAAACCATGTTTATATTGAGTGGTTACCGGTACTTCAAGCAGTGTTGAGCGGCCTGGTTTCGACACATCTTGTTCATCAATAAAATAGGCCTGATCAAGAAAATTCTGATAATTAACGCCACCAGAACCTTTTGGGTCCCCAATAGAGCGCTCCCAATTGATTTTTGGGGTCACTGAGCAGTCTACTTTATAACCTTGTTCAATTAATAATTGAGCATAAAATGTGTTAAATGCCCACCGACCTGCCCTATGGGAATGCATTTTGACTTGTAGCGTATCTTCTAATAAATGCGTCAAGTAAATAATTTTTTCCTTAATCTGCTTCTTTGGATATTCGATTAAGTAAGGTTTATAACGTAAATCATTCCCAGTCAAATTATATATTGGAGGGCTGTTGTAGGCGTGCAAATGAGTACCTATTTCACCACTTTTATTAGCAATGACGTGTTTGGCAAATTCAATATATGAAGGGTCGATAATCATTTCATAATTCGTTAGCCAAGTTGTCTTGAATTGATATGTTTCGCACAATTCTTGAAAACGTGGTAAAAAATAAGCATTTTTTGTTGTAATTTGATTGCAGTTATTCCAAAGATCATCACCTTCAGTATCAATAGTAATAATAAATACGGGTTTGTTCATTTTTTACTCTAAATAATACGATAAATGATGATTAGTGTGCATAATGATATTTAGATCATTCGAAATTCTATAAATTGATATTATTTCATATAGCCACGCTTAAGTCTACAGAATAATTTTTACTTATTGTGTAAGGTATATAATCTTCTGTTTGTATTTTGTATTATAATAAATTTATTGTTTATTGATATTGCACTTCGTTTAATGTAGATAGACAGAGTGCAAGATTGCAAAGTATAGTTAGTGCATATAAAATATAATATATAGATTATAGATATAAGCTAATGCAGAGGCATAATAGTACAGTGAAGATATCATCTCAAGCTGTCTTGAGAACGGAAAACGTAATGAGTTTTAATGTGTCACTAAATAGTTATTTTAATCGTATAAATGTAGTGTTAACAGACTACCTTTCTAAGTTGCCTTTAAAGAGAACCCCTTTAGTTCAAGCTATGGAATATAGTGTATTGTTAGGCGGGAAACGTTTACGTCCTTTGCTAGTGTATGCAACAGGTAATATGTTACATGTGAAAGATGTATCTCTTGATGCCCCAGCAGCAGCGATTGAATGTATGCATGCGTATTCTCTTATTCATGATGATTTGCCTGCGATAGATAATGATGTTCTACGTCGTGATCAAGCTACTTGTCATTATAAATTTGGAGAGGATATTGCTATCTTGGCTGGAGATGCGTTACAGACACTTTCTTTTTCTATATTAATCAACTCTAAGATTCCTGGAGTTGTACTAGAAAATCGTATTTCTATGCTTTCTGAATTGGCTCATGCTAGTGGTGTAACAGGGATGTGTGGTGGTCAGATTCTAGATTTAATTTCGGAAGGGCAGCAGATTAGTATAGATAACTTAGAAAGAATCCATCAACACAAGACAGGGGCATTAATACGATCAGCAGTTCGTTTAGGTGCATTAACAGCTGGGGATATTGGTGTAGATTTAATCCCAGATCTTGACAAATTTTCTAACGCAATTGGTTTAGCTTTTCAAGTAAAAGATGATATTCTAGATGTTACTAAGGACAATAATAGTCTACCACAACGAACAAGGCCTGGTAGTCGTTGGAGAAAAAGTACTTATCCTGAACTGATCGGATTAGATAATTCTCGAGCAAAAATAAAAGATCTCTATAATAAATCTTTAAGTATATTAGAAATTCTTTCTAAACAAAAATATAATACAACTATGCTACAAGCTCTGGCAAGTTTTATCATTACACGCGATCAATAACATTACATGAGACGCTAATGAGTTTTGAATCTAAAAAGTATCCTACTCTTGCCTGGGTGCGCACAGTACAAGAATTGCGTTTGCAACCAAAAGAGAGCCTATCATTGCTTTGTAGTGAACTAAGACAGTACTTACTTTCTAGTGTTAGTTGTTCTAGTGGTCACTTAGCTTCTGGATTAGGTGTTGTCGAACTCACTGTAGCATTGCATTATGTCTATAATACACCATTTGATTATTTGGTATGGGATGTTGGTCATCAGGCATACCCACATAAAATATTGACAGGCCGCCGTGATCAAATAGGCACTATTCGTCAGAAGAATGGGCTGCATCCATTTCCGTGGCGTGAAGAAAGTGAATTTGATGTTCTGAGTGTTGGTCATTCATCTACCTCAATTAGTGCTGGCTTAGGAATGGCTGTTGCAGCTGCAAAGGAGAAAAAAGGTCGTCAAACGGTGTGTGTAATTGGTGATGGCGCCATGACTGCTGGTATGGCATTTGAAGCAATGAACCATGCGGGAGATATCAAGGCTAATTTATTAGTTGTGCTTAATGATAATGAAATGTCAATTTCTGAAAATGTAGGTGCGTTAAATAATCGCCTTAATCAAATTTTACCTAGTCAAGCTTGTGCTCGTATTTGTGAAACTAGTAAAGATATTCTTCATGGGTTTTTATCTTTAAAAGAGATCTTTAAAAAAATTAATAACAATTGTAAAGTTGTTCCCGTTTCGGGTACATTATTTGAGGAATTTGGGTTTCATTATATCGGTCCGGTAGATGGGCATGATGTTCGAGCGTTAATCCTTACGTTGCGCAATATACGTACATTAGACGGCCCTCAATTTTTGCATGTGATTACAAAAAAAGGAAAAGGTTATGCGCCGGCAGAAGAAGATCCTATAAGTTGGCATGCTGTTCCTAGGTTCGATCCGGATATCGGTTTATTACCTCGAAATACTGAAAAATTACCTAGCTACTCAGAAATTTTTGGGCAATGGCTCAGTGAGGTCGCAGAAAATGATGATAAGCTCATGGCGGTAACGCCAGCTATGCGTGAGGGTTCTGGTATGTTGAGCTTTTCACGTGAGTATCCTAAGCAATATTTTGATGTTGCCATTGCTGAGCAACATGCAGTGACTTTTGCTGCTGGATTAGCAATTGGTGGTTATCGCCCTGTAGTTGCAATTTATTCTACTTTTTTACAAAGAGCTTATGATCAGGTGATTCATGATGTTGCACTTCAAAAATTATCAGTATTGTTTGCGATTGATCGTGGAGGAGTGGTAGGTGCTGATGGGCATACTCATCAAGGAGCATTTGACATCTCTTTTTTACGTTGTATCCCTAATATTATTATTATGACGCCTAGCGATGAGAATGAATGTCGTCAGATGCTATATACTGGGTACCATCATCAAGGAGGACCTAGTGCTGTACGTTACCCGCGAGGTTATGGAATTGGGGCGCCTATTAAACCGCTATCACTTCTCCCTATTGGGAGAGGTGTCATAAAACGAAAAGGAGAAAAATTAGCGATTTTAAATTTTGGGGCACTTCTTCAGCAAGCGGCAATAGTAGCAGAAAAAATCAATAGTACACTAATCGATATGCGTTTCGTAAAACCTTTAGATGAGTCTTTAGTATTAAGTTTATTGGAGAATCACGACTCAGTAGTTACTATTGAAGAGGGTGCGATAAAAGGTGGTGCTGGTAGTGGAATTAATGAACTTTTTATGGCTAAACGTAAATTCATGCCAGTTTTAAATATTGGTTTTCCGGATGAGTTTATTCCTCAAGGCACTCAAGACGAAATACGTATTGATTATCAGTTGGATTGGATTGGCATTCAAAAACAAATAGAAAATTGGTTAGCACAATAAAATACTATCTTAATTAAATGTAAATGTTATATATAACATATTTTATTATTATATCCTGTTATCTTAATGTATTAAAATAATTGCTACATATAATTATTTATATAGTAAAAATATTCGGTTTGATATCAGGCATATCGCTTGAGATAGATAAGTTTTTCAGTAATAATAACGATTAAATTTTATATTACTAACCATAATGGTCAGTATGCATCATAACATACCTAATAAGAAGGATGAATTAAGAGGATGGCATGTCACGAAATATTTCTCAAATCATTCTAAAATTTTTTAAGTATAGCCTAGAAAGACTTAGTAGTGAGTATATTGACAGTTGTTAAAAATAAGAATTTTCTTTAGTCAATCTACCTGCACTCGATAAATAAAATAGCTAAATGCATTTAAATATTTTAAAAATATTACTTATTAGCGTATGTTTATTACAGACATAATATAGATTATAGAAGTATAATAAGAAATAAAAATATATAATATTTTATATTAAAATTATCTATAGTACCAATGAATAATTTTTTGTTTAATTAATATTAAGAATAATAATTAGCGCTCAGCATTGAGCGAGGGGTTAATGTTGTATTATAATAAACAAGGAATGATCCATATATGAATTATAAAAAGTTTTTGTATAACGTGGTAATATAATTAAGCGATATAATTACTCTAATGGTGAGATTAGATATTTGCATGGTATGTAATTTTAAAGCATTAATATATATTTATATTATTATAGCATGTATTCGTTTAAAAATATTTCTATCTAGAGGGTGTATTTCATACAAATGTAAATGCTATCTATAGAACTGATTGTTTTTTTTGATAGAATTAAGTATATACGATAATCTATTCTTAAGAGATTTTTAGGTAAACGACAATGATTGATTTAAAAAAAATTGAAAGTCTAGCTCGTCAGGTTCATAGCGCAATGCCGATAAGTGTAAGAGATGTTGGGTATGATATGGAAAAGAAAATTCGGCAGATCCTTCAGTCACAATTAATGCAACTAGATTTAGTTAGCCGTACAGAGTTTGATGTTCAAGTTCAAGCTTTATTGCGCATGAGAGAAAAACTCTCTGCTCTAGAACAGCGTTTAGTAATACTGGAAAAACAGTTATCATAATATCATTGAAGTTTTATGGTAATTGTTTTAATGTTTTTTATCTTTAGTTCTATCAAGAAAAAAAGTATACGGCACGATAAACGAATCTCATTTATAAGAATAAACTATTCAAGTTGCGTAGTTTTAATAAGAGATGTATAGATAACTTTTTTCTTACTATAATGTAAGTTACAAAATAATACTATTGTTATGATTACTGTTAATGGTTTGGATTGATTAAAGATATCTAATACTAAAATCTTATCTCATTCTATATTATATGTGAATAAAACAGAGGTAATATGATGTAATAAAAGGATTCTAAAGTTATGCTAAAACACTAACTTAAGAATTAATAGTGGTTATTTATAGTTAAGATCGTGGGTATTTCTTTTTAGTATCATATTGTGATAATGTTACTATTAAATAAATATTGTTATATTGTATTATATTTTCAACGTAAACAGTATAATTTTAAGATAAAAATACTGATATCTTATCAATTACAAATAATAATGGAAGTCTGTAATGATCTGGATAGATTATATTATATTAGCGATTATTTCTTGTTCAGCTTTTGTAAGTTTGAGGCGTGGTTTCATTAAAGAAGTGCTATCTCTCGTAATCTGGGTTCTGGCATTATTTATTGCTTATTATTATTATAATTTCTTATCTAATTGGTTAACGATAGTAGGATTACATAATACTTTAGTTTGTAACGGAATAGCTATAACATCTTTATTTGTTGGGGCGCTAACAGTAGGAGCTATTGCAAGTTCTATTATGGGGCGCTTAGTATTAGAAACTGGATTCTCAGGTACAGATCAAGTTCTCGGAATATGCTTTGGAGGATTACGGGGTATTATAATTGTTTCATTAATGCTTTTTTTCTTAGACACATTTACTGATTTGAATACAATGCTAGATTGGGAAAAATCTCAACTTGCTCCAAAGTTTATATGTCTAATGCATTGGATTTTAAGTTATTTCAAAGACACATCAATTTTTATGCCACGGTAAGCCTGTTATTGTTCAGCTTATGAGGAACGATTAATATGTGCGGTATTGTTGGGATTGCAGGTTTTATGCCAGTAAACCAATCTATTTATGATGCATTAACAGTGTTACAACATCGCGGACAAGATGCTGCCGGTATTGTGACTCTTGATGACTTAAACTGTTTTCATATGAGAAAAGCAAATGGATTAGTAAGCGCTGTATTTAATCTTCGTCATATGCGACGTATGCAAGGTAATATGGGTATCGGGCATGTCCGTTACCCTACAGCTGGTAGCTGTAGTGCGTCTGAGGCGCAGCCTTTTTACGTAAATTCTCCATATGGCATTACTCTTGCTCATAATGGAAATATTACAAATTCGCATATATTGCGTAAAGAGTTGTTTGAAGATAGTCATCGTCATGTAAATACCACTTCGGATTCAGAAATTTTACTTAATATTTTTGCGCAAGAAATAAATCGTTTTGAAGTGCACAGGCTTTCTTCAGAAAATATTTTTTCAGCCGTTTCTAAACTGCATCAGAAAGTTCGTGGCGCTTATGCATGTGTGGCGATGATTATTGGTCATGGGTTAGTTGCATTTCGTGATCCTAATGGAATCCGTCTATTGGTAATTGGTGAACGTCAAAGAGCTGATGGTCGTGTTGAACATATAGTAGCTTCTGAAAGCGTTGCATTAGATATGCTAGGTTTTAAAATTTTACGTGATGTAGAACCTGGAGAAGCGGTGTACATTACAGTTAGCGGTCAATTATTTAGCCAGCAGTGTTCTGAGAATCCACAGTGCAATCCGTGTTTATTTGAGTATGTTTATTTTGCGCGTCCAGACTCATTTCTTGATAAGATTTCTGTATATAGCGCTAGAGTACGTATGGGCACTAAACTTGGTCTTAAAATTTCTAGAGAATGGAAAAATTACACTATTGATGTAGTTATTCCAATTCCTGAAACATCTTGCGATATAGCATTAGAGATGGCGCGTATTCTTAACAAACCGTATAGACAAGGATTTGTCAAAAATCGTTATGTAGGTCGCACCTTTATTATGCCAGGGCAGCACTTGCGTCGTGGTGCCGTAAGGCGTAAATTAAACGCTAATCGCGCTGAATTCTGTGGTAAAAATGTACTGTTAGTAGATGATTCTATTGTGCGTGGAACTACTTCAGAACAAATCATTGAAATGGCACGTGAAGCGGGGGCAAATCAGGTTTACCTAGCTTCAGCAGCCCCGGAAATTCGCTTTCCCAATGTTTATGGTATTGATATACCAAATGCCCAAGAACTTATTGCTCATGGAAGAAATATAGAAGAAATTCGTCAGTTAATAGGTGCTGATGCATTAATCTTTCAAGACTTAACAGATTTAATCGAAGCTGTTCGAGAAGATAATCTTAAAATTAAACGATTTGAATGCTCTGTATTTGATGGTATTTACATTACTCAAGATATTGATAAGGAATATCTTGAGTATTTGCAATTATTACGTAATGATGATGCTAAAAAATTACAGCGTCAAAATGACATGGAAAGTTTGGAAATATATAATGAAACATAAAAGAGAATTATTGTAACTATAGTGTAGTAATGTTATAAATTATATTTTTATAGTTAGTAATGGAGCATTGGTTAAGTTTTATGGAAGTTTCATGTTGTTTATAGTGAATATTTTCAGATAACAAAATTATTATTTTTAATATTTTTGCTGCAGATCTACCCGATATCGCTATACGAGATTATAAAACAAAATTTTATTTTTTATTCATAGTTAATTCAATATTACAGCCGTATTTTATAAAAATAATACTATTATATTATATTATAAATATGTAAAATGATAGAAACCTACAATAGTTATTTATTAAATATAAATTTTTAATATATTATGAGATTTCATTATTACACGAAATAGATATATTTTTTCTAAAATATTTATTGTTTTAGTGTTTTATGTACATAATGAATCTAAAATTAGTTTTTATAAAAATAGTCTGATCATCAAAATAGTATCTATAACGTAGGTTTTTGATTGTTTGGTTTTTACAAGCAATCAGGGATTAATCTATATTATAGATAAACTCTTTAAAAGTATATTCCAATAAGTATTTTCAGATAAAAATTATTTAATTTAAGTATTGTAGTTTTTAGGAGCTCTTATATTTTTTAAAAGATATATTACGATTAATAAAGAATTCATTTGGTACACTTAATACACGGGTTGATTGATAAGGCATTATTATATTAGATGCCTTGTATTATTAGTCATGCTGTATAGGAGAACACGATATGAAAAGACTCATTCTTGGAATTTCTGGTGCCAGTGGAGTGATTTATGGTGTACGCGTTTTACAAGTTTTACAGAAGGTGCATGATATTGAAACACATATTATAATAACTAAGGCAGCATCTAAAACTCTCCTTTTAGAGAGTGATTACTCGGTACAGGATATATATAAAATGGCTGATGTAGTGCATGATGTCAGTGATATCACAGCTAGTATTTCTTCTGGTTCTTTTAAAACAATGGGTATGATAGTTTTACCATGCTCTATAAAAACTTTATCTGGTATTGTCTATAGCTCTCAGGATGGGTTGCTGATCCGTGCTGCTGATGTAGTATTAAAAGAAAAGCGTCGATTGGTGTTAGGTGTTCGCGAAACCCCCTTGCATCTTGGCCATTTGCGTATGATGACTGTGGCAGCCGAAATGGGAGCGATTATTATGCCTCCAGTGCCAGCATTTTATCATCGCCCTAATAATTTAATGCATATTATTAATCAAACGGTAAACCGCATATTAGATCAATTTGATATTCAATTAGAAAATGATCTTTTTATGCGCTGGAAGTAAGTTTGGTATCTGTGTGATATATTTTATAATATAAATATTATAAAAAAGTGTTATATGAAATCTAAAGTTGATTTAATAGGATACAATTCTTTATTCTTAGAAGAGTTTGAGATTTGTCATCTAGGTTTTTATTTTTTTATTTTGCAATATATTATATTTTATATAATATATCTAATATTATTTAATTTAGATAAAAGTTAATATTATGGTATATACATTAATGTATATTATAGTGTTATCTTAAGTATTATATAGAAATTATTTATACTAACCCTAGTATAAGTTATTCGTCCATAAGACATATAATATTAATATATTAGTTAAAAATCTGATTTATATAGAGTAATATTAATAAAATATATTAATGATATTAACTTTCTTGCAGGTTTAGTAATTAAAATCCACTACGGATTATAAAATAATTTGTAAAAATATACTTCTCGTAAGAGAGTATATAAAATATTTTTTCTCCTATAATTTTAAAAGAAGATATACGAATCACCATAATTCATCATCTAATAATGGGCATGCAGAATGTATATACATATTTAGTGCGGCCTTTATAATCTTCACTATCTATATGACAATAATCAGTTATTGATTAACATTTATTATAAATATCAATTATTAGTGCTCTGTGGAAGTATTTTTAGTGATTTAAATGATTTTTATGAATGACTTATATAGATGCATAGATCATAGAATTTATAGATTTATTATTAATGATAATAAAATTATCATGTCATATTATTTTAATACTGATTATTTATATATTTCTCGGATATTTAAAGAGATCTAAATTTATTTTATATACTTGTAATATATTCATTGCATAAAGTTATTAGAGTTTCTAATAGAATGATATAAAGAGACATCTTTGATGAGAGTATTTTATAATATAAATTTATTCTACCATTCTATCAGCTATTTTCATTAATAACATTTTAATAATTTTTTTATGTGATGTTTTTATATATAAAAATAGTTATCAGATAGTAAAATTATGCTACTGATATAGTATAATACAGTATTTACGCATGATAGTATAATTAAAAATAGTTTTTACTTTATATCTCTGATTGATAATGGATTTAATAATAAAATTATTAAAGGAGAAGAGAGAGTGTGCAATGAAAAATATTCTATTACTATT
Source organism: Candidatus Erwinia haradaeae (assembly GCF_900698985.1). Classification (GTDB taxonomy): domain Bacteria; phylum Pseudomonadota; class Gammaproteobacteria; order Enterobacterales; family Enterobacteriaceae; genus Erwinia_E; species Erwinia_E haradaeae_B. The sequence continues at coordinate 394,084 of NZ_LR217730.1, forward strand.
ATTAGTTACTATATTAACTTTTAATGCAAGCGCTTCTCTATTAATAAACAGTAAAAAGTATACCAGTCTCGATCAACCTATTATTAGCGTTCCTCATGTCCTTGAATTTTTTTCATTTTATTGTCCTCATTGTTATGAGTTTGAAAAAGAATGGTGTTCTAATCAGACTGTTCAGAAAAATTTTCCGAGACATAGTAAACTAATTAAGTATCATATTGTTAATTTTGGCGGGGAGATGGGTCATACCTTAACCCGAGCATGGGCTATTGCCATGGTAATGGGGGTAGAAGAGAAGGTAATTTTGCCTATTTTTGAAGGAGTTCTTATTACAAAGAGCATTATTGATCAAGCTTCCTTAAAAAAAGTGTTTATTCGATCAACTGGAATACAGGAAGAACAATATGATACTATATGGAGTAGTCCAGTAATCGATAAATTATATGAACAACAAGGTAGAGTGGCGTGCAATATTCATCTTAAAGGAGTACCGACAATTATTATACACGGAAAATATATGGTTAATGGTGATGAACTTGATACGAGCTCTATAGCTACTTATGTTCAGGAATACGCTAATGTAGTTCAATTTTTACTGAATAAGAAGTAATATATTGTTGATACGAAGAGAATATAATAATTGTTATATTAATAATAAATATAACAATATTGATTATGTGCAGTAGAGTGTACTAAATATTTTTAATATTTAATTAATAAAAATGATGATTTTTAATATATTTTACCCTTCTTATTATATTTTTAGAAAAAACACAATCTAATAAGATGATCTTTAGAAGGGATTGAATATGAGTCTTTTTCTTGAGGATAGATATAGATTTTTAATAAATCAAGTATTAATTTTTTTGCAATAAGCATCAGAAGTTTATATTTCTTATTTTATAAGAAAGATGATGTTCTTGATTTTATATATAAAATAAGATTTTTTTTAAAAAATACATAAAAAGATCGCATTTATACATCAATGATATAAGAATTTAGTTTAAGTATATACACATAAGCTTCAAAGTTAGCAGAGTCTGATCAGTATATTATATATTTAGCTATCATATGTGTATGCTACTCATTATCAGAGCTATGTATGTTTGATTTTTTCTGATCTTTATAGATCAATATTTTTTATTTTCTTAGAAAAATTAAATGATAGCATCATTTACAGATTCAGGGTATTTAATAATCATTAAATGATACATTTTTACTCTTACATGCAGGTAGATACTTATTAGTGATATTATTATAAATATAGACTCTTGTGTGGACTCATGCTTGGAGTTTGAATTTAGTTTATAAAATATTAAATTTTTCTGATATCTTGGATTGCATTACAAGATAGATTACTTAGGATGGCTGATAATTTTTGGCCATTTGGTAAACAAATTTTTGGAGCAATCTCAAGAAGAGGTATGAGCATAAAAGCACGATTATGCATATCATAGTGTGGTATTGTTAATTCAGGTGTTTTAAGTGTTATATTATTGAATAGCATAATATCAATATCTATTATACGAGCCCCCCATCGAAGCTCCGATCGAATACGTCCTTGTTTTATTTCAATATCTTTGGTGCTATTTAGTAGTTCTTCAGGATCTAGATATGTATCAAGAGCTACTGCTATATTATAGAAATGAGGTTGATTTGTTAGACCATAAGATGGAGTTTCATAGAATAGAGATGTAGAAACAATGTTAGATTTTTGAATAGATGCTACTTTATTCAGAGCATTCTTAATCTGTTGTAGTGGGTGGGAAAGATTGCTGCCTAATGAAAGATATACGCGATGCATTTTAATAATCACTATTTTTAGTTATTTTTGTATGATATAAATCAGTGAGTGAATATGCACATATTGGCTGCTTTTTATATGAATTAACTAGATGACACTCGAGTATTTGAAGCATTATCTTTTGTTCTGGCAGTTCAGATACCTGGAACTTAAGCCACCATGCGCTTAGATTCTGCAAATCATGATTTTTTTCTATTTGAGCTCTCATTTTGAGAAGATGGTATGCAGCTCGAAATGTTGGATGTGCCATAATCGTGAATGCTCGTTTCCCTTGTCGGCGAGTTAAACGAAACTGTAGTTGCCAGATTTCTCGTACTAATGTAGTAATGCGCTTTGGTATGGCTAAAGCTTGATTTGCTTTTTCTAAGATATTATTCATAGATAATATAAAAGCATCGTAATAGTTAAGGTTTTTTTCTTTAGCAAGTGTGGTGGATATTATTAGTTGTGGATACCAGTACATGGCAGCAAATAAAAATGCTGGATTAACGCGCATGTGATTATGGATGCGTATGTCAGTATTCGTGAATACTAGAAGGATCATTTGTTCCATATGACTATTGCCACTTTTAGTAAAGTATTGTGTAATGATCGGAAACAGAGGTTGGAATAATTGATATCTGCATAGCTCAAGATATGTATTATAGCCATAGCCAGTCTGAAAAAGTTTTAATATTTCTTCAAAAAGACGTGCAGGAGGAATATCATATAATAGCGTAGCTAGACGCGGGATTGGTTCTTGAGTTTCATGGGCAATATCCATTCCTAATTTAGCGGAAAATCTCACAACCCGTAGCATACGCACTGGATCTTCGCGATAACGAGTTTCTGCATTACCAATTATACGAATAATTCCTGTCTTAAGATCATTTAGTCCACCCATATAGTCACGGACTGTATAATCAGAGATATTATAATATAGACTATTAATTGTAAGATCACGACGCTGAGCGTCATCTTCAATAGAGCCGAAAATATTATCACGTAATAGCATACCATTTTGAGCACATTGCGCATGATGACGATGATTGGTGTTTTTTGATTCTATTTTGTGATGTCCGCGAAAGGTGGCTACTTCAATAATTTCATCTCCAAACATGATATGGGCGAGGCGGAATCTGCGACCAACTAAACGACAGTTGCGAAATAATTTACGCATTTGGTCCGGTGTGGCATTAGTAGTTATATCGAAATCTTTAGGTTGTTTACCAAGCAATAAATCACGCACTCCACCACCTACGAGGTAAGCTTCGTATCCAAATTTATGAAGACGATGTAATACTTTAAGAGCATTATCGCTAATGTTCTTATGTGAAATATTGTGATGATTTCTGGTAACAATAGCCACTTGGTAGTTTTTTGCTATTTTAGTTGCTATTACCTCTTCGCAACCACGGACTTTTCGACAAAAATTAGCCACTCTGGTAAAAATAGGGCACCTCTATACTAAAATTATCTGATCTATTGCAAGTTAACTATAGCTCAGATGCAAGCCATCAATCATATTAAAAATCCTGGCTGCTGCATGTTGATACATTTTATGTATGATAGTTACAAAAACTTTATATACTTATTTATAGTCTTTATATTGAAATATGATTTTTCATAATATAGTGAAGCCACTAGGATTATTTATTCAATTCTATGAGTACCTATGGCAAACTCTCTGTAAGAGTGTATCCAGACATTGTAGGATCTAGTGAGATAATGTTAAGATAAAAAATAGATATGTGAAATCAATATTAAATTTTTCTATACAGTTATCTTTTATATTATTATACAATAGATAATATCAATTACATAGTTGATATCTTTTATATTTTTATATGAGCGAGTAATATTGCGCATTTTTATATCTATATTGCAGATGATTGATAATATATGTAGATATTTTATAAGTATGCTTTGTATTACCTATGGTAGGACTTGAATGCTATCCTATATAAATTTTATGTGTAAGTATATTATTTATTATTAGTTTTTTGCGAATATATATAAAGAATTTTGAGATTAGTGATAACTAAAAAATAATAGATTAATTCATTATGTATAGGTTTTTGGTATTTCTGTTTATTATTTTATTAATTATCGTATCACTACAAGTGATGTATTCTATGTATTAAAAATAAACAATTTTATTGTAGAGCACAATAGTATTACAGTACTTTTTAATTCTTAAAAAGAATAATTACACTCTCATATTGTTCTAAACCGTTCTAAGGGTGAGAAAAGCTATGTTAGCAGCTCTGAGAAAATAAAGAAATTAAGGTAGCTTAAATTTTTTATATAATTTTATATTTTTTATTGTATATACAAATAGAAGAGATTTAATTATTTTGTTTTTAAGTAAGTTATAGATATATAGTGAGCGTTTTTTACAAAGCTTCTGTAATAAGATTAAGTATGTGTAATGCATAGTGAGATACTAAATTGTACCTAAAATAATTTAAGATATATAACTAGACATCATGCATACATCTTTCTTTTTAAGAGGGTTTTATTTTACAGAAAAAGTGATTAATGTAGTTAGGATTCAGTAAGGTATGTAAAGTTATATCTGAGGATGGTATAAAATTTTTCTCTGAAAAAGTCTATTAGTAATATTCAGAAATATATTTAAGGATCATTGAGTAAGATTATAAAGTTACTTTTATTTTATTAGTTCAATTTTTAATGTGTATTGTTGAGATATGATGTATCGATGTATAATATTAATTATGTATTAATTTGTTTTTATAAAAACACACAGATTACATATAATGTATAGCAATATTATATATAAGGATTTTATTTTGTAGTAAATCATCTAGATTTTTTTGAGATTATTAATGTTTAATGATTTATATAATTAATTTTTTATTAGGATAAGTTAGTTACTGTGAAAAATTCAATAAGAGCGCTATCATTAAGTTTATATATTTTCATTTTTTAAATATTTTTTAAATAATAGTTCGAATAACTTAAAATTATCAAAAATATAATATAAAAATTTTTTTATAAATTAAATTTTATAAATAACATACATATGTTATTAGGATAGCTCATCGGTAGGATAATGGTTATTTTGGTATAGACACTGGTTTATAAATAATTTGCGAAATATGTATTATAATGTGCTATAATAATTTTATTACTTTTAACTTTTTGCTTAAAAATGGTATCTATAATTTATTATATTCAATTATTTTTAGTAAATAAATAAAAGATAATATTCTAAAAATTTTATAATATGTAATTTTATATTTAAAGATAAAGTTAAATTAATCTTAAGTATATTAAAATAATATTTTACTTAATATTAATTTTAGATAATTTTACTACTATATTTTATTATATTACATATATATCAATATGTATTGTTTAGTTTATATGAAATTTTCAAATATATTTTTATATTTTTTATATATATGAAACTTTACAGATTTTATTATAATTTTAATTATTATTTAGTTTGTTTAGATACTTTCAATATCTATCATAATAAATGATAAGTTATCAATATATTTAGATATTTTTCATAAATATATGAGAGATAGCGCATAACTATAAAACAACAGTTAATTAAAGATTAGTTATGGATTTTTAATGGTAATTAGTAAAATACTAATAATGTAAGATAATATTTTAATTATTATATTTTATATATTTACTTAAAATTTTAAAATAAAAGAATGACGTTATATTAATATGTAATGAAAATATTTATGTAATATTTTTATTAAAAATTGTAAAATCTATATATATTTATTATATATTAAATATGTTTATTTAACATATTTTATAAAATTTTAACTATTAAAAATATTTCTTTCATTTAATTAATTTATCATATTAATAATAATATATTCAGTTTAAATAAATTTTTAAATATTATTTACCAAATAATTGATTTAGTTTTATTTTATCGTTAGATTATAATTTGTTATTTAGTCAATTGTAAAATAAAAATAATTATAGTGTTTTTTAATTGAACTACATGTGCTATATATTTTGTATTATAACTAACTATAAAAAAATCATAAATTTTACATCACATCATTATACTTTTAGAGTTATATTCTGATTTGATGTATATAATCAATTCTTAATTAGATAAATATTATCGATAATGCTTTTATTGATTATTTTTTTATTGAATAATTATATTAATTTGTTGATTTTATAATTATTGATTTTAAGGTATTTTTTGTTTGATTAATTTTTTTATATTCTTGATTTTCTCTAACTACGATAGAGATTGGCCTGATTATTTAAATGTAAGCAATATATAGTGCTTTGATTATTTCACTAAAAAAATTCTAAGAATATTAGAGATCGTCATCTTATTAGTGTTTATAGTGATGATGGTGTTTTTTTCATATTTCAAGACTTTTATATATAAAATAAGATAGCTATTATATAAAAAAAGACCTAAAAATGTCGATTATAAAGTATTTCTATATATTTTATAATATACATATTGCAATATAAAGACAATTTTTATCTTTTGTTTTGACTAAATGATTAGTGATATTCTTTATCATATATTTAATAAGTGTTATGTACAGACCATTTATAACTGATGGTTTTTTGCTTTTTTTACAATAAAAATCATCCACTTGTTTTTATTATTAATTTAACTATCTATATATAAGATCAAAATCAAACTAGTCAAGTGTCTTATCTAGTTAGTGATTATATTATCAAATATGTTGGAGTATAATACTAATAAAATACTAGAAATATTACAGAATGTATCATAAAATGTAAATGTATCATAAAATGTATATGAATTTTTAAGATTTTAGTTAGTTTGTTTTTAAAAATAGATAGTGAATGAAATCTATATTTTGTCAGAATAGTTTTGTATATTTTATCTTTGTGAGATATTAAGATATGATCTTTTAAATGATAATTAGAAGATTTATTAATAACTCACAAGCCTTATATCTCAGTAAGATATATAAAGTAAGATTAATAAAAGCAGATGATATATATCTCAGTAGTTTAGATATGTTTTTTATTATATTATGAAAAATAATTTATTTTATTGATTTTTATTCAGATCAAAATAAAATTTTAAGTAATGTATTATTTCTAAATAGTTTATATTTTTAAAAAATGTTATTTTTTTTATTTTTGAGCGAGTTTTTGATATTTCTTTTTAGTTTTTAAAATTTCTAAAGAATATATTATATATGTAATTTAATGAGAGTATAGTGGTAAAATTAGATAGTGCAATCAGTTATTGTTATCTGTACTGTATGTTACTGAGGATATGAAAAAATTAAAAGATAAAATCTTTTGTGTTTACTATAGAATCTCTTTCTTTATAATTTTTCTAATTCTAGACTAGTTAAAAATATTTATGACTTTAACTTTATTATAGATTATAAATATAACTTATAAAAATATTTATTATCGTATATATACATAGATATTAGATATATTAATTTTTTAGCAGATTGCTTTAATAAATATGAATGCTAGGTACAATATAAAAAATTATTCAATAGATGTCTGGATTGTTTAGACTATCAGAGAGATTAAACTCATTTAATAATAATGAAACGATATTTTTTGAAAGAGTTTTTAATTGAAAATAAGTGAAGTTTATTTATATATATGAACTTTAATATATTATAATATTTAATTATCACTCGAATAATACATTGACAAAGCGAGTCATTTTGATTTATTTAATAGTAGATAATATTCTTATTTAAGAATATTTTATATGTGCATTGAATATCTTAGTGACCGGTGTGTTTTGAATATTAGCATCGTCCTTTGCATAATTGAGGTAAAATATAATGTTAATCATAGCGAATATTCACTAATTTGATAATATCAAAGTGACATCCAACGTAACATGTCCTTTAACAATCTTCCCTAAATTAGGTATTGTATGATTTTTTTTAAATATTTGTAGAAATATAGAATTTAAAATGTTTAAGGGATCTTTCATAATAGAAAGATATACTGGCATAATAAAGATCAAATTATTCTAATATATTAAAAGAATAATCAATATTTAAAGCCATAGATTTGGCTGACTTTATTTATAATTTGTACTTTTCTTTGTTTAAAATAATTTTACACAATGTAAATTTTGTTTAAGCTTACTTTATTAAAATATTTTCTATTTAAAGAAAATCTATTTATAGTAATTAAAATAAAGATCTCTTTCTTATCTAAAGTATGGCTTATTTTTGTAGTATTAGATCTTAAAAAGAATTAAAGTTAAGGATAAAATTTTTTATTTTTTCTAGGATTATAAAATATAAATTGTATAATATAGTATGGATTATTGTTAACAAGTCTAATTATGAACGAACGTTAAATATATCAATGAGTGATTAATGTGATAACCTAAGATTAAGACAATCTTTGATATAATATTTTTTTATTCTTATATATGATAAATACGCTTTATGATCTCTAATCTAATTAGCATTATAGATATTTATAATAAAAATATCACTATTTGTGCTAAGTATATTAACAGCATTTTTATGAAAAAAATCTTATCTATATGAAGCTTTTTAATAAAAAAATATAATAATTAATGATTAGTCGATAAAATAATATGTGATAAGATAGTCATCTCGTATGCACTATGTCATAGTGTTAAAAACAAAATTTTGATCTATAGTTTATAATAAATATTAATATAAAAATAATTACTGTAATCTGCTGTAATTTTAATGATAAAATATTTCTTCTATTATATTATCTAAAAATTTATATGAGCATCTTATTATTCTTATTCATTAACATTTTTTAATTATGAAGCATAGTAAATATATATAGAAAATAAAATAATGATATTATAATATAATTATAACCTTATTTTGAATTTAACGCGTCAATTATGTAATGATTTTATATCAAATTAATAAATTAGTGATTTTTAATAAAAAAAATATATCAAGAATTTATTATAATTTAAATATTATTTTATAATTACAAAATAAATTAGATAGAAATTATTATTTTTTAAAAATTTTTATCTTATATTTTTGTTTTATATCCTATAATGAATCGTGTGATATAATTTTAATCTATAAGATAAATATCTCATCATATATTTAATACAATTAAATCTATCAACAATATCAAAAATAATAATAATCTAAATTTTTTAGAGAATTTTTTTGTATCAGCACTTCTAGCTTATAATAATTTTTAAAAAGCTTAAAATCATTGCTTTATAAATATAAAATAGTGATATAGAGGGGGTCATTATTTTTGATAGATTCTAAATTTTAATAAATATATTTTTACCTTAGAGATGATCCTGATACTTAGGTTGAGTTTCAAAGTGATAATTTTTTAAAATTTTTCTTATATTTTTATTCTCTAGGTGAATATTATGCTCTTAATATATGTGTAAAAATTATTAATTTTAGTTTTATGTCTCATCTTATAATGATAAATAATTATAATTAAATTTATTATATTTGCAATAATCATTAATAAATTAGTTTAAAAAGTATCATAAGATTAAGTACTAATGTATTATAAAATGTTATTTACTAATATCTTTAATTATTAATCTAAAAGATAGAAATATTAATGTGTTGTTATTATTTATTGTATAATAAGATTATGTCATTTTATTAATTATGGCATTCAGTCTAGTGTAATTTTTAATTTAAAAAGTAAATATTTTTTCATAATTCTAAAAATATCATTTGGTTAAAATATAGGTAAAATTATTACTCTTTTTAGTGAATTATTCTGGAGTGCTAATATCTGGTAGATTATAATGAGTGTAAGATCCAAATAAGAGAAAGAATCTATCAATGTAGACCTATATGTGTTATATCTTTTGCATAGAGATAAAATGGATTATTTATATATCGTTAGAGAGTATAATATATATGATGTTACCATTAGGTTATAAAACTTAAAAGATAACTTATCAGTATAGAATGATGTCTTCTTAATATTTTCGTTTCTAATGGAATATTGTATGAGTCAAATTAGTATTTAGATAGAATTCCTCACTTAGATTTTCTAGAAAGTAGCATAGATCACATGAACAGATCTTTATTATTTCAGGTTACAACTACAATTAAGTAATATTTTTAAGTGATATTTTTTATAACTTAAAGTATAATAATAATTTTGTGTTTTTAATATATAAAATGATTTAAATATCTAACTTAATATGATTATGATAATTTAATTTAAAAATCTAAAAAAACTAAAAGGTTTTTAATTACTATTAGTTATATAATCTTAATATGTATTTCTATTGTCTTTGTTATTAAGAAATAACTACATATATTTTGATTTATTACTCTCTAATATAGCATGCAGATATTTTTATTTTCTGTGATAGATTGAATATGGTATGAGGTACGGCATCAAGCATTCGAGCGTTAGGGAGATAAAAAGATCGTAAATTAGCAAAGATAAGACATTTAAGATGATTCAATTAGATGATACCGCATGAAGGGAGTACTGTAGTGTAATCTACACTATGATAATGTAGTTATTTAGCATAATGTATGAGAGTATGATAATGCTTTTTCTACATCTAAATAATAAGTATTTTTTTATAATGGCATTTTATTTCTTAACATATAAGTTTTATATGCCCATTCGTAGAGTAAATATAGTTTAGCCTCATATCAAGTCTTAACCGTTGCCTCGTTGCCACGTTGAATAAATAATTAGCCGAGATATTTATGTTCGACCATTCTATAAGCGTAGTAATTCTTGCTGCTGGCAAAGGTACTCGCATGCACTCTCAGATACCAAAAGTGCTGCATTTGCTTGCAGGTAAACCTATTGTTCAGTACGTTATAGATAGTGCTAAAGCAATTAATGCAAGAAACATTCATCTAGTTTACGGCTATGGCGGTGATCTTCTAAAAACCACTCTCAAAGATGAATCTTTAAATTGGATTTTTCAAGAAGAACAACTTGGTACGGGTCACGCCATGCAGAAATCTTCATCATATTTTGATGATAATGAAGATATTTTAATGTTATATGGTGATGTTCCTTTAATTTCAAGTGCAACATTATGCCGTCTTCAGATGGCAAAGATAGAAGGTGGTATCGCTTTACTTACGCGAAAATTGGATAACCCAACTGGTTATGGTCGCATTCTCCGTAAAAAGGGGAGAGTAGTTGGAATTATCGAACAACAAGACGCCACACCAGAACAACTACAAATCAATGAGATCAATACAGGTATTCTTTTGGCCGGTGGTGCAGATTTAAAGCGTTGGTTAAGTCAGCTTACCAGCCACAAAGCAATTGGTGAATATTATATCACTGATATTATTGCAATAGCTCACAAGCAAGGCTGTCCTATTATTTCGGTGCATCCTGTAAGCAATATTGAGGCAGGTGGTGTAAACACCCACCTTCAGCTTGCTCAGTTAGAGCGTCTCTATCAAATTGAACAGGCAAAACAATTGCTTTTAGAAGGTGTTACGTTGCAAGACCTTAATCGTTTCGATTTACGTGGTATCTTAAAACATGGTTGTGATATGGTTATTGATTCTAATGTAATCATTGAAGGGAATGTAGTTGTTGGCAACGGAGTTACTATTGGTACTGGATGTTTAATTAAAAATAGTATTATATCTGATAATAGCGTGATTTATCCTTATAGTGTTATTGAAGATTCTTACTTAGGGCCGAGGTCTGTCATTGGGCCATTTGCTCATTTACGTCCAGGGAGTAAATTAGAAGAGGGTTCTTATGTTGGTAATTTTGTAGAATTGAAAAATTCACATCTCGGGATAGGTTCAAAAGCAGGGCATCTAAGTTATATTGGTGACGCAGAGATCGGGAAAAATGTTAATATTGGAGCAGGAACCATTACTTGTAACTATGATGGCGTAAAAAAATCAAAGACTATAATCGGTGATGATGTTTTTATTGGTTCCGGGGCTCATTTTATAGCTCCGGTTCAAGTATCATCTGGTGTTACTATTGCTGCTGGTACTACTATTATAAGAGATATTCCTGATATTGGGTTGGTGTATGATCAAAAAAAACAGATCTTTAATTCTAATTGGAATCGGTTGAAGAAAAAAGAAGAATAATTTTAAAATTGCGCGTTTTATATTTAGAGAATCTCTGCTAAATATATTAAAATCACAATCATCTATTATAATATTGAGGGCGCAATTATATTTTCTGAGAATATCAGGTTAAAAGTATCTGATTACTTCATAATACTATCAGGAATTCATAACTATGTGTGGAATTATTGGTGCCGTTTCCCAGCGAGATATTGCAAAAATTCTTCTTGAAGGGCTTCGTTATCTTGAATATCGTGGTTATGATTCTGCTGGTCTCATGGTAGTTAATTCTACCGGAAAAGCAAACCGTTTGCGCTGTGTTGGAAAAGTGAACAATCTAGTCTGTGCAGCAGAACACGCTGTACTTTTAGGGGAAACTGGTATTGCGCATACACGCTGGGCTACGCATGGAAAACCAGAAGAAAGTAATGCTCACCCACATATCTCGACTAATATTGCAGTAGTGCATAATGGCATTATTGAGAATTATGAGCTATTACGTGACCAATTACGGAATCGGGGTTATACTTTTTTTTCAGAGACGGACACGGAAGTAGTAGCTCATTTAGTACACTGGGAGCAACAAAGGGGAGGTTCATTACTTACAGTAGTACAGCGTATTATCCCAGATCTTTGTGGTACTTATGGGATGGTAATATTGGATACTTACTCTCCTGATAGATTAATTGCTGTTCGTTCTGGCAGTCCTTTAGTGATTGGTTGCGGTATCGATGAAAATTTTATTGTTTCGGACCCTATGGCATTACTATCAGTGACACGTCGCTTTATATATCTAGAAGAAGGAGATATTGCGCAAATTAGCTCTTATGGTATTGAGATTATGGATCGCTGTAATAATATTGTACAGCGTTGCGAAATAGAATTAGATACACATTATGATGCAGGAAATAAAGGTTTATATAGTCATTATATGCAAAAAGAGATTTATGAACAACCTTTGGTGCTGATAAATACGCTCAGTGGTCGTTATAATAATAGTTTAGTTGAGCTTTCGGAGTTTAATGACCAGACTTATTCTCTTTTAAAACAAGTCGAGCATATACAGATTGTAGCATGCGGTACCTCTTATCACGCTGGCATGGTTGCTCGTTATTGGTTTGAGTCGCTAGCTAATATGCCTTGTGATGTTGAAATTGCTTCTGAATTTCGTTATCGAAGATCAGTAGTACGCAAAAATAGTCTATTTATTACTTTATCTCAGTCTGGGGAGACGGCTGATACGTTAGCGGCATTACGTTTATCTAAGAATTTAGGATATCTAGGATCTCTATCTATCTGCAATGTCTCTTCTTCTTCTTTAATACGTGAATCTGATTTTTCGCTCATGACGAAAGCGGGAATAGAAGTTGGGGTAGCATCCACTAAATCTTTTACTACTCAATTAGCTGTTTTGTTGATTTTAGTGGCAAAAATTAGTAGTCTAAAAGGTACGACTTCAAAAGTAGAGAAAGAGATTGTTAATGCTCTACAGATACTACCAGGTTGCATTGAAGAGGTATTATTGCAAGATAAACTCATTTCTAAATTAGCGCAGAATTTTTCTAATAAAAATCATGCTTTATTTCTTGGGCGAGGAGAGCAGTATCCAATAGCTATGGAGGGGGCTCTAAAACTAAAAGAAATCTCTTATATTCATGCTGAAGCTTATGCCGCCGGTGAATTAAAACACGGGCCATTGGCATTAATTGATTCTGAGATGCCTGTAATTGTAGTGGCGCCACAGAATTCACTATTAGATAAATTAAAATCTAATATTGAAGAGGTGCGTGCTAGAGGCGGTCTTCTGTATATTTTTACCAATTCTATCTCTAGTTTTTCAGGTAGCCATAACATACATATTATTCCTTTACCTCATATTCCAGTAGTACTTGAACCTATTGTCTATATTGTACCATTACAGTTGTTAAGTTATTATATTGCTCTCATGCGAGGCACTGATTTAGATAAGCCGCGTAACTTAGCAAAATCAGTAACGGTAGAATAATGTTTTCTCTTTTTTAAACATCAAAACAACATAATAGTATCAAGAGATCATAAGTCGATGCTCATAAGTTAAAATAGTGAGCTTGTGTATCATTTTAAGTATTTTAATTTATTTTCTGTATAGATATAATATAGTTATATTGATGATAGTTATTCTAAATACCTATCATTTTTTCAGGTTTAACCCAGGTATCAAATTGAGCTTCTGTTACAAAGCCAAGTTGTACTGCAGATTCTTTTAGTGTTAACCCTTCTTTATTAGCTTTTTGAGCAATTTTAGCTGATTTATCATAACCGATATGCGAACTAAGAGCTGTGACGAGCATTAATGACTCATCAAGTAATTTACTAATGCGATGATGATTGGGTTGGATACCTAATGCGCAATGCCGATTTAAACTATTTATTCCATCAGATAATATGCGTAAGGACTGTAAAAGATTATATATTACCATAGGTCTATACACATTTAATTCAAAGTTACCGGATGCTCCACCTATGTTAATTGCTACGTCATTTCCTATTACTTGGCAGCATATCATGGTTACCGCTTCACATTGAGTAGGATTTGTCTTACCTGGCATAATGGAGCTTCCAGGTTCATTTCCAGGAATATTAATCTCACCAATACCACATCTTGGACCAGAAGATAACCATCGAATATCGTTAGAAATTTTCATTAGAGCAGCTGATAGACTTTTTAGGGCGCCATGAGCATGGACTATAGCATCACAAGTTGCTAATGCCTCAAACTTATTCGGCGCTGTAACAAATTTTGTTTTGGTTAGCGCGACAATTTCATTGACCATACGGCAGGCATATTCAGGATGAGCATTTAGACCGTTACCTACAGCTGTGCCTCCTATCGCCAGTTCTGATAAATGTGGTATGCTTTTTTGAATATGGACCAGATTGTGTTGAAGCATTGATGTCCAACCTGAGATCTCTTGCCCAAGAGTTAATGGGGTGGCATCTTGTAAATGAGTACGACCAATTTTTACAATATCTTTAAAGGCTTTAGATTTATGATATAGTGTCGTATGGAGCGCTTTTATGGCTGGTATTAGATTTTTTTTTATTGCTAAGACCGCTGAAATATGCATGGCGGTCGGAAAGACATCATTAGAGCTCTGACTGTGATTGACTTCATCATTTGGATGAATCAATCGAGACATTCCACGCTCTCCTCCAAGAAGTTCACTGGCACGATTAGCAAGTACTTCATTCATGTTCATATTTGTTTGCGTGCCAGATCCGGTTTGCCAAACAGAGAGTGGGAACTCCTGATAATGTTTTTTGGCTAGTACTTCATCAGCTGCTAATATAATAGCTGCGGCGTGAGTAGACTTTATTAAACCGAGCTCTTGATTAACTTTTGCGGCTGCACGTTTAGTGAGTGCTATTGCATATACAAGCTCTTCTGGCATTGTTTCTGTGGAAATACAAAAATATTTTAAAGAACGCTGTGTTTGTGCACCCCAGAGCTGATTTATAGGAACCTCAATAGTACCCATAGAGTCCTGTTCAATGCGGGTTGTATACATTTTGATCCTCTATAGGAAAAATATAGTGATTGCGGTAGATAATTGGAAGTATATACATGATACGCTCACTAGATATTTATTACTTAGAATTAGTCTATTAGCATAATTAACATAATTAGCATAATTAACATGCTATGCTATATATTTATATATATGCTATGATCTAAAAATGATATATATCTTATGATACTTGTATTGTGTTCCTCTTTTTAGATAAGTATCAATTTATAGTAATTGCAATAAATACTAAGATGTATCTATATATTTATTATTTATTAGCTAATATTAATTCTTGTTGTTATGAAGAATTCATTTTTATAAAAATTTTATTTAATTATAAATATATTATTATAGATTATCAATACAATAGAGATAGATTATATTAAAGATAATAAGCTTTAGTTTTTATTAATAATATTTAAATATATTATTATAACGTTTAATCTAAACAATATAAATATTATAGAGGTTCTTATTAAAATATTTTCGATAGATTGTTATTTTTTAGTTCTGTCTAAATTGTTTATAATCTTCTATTCAAGATGGTAAGATTAGTGCATTATTTTTATGAATTAGCTGCATTTCTTTTAGTTTTTACTTTTGAACTGTATTTAAGGAAAGATCGATCTATTCTTCTTGATTTTGTTTAGATAACATTTTTAAGAGCGCAAAATCACTAAAAATTTTATTAAAATATAAACCAATAACTAGCTGAATTCAAGTGGAATGATATAAACAGTCTAAGGAGAAATATTATCTAGCAGAATACGTTTTAAACATGATAAGCTGAGTAAAATTTTATATTGACAGTTTTGGATAACTATACGTATACATAGTATGTAATATTAAATATATTCTATTTATTAATATAATTTGTTAGCTAAGTGTAGATATTAAAGTCTAGGATCCATACATAATTTATCATGATATGATGATTATATGTCGTTAGGTAATTTCTTTTAAATAGATTTATTGATTGCTAACTGTAAGAGATCTATATGATTATTTTTATGATTTATAAATATAATATCTCAAATTTAGATCATATATAAGATATATGGAAGATATATTGTATTATAATATGAATATTTATTTTGTATTATAAAGTTTTCATGTTGCTTAAATGTTTTATTTACACTTTTTTAGATATAATTAATTGTGTTTGAATGTGTATTTTTTAGAGAACAATTGTTTTTGAGTAAGAGGCATGAAAAAAATAGTTGATGTGTGTTATTGGAAATTCTATCTTAAAGTGGTGTACTTACATTCAACGTACTATAGAATATTGGAATAACTATTGTAAAAATTGTTCTATAATAATCTATGTTTTATAATAATTATTTATGATGAAGTACTACACATTAAGTACTAGGCATAAGAATTAGACATTTATATTATATACTAAATATTAAATGAAGCTATGAGTGTAGTTCTGATTAAAATTAGTATGATATGGTTAATACTTTTCATTTTAATTGATTAATTTTAACTGATGAGGTGCATAACGTATAATTAGTAGAATTAACACTGCTTATAAAGATTACTGTAACTGTTAATTAGATATTTTACCTTTGAGTGATCACAATTTTCTTTAGGAGTTGATTATGATTTTAGTAACACATCCAGCCCCTGATTTTACTGCTGCTGCTGTTTTAGGAAACGGTAATATTATAGAAAGATTTAATTTTATCGAATACATTAATGGAAAAATGTGTGTACTTTTCTTTTGGCCAATGGATTTTACGTTTGTATGTCCATCTGAGCTTATTGCATTTAATAAAAGATATTCAGAATTTCAGAAACGTGATGTAGAGGTTGTTGGTGTATCTTCTGACTCACACTTTGTTCATAGCGCATGGCGTAAAACACCAATTAATCGTGGCGGAGTTGGTGATATTCAGTATATTATGGTTTCTGATATCAAACGTGAAATCCAAAAATCTTGGGGTATTGAGCATCCTAAAATCGGTGTAGCATTACGCGCCTCTTTCTTAATTGACCAGGTTGGTATAGTTCGACATCAAGTGGTCAATGATCTACCATTAGGTCGTAATATTAATGAAATGTTACGTATGGTTGATGCACTTCATTTTCATGAAAAGTATGGAGAAGTATGCCCAGCGCAATGGGAAAAAGGTAAAGAGGGTATTATAGCTTCACCTGATGGAATTTCTCAATATTTAACTAAAAATATAGATCAATTATAATGAATGTATAAGCTTGTAAATAAAGCGACACAAATACTGATATATTCATAATTATAGTATTTTTTTCTGATAGAAAGTTAATTTTTAGGTGAAACTTGAGCATTGGGAGTGTTTTATTGCTAATTCTTAATACTTATAGCTGATGATTTTCTATTTTTTATTATGTAATCCTGAAAGTTACTAGCCTTAGTGTTAATAAAAGCTAGTAACTTATTTGATATTTTTTAATTAATTTAAATTTCATTTTACCTAAAAAGATCATAAAATAAAAATTTTTATCTTGTTTGAGGTTAGCAATAAGATAATAGTCTGTTAGGTTTCTATAAAATGATCACTCTCTCTCTTTTTCTGCATTATTTGAGATAATTATGCGGTTGATACGTGGTATACATAATTTAAGGGCAGGAGATCGTGGTTGTGCATTAACTATTGGTAACTTTGATGGTGTACATCGAGGACATCAGGCGTTACTGGCGCAGTTGTGTAGAAAAGGGCGTCAATGTAATGTTCCAGTAATGGTTATGTTGTTTGAGCCTCATCCATTAGAAAGATTGTCTCTGGAGTCAGCACCTCCGCGTTTAACTAGATTACATGAAAAGTTGTATTATCTGAAACATTCTGGAGTAAACTTAGTATTATGTGCTCGTTTTAGTCGTGATTTTGCTTTACAAAGTGCGCATAATTTTATTATTGATTTATTAATAAATAAGTTAGGTATAACATTGCTAGCAGTAGGGGATGATTTTCGCTTTGGGTCAGGTAGAAGTGGTGATTTTTTTTTATTGCAAAATGCTTCTATACGTTATGGTTTTCAAATTCTTGGCGCCAAAACGTTATTAAATAATGAACAACGGATAAGTAGTACTGCAATACGTCAGGCATTAGCTACTAATAACTTATCTTTAGCTACAATATTACTAGGGCGCCCATTTAGTATATGTGGAAGAGTGGTACGTGGAGATGCATTTGGTCGTATCCTTGGGTTTCCTACTGCTAATATACCATTATTGCATACTGTAGCACCGATAACGGGAGTGTATATTGTATGTGTCAAAACATTGAACCATCAAGTTTTTCATGGTGTAGCAAATATTGGAAGGCGCCCAACATTAGCGCGACCGTATACACAATTAGAAGTGCATATATTAGATGCATCTATTGATCTGTATAGTCAATATATTGAGGTAATTTTTCTTTATAAAATAAGAGATGAAAAGCGTTTTAATTCTTTGTCTGCGTTAAAAAAACAAATTAAAAATGATGTAATAGTTGCTAGAAACTTTTTTGATTAGAAGTGGCTTATATTTATCATAATCGCGTTATATAGAATTTTTTATATAATCATCATGAATAAAGTAATCATTACTTACCTAAAAACGAGATCTTTATTAGTAAGATTTATAAGAATTGAGAAGCCTTTAGAAGGTTTGTGATACGGAATATATTTTTATATATAAAGCTATATAAAGCTATATAAATTATTAATTTATATAATTATCTAATAAAATTATTTATATATATAATATAGATAAATATATATCTAGAACTTGTTTAACAAGTAGAAAGTCATGCGTACTTTAAATAAAATCTTATTGAATTTTAGTGTTAATGTGATCTTTGAATTAAATAATATTAATCTTTTCCGTGAGTAGATTAAAAGCGGAATATAACTTTTTTAGTAAATTGTAGAATAAGGATTTGTAATATTTATCTGACTAGTAATCGTACAATATCATTAAAAATTATTATATAATAATATTATCATTCTGAGAACATTAAAAAGGTTACTTCTATTTTAGACTATTACATTCTAGTAACCCTGAATCATATCTTAATAATATAAAGTTTATAGAAAAGATTGATATGCATTATTAATGAAGATGTAATATTAAAAAATATTTTTATAAAGCTTTCAGTAAATAAAAATATTTTCAATAATTAAATGTTATATGTTAAAAACTAAATAGTGATTTAGAATTTATTCTATTTAATTTATGATAGTAATCATACTATAGCATTTTTAAAATAGTGTAAAATATTTTTTAGTATTGCATATTAAGATATGATTTAGTTAATTTTAAAAAATATATTTTTATAGACACTTAGTAAAGAAGTGTTATTTAGATTTTATCTAAAGATGAAAAGTTGGTATGTGTATTGATTTAAAATTTATAAACGTCTCTGGTCTGTAATAGACCTTGAGTATTTTAGATATGTACATAGAGTTTATGTGTTCCCACAAAGGATTCATTATGCGTTTTTGCCTCATGGTTACAGGACCAGCTTATGGAACTCAAAATGCTAGTAGTGCTTGGTTATTTGCTAACGCAATTATAGCTAACAAGCATACTCTTGATAGTATTTTTTTTTATCGTGAAGGTGTTATGAATGGAAATGCATTACATTCGCCTGCTAGCGACGAAGTTAACTTGACTAATTGTTGGCAAAAATTACATCAGAAACATGGTGTCATACTGAATATTTGTGTTTCTGCAGCACTACGACGTGGCATTTGTAATCAAAAAGAATCATTAGCGCTGGACTTAGGAGCAGATAATCTAGCTATAGGTTTTCGGTTTACTGGTTTAACCTCATTAGCAGAAGCAGTACTTACCTCTGACCGAGTAGTAAAATTTTAATGAATGATATTGCTTTTCTTTTTACACAGTGTCCGCATGGTTCTAGTTCCGGACGTGAAGGTTTGGATGCAGTTTTAGCAACATTAACGCTAACTAAAAAAATTGGCTTATTTTTTGTTAGTGATGGTGTTGTACAATTATTACCAGGACAAAATAGTGATCTTATTTTGGCACGTAATTATAGTGTCACATTCGGTATTCTTCCTTTATATGATATAATACAATTTTATGTTTGTGCAGCAGCGCTAGAAGAGCGTGGTATACCAGCTAAGAACCAGTTTCTTATAAAAGTAAATGTATTGCTTCCAAGAGATCTACGTATTATGTTAAATCACTATGATCAAGTGATTACTTTCTAGGATTATTATGCTACATACTATCTCTCGATCACCTTTTTATTGTGATTTCCCAGCTATTTTGCGTCTTATTTCAGAAGGGGATGATGTCTTGTTATTAGAGGATGGTGTTCTTGCTGGAACGCAGGGGTCTAATATTCTTGAAGGGCTTTTAAGCGCAAGGATAACCTTATATATTTTAAGGGAGGATCTTGTCGCTCGTGGTCTGCTAATATATATCTCCTCACAGGTACAAGTTATCAGTTATGATGGATTTATAAAACTAAGAATAAAAAATCTTCAGCAAATAGCATGGTAAATTACATATGATGGTTCTTTTGTTATTTCTTGACTTTTGATAGTATTAAGTTTAAAATTTTAACTTAGTATTATTTTCCAGTCACAAGGAAAAATTACTGGCATAAGAAAAATCCAGGGGTCTAGGAGTGAGTTATGGCAACAGTTAACCAGTTAGTGCGAAAACCACGTGTACGAAAAGTTGTAAAAAGCAATGTACCTGCGTTAGAGGGGTGTCCTCAAAAACGTGGCGTATGTACGCGCGTTTACACGACCACCCCTAAAAAGCCAAATTCAGCTTTGCGTAAAGTATGTCGTGTTCGTTTAACTAACGGGTTTGAAGTTACCTCTTATATTGGAGGAGAAGGTCATAATCTTCAAGAACATTCTGTTATCTTAATTCGTGGTGGTCGTGTAAAAGATTTACCAGGTGTACGGTATCATACCGTACGTGGTTCATTAGATTGCTCTGGTGTTAAAGATTGTAAGCAAGCACGCTCTAAATATGGTGTAAAAAAATCAAAATCTTAAATTTTTAAATGATTGTATGTGAGAGTTCAGAAAGTCTAAATTGTACTAACTAAGATGAAGTATTATTTGATTTATATAGTTTTAAAAGATTATATAGTTTTAAAAGAACCTAAAAGTTTTTAAGTGTTATGAATGAATAATGGAGCATCTTATGCCACGTCGTCGCATTATAGGTCAGCGTAAAATTTTACCTGATCCAAAATTTGGCTCTGAGCTGCTAGCTAAGTTTGTCAATATTCTTATGGTTAATGGTAAAAAATCTATTGCTGAAACTATTGTCTATCGTGCGATAGAAACTGTGATCCAGCGTTCTGGCAGGCAGGGGCTAGAAATATTTGAAGATGCTTTAGATCATGTGCGTCCGATCGTAGAGGTAAAATCTAGACGTGTTGGTGGGTCTACATATCAAGTACCCGTAGAAGTTCGTCCAGTACGTCGGAATGCGCTTGCAATGCGTTGGATTGTTGAGGCGGCTCGTAAACGTAGTGATAAATCTATGGCGTTACGTTTAGCAAATGAACTGGCTGATGCTGCAGACAATAAAGGGAATGCAGTAAAAAAACGTGAAGACGTTCATCGTATGGCTGAAGCTAATAAGGCATTTGCTCATTATCGTTGGTAAAATTATATCAACATGATTCATCATCATACAGAGATTGAATAATTGAATATATTAATATAAATAGCTAATTTGCTTACCGTATTGACTAAAACACCAGAGACTCAGAGGAATCATATGGCTCGTAATACACCTATAATGTGTTACCGTAATATCGGTATTAGTGCACACATCGATGCAGGTAAAACGACAACCACTGAACGTATTTTGTTCTACACTGGTGTAAACCATAAAATTGGTGAAGTTCATGACGGTGCAGCCACTATGGATTGGATGGCGCAGGAGCAGGAACGCGGTATTACTATCACCTCTGCAGCTACAACTGCTTTTTGGTCTGGTATGGCTAAGCAATTCTCGTCTCATCGCATTAATATTATTGACACTCCAGGGCATGTAGATTTTACTATTGAAGTAGAACGTTCAATGCGTGTTTTAGATGGTGCAGTTATGATTTATTGTGCGGTAGGGGGTGTGCAACCACAATCTGAAACAGTTTGGCGTCAAGCTAATAAATATATAGTGCCACGTATTGCCTTTATTAATAAAATGGATCGAATGGGTGCGAATTTTTTAAAAGTTGTCAATCAAATTAAAGTGCGGCTTTCAGCAAATCCAGTACCAATTCAGTTAGCTATTGGTGTAGAAGAAACATTTATTGGTGTTGTTGACTTGGTAAAAATGAAAGCTATTCATTGGAACGATGCTGATCAAGGTGTGACTTTTACATACGAGACAATTCCTCCTGATATGAAAGAATTAGCGGAAGAGTGGCATCAAAAATTACTTGAGTCTGCAGCTGAAGCTTCTGAAGAATTAATGGATAAATATCTAAGTGGTCAAAAATTGACTGAAAAAGAAATTAAGGGTGCTCTGCGTCAACGTGTTCTTAACAATGAAGTAATTCTGGTAACATGCGGTTCAGCTTTTAAAAATAAAGGTGTTCAGGCAATGTTAGATGCTGTTGTTGAGTATCTTCCAGCGCCAACTAATGTGCCTGCGATAAAAGGTGTTTTAGATGATGGAAAAAACACTTTAGTAGAGCGTTGTTCAGATGATAATGAGCCATTTTCGGCACTGGCTTTTAAAATTGCTACAGATCCATTTGTAGGTAATTTAACTTTTTTTCGTGTATATTCTGGTGTTGTTAGGTCTGGTGATACGGTAATGAATCCAGTAAAATCACAGCGTGAACGTTTAGGTCGTATTGTCCAAATGCATGCCAATAAGCGCGAAGAGGTAAAAGAAGTATATGCGGGTGATATTGCTGCCGCTATCGGTTTGAAAGATGTTACGACCGGTGATACTTTATGTGATGTAAATAATGTTATTATTTTAGAGCGTATGGAGTTTCCTGATCCAGTTATTTCTGTAGCAGTGGAACCAAAAACTAAAGCTGACCAGGAAAAAATGGGTATAGCTTTAGGTCGTTTAGCAAAAGAAGACCCTTCATTTCGTGTATGGACCGATGAAGAATCATCTCAAACTATTATTGCTGGTATGGGAGAGTTGCATTTAGAGATATTAGTTGATCGGATGAAGCGTGAATTTAATGTTTCGGCTAACATCGGTAAACCTCAAGTAGCTTATCGTGAAACTATTTGTCAAAAAGTGACTGATATCGAAAGTAAATATATTAAGCAGTCAGGTGGTCGTGGTCAATTTGCACATATCGTAATTGATATGGGCCCTTTAGAAGAGGGTGGTTTGGGTTATGAGTTTGTGAATGATATTGTTGGTGGCTCTATCCCTAAAGAATTCATCCCAGCTGTAGATAAGGGTATTCAAGAACAACTAAAATCTGGTCCATTAGCTGGATACCCGGTAGTGAATATTAAAGTACGCCTCCATTATGGCTCCTATCATGATGTTGATTCTTCTGAGCTAGCTTTTAAATTAGCAGCTTCTTTAGCTTTTAAGTCTGCATTTAATCAAGCAAAACCTGTTTTATTAGAGCCCGTAATGAGAGTGGAAGTAGAAACTCCAGTAGAATATATGGGTGATGTTATTGGTGATTTAAATCGTCGACGAGGTCTTATTGAGGGCATGGAAGATACTACTACTGGTAAGACTATTCGTGCTCAGGTACCCTTATCTGTAATGTTTGGTTATGCAACCGATTTACGCTCACAAACTCAAGGGCGTGCTTCGTATTCTATGGAGTTTTTAAAGTACTCTGAAGCCCCAAATTATGTTGCTCAAGCTGTTATCGAAGCTCGTGGTAAATAAATTTCTGGGTTTAGCTTATTGAATATTATTTAATTATCCCCACCAAGTATCGTGATGGTACAGAAAGTAAGGAATATTGTTGTGGCTAAAGAAAAATTTGAACGATCTAAACCGCATGTCAATGTTGGAACTATTGGTCATGTTGATCACGGTAAAACCACCTTAACTGCAGCCATTACAACTGTATTAGCTAAAACGTATGGTGGTACTGCGCGTGCATTTGATCAAATAGATAATGCGCCCGAAGAAAAAGCACGTGGTATTACTATCAATACCTCGCATGTGGAATATGATACTACAAAAAGACATTATGCACATGTTGATTGCCCTGGGCACGCTGATTATATTAAAAATATGATTACCGGCGCTGCGCAGATGGATGGAGCAATTTTAGTAGTTGCCGCAACAGATGGCCCAATGCCTCAAACTCGTGAACATATTCTGCTTGGGCGTCAGGTAGGGGTACCATATATTATTGTTTTTCTTAATAAATGTGATATGGTTGATGATGAGGAATTGTTAGAGCTTGTGGAAATGGAAGTTCGGGATCTTTTATCTCAGTATGATTTTCCTGGTGATGTTACCCCAATTATTTATGGTTCTGCGTTAAAAGCCTTAGAAGGTGATGCTGTATGGGAAGCGAAAATTATTGAATTAGCCAATCATTTAGATAATTACATTCCACAACCTCAGCGTGCGATTGATCAAGATTTTTTACTTCCAATTGAAGATGTTTTCTCTATTTCTGGTCGTGGTACGGTAGTAACTGGTCGCGTAGAACGTGGGGTTATTAAAGTTGGCGATGAAGTAGAGATTGTTGGTATTAAAGATACTGTAAAATCGATTTGCACTGGTGTAGAAATGTTTCGTAAGCTTTTAGATGAAGGTCGGGCAGGAGAGAATTGCGGTATTTTATTGCGTGGTATTAAGAGAGAAGACATTCAGAGAGGGCAGGTTTTGGCTAAGCCTGGAACTATTAAACCTCATACTCAATTTGAATCAGAAGTTTATGTTTTATCTAAGGAAGAGGGTGGACGTCATACTCCGTTTTTCCAAGGTTATCGACCGCAGTTTTATTTTAGAACAACTGATGTAACAGGTACTATAGATCTTCCAGATGGTGTTGAAATGGTTATGCCAGGTGATAATATTAAGATAAAAGCAACCTTAATTCATCCAATTGCTATGGATGAAGGATTGCGTTTTGCTATCCGTGAAGGGGGTCGTACTGTAGGAGCTGGAATTGTTTCTAAAGTAATTTGTTAAAGTTTTACCTCTAAATTATCTTTAAATTTAATCAGAGATCTATAGAGAATAGATATCGTCTTTTGATCTCTGATGTGGTTTTATTAAATAAGAGCAAATATATAGATAAGAAACATTGCAGTTGCTTTGTGTATATACATAATATAATATGTTAATATTAAGAATATTGTACTGATTAATACTAACAGTATGATGTTAAAAGAAATATGTTATCACTAATACATATCACTCATAACTTGTATTTTTTTTTATAACTAAAGATTATACGTGTATACTAATTTACAAAAAGATTAGTTATAGTATTTTTTTATAAAATAATTGGAGTTCTGGTATAATGCAGAACCAAAGAATTCGTATCCGTCTGAAAGCTTTTGATCATCGTTTAATAGATCGATCTACCTTAGAGATCGTAGAGACAGCTAAAAGAACCGGCGCACAAGTACATGGTCCTATTCCATTACCAACACGCAAGGAGCGTTTTACTGTCCTAATTTCTCCTCATGTTAATAAAGATGCAAGAGATCAGTATGAGATTCGCACACATAAGCGTTTAGTTGATATCGTCGAGCCTACTGAAAAAACAGTAGATGCATTGATGAGACTAGATCTAGCTGCCGGTGTAGATGTGCAGATTAGTCTAGGTTAGTTTGCATATTCAGCAGGAAGAGGGTCAAAATGATTGGTTTTGTTGGAAAAAAAGTTGGAATGACCCGAATCTTTACAGAAGAAGGTTTTTCTATACCTATTACTGTAATTCAGTTAGAAGAAAATCGTGTCACTCAAGTAAAAAAAGTTAACACAGATGGTTACACTGCTATTCAAGTAACTACCGGTATAAAAAAAATAAATCGTATTACTAAACCTGAAGCGGGTCATTTTGCGAAATCTGGTATTTTAGCTGGGCGTGGTTTATGGGAGTTTAAAACTTCTAAAGTTGAATCATTTAATATAGGACAAAATATTAATATTCAGATTCTTTCTAATTCTGGTGTAAAAAAAGTTGATGTCTCTGGTTTTTCTAAAGGTAGAGGTTTTGCTGGTACCGTTAAGCGTTGGAATTTTCGCACACAGGATGCAACGCATGGTAATTCATTATCTCATCGAGTTCCTGGATCTATAGGGCAAAATCAAACTCCAGGAAAAGTATTTAAAGGAAAAAAAATGGCAGGCCATATGGGAAATCAACGTGTAACTATTCAAAGCTTGCAAGTGATGCGTATTGACGTTGATCGAAATCTTCTTTTAGTGAAGGGAGCAGTTCCTGGTGCCACTGGCGGTAATCTAATCATTAAACCAGCTGTAAAGGGGTAAAGAGGTATAGAAATGGAATTAGTATTAAAAGATGCACAAGGGGTGCCAACTGTTTCTGATACTGTCTTTAATTGTAATTTTAACGAAGCCTTAGTGCACCAGGTAGTTGTTGCATATGCAGCGGGTTCCCGTCAGGGTACTCGTGCACAGAAAACTCGAGCCGAGGTAACTGGATCAGGTAAAAAACCATGGCGTCAGAAAGGAACGGGTCGTGCGCGTGCTGGTTCCGTTAAAAGTCCGATTTGGCGCTCTGGTGGTATAACTTTTGCTGCTAAATCCAAAGATTATAGTCAAAAAATTAATAAAAAGATGTATCGTGGCGCAATGAAAAGTATCTTTTCCGAGCTTATACGTCAAGATCGTTTACTTATTGTTAAGACATTTTTAATAGAAGAACCTAAAACTAGACTGTTGATAGATAAGCTTCAAAAGATGGGTTTAAATAATGTATTAATTATTCTCTGTTCTATAGAGGTAAATTTACTTCTTGCTTCACGTAATTTATATACAGTTAAGGTATGTCAGGCGGCAGGTATTGATCCAATTAGCTTAATTTCTTATAAAAAAGTTATAATTACCGCTGATGCTATGAAGCAGATAGAGGAGATGTTTATATGAACTTGGAAGAACGCTTACTAAAAATATTGCGTAGTCCTCATATTTCTGAAAAAGCTTCTACTTCAATGGAAAAAAATAACACTATTGTTCTTAAAGTTTCTATAGATTCTAGTAAATTAGAAATTAAAGAGGCTATACAGAAGATTTTTTCAGTAGAAGTGGAATGCGTAAATACATTGTTAGTAAAGGGTAAATCTAAGCGTTATAAACAACGTATCGGTCATCGTAAGAGCTGGAAAAAGGCTTATATCACTATTAAATCAGGTCAAAATGTAGCCTTGGTGGGCGGAACTGAATAAAGAAGGAGTGGTAGAATAATAATGACAATTGTGCAATGTAAACCGACATCTCCTGGTCGTCGTCATATGGTTAAGGTAATCAACTCGGAGCTACATAAAGGAAAACCATTTGCCTCTCTTGTAAAAAAACATACTAAAACTGGTGGTCGTAATAATACCGGTCGTATTACCACCAGACATATTGGTGGGGGGCACAAGAAGGCGTATCGCGTGATTGATTTTAAACGGAATAAAGATGGAATCCCAGCACTTGTTGAGCGTCTTGAATATGATCCAAACCGGTCTTCTAACATTGCGTTAGTGCTTTACCAAGATGGTGTACGTCGTTATATTTTAGCACCTAAAGGGGTAAAATCTGGTGATCAAATACAATCTGGTATTGGAGCTATTATTAAAGTTGGTAACACATTACCTATGCGTTATATTCCAGTTGGATCTACTGTACATAATGTAGAAATGAAACCAGGGAAAGGCGGGCAGATTGCGCGATCAGCTGGGTCTTATGTACAAATCGTTGCTCGTGAAGGTTCTTATGTTACATTACGCTTGCGTTCTGGTGAAATGCGCAAAGTGGAGATAGATTGTCGTGCCACTTTAGGTGAAGTCGGTAATTCTGAGCACATGTTGCGTGTTTTAGGTAAATCAGGTGCTGCTAGGTGGCGAGGTATTCGCCCTACTGTTCGTGGTACAGCCATGAATCCTGTTGATCATCCGCATGGTGGAGGTGAAGGCCGTAACTTTGGCAAGCATCCCGTTTCTCCTTGGGGTTTGCAAACTAAGGGTAAAAAGACTAGAAGAAACAAACGTACTGATAAATTTATCATACGTTGTCGTAGTAAATAAATTTAAAGGATAAACCATGCCGCGTTCTCTTAAGAAGGGTCCATTTATTGACCTACATTTACTAAAGAAGGTAGAAAAAGCTTTAGTAACCGGAGAAAGAAAGCCTGTGCGCACTTGGTCACGTCGTTCGACAATTTTTCCAAAGATGATTGGTTTAACCATTGCAATTCATAATGGTCGTCAACATATTCCTGTATTTGTGTCTGATGAGATGGTTGGTCACAAATTAGGTGAGTTTTCTCCTACTCGTACCTATCGCGGTCACATTGCTGATAAAAAAGTTAAAAAACGATAAAACAGGAGGATAAAGATGGAAATTATTGCGCAACAACGACATGCTCGATCTTCTGCGCAAAAGATTCGTTTAATTGCTGATATCATACGAGGTAAAAAAGTCTCAAAAGCTTTGGAGTTTTTAACCTATACAAATAAAAAGGCTGCGATTTTAGTTAAGAAAGTTTTGGAATCTGCTATTGCTAATGCTGAGCATAACGAAGGTGTTGATATTGATAATTTAATTATTACAAAAATATTTATTAATGAAGGCCCTAGTATGAAACGCATTATGCCTCGTGCAAAAGGTCGTGCGGATCGCATTTTAAAGCGAACTAGCCATATTACTTTGGCCGTATCCGATCGATAAGACTCTGGAGAGTAGGAAATGGGTCAAAAAGTACATCCTCATGGTATGCGATTGGGTATCGTGAAGTCTTGGAATTCTACTTGGTTCGCCAATACTAAGGAATTTGCTGATAATTTAGACAGTGACTTTAAAGTTCGTCAATTTCTTATGAAAGAACTAGTTAAAGCATCAGTTTCTCGTGTCGTCATTGAGCGACCGACTAAAAGTATCCGTGTTACTATTCATACCGCCCGTCCTGGTATTGTTATAGGAAAAAAAGGTGAAGATGTAGAAAAAATTCGCCAAGTTATTGCAAATATTGCTGGTGTTCCTGCACAGATTAATATTTCTGAAGTGCGCAAGCCAGAATTAGATGCTAAGTTAGTTTCTGATAATATTGCGGCACAACTAGAACGTCGTGTAATATTTCGTCGCGCTATGAAACGAGCTGTGCAGAACGCAATGCGTTTAGGTGCAAAAGGGATCAAAGTTAAGGTAAGTGGTCGTTTAGGTGGTGCTGAAATTGCACGTACTGAGTGGTATCGTGAAGGTCGCGTACCATTGCATACTCTACGGGCAGATATTGATTATAATACCTCCGAGGCTCACACTACTTATGGTGTTATTGGGGTTAAAGTATGGATCTTTAAGGGTGAGATTCTAGGTGGTATGACCGCGATTGAACAACCGGAACAAGCTGCTCCGCCTAAAAAGAAACAGCGTAAAAGCCGTAAGTAAGGAGAATCGCCGATGTTACAACCAAGGCGCACAAAATTCCGTAAGATGCAAAAAGGTCGAAATCGTGGTTTAGCGCAAGGTAGAGATATTAGCTTCGGTGTTTTTGGTCTAAAAGCCGTTGATCGTGGTCGTTTAACTGCCCGTCAGATCGAAGCAGCACGTCGCGCCATGACTCGTGCTATGAAGCGTCAGGGAAAAATTTGGATTCGTATTTTTCCGGATAAACCAATTACTGAAAAGCCATTAGAAGTTCGTATGGGAAAAGGTAAAGGTAATGTAGAATATTGGGTAGCGCTAATTCAACCAGGCAAGGTTCTATATGAAATGAGCGGTGTTTCAGAAGAACTTGCTCGTGAGGCTTTTAAATTAGCAGCATCAAAACTATCTATTAAGACCACCTTTGTAACTAAAACGGTGATGTAATGAAAGCTATAGATCTATGTGAAAAAAGCATTGAAGATCTGCACACCCAACTTGTGATCCTTTTACGTCGACAGTTTAATCTACGTATGCAATCAGGATCCGGTCAGTTTAAAAAAACTCATGTTTTTAAGCAGGTTCGTCGCGATATTGCACGCGTAAAGACTGTGCTGACTCACAAGGCTAAAGTATCATGACTGAAAAAATTCGTACCTTACAAGGTAGAGTAACGAGTAATAAAATGGAAAAATCGATTGTCGTGGTTATTGAGCGGTTTGTAAAGCACCCGATATATGGTAAATTTATAAAGCGTACAACTAAATTACATGTACATGATGAGCGCAATGAATGTGAGATTGGCGATGTTGTGAGTGTTCGTGAGTGTCGTCCTTTATCTAAAACCAAGTCATGGACTCTTGTTCGTGTTGTAGAGAAAGCAATTATATAATAGGATGCCACAACCTCATATTTAAAGAGAAACGGCTCCGATAGAGAGCCGTTTATTATTTCTATATATATAATAGAAGCGGTGTTATACTACTTTAGTATTTTATAGAAAGCTTAATAAAATCTGAGTTCGGTGGGTATGTAAGTATGTAGTTGAAAATTAGCGGAGTACTAAAATGATCCAAGAACAGACTATGTTGCACGTTGCTGATAATTCTGGCGCGCGTCGTGTAATGTGCATCAAGGTTCTGGGTGGTTCGCGCCGACGTTATGCAGATATAGGCGATATTATTAAAATTACCATTAAAGAAGCTATTCCTCGTGGTAAGGTTAAGAAAGGTGACGTTCTAAAAGCAGTAGTTGTTCGCACCAAAAAAGGTGTGCGCCGCCCAGACGGTTCTATCATTCGATTCGATGGAAATGCATGTGTGATCTTAAATAATCACAATGAACAACCAGTTGGGACGCGAATCTTTGGACCCGTAACTCGTGAATTACGCAGTGAAAAATTCATGAAGATTATCTCTTTGGCACCAGAGGTGCTCTAAGGAACCAAAAATGGCCTCTAAGATTCGGCGTAATGATGAAGTAATTGTGTTAAGTGGTAAGGATAAAGGAAAGCGTGGTAAAGTAAAAAATGTATTAGTTTGTGGTAAAATTCTGGTCGAGGGTATCAATTTAGTTACCAAGCATCAAAAACCGATTCCAGCCATGAATCATCCAGGTGGTATTGTTAAAAAAGAAGCTGCAATACAAATATCTAATGTTGCACTTTTTAACTCAGATACTGGTAAAGCTGACCGAGTAGGCTTTAGATTTGAGGGAGGTAAAAAGGTTCGCTTTTTTAAATCTAACAGCAAAACCATAAGTAATATGGAGTAGTGCAATGGCAAGATTATACGCTGTTTACAAAAAGGAAGTAGTGAAAAAACTTATGACTGATTTGGGGTATCACTCTGTCATGCGTGTACCACGAATTGAAAAAATTACTCTAAATATGGGTGTAGGTCAAGCAAGTTCAGATAAAAAATTATTAGATCATGCAGTGACTAATTTGGCAGCTATTTCTGGCCAAAAACCTTTTATTACTAAAGCACGTAAGTCTATTGCTAGTTTTAAAATTCGTCAGGGTTATCCTATTGGTTGTAAAGTGACTCTGCGTGGCGAACGTATGTGGGAATTTTTTGAACGTCTAGTTTCTATTGCTATTCCACGTATTCGTGATTTTAGAGGTTTATCAACTAAATCTTTCGACGGTAATGGAAATTACAATATAGGTATTCGCGAGCAGATTATTTTTCCAGAAATTAACTATGATCAAATTGATCGAATTCGTGGTATGGATATCAGTATTACTACTACTGCACAATCTGATGCTGAAGGGGAAGCGCTTTTATCTGCATTTGATTTTCCATTTCGCAAGTAATAAGGGGCGCTCTTGTGGCTAAAAAAGCATTAAAAGCACGTGAAGTTGTTCGTGTAAAAATGGCCAAAAAATATCGCTCTAAACGTAAAACACTAAAAGATATTATTTCTAGTGTTAATGCATCTGCAGAAGAACGTTGGGAAGCGATGTTAAAATTACAAAATATACCTCGTGATTCCAGTCCTTCTCGTCAGCGTAATCGTTGTCGTCAGACTGGTCGACCTCATGGTTATGTTGGTAAATTTGGTTTAAGTCGTATAAAATTGCGCGAGGCTGCTATGCGCGGTGAAGTGCCTGGTTTAAAAAAGGCTAGCTGGTAAGTACCGGTTATATACTAGGAGTAAAAAATATGAGCATGCAGGATCCAATTGCAGATATGTTAACTCGTATCCGTAACGGCCAGGCAGCGAATAAAATTTCGGTTAGAATGCCTTCTTCTAAATTAAAATTAGCTATTGCTGGTGTCCTAAAAGAGGAAGGATATATTTTAACATATTCCATCATAAATGGCATCAAGGTAGAGCTAGAGTTAACTTTAAAGTATTTTCAAGGAAAGTCTGTTATTGAAAGTATTCAGCGCGTGAGTCGCCCAGGATTAAGGATTTACAAACGTAAACATGAATTGCCAAAAGTTATGGCAGGATTGGGTATTTCTATTGTTTCTACCTCTCAAGGGGTCATGACAGATCGCCTCGCTCGTCAATCAGGCCTTGGCGGTGAAATTGTCTGCTACATAGCATAACTGCGTGTAGTTTAAGCTTAATTGGAGGGGCTGAAAATGTCTCGTGTTGCTAAAGC
This sequence comes from Candidatus Erwinia haradaeae, assembly GCF_900698985.1. Lineage (GTDB taxonomy): Bacteria > Pseudomonadota > Gammaproteobacteria > Enterobacterales > Enterobacteriaceae > Erwinia_E > Erwinia_E haradaeae_B. Next base: position 427,106 of record NZ_LR217730.1, read on the forward strand.
ACCTGTGAGTATTCCTATCCATGTACAGGTCAAACTGGACGGTCAGGTCATTATTGTTACAGGAAAAAACGATGAGTTAATGCATACGTTAAATAAAGCTGTATTAGTAAGAGAGGTTAACAACACCCTGATTTTTTCGCCACAGCCAGGTTTTATTGGTGGCTGGACTCAAGCAGGTACAGCTCGTGCTTTAGTAAATGCGATGATCATAGGTGTGACCCAAGGTTTTACTAAAAAGCTACAACTCGTTGGTGTGGGTTATCGTGCTACCTTAAAAGGGAACCGATTAAGTTTATCGTTAGGTTTATCTCATTCCATCGATCATGTGCTCCCAAAGGGTATTGTTGCTACATGTATTAGTCAAACTGATCTTATACTACAAAGCGCAAATAAACAGCTACTTGGTCAGGTTGCCGCCGATTTACGTGCTTATCGCCCTCCTGAGCCTTATAAGGGTAAGGGAATTCGTTACACTCATGAGGTTGTGCGTCGTAAAGAGGCTAAGAAGAAATAAGGTAATAGTATGGATAAAAAATCTTCTCGTCTTCGACGAGCAGCTCGTGTACGTTATCAGTTAAAAAGGCTCAGTATTACTCGCTTGGTGGTACATCGTACTCCGCGTCATATTTATGCACAAGTTATTTCTCCCAATGGTTCTGAAATTTTAGTAGCAGCTTCTACAGTAGAAAAATCTATTGGTAAAAAATTAAAATACACTGGAAATAAGGATGCGGCAATTACTATTGGCACACTAGTTGCCGAGCGTGCAATTAAGAAGGGTATAACACGTGTAGCTTTTGATCGTTCTGGTTTTCAATATCATGGTCGCGTGCAGGCGTTAGCAGATGCTGCTCGTGAAGCTGGTCTACAGTTCTAAGACATAAGGTATAAGATGGCACATATCGAAAAACAATCTGGCGAACTACAGGAAAAGCTAATCTCAGTAAATCGTGTTTCTAAAACTGTTCAGGGTGGGCGTATTTTTTCTTTTACGGCTCTTACTGTCGTTGGAGATGGCAATGGACGCATGGGATTTGGTTATGGTAAGGCGCGTGAAGTGCCGGCTGCAATTCAAAAAGCAATGGAAAAAGCTCGACGAAACATGAGTTATTTTGCCTTATGCCACGGTACGTTACAGCATCCTGTTAAAGGTTCTCATACAGGGTCTCGTGTATTTATGAAGCCAGCATCAGAAGGAACGGGTATTATCGCTGGCGGTGCAATGCGTGCTGTTCTGGAGGTGGCTGGTATTCATAATGTGTTAGCTAAAGCTTATGGTTCTACAAATCCAATCAATGTAGTACGCGCTACTTTAGATGGTTTGATGAGAATGAGGTCTCCAGAAATAGTTGCCGCTAAACGTGGTAAATCTATTAAAAATATCCTTGGAGATAGTTCTCATGGCGGTTAAGATGATTAAAATTACTCAAATGCGTAGCGCAATTGGCTGTTTACCCAAACATAAAGCTACTTTGTTTGGTTTAGGTCTTCGGAGAATTCGTCATACTGTATATCGTGAAGATACGGTAGCTATTCGAGGTATGATTCGAGTTATTTCCTATATGATTGAAGTGGTAGAGGGGGTATAGATGTATTTAAATACTTTATCACCAGCTCAAGGTTCTAAACATGTAGCAAAACGTTTAGGGCGAGGCATTGGATCTGGGTTTGGAAAAACTGCTGGACGAGGCCATAAGGGGCAAAAATCACGCGCTGGTAGTGGTGCGCATCGTGGATTTGAGGGTGGTCAGACTCCTTTATATCGGCGTTTGCCAAAATTTGGTTTTATATCTCGTAAAGCTAGATTTACCGCACAAGTGCGTCTATCTGATTTAAATAGGATTCAAAGTGCTATTATTGATCTTCATACTTTAAAAGAAGCGCGTTTAATTAGTATGCAAACTAAATTTGCAAAAGTGATACTTTTTGGTGGTATTGAGACGGCTATTACAATTCGTGGGTTACGTGTAACCCAGGGTGCTCGTTCTTTAATTTTTGCTGCTGGCGGAACAATTGAGGCATAACTTATCGATGGTTAAGCAATCGCGACTTGGTTTTAAAAGCACTAAAGGTGGCCTGAGTGAGCTAAAGATTAGATTAGCGTTTCTTATAAGTGCGCTGACTATTTTTCGTATTGGTTCTTTTATTCCTATTCCAGGAATTGATGTGACTATTATCTCGAATCTTCTTGAGAGGCAGCGTGGAACCATTATTGATATGTTTAATATGTTTTCTGGAGGTTCGTTAAGTCGGGCTTCTATATTTGCTTTAGGGATTATGCCATATATCTCTGCATCAATCATTGTTCAGATATTAACAATGGTCAATCCTACTTTGTCTGAGTTAAAAAAAGAAGGAGAGGTTGGCCGTCGAAAAATTAGTCAGTATACTCGTTATGCTACTCTAGTACTAGGTATACTTCAATCAATTGGCGTTGCTATAGGTTTACCGAATATGCCAGGAATGCACGGTTTAGTATTACATCCAGGACTTGGGTTTTGTATTACTGCTGTGATTAGTTTAGTAACTGGAACTATGTTTCTTATGTGGTTAGGTGAGCAAATTACAGAGAGAGGCATGGGTAATGGTATTTCTATGATAATTTTTGCAGGTATTGTAGCTGGTTTACCATCTGCGATTGGGCATACTCTTGAAGAGGCTAGGCAAGGCGAGTTACATATCCTTGGTTTAATATTATTGGTAGTTTTAGTATTTTCTATTACTTTATTTGTTGTATTTATTGAGCGTGGTCAACGACGCATTGTTGTACATTATGCGCAGCGTCAGCAAGGTCGAAAAACTTACGCTGCACATAACACGCACTTGCCCTTAAAAGTTAATATGTCTGGGGTTATTCCTGCGATATTTGCCTCTAGCCTGATTTTGCTTCCAGCAACGTTGATATCATGGTTTGGTGATGGTATTGGTTCTGGTTTATTGATGAAAATTTCACTTTTTTTACAGCCTGGAGAGCCGCTTTATGTGTTACTTTATGCAACAGCAATTATTTTTTTCTCTTTTTTTTATACAGAGTTAGTTTTTAATCCACGTGAAACAGCAGATAATTTAAAAAAATGTGGTGCATTTGTTTTAGGGATTCGCCCAGGAGAGCATACTGGAAAGTATATTCAAAAGGTTATGAGTCGATTAACATTAATTGGTTCCTTATATATTACATTTATTTGTCTGATTCCAGAGTTTTTGCGTAACTCGATGAAAGTTCCATTTTATTTTGGTGGTACGTCTTTATTGATTGTAGTAGTTGTCATTATGGATTTTATGGTACAAGTACAAACTCTGTTAATGTCCAGTCGATACGAGTCTGTATTAAAAAAAGCAAACTTAAAAGGTTATAGTCGTTAAGGGGGCAAAATGAAAGTATGTGCTTCTGTTAGAAAATTATGTCGTGATTGTAAGATTATTCGTCGTCATGGAGTGGTCCGTGTGATTTGTAGCACCGAGCCTAAACATAAACAACGACAAGGCTAATCAATTCTTATATGTTTTAATTGGATTAAACCAATTTAGATACTTCTGTATTGACTATATGTTCTAATAGAAGTATTCTAAAAATGGGCTTTTGGATAAAAGATACACTAGTTCATAATACATAGGAGTGCATAGTGGCCCGTATAGCAGGGATTAACATTCCTGATCAAAAACATACCGTAATTGCATTAACTGCGATATTTGGAATTGGCAAAAACCGTTCACAGTTTATTTGCAGATCAACGGGTATTGCCGAACATGTTAAGATCAGTGATCTGCCCGAAGAGAAACTTGACATGCTTCGTGATGCAGTAGCAAAATTTATTGTTGAAGGCGATCTGCGTCGAGAAGTTACCATCAGCATTAAGCGTCTTATGGATCTTGGGTGTTATCGTGGATTGCGTCATCGTCGTGGTCTTCCAGTTCGTGGTCAACGCACCAAGACTAACGCCAGGACACGAAAAGGTCCGCGTAAACCGATCAAGAAATAATCTGGATAATTAAATAATGACTAAGGTACCAATTCGTTCACGTAAGCGAGTAAAAAAACAACTCTCTGATGGTGTGGCTCATATTCATGCCTCATTCAACAATACTATTGTTACTATTACAGATCGTCAGGGTAATGCACTAGGTTGGGCAACAGCTGGTGGGTCTGGTTTTCGCGGTTCTCGTAAATCTACGCCATTTGCTGCACAAGTTGCTGCAGAACACTGTGCAGAATCTGTGAAAGATTATGGTATTAAAAATTTAGAGGTAATGGTTAAAGGCCCTGGTCCAGGTCGCGAGTCAACTATTCGCGCTTTGAATGCCGCTGGTTTCCGTATTACAAATATTACCGATGTGACCCCAATCCCACATAACGGCTGTCGTCCGCCCAAGAAACGTCGAGTATAAAATTTCTTTTTAAGAAAGATTGGAGAAAGAAAATGGCAAGATATTTGGGTCCGACACTAAAGATTAGTCGTCGTGAGGGCACAGACTTATTTCTCAAGTCTGGTGTGCGCGCAATTGATACAAAATGTAATTTAGAGAAAGCCCCAGGTCAGCATGGGGCCCATAAAACACGTCTATCGGACTATGGGATTCAATTGCGTGAAAAACAAAAAGTTCGTCGTATGTATGGGATATTAGAACGTCAATTTCATAATTATTATAAAGAAGCAGCTCGATTACGAGGTAATACTGGAGATAATTTATTATCTCTTTTAGAAGGTCGCCTAGATAATATAGTGTATCGTATGGGTTTTGGCGCTACACGCTCTGAAGCGCGACAATTAGTTAGCCATAAAGCTATTATGGTGAATCATCGAGTAGTGAATATTTCTTCTTATCAGGTATCATTAAATGATGTTATTAGTATTCGAGATAAAGCAAAAAAACAATCTCGTATCAAAGCTTCGCTAGAGCTAGCAAATCAGCGTGAACAGCCAACGTGGTTAGCGGTTGATATTACAAAAATGGAAGGGGTATTTAAACATGTTCCGGAACGTACTGATCTTACTGCAGATATCAATGAACACCTTATTGTAGAGCTTTACTCTAAGTAAGGTAGTATTTAAGAGAGGACATAATGCAGGGTTCTGTAACTAAATTTTTAAAACCGCGACTAGTAGATATTGAGCAAGTTAGCTTAACACATGCTAAAGTAACCCTTGAACCATTAGAGCGTGGTTTTGGTCATACATTAGGTAACGCACTTCGCCGTATTTTATTATCATCAATGCCTGGTTGTGCGGTTACCGAGGTTGAAATTGACGGTGTATTGCATGAATATAGCACGAAAGAGGGTGTTAAAGAGGATATTCTCGAGATTCTTCTAAATTTGAAAGAACTAGCAATTATAGTATATGGAAAAGATGAGGTTATTCTTACGTTGTGTAAGTCTGGCATTGGTCCGGTTACGGCAGCTGATATCACTAATCATGAAGATTTCAAAATTGTGCAATTAACACACTTAATTTGTAATTTAACGCATGAGAACGCTAGTATTAATATGCGCATAAAAGTACAACGTGGTCGTGGTTATGTTCCTGCTTCTTCTCGTATAAATGTCGAAGAAAATGGACATACATTTGGTAGGCTATTAGTTGACGCTTGTTATAGTCCAGTGGATCGTATAGCCTATAATGTTGAATCAGCGCGTGTAGAGCAGAGAACTGATTTAGATAAATTAGTAATAGATATTGAAACAAATGGAACTATTGATCCAGAAGAAGCTATTCGACGAGCAGCTACTATCTTATCAGAACAACTAGAAGCTTTCATTGATTTACATGACGTACGTCATCCTGAAATTAAAGAAGAAAAACCAGAATTTGATCCAATTTTATTAAGGCCAGTTGACGATTTAGAGTTAACGGTTCGTTCAGCTAATTGCCTAAAGGCAGAAGCTATTCATTATATTGGTGATTTAGTACAGCGTACAGAGGTAGAGCTTTTAAAGACGCCTAATCTTGGCAAAAAGTCTCTGACTGAGATTAAAGATGTATTAGCGACTCGTAATCTATCATTAGGAATGCGATTAGAAAACTGGCCTCCAGAATTAATAACAAATAATCTAATTAAAAATTAAGCTCTTATTGAGAAGGAGAAGTTATGCGACATCGTAAGAGCGGTCGTCAACTGAATCGTAACAGCAGCCATCGTAAGGCTATGTTTCGAAATATTGCTATCTCTTTGATACATCATGAGTTTATTAAAACAACTGTTCCAAAAGCAAAAGAACTTCGTCGTATGCTTGAACCTCTGATCACTATCTCTAAGAAAGATAGTGTTTCAAATCGTCGTTTAGTATTTTCTCGTATTCGAAATCACGAGACAGTTGCAAAAGTATTCACTAAACTTGGTCCACGTTTTATAAACAGACCCGGCGGATACATAAGAATTTTAAAGTGCGGTTTTCGATTAGGTGATAATGCTTCAATGGCATATATTGAGTTTCTGGATCGTCCTAAAAATATAGACTGAATTATTTTTCATGTTATGGCTATTTTTAAGATAGCAGTTTTTTTGATATATCGTGGCTCTAATTTTAGCAAGTAGTATAAAATAAACTATCGATGTAAATAGTTGAGCATTTACTATGAAACATAGTCAGCTAAAAAATACTAGTATAAAAGTCGCTCGTGATGAATACGGCTACTTAATATCTTTGGAAGACTGGAATAAAGATCTTGCAAAAGAGTTAGCAAAAGAGGAAAGGATTGAGCTTAGCTCTGCGCATTGGGAGGTTATTTATTTTGTACATAGATTTTATTTAGAATTTAATATATCTCCAACAGTACGTATGTTAGTGCAAGCTTTAACTAAACAGTGTGGACAAGAATACGGAAATAGTCGTTATCTTTTTCGGTTATTTCCAAAAGGCCCCGCAAAGCAAGCCACTAAAATCGCTGGACTTCCTAAACCTGTAAGATGTCTATAATGATTGGTTAGTTTTCTGAGGATTGAAGGGTCATTATGTTTTAATAGAAAAAAGAATATGAGATACTTTTATATTTTTAGTTGGTGTAAAAAATTAATAATATTTTTTTTATTTTAATCAATTAAAAATTTTAAAATAAATATTAGAATCAATAGTAATTAGACTTTAGTCTGACAGATGAATTGTGATTAATAGAATTATATAATATATATACAATTATTTTTCTAAAGATCGTGATTTTTTTATTTTTATGTATTCGTTAAGTTAATAGATTGATGAGATGTTTAATTTTTCCTAATTATTCTATATAGAGAATAAGTGATCTCAAGCATAAAATATATAAAACGAGTTAATTATTTATTAATATAGTGGTTCAGTGTATTAATATAGATTTTTTTTTGAGAATAATATCTACTAGCTTGTGTAAATTATCTTAGCACTTTAGCCGAAGAAATTATTAGGTGTTTCTGAATTTTAACGTTCCAGTATAGATTAATAATTTGAACAATGCTTTAGTAAACCATTAAATTACGCTTATGCTTCTTGATAATTATAAGATAGGTATAAAGTTGATATGCTTCATATAGTTTTAATTTATATAGTGTTATTAGACACAATAATGCAATTATTTGTATGTGTATAAAGGTTTACTCTCAATATAATTAATGTCGTGATAAATTTAATTTTATTGTGTTCTTATGAGTAGACGCAAAACTAGCATGGTTTTAATTTTTTAGTATCTTGAATGCATATTATATTATATGAGATATTTAGATTTTTTCAGAATACTAAAAACGAATAGAATTATAAATTTTAGAGCTGTACGAGATATATACTTTTTTTGTATTTAGAGAATTATTAATCTAGAGCTTAAAATTTTGTTCTATTATCTTAATAATAGTGTTATTTATTGTATTTTATCCTTAAGTTTTATCAGGGTAAATGATTAATAGGTGATGGTTTGAGTAGTGCCCATCTTCGATAGGTCATAGTTATATTTTGCATGTCGCGCTGAAAGCGCTTAGTTAGCTAATACTTACTATGTTTATGGAGACGCAATCAATCGGAATCTAGCGTGGAGTTTCTAAATGAAAAATACTCTGCTTGACTTGAATAATTCAAGCATATTAGTCGTTGGGGATGTAATGTTAGATCGTTATTGGTATGGTTCAACTTATCGAATTTCTCCCGAAGCACCGGTTCCAGTAGTACAAGTTAGTAACGTGAAAGAGTTCCCAGGTGGTGCTGCAAATGTTGCTATGAATATAGCAACTCTTGGCGCTAAATCTTATCTTATCGGATTAATTGGAGAAGATCATGCGGCTCAAGTCCTTATAGAATCCTTAGTGAATAACAATGTATATTGCAATCTAATCGCTAATGCCAATTATCCTACGATGATTAAGTTACGTATACTGTCACGTAATCAGCAGTTAATTCGTATAGACTTTGAAGAAGCATGCAAAGAAATTAATGATTCTCTTATTCATGATCGAATTAAGGTTTTATTACCACAGGTAAATGTATTAGTTTTATCTGACTATGCCAAAGGGGCGCTGACTAATGTAAAAAGTATTATTAGTCTGGCACGTCAATCAAATATTCTCATCTTAGTAGATCCTAAAGGTAAAGATTTTTCTTGTTATTATGGCGCTACCCTTCTTACACCTACTTTGCATGAATTTGAGCAAGTAGCTGGAAAGTGCTCAAGTGAAAGTGATATTATCAAACGAGGTATGGCATTATTAAAACAGTATTCTATCTCTGCATTATTAATTACTCGTTCAGAACATGGCATGACCTTATTGCAACCTGAAAAATCACCTTGCTATATGTCAACTAAAGCACAGGAAGTTTTTGATGTAACTGGAGCCGGGGATACGGTTATTGCTGTTATAGCAAGTGCTTTATCGGCTGGCAGAACTCTTGAAGAGAGTTGTTTTCTTGCTAATGAGGCCGCAGGCGTGGTAGTCGGTAAAATTGGTACATCAACGGTTTCTCCAGAAGAGCTTAACAGGTCAATAGTTAATAGATCCAAAAAGGGTTGTAGAGTGGTGAATGAAGCACAGTTGATTATTGCAGTGAATCAAGCTAGGCAATGTGGTGAAAAAATAGTAATGACTAATGGTGTTTTTGATATTTTACATGCTGGGCATATTTCTTATCTTGTTAGTGCAAAAAAGTTAGGCAATCGACTCATTGTGGCGGTTAATAGTGATGCATCAACGAGACGTCTTAAAGGAGCATCTCGACCAGTGAATACATTAATGAATAGAATGAGTGTTTTAAGTGCTCTTGAAATGGTAGATTGGGTTGTTAGTTTTGAAGAGGATACTCCGCGGAGCATTATTAAAAAAATATTACCTGATTTTTTAGTTAAAGGTGGAGATTACCAACACAAACTGAAAGATATTGCAGGTAGTCAAGAGGTTTTGGCTAATGGCGGAGACGTGCGAATTCTCAATTTAAAAGAAGGTATTACAACAAGTAATATTATTAAAAAAATTATCTCACAATCTATATAATAGATATAGTATTTTTTTTAAAAAAATCTTATCAATTAGAATTTTTCTACAATCCTAATATATTGTGTAGAGTTTTAGTATGCAGAGTATATAGATTATATTTAAGTAAGTCAGCGTGTTGCTCTTAATCTATAAGAATTAGTGTTATAGTTATATAACATTGTTATATTTATCAGTTATATAAGCTAAACTATCAAAAAGTTTATTAATAGATTGTGGTCCTGTATTGTTTTTTAATATTCAAAATAAAAAAATATTTTTTATTGATATGATATATAGAAATATTTACTATTTATATGTAGTATTTTAATATTATCATATACACTATATTGGTTTAATTTAAGTATTTTGGTTACATATGAGATATGTGTCTTTCTATAATTTATTTTACTATTGATAATAGATTAATAGATTGATCGTCTAAATGTCAAATAGGGTATTACATATTTATATAGAGGTATGGATACGCTAAAGTAATCTAAATTTTTTGAATATAAAAATTTATACTATATATTAAAATGTTCACAGACAAAAAATATTTAAATATTATAAAAAGTGTTTTAAAAGATAATGTATTATTGTTATATATTTCACACAAAAATCTATACTAGTATTGATATAGCGCTTTTTAATTTTATCTGCAGAGATCTTATTGAGCGCATTCGTTAAATGTTTATTTGATGAAGTCAGGATATATATAACTTACAGTAAAAATTATACAAATCATGTGTGTAGACGAATAAGAACAAAAGTATACTTAAAATAGATATATTCTAAAGTATATTTATCTATAATTTTTCTATCATATATTATATTTTCCTTGAAATATGTGATTAAAAGAGATTGTTGATTAGGAATCATACCAGATAATAAGGTTTAAGAAATGTCAATAAAAATATATAATATTAGGTGATATAGCTATTAATATATATTAAGCTCTTAGGGGTTCTTATTGATAAAAGTAAAATTTATTTACATCAATTTCATGCAGTAGATTATGTATAAAAATTAATAGATTAATATTTATGCAATGACTATGAATAGTAGTATAAAATGTTGTATTTTTGTAAAATAATGAAAATTATGTATAGTATGTGTATAGTAGTGGAATTTTAAAAATATCATTTTAAAAGTTATAGTTACAACTTCTATCTGAATAATATCAATGATATTATTATGATTATGTATTATTGTGTAATGAATTATTTTCTTAACATTAAGGCTGTGTAATGACTAATCCTTTGCTTACTGCTTTTGTTCTTCCTCCTTTTGGTTCTATTAAGACGGAACATATAATTCCAGCTATCAAGCATGTTTTACATCAGTGTCGAGAAGTGGTAGAAAAAATAGTAGATCAATGTGGTCCATACGATTGGGATAATTTAGTGCAGCCTTTAATAGAAGCAGATGATTATCTCAGTCGTGTATTTTCTCCTATTAGTCATTTAAATTTAGTAAAAAATGATCCAAAATTACGTTTAGTTTATGAAAAAATTCTATGCATGTTATCTGAATATAATTCTTGGGTTGGTCAAAATGAAGCATTATATACAGCATATTGCAAACTGAAAGATAATATTGCTATTTATCAATCGTTAGATATCGCACAAAAAAAATTTATAGATAATACTCTTCGAGATTTTCAGCTTTCTGGAATAGGTTTGTCTAAAGCTCAAAAGAGTCATTATAAAGAAATCTCTGCGCGTTTGTCGGTTCTTTCTGCGACATACAGTAACAATGTGCTCGATGCTACTATGGGGTGGAGCAAAATAATTATAGATAAGAATGAGCTTGCCGGTATACCAGACAGTATCTTAGAGACCATGAAGTGCAAAGAAAAAGATATAAACCAACATGGATGGCGTTTAACATTAGATGCAACTAGCTATGTGCCCGTGATAACTTACTGTAATAATAGAGCGGTGCGTAAAGAGATTTATTGTGCTTATTTAACTCGTGCTTCTGATCAAGGTCCACATGCCGGGAAGTGGGATAATACAGCAATTATGTATGAAACATTAGCTTTGCGTCATCAATTGTCTAAAATACTTGGATTTACTTCTTATGCTGAGAAGTCATTAGTTACCAAAATGGCAGAAAAATCAGATCAGGTTATTCTTTTTCTTAATGATTTAGCAAAATGTGTACGTTCACAAGCAGATCAAGAATTGGAGCAATTACGAATATTTTCAAAAAAAGAATATAACATTAACGATTTACAACCATGGGATATAGCTTTTTTAAGTGAAAAACAAAAGCAGAGTTTGTATAATATTTCTGATGAAGAATTGCGCCCTTATTTTCCAGAGAATTTAGTTCTTAATGGACTCTTTAAAATAGTTGAGAATGTCTATGGTATTACGACTATAGAGCGTTATGATATTGAAGTATATCATAGAGATGTTCGATTCTTTGAGCTATTTGATGAAAATAAAATTATGCGTGGTAGTTTTTTTCTTGATCTGTATGTACGGGATCATAAATGTAGTGGAGCATGGATGGATGATTGTGTTAGTCAGATGCGTAAATTAGATGGTACACTACAAAAACCAATAGCTTATATCACTTGTAATTTTAATCGTCCATATGACGGAGAAGTGGCACTTTTTACTCATCAGGAAGTTATTACGTTATTTCATGAATATGGGCATGGTTTGCATCATATGTTAACACGAATTGAGACACCTGGTGTTTCTGGTATTCATGGCGTACCATGGGATGCAGTTGAAATGCCCAGTCAATTAATGGAAAATTGGTGCTGGCAACCAGAATCTTTAGCGTTAATTTCTGGTCATTATAGAACTGGTGAAGCATTACCACAAATATTTTTGAATAAATTATTAGCAATAAAAAACTATCAAATAGCATTATTTGTGCAAAAACAAATAGTATTTTCTTTATTTGACTTTCATTTACATATGCACCCTGATGTAGATAAAGGTATAAAAATTATCGAGTTATTTCGAGATATAAAATACCAGATATCGGGCGTATTAGAACCAAAATGGAGTCGTTTTCCTAATGCATTCAATCATATCTTTTCTGGTAGTTATGCGGCAGGTTACTATAGTTATTTATGGGCTAATGTCTTAGCATCAGATGCTTGGTCGCGTTTTGAGATAGAGGGTGTTTTTAATCGCGAGACCGGGCAGTCACTGTTAGATAATATTTTAACACGTGGCGGGTCTGAAGATCCTATGACTTTATTTTATCGTTTTCGTGGTCGTCAACCAATAATAGATGAAATGTTAAAGCAATATGGAATAGCATCTATAAATAGAACAATATAAGTTATTTATGCGTATTTGCTTATTAGATGAATCAGGTGTAATAAATAAAAATAATCTGTCTGTCTTAGCCGCTCGATGGAATTTAGAACATGATAATAATACACTAATGGCTTTAGTAATGAAACCATCTCATCTTGAATTGCGAAAGCGCAATGAACCTTTACTTGGTGGTGTATTAGTAAATTTTTCCTCTAAAACACGGTCATATAGACGTAATTTTGGTGGAGGAGTGAAAGAGGCGATATCGAAATCTGTAGGTATAAAGAGAGATTATTATCCAAGCATATTAGATGCTACCGCAGGATTGGCTCGTGATGCTTTTGTGCTAGCAGCTTGTGGCTGTCAAGTAAAGATGCTAGAGCGTAATCCAGTGATTTCACTGCTCTTAGAAGACGGCTTAAGACGTGGCTATGCTGATCTAGAGATTGGATCATGGTTGCGCGAGCGTTTAATTTTATTAAATTCTTCTAGTTTATTAGTTTCTAGCAATATTTCTCCAAAACCAGATGTAGTGTATCTTGATCCAATGTATCCTAAAAAAAAGAAAAGCGCTCTAGTAAAAAAAGAAATGCGCATATTGCAATACCTAGTAGGTTTAGATGAAGATTCCGATGAGCTACTAAAACCTGCGCGTGCTCTTGCAAAAAATCGTGTAGTAGTTAAGCGTCCACATTATGCGCAATCATTAGCAGGAACGATAAGCGATAAATCTATAAAAACTAAAAAACATCGTTTTGATATTTATTTTTCTAACAGCTAATAAACCCCAGCAGTTGATAAGTTAATTGTTTTATATTCGTTAGTATATTCATCATAGAGTAGCGTTTTTATTCCAGATCAATCTTACTCTATATATGCATATATTTTGATGTATATATCTAATATAATTATATAATTGTTTCTGATAACTTTTTTCCTTGATAGGAACCATCTTAGTGTAATAGTGTATCTATTGATTTCTTGAGTAATGATTAAAAAGATACATCTTGACCTTATAGATTAAGATGCGTCTCTTTTGTAATATAAGAATATTTATAAAAGATAGATTACCGAAATATTTTTAAAAATATATGAAATATAATAAGCTATTTTATAAGATATTATCGAATAATTAAAAGTGTATTATTTAATAGTATTGCATCTATATTCTGTATATTTCTGGTATTCAATTTTTTTAATAGTATATATATAATCATAGTAGATATTCTAATGAGTAGGAAATTTTTTCTCCATAAGGAGTTCTATAGTTCTAGTATAATTAAAGAATTTTTTCTGAAATAAAGTGATCTATATAAAGCAACCAATTGTTAGATTATGATTTATTTCTCTCAATCTTGAACATTTTTAGGCGATAGTCGTATATAATCTATTTATAGTATTATGACTAATAAATATAACTTTTAAAAAAAAATAGATATATTACTTATTTAAGTAATTAATATGATTTATAAGAGTGCTTATAATTTTGAATATTAATAATCTAATATGGATTGATTTAGAAATGACTGGTTTGAATCCAGACAGAGATCGGATTCTTGAAATTGCCATACTTGTAACAAACTCGAACCTACAAGTTCTTTCTGAAGGACCGGTTTATGCGATATATCAATCGATAGAGTGTCTTAGCTTAATGGATGAATGGAATACAAAAACGCACACTGCGAATGGTTTAATTTCTAGGGTTCAGAATAGCCGAGAAAGTGAACGTTCTGCTGAAATTGCAATTTTAAAGTTTTTAAAAACATTAATTCCAGCTAAATGCTCACCTATGTGTGGTAATAGTATAGCTCAGGATCGTCGTTTCTTATTTAAATACATGCCAGATTTAGAGAATTATTTTCATTATCGTTACCTGGATGTAAGTACTCTTAAAGAATTAGCACGTCTTTGGAAACCAGAGATTCTCTTAGAATTTAAAAAACAAGGTGCGCATCGAGCATTAGATGATATTTATGACTCTATTGCAGAATTGATCTACTATCGTGAAAATTTTATACGACTCTAAAAATCCTATCCTTGGAATACTTTTAATAAAGATATCTGATTGGTAATAGTAGATTTTTAGATTTTTTAATATAGCTTAAAAATTTGATTCGTTCGAAATGGGATGCATTAAAATATAAAATCGCTGGTGCTCTATAAAATGCCAATATAAAAACGAAAATCATTATATCGAATATTTTAGATAAAATCTAGTATTGCGTGGCATGATTAACTTAAAACAGTTAATTATAATACTAATAGAAAGTTAATTGAGCACCATAAATCTTATTGAGGCTATATATAGTAAGATCATTTAAAGTAATAGTTTTTATTAGTTTTAGATTAAATATATTTATATTAAAAAGAATTTTTTAAGTAAAAGAAATGTTAATAATATTAATATTCATAAAAGTGATTGCACAATTATCGTCTTAAAAATCTTTCTAAGATCTGAATTATGCCACGGTATATACTATGATTAAAACGGTCTAGAATTCCTTTTTGTTGAGTATAACAAAGATTTATGATGTTATATTCTGAAATTTTATCCATGATCCAATCATCGCTAGTAGTAATTTGATCTACCAACCCTTTTTCTAATGCTTGGCTACCATACCAGTACTCTCCAGTGGATACGGTATCTATATTTAATTGTGGCCGCATTTGATGTACAAACTGTTTGAACAGTAAATGTGTTTGATTTAAATTATCACAGAATTTTTCTCGTCCTTCTTTGCTGTTTTCACCAAATAACGTTAAAGTACGCTTATGCTCTCCAGCGGTATGGAGTTCCATGTCGATTTTATTTCTTTTTAAAAAACGGTGAAAATTAGGGATCTGTGCTACTACACCAATCGATCCAATTAATGCAAACGGCGCGGCAATGATATGGTTAGCTACACATGCCATCATGTAACCTCCACTAGTAGCAATTTTATCTACAGAAATTGTTAGTGGAATAGATTTCTGTCGTAACCGTTGAAGTTGTGATGCGGCTAGACCATAACCATGCACTACTCCGCCAGGACTTTCAAGACGCAGTAATACTTCATCGCCTGTCTCAATAACAGATATGATTGCAGAGATTTCTTGTCGTAACGACGATACCTCTTTAGCATTGATGCTACCTATAAAATCAAGTATATATAACGTTGGTTTTTTTTTGCTTACAATACGCCCTATCTTATTTTTTTGTTTTAGTTCTTTCTGTTTCTTTTTTTCCTTTTTTTTATATTCTTTTTTCCATAATTTTTTTTCTAAAGGTATCATTTTTTCTAAATTTATTCTATTTTGTATTTCAAAAAAATATGTATCTAATCGAGTTAATATTAGTTTTCCAGCTCTAGTATTACCACGCTTAATAAGATTAGGAATCATGACTGATAATATTATTAATGTTATCACTATAGTAATAATTTTAGCAAGAAAGAGCCCATAAAAAGAGAGTAAATCCACTTGATCCGCCTTAAAATAAGATGTGAAAGGTCTATCGAGTTTATTGTATATTTGATAGTAAGTTGTTTTTTTATAGTTACTTTAAAAAGATATAAAATATTCTAGATTATAGTCCGCATAACATAACAGGTATTTAGATATCTAATTTTTTGTTTAAATCTTTATTTAATAACATAATTATCTACCATATTTAATGAATAGTTTTTTAATTATAGACACCTATATTATAGGAAATGTTTTAAAATTTTTATATTTAGGTCTATTTTTGTGTTTAGAATAATAGTTAATATATTAAATATTAGTTATATGACGATAGTTTGAGTTATAAGTCAATAAGTTTTAGATTTTGTATTTTATCACGTAAGGGATATGGATGTTAATATAAAATTTAATAAGAGTATAGTTTTTTATATACAGATGCTTTTTGTTAGATTTTTGTAAAATAATTCAGTAACCTAGTTACCTATATTAAGTAGATTATATTTTATTTATAAATAATATATATTTGCATGTGTTATGAATGATTTATGGTAATTATAGTCTGTATATTAAAAAGTTAAAATAACTAATTATATGACATGAGTAGTTATTTTATAGATCGATGGTAAAATTTTTTTACAGATCTTTTCTGCGTCTAGACCTGACTATCAAAGATTATATTATAATTTGATTCAAAAATAAAATTTTTAAAAAAACTATTATATAACCGGCTATAAATAAATTATTTATACCAGCACTATCATGGGTAGTAGCTTATTAAGTATTTAACAGTTACTCAGCATTGATTAAATATGTGTAATTTTGATTTTGGTATTGGATATATCATAGAGATACAAACAAATTCAAGAGGTATAAAAGTGGATAGTGTAATAAGATTCTTATGATTTTTTATTTTAGATATAGTTTTTATAAGATTGTTTATATGATAATTTCAGAAATTTCAGCTTATATATAAAATATAAATCACTGACTTCTCTTTTAAATTTTTTATTTTGTAAAAGAAAAATTCTGCATGTTAATTAAACTAATAACGGTCTTATTACTTTAATTAAGTTATTCTATAAATAATTGGTTTTATTCTTTCTTGGGGTAGGAGAATGGAAATATACCTAGTTGGTGGCGCTATTCGTGATGAACTATTAGATTTACCAGTGAAGGATAAAGATTGGGTAGTGGTAGGAGGCTCTCCTGAGCAAATGCTCCAATTGGGCTATAAAAAAGTTGGCCGTCATTTTCCAGTTTTTTTACATCCAATTAGTCGCGAAGAATATGCATTAGCTCGTACTGAAAAAAAAACAGGGAAAGGACATATCGGGTTTGTTTGTTATTCTAAACCTGATGTTACTCTTAAGGAAGATTTAGCTCGTCGTGATCTGACGATTAATGCTATTGCACGGGATAAATATGGTATATATTATGATCCGTATGGTGGACGTATTGATCTTAAAAAGCGCAAAATACGTCATGTTTCTTCCGCTTTCTGTGAAGATCCATTACGTGTATTACGTGTAGCTCGTTTTTCTGCATATTTTTCTAATTTACATTTTAAAATCGCTCAAAAGACATGGACTTTAATGAAGAAGGTGGTACATAGTGGAGAGTTGTCTTCTCTTTCTCGAGAACGCATATGGAGAGAGATAGCTCTTGCCTTGAATACGCATCATCCTCAGGTTTTTTTGCAGGTTTTAAAGGATTGCGGTGCTCTAAATGAACTATTCCCTGAATTAAATTCTATATATTATTCTTTTGCTTCTAAAAAAAAACAAGGTTCTTTAATTACTATTAATAAAAAAAATGCTTTCATAACATTATCTAAAGTGGCAAAATATCATTCAGAAGTCGACATTCGCTTTGCTGCATTGTGCTATGATTTAAAAAAATCCATAATAATACAAAATAATGCATCTAATGATAGAAAGGATGATCAGATAGATACTAGGATAATTTCAATTTTTTGTAAACGTCTGCATCTTCCAAAAGAATATCGTGATCTTGCATTATTAGTATCTGAATTTTATTGTGTATTAAATAAAATTCATCTTTGCTCTCCTGAGCAATTGATAATATTGTTTAATCATATAGATGCTTGGAGAAAACCATATCGCGTGAAAAAGATTGCAGTCATTATTGATGCTGATTCTAGTAAATATAGCACATGCTTAAATAATCTCTCTTCTAAAGGGGAATACTTTTATAATGCTTGGCAAGTTGTACAGAGTGTATCCACGCAAGCAGTAATTTCTGCAGGATTTATAGGACAAAAAGTATACGAGGAGCTTTGTAGACGTCGTCTTTCTGCTTTAAATATTTGGCAAAACTCTTAGAAAAGTATTTAAGAAGACTTTATGATATTCAGTAATACATAATGATAAATAGCATATAATTATAATTCGTAAGTTATGGATATATATTTTTAAAAGATAATTTAAGCTCTTTGATAATTATTTTTGAATGAATACAATATAAACATCTGAGAGGTAATATTTTATGTTATTGAGTGTTTTTACACTAACATTTTTATTTTTTGATTACTCACATAGGGTCGATAAGTCTAGCATCATACAAATTGGATCAATCACTGATGATAATTTAAAAATTATATCAAGATTATACTCTAAAATAGTAAACAGAATTTCAAAAGATTAGAATAAAAATGTAATGTTTTATATTTATGTTTGTTTGTAATGGATTTTTATTTGGTCTAAATTAAACAAAATGTTTGTTGTGCTTATTATGTTTTTTTGCAGAAGAGCTATTGATATTAAATATATTTAATGATTTGTATGAAATGTGACATCTAATGTAGTAAATATGTTTCCTTACTTTAGTGAGTAAGTATAGTACTGAAACTAGAGTAATTCTTAAAATTTTACTAACCTAAAAGATGATCGAAGTGTTTATATATAATATATGCATGTTTTTATACAAGAGAACTCTTTACAATTTGATACAGATCGCGCCTCTATTAGATTGTTTTATTAGTTATTCAAATATATTATATTTTCATATATCATATATATGATATATGAAAATATAATATATTAACTTCTAATGTATGTTTATTTAATATACTGAAATATATTATATAGTTTTTCATATATTTTATGCGTAATCTCTAATAAAATGATTCAAATCATATCATGTATATATTGTATAAATATATATCTTCATAGAAGATCTTCAGAGAATATTTACTTGAAGTGGGAAGTGTGCTTATAGCTTAGTATATACAGGTATTTTATAATTTTTAAAATTATAATTGAATCATTATTTTAAAATGTACTCAATGGTTACTATACGTCTTTATCTTAACTTTTAGGAATTTCATAGTTATTTATATTTTTAGATAGTTAAAATTAGATAGGTTATATCGTATATTTTTATATATCATAGATATATATAATATACTAATGATATGAAAAGATATTTTTAATTTTATTAATTTAATATTATTTATGATAATTAAAAATAATCTATTTTATGTGTAAAGCTATCACTGTTTTATATAATAAAATATTTGAGGAACCTCATAAGATTAGAGGTAGATAATATAGAATGTAATAATATAGATTATTGAGTTTTATAATAAAGCTACAATTTTTAGTTCTTTAAAAAATCTGGTCACTGATAATAGTTTAAGTCTTATTTTAATAGTAAATAATGAACATTAAATAATTATATTAGATGTAAATTTTTTGTCTACACTAAAACTATCATTGTAATTAATGTTTTTAAAAATATAATCTTCTGAAGATTGGCTATTTTGTCTAGATTAATCTGTGAAAATCAGGTATTTGGCTTAAGTGATT
This sequence comes from Candidatus Erwinia haradaeae, assembly GCF_900698985.1. Lineage (GTDB taxonomy): Bacteria > Pseudomonadota > Gammaproteobacteria > Enterobacterales > Enterobacteriaceae > Erwinia_E > Erwinia_E haradaeae_B. The sequence continues at coordinate 447,084 of NZ_LR217730.1, forward strand.
GAATTATTTTTTTATAGCACTATAAACTTTAAAATATTTATTACATATAATTACTGTATGATGACCGAATACTTTATTCAACATATGCTGATAAGGAAGAAAAGAGTTAGCGACAATTCTTAATTCACCTCCTTTATATAAAAAATTAGGCGCATCTGTAATTAATGTTCGTGCAATATCTAAAGTTATTTTTGATCCATCATGGAACGGTGGATTAGCCACAATCATATGGAAGTATCCTGTAATTTTAGAATAAATATTACTAGCTACGACAGTTCCTTTTAGGTTGTTACATAATAGTGTAGCCTTGCTGGCAACAAGAGCCGCTGCATTTACATCAGTTAAGATAATATCTGCTAATGGTGATCGGTTGGCTATCATAGCAGAAATCACACCTGTGCCGCAGCCAATATCTAGAATTTTTCCTTTTATAGCTTCGCTAAAAGTTGATAATAAAAGTTTAGTTCCATTATCGAGACCATTATACCCGAATACCCCTGGTAAACTTTTCAGCGTTATTCCTTCTGTTAAATGTTCATGCCAGAATTCACATGGATTAAAATATGACCTTTTTGTAAGAGATCCATAATATAGACCACAACGATGAGCACTATCAATCTTTATCAGATTAACCCAATTTTCGACCATACTATGAGCGCTGCGTATACCGCTAGAATACTCTCCAACTATAAAAATATCACTTCCACATGTTAGTAAAGATAATAGATTTTGTAACTGAAATTGTGCTTTTTTTTTATTATTTGGCCAATAATAAATCAGAGTATCACAATTATCTAAGATGCTTGGTATGGGTAATAGGCTGAAATAAACATTGGTTTGTAGTATTTGATTGAGAGTTTCCCATTGATGATATTGTTGGGTATGTATATAACTATTCTCGGTTTCTAGTTGAACAGATAATGTGTCTTGTAAGTTACCAGAAAACACTATATGTCGTTTAGTAAATTTATTATGATGTCGTAAGAGCATCGTGCTAGCTGGGCTGAAAATGGACATGAATACATCCTAGTGCATCATAGCTGTAATTTTATATTTTACAGACTAGTTAATAGATTGGTTTCTATTATATACATGATATTATATATAATATAAAATTATATTAAAATATAAAAAAATATTTTAGTATTCTCTAATATTAAGTTTGATTTATGACTTTACTAATAATTACTACAAGTCAGGTGATTGTTTAGAGGAAGGTATGATATGTATATTATATTTTTAAAGTTTTAAAAAAGTGTTATAAATACAACTTTTTTTCCTTATTCATCGTATATATTTATTAGTGAATAGCGTCAGGATTTAGTTATTAGATAGGTAATCAGTATGTCCATAAGACGTCGCGATCAGTTGCTAAAAAAAATAGGTATTACTCAGTATAAATTGAAGCGTCTTTATGTTCTAGCAGGAGATATTGTGATTAAGCTACCTGTGGAAACTCGTCTAGTTATCGTTTCAGATAGACTGCCGGTTTTAACAGATTCACTAGTAGTCGATGTGTTACGAACTTTACATTTAAAATTAATGCAAGTTCAGGTTTTAACTACAAATCAGCTATCATTATTACAGCAAGATGCTCATCATTATAGATGGCTTATAGGTGTAAAATCTTCTAAACTTTTTACCGGGATTCAACTTACGTCACCTATATTATCAGAGCTGCATTATAATCCAAGAGCTAAACGAGCGCTTTGGAAGCAAATATATCAATATCAGTTAGATCTCTAGAATTCTATTAAAAAATAATACATATAAAATCATACCATTATATAGATAAACTATAGCATGAGTTGTTTACTGAAGTATAAAAATAAGAGTAACTACTAGTGAAAAATAAAAACTTCTACTGTTTATTGTTATATGCCGATAGGGTATTAGGTATTCTAATGTGGGACACATTACAGAGAAGAGCGCTTATTTATTAATACATATCTTTTTGTAAGATTATATACATTTGATAGATTTTTATATTATTTAATTTGGGTATCTTCAAATGGTTTTTTATAATAAATACAAAAATGTTTGTATTACTATCATGAATCTCTGTTCTACATATAGACGTGATATCACTGATGGTTCCTAGATATAGTATCTAGTCTATTACTAGACTAGTAGTGCTTATATGATTATATAAATATATACATACTGATTTAATGATTTTCAATATTAGTAAATTATTCTTGTTTATCGCCTGATATCATTAGATAATATATAGTTACACGCATAATGCTGATCTACTTTATAGTAATAAATGACTTATTTGAAAGTATCTTTAAAATATTATTAATTGGATTTTTCTATGTCTAAAGAATTGTAGTGGTATAGAAATAACTAGTATTAAATGCGAATCATGGGATTGCATTTCATAGATAAAACTCATATAGCAATATATTTCTTCATTTTTATTATTGGTACGTTTAGATGCATAAAATATTGTATATATTATAAATACTATTTACTGTGATAATTTTACCAAAATACAAACATTGTATAAATCTTTTCATAAAAAAATATTTTTTCTAAATAATTTGTAAATTGTTTTATTCATATTTTATAGATAGTCAATATCAATTTGATTACATTGAAGCTATAGATCTCTTATCCTTATTGATTATTTTTTAGATTGTGTAACTGTTTTTATAGATAACATAGGTCTTTTATCTGTTTACTTATATGGATAAAATTTATAGTAGGTTATATAGTAAAGCTGTAATAGTGCAATATAAAAAGATGAACTTAAACCAATATTATATACAATTATATCGTATAAATAAAATTATATTACATATTTTTTTGTATATAAAATTACAGTAAGAAAGTCTTTAATATATTTTCTTATATAGTATATTTAAGTAGAATATTTAAGATTCTTATCATTTAGGTTGTTATAACTGATATTTTAGCCTGATGCTTAAGGAACAGGAGAGATTAGAACAACTATAATGTCCCTGCTATACCAGAGGTATAGATATGCTGATTATATAGCAAAGTGTATGCATGAACATTAAGAATTAAATTTAATGGTTGAAAGTTATTCCATGTGATAAAGATATTCTTAAAATAGATTATTTAACTTTATACAATGGTATACATAATTTTTATAAGGCTATCATTGGGCGCAAATGACTATGAGTAAAGCTTTAGTAATAGTTGAGTCTCCGGCAAAAGCAAAAACGATTAATCAATATCTTGGCGGGGACTACATAGTGAAGCCCAGTGTGGGGCACATTCGTGATTTACCTACTAGTGGCTCGTCATTTTATAAAAGTACTAATTTCACAACTGGTAGCAATCATGCAAAGATAAAAAAAAATGAAACAACGTCGTTAGTTAGCCGTATGGGTATAAATCCTTTTAATAATTGGGAGGCTAATTATCACATTTTGCCAGGTAAAGAGAAGGTTATATCAGAACTTAAAGAAATTGCTAAAAAAGTAGATCATATTTATCTTGCAACTGACTTGGATCGTGAAGGGGAAGCTATTGCATGGCATCTGCAAGAAGTTATTGGCGGTGAAAAATCACGTTATAGTCGTGTGGTATTTAATGAAATAACCCAATCTGCCATCTCTGAAGCTTTTAGTCAGCCAGGTGTTATAAACATGTGTCGTGTGAACGCGCAGCAGGCGCGTCGTTTTATGGATCGCGTGGTGGGTTATATGATATCACCGATTCTTTGGAAAAAAATTGCACGAGGATTGTCTGCTGGTCGTGTTCAGTCAGTAGCAGTGCGTTTAGTTGTTGAGCGTGAACGTGAGATTAAAGCTTTTATTCCTACAGTATATTGGACGCTGCATGCCTTTTTGAGAACCTCCGATAATATTGTTTTTCAAATGAAGGTAACGCAATATTTAAAAAAATCTTTTTCTCCCATAAGTCCCTCTGAGATTCATGGTGCTAGTACTCTATTAGCTACATCTAGTTTTATTGTTAAAGATTATATAGAGAAAATGATCACCGTGAAACCAGGAGCTCCATTTACTACTTCTACCTTACAACAGACTGCTAGTACGCGTCTTGGTTTTAGTGTAAAACGCACAATGATGATGGCGCAAACATTATATGAGGCAGGGTATATTACATACATCCGAACTGATTCGACTAATCTCAGTCAGGATGCAGTTGTGATGGCCCGTAGTTATATTAAAGAAAAATTTGGTATAAAATATCTTCCAAAAACAGAGGTAGTATACCGCATTCAAAGGAATGAGGATGAAGCCCATGAAGCTATTCGCCCATCAGATGTCAAAGTGCTCAGTATTCAACTACAGAATATGTCAGCTGATGCAAAAAAGTTATATCAGCTCATCTGGCGTCAGTTTGTTACTTGTCAAATGGTCTCTGCGCAATATAATTCCCGAACTTTAATCGTAGAGGCGCAAGGTTTTAAATTGAGTGTCAAGGGGCGCGCTCTGTTCTTTGATGGTTGGATGAAAGTAATACCTTCTCTGAAAAAAAATCATGAAGAGACGATTGTCCCGAAATTGGTAGTTGGCAGTGAATTAAGTTTAAAGAAACTTTCGCCTAATCAGCATTTTACGCAGTCTCCTGCTCGATTCAATGAAGCGTTACTTGTGCGTGAACTAGAAAAACGTGGTATTGGTCGTCCTTCAACTTATGCATCTATCATTGCCACCATTCAGGATCGTGGGTATGTCAAACTTGATTCTCGTCGTTTTTATGCTAAGAAAATAGGTGAGATAGTCACTGATCGGTTAACGGAAAATTTTCCTGACTTAATGAATTATAACTTTACTGCGCACATGGAAGACAACTTAGATCAGATAGCAAATAATATAGCAGAATGGAAGATGGTTTTGGATGATTTTTTTATAAAATTTAGAGAGCAGTTAACAACAGCAGAAAGAGAGCCTGCGCAGGGTGGGATGAGGCCCAATAAAATAGTCAAGACTTCTATTGAATGCCCTTCATGCAGACAACAGATGAATATTCGTACCGCTAAAACTGGCGTCTTTCTTGGATGTTGTGCATATACTTTAAAACCAAAATTACGCTGTAAACAGACTATTCATCTTATTCAGGATAACTCTACACTACTGAATATATCAAATGACAATAATAACAACACAGATATATTATGTGTAAGGCGTCGTTGCAAGTTATGCGGTGTAGCTATGGATGTATATTTTATAGATCATGAGCGTAAACTTCATATTTGTGGAGGAAATCCTGAATGCGATGGTTATGAAATTGAATACGGTAAATTTAATATAAAAAGTTATGCTAAATCTGTTATGAAATGTGAGAAATGTAGCGCTGAGATGTTTATAAAGCTAGGTCGTTTTGGGGAATATGTTGCTTGTGTTAACCATAATTGCAAAAATACACGAAAAATAATGCGTAATGGTGATATCGCTCCACCAAAAACAGATCCAGTGCCTTTACCAGAGTTAATGTGTACAAAGTCAGATGCTTTTTTTGTTTTACGTGATGGTGCTTCTGGCATGTTCTTAGCAGCTAATACGTTTCCTAAATCACGTGAGACTAGAGCTCCCCAAGTAGTAGAGCTTCAACGTTATCGTGATATTTTACCAGAAAAATGGTTATATTTAACCTATGCACCTATGGTGGATACAGATGGTAATATAGCGACAATACATTTTAGTAGAAAAACTAAAAAACAGTATGTCAGTACTAAAAAAGATGGTAAAAGTACTGGTTGGTTTGCATATTTTATCAATGGTAAATGGGAGGAGTTTCAAAGGTAATTATGTATTTTGTGTGGATTTTATTTATTACCAGAAACACTTTTAGTATGTTTTTAATAATCATTTTATTCCATAACAGAATAGTATTAGATTTAATTAAATTTTATAAATTTAAACGATTAGATTACTACTTAGTGGATATTTTTATAGATTTACTAAGTGTTATGTTAGGTAATGTATAATTAACTGAATAATCTATAATGATTGACAGTACTTTGTATATAAGTTATGAGCTTTTCAGTAGATAATAGCTTTAAAATTAAGAATTTTTTTATAGAATATAATGTTTTAATAGTTTGTCACATTAGAGATGTTTTTTAGTATACTTACCTATAGATATTAGATTAATATATCAGTAAATAATATAAGTTATGTATACACTAACTTTATCATAAATAGTCATTAATCTTATATTTATTAATGGATATAGGATTAATTTTTTTATGTTATATTAACTTTATCATATAATTTTTATAAAAAATATAATATATAATAAGTATAATCAGAAAACTGATATAAGTACATAAATAACGTATTAAGCATAATAAAATCATAGAGTGATTATAGATGAGAAACCTGACGATAGTTATGATATAATATTGCACTAGATATGATGTTGATAATAAAAATAACAAACTCCCCAGTAAGGTATTGGATCAAGATAGATAGATAACGATTTTTAAAATCTCAATATCTAAAATCTAATCAATGCATGGATAGATATATAATGAGTGTCCTCGTTGAGATTTTAATGAAGCAATAATATTTTTATCAAATACTTTTTTGATATTAGCCCAGAATAATATTGCATATATATTGCATATATATTGCATATATATTTAAATTTTACTAGATGATATCTTTTTTTTTGAATAGATAAGATCTACCTTATATATATTATATTTAGTAGAAATATAATCAGTGATTATAATAAAAACATCTAAGACAATAAATTTGAGGATTGGCCTTACATTATTTAGCTAGTTCTTATATTGATAGTAGATTAATATTAATCATTTATTATATAGAAAAATTAATTTTTACAAAAAAGTTTAAAAAAATAAAATTTTTTAATATTTAAATTATATTAATAAAGTATGTATTGGTAAAGACTTTTTATAATATTGTTATATACCTAGATGATACATGTAGATTGATATTATAATTATAGATTTTTTTAATGATGTTATTATACAGTAATGATACATATACTAAGTATTCTTTACTATGACAAGTATACCTACCATTCAGATCTCTGTATATTCTTTTAAATGAGATTGAAAAATAAAATAAAATATTATAAATTACTTTATATTATAAAAACAAAAAATTATAATTTTAATATTTCTAAAATTGTAGAAAATCTATATGCTTCTTTTTCTAAGATAATAAAAATGTTTACATTCTAGAAGATAAATCTGCTATCTACAGAGCAGATTTACTATAAAAATACTTAACTTTTTATTACTATAGTGGAGATGAATGTAATTTATATAATAGTGATTTTTTTTTAAAAATCTACGCTAATGAAATTAATAGATAATAAATATATATTACAATTTTGATGTAATTTTATTAGATATAGTTATAATGTATATTTAAAAAGTACATATTATTAATCATTATTAAAAACTTTCTAGATAAATATTTTGGTGCGTTTTTATATATTTATCAGGGATTTGAAACCATAATAGTTGAATTTATTTTAAAATTATATTTTTCTTACTATAGTTACTTGAGCTTTGTATCAGTACAATAACTGAATTATGATGTTCTACTACCCCTAGAATCGCATATTGATTATTATTTTAAACCTTTTTTCTAACAATCTATTCATAAATATTGTAGAAGCAGTGAGCTGTCTATGATAGTAATTGATATTTTCTAGTTTATAGTGTATTGAATATTTGATATGAGTAATTATTTTTTGTTTAATTATAATCTAAAATATTTTATTTATCACTACTTATATCGATATATTTCAGATCTATATGAGAGTAGTAATAACTATTAAAGTGATTAATAGAATGATAATAAATAATTTTTTTGAATATGCGCGTAATCAGTATCTCACTAAAAAATATCTGGACTGCAAATATTACTGAAATGTGTTGTTCGAGTCAGAATTCTGATATTACTATTAGTGTCATTGTATGTGGAATTTTTCTCTGTATTTTGGCGAGGTTATGTTGATGAATCCGCATCTTTGCGATCTGATCAGGGTATTGATATTTTTTTTTAAAAATTATTATCTACCTGAAAGGAAATAGAGTGTAGATTGATCAAGTATTTTTTTATTCTTTTAATGGATATATTTTTTAAAATATAGGATATAGTTTAAATTTTTCAAAATTATAGGTAAGCATAAATTAGTATATTATACTAATAGAATATCAAAAAGATGCATTAAATAGTTCGATAGCGATCTATTTCAATGATTTTTTCAATAAAATATAAATATATTTTATTTTTGTAAAATCTTGTTTTATTATTTATTCTTGTCTTTTGATTGATTATGCATCTTCTTTTACACTATCCGTTGATTATTATTTTAGAGTTAGTGCATGGACAACAAAAAACAAAGTCACGCTCAGTTTATTCCTATTTTTCATAAATCGTTTTTATTACCAAGATACTGGGGTATTTGGTTAGGTATCGCTGCGTTATCTATTTCAACTTTAATACCAGTATGTTTGCGTGATCCAATTTTAGGTGCATTAGGGCGTATAATAGGCAGGTTAGCTCTAGGTGCTAGACGTCGAGCATTAATTAATCTGTTATATTGTCTTCCGGAAAAATCTGAATCAGAACGTGAAAAAATTGTAGATTCCATGTTTTCTACTATGTCACAGGCAATGGCTATGATGGCTGAATTGGCGCTGAGACCAAATTTAGCAAAATCTCGTATTCATTGGCATAGAAGGGATATTATTGATGATTTACGTCAAAGTGGACAAAATGTTATATTATTAGCACCTCATAGCTGGGCAGTGGATTTACCAGCGATGTTATTGGCAGCTGAAGGTCAAAGAATAGCAGCTATGTTTCATCATCAGAGTAATGTAGTTATTGATTATATCTGGAATTTAGTGCGATGTAGATGTGGTGCGCGTATGCATGCTCGTAATGATGGGATACGACCTTTTGTGAATTCTATTCGTCAGGGGTACTGGGGTTACTATCTGCCAGATCAGGATCATGGAGAAGCACAGAGTGAATTTGTAGATTTTTTTGCAACATATAAAGCCACTTTGCCTATTGTTGGTCGAATGATGAAAGTGTGTCACGCGACAATTGTACCACTTTTCCCAGTATATGATAGTAAGACTCATTCTTTAGACATTTATCTAAGAGCGCCTTTCATAAAAGATTTTCTTGTTATTGATAACATCGAACAAGCTCGGCGATTAAATGCAGAAGTTGAAGTATTAGTACGCCCTAATCCCGAGCAATATACCTGGATATTAAAACTATTAAAAACACGTAAACCAGGCGATCAAGAACCATATAAACGTCCAGATCTATATCCTAAGAAATAAATTTTAATTTTTTAGATATAGAGAACTACATCAGTGATGGTATTTTTATTTCTATTTCTCTAATTCTAAATGAGATCTGGCTTTAGAAATGGATTAAGTATAAACGTGATTATTTAGGTATTATATTACTTAATACAGAGAGATTATATTAATAATTACAAATATAGTTTTTAAAAGATAAGTATTAAAGATATATCTAGTAGATACCTACAAATACTCTATTTTAATGTATTCTAGCAGATGATTTATGATTAAGCATTTTTAATTTTGGAGGGTCTTTTTTTAGTAAAATATCTATATAGTTTATGTTAGGAAAAACGAATATATATAAAATATGATTAGATAATAATTAAGAATTTTTTCTAAATATTATGAGTGGCGCATTAGGAGATAACTTGTATTATTTTTTATATGATGCAGTATATTTTAAACTTCTTTATATATACATAATGCATTTATATGTTAAAGTTTTAGATAAATTAACTAGTTAAGTTATTATGTAGGTGTTTATATATGATTAGTTGTCCAATTATTGAGCTAACAAAACGATTAATCTGCTGTCCATCTATCAGTCCGAATGATGCTGGTTGTCAGGAAATTTTAATTTCTCGTCTCAAGAGGATAGGTTTTACAATTGAATCAATGAATATTGGGGATACAAAAAATTTTTGGGCATGGCATGGTCATGGGAAATGTTTAGCTTTCGCAGGTCATACTGATGTAGTATCAACTGGTGATTTACAATATTGGACGCACCCTCCATTTGAGCTTACTATGCAAAATGGTATTTTATTTGGTCGTGGCGTGGCTGACATGAAGGGTGCTCTATCAGCTATGATTATCGCAGCTGAACGTTTTGTAACGATAAACCCAAGGCACAAGGGGCGGTTAGCATTTTTAATTACCTCAGATGAAGAAGACAGCGGCAGCAATGGTACAGTAAAGGTAGTTGAAAAATTAATAGCGCGTCATGAAACTTTAGATTATTGTTTGCTTGGGGAGCCAACTAGTACTCAAAGAGTAGGGGATGTAATAAAAAATGGTCGTCGTGGATCAATTACTGCCAATCTTCATATCCAAGGTCTTCAAGGGCACATTGCTTATCCAGATCTTGCTGATAACCCAATACATCATGCAATCCCAATTCTTCATGAGTTGCTCGTTACTCAATGGGACACAGGAAGTGAATTTTTTCCACCGACTTGCATGCAAATTTCAAATATACAGGCTGGAGCTGGTGAAAGTAATATTATTCCAGGAGATTGCTTTATTAAATTAAATTTTCGATTTAGCCCGCAACTTACAGAACTATCAATTAAACGACGTGTTCAGGAGTTGTGTAATCGATATGATTTCCGTTATAATATTACCTGGAAGGCTATGCGGAAACCATTTTTAACCCTCAGTGGTGATCTAATAGATGTAGTTGTTAATACAGTTAAGCAGTATACCAACCGTGCTCCAAAAATATTAACGACTGGTGGCACTTCTGATGGGTATTTTTTTAAAAAAATGGGAGCTCAGGTTGTAGAGTTAGGGTTAGTAAATGCCACTATTCATCAAAGTAATGAATGTATTGAAGCATCAGACTTGCAAGTGTTAAGTCAAATGTATCAGCGTATCATGGAGCAGCTTATGATTTAATAAAGTAGCATGATGATATTAATAAAATAATATAGGTAACTTTAGGGGTGCTATTAATGATTGGATTTTTGTTTATGATTTAAACAGACCTGAAAAGACTGAACCTAAAAAAATATTAACAGTGCTAGATTTATTCTTCTATAGATTATTTATTGTTTAGGATTACTCTTTTAGAATAATTCATTTTTATGAAAAATACTATTTAATATAATATATTAAGTTTTTTTATTATCTTCTTCTTTTTGATTAAAGATTATTTTTAGCACATTTACGTTAATTGTACCATGTATTACTAATTGTTCTTCGAACATTGATAAATATATAAAAAAATAGTATAGAAAAAACAAAAATAAAGTAATTAATAAAATTACTATGTATATACTAATAATTAATCTTTTTAAATTGTTTACTAGATAGATTTGCAAAACTTAAATGATGATACATTCTTTCTATGTATAATGAATATATGTATTATAAATTTTGTGTTCGGAGCTAAATTATATTTTTGTCATGACTATCGTATGTTTCTTAAAAATACAAAGATCTATACATCAATTCATAGCTGATTAACAGATTATCTTAAATGAAGTATTAGGATAAATATTGGGTAATTTTATTGTTTATATTATCTTAATACTAATCACAATGTTAAACTGGGTGTATTATTTTTCTCAAAAGTAGTTAATTGAGTTTAATGTTTTGATTTTTCGTAAATTTTATTTTACTTAGTAAATATTTTTCTCTGTTATCTTTTTTGTTATACTTTTTAAGTAGCATCTTTTATAAAAAAGAGTCACTTATTATTTAATGATTATAATGAGCTTATATTAATATTTAGCGGGTAACATAATCCACATAATACCATTGTTAACACTTCTATTTCTAACCATACTGATTGGTTAAAATTTTTTTTTAATTTTAGTTCTATGTTACGCATGAGATGAAATACATATAGAAAATTTATATTTGACAGGCGTTGGGTGGCAAGAGTTAAATAAGTACGGCGTTGTTGATATATTCGATGCTGATTTAATATAATATGTAGTGGAGTATATGTTATTTTTCTTTTTATAATGAGAAGTAATGTTAGATCACGCTGTAATATACGTAGCAGAATCATTGGTTCAGTATTTTCCGAACTTATTTTATGCAAGATGTGAATTGCTCGTTTACCATCTCCTGCCAGCACGGAATTTAACCAGTTAAATATAGTAAAATGCGCTGAATTATGAATGATTTGTTTAATATGTCCTGCAGTGACTTTCGTATTAGGCCATAATATTAAGGCTTGTTCTAGTACTTTTGATAATTCTAGCAAATTACCTTCATAAGAATAGCATAAAAGTTGGTGTACTTCGTCATTTATTTCTAAATTTAATTGTTTTGCTCTATCTGATATCCAAATAGATAACTTTTTGAATTCCATTGTATGACATGAAACTTCTACTGCATTTACAGATAGGTTATTATACCATTTAGTATTTTTTTGTTTTTTAGAGAATGAGGAAGCTTGAAGTATTAGCAAGATATCAGGATGAATGAAGGTAGACAGTTGCATAAGTTGTGTGTTTATAAAAGACCCGGGATCGCAATCTGGAAATATAAGTAAAAATATTTGACGGGTATTGAATAAACTAAATGATTGACAAATTATAAAAATATTCTGCCAATCTGTTTTTTTATTTAATTCAATCTTTAAGTATTCTGTAAAGCCCTGTTTTTGAGCAGCGGCGCGAATAATATTTTTCGCTTCTTCTAACAAAAAAAGTTCATTACCAACTAACATATAGCACGTTTTTAAGCCTTTGGTAAGTTGAGCATCAAGCTGTTCAGGATAAATTTTTTGCATAGGTTGTATTTTTCTATGTTAATGATACCCACGAGGGATAACATAAATATGTTCTAATGATTAATTATTACGCAAGTGAATGGTAGTGCGATTTGTCGTATAATAAGTTTGTGAAAATTGATGTATTAAGTTTTCCACTGCCTGCATCCTCATGTCATTAATGATAATACTTTGTTCAGTGTCTTTTGCTAAAGGAGCATATGGGTGATCAAAAAATGAACGAGATATTGTTGATGTTATTGGATATATTCCTTTATTAGGAATGATCACTTGTATAAAAATAGTCATAATAATTGAATATTCGGATGTTTTTCCATCTGAAAAAATAGAAAGTGTATTACGACTAATCTCCTCTTTTTGTAATCGTATAGAGGCTCTTTTTATATTTTTTCTTTCTCTTTTAATCACATGTATACCATGTAGTTGAAGTGCCTCATATAATGTCATAGCCAGCGGACCGTATGGATCTTCTGTGTCTAGAGTAAGCGTTTTCATTTCGAATGGTATTTCAGTAGCGTGATATGGATGATATCCACATCCATTGATACTCCATATAAAGATACTAAAAAATAAAGAAACCAATAGTTTTTGCAAAATGCCCTTCTAATTTAAGTAAGTACAAAATTAAGTATTTTTCCTGGTACATAAATAATTTTTTTAATTCGAGTACCGTGAAGATATTTTAAAACTATAGGATCTTTTTTAGCACGTTTCTGTATTTCTTCCTGTTTTAAGTTTTTTTCTAATATAATTTTACTACGAATCTTACCATTAATTTGAATCACTACTAATTGATTTTCTTCAATCGTTGCAATTTTATCTTCTTGAGGCCATGGAGCGTAATCTATAGCTTCTTTTCTTCCAAGGGCTTGCCATAGTATAAAGGTAATATGAGGGGTAAATGGATGTAGCATACGGACTATAGCGACAAGAGCTTCTTGCATTAACATACGATCGGTTTCTGTTTTTTGTGGTGCAATTATTAGTTTTTTTGTTATTGTCATAATAGCAGAAATAGCTGTATTAAATGCTTGACGCTGTCCTATATCTCTAGATACTTTTCTAATCGTTTGATGCAAATGACGACGTAAGACTTTCTGTTCATAATAATATATAGGATGCTCAAGAATTTTTGGAATACCTAGCATAGTATGTTGCCAAACTAATTTCCATAGCCGTTTTAAAAATCGCTGCATTCCTTCAACCCCTGTGATTTTCCATTCTAAGCTCATATCTATCGGTGCTGCAAACATAATAAATAATCGAATAGTATCAGCGCCGTAACGGTTTACCATTGTTGTTACGTCAATGCCGTTTTTTTTAGATTTTGACATTTTAGTCATACCGGCATAAACTAATTTATTACCATCTCTATCTACAGCATGTAGGATTTTTCCGTTATGATCACGTTCAATGATGAGATTAGAGGCTGATACCCAACTACGCTCTCCTCGGTTACTGGTAAAATAAAAAGCATCAGATAAAACCATACCTTGACAGAGAAGACGTTTTACAGGCTCATTAGAATTTACTAGTCCGGCATCACGTAGAAGTTTATGAAAAAAACGAAAATAAAGAAGGTGCATAGTAGCATGTTCAATTCCTCCTATATAGCAATCTACCGGTAACCAGTAGTTAGCAGAGGATAGGTCTAACATTCCATTTTTATAGTTAGCAGAGGTATAACGCGCATAGTACCAAGAGGATTCCATAAAGGTGTCAAAAGTATCAGTCTCACGAAAGGCTTTTTGACCATTTACGATGGTTTGAGCCCATGTTTCATCAATTTTTATAGCATTCGTAACATCATTAGAGAGATTGTTTTTTGGCAACATAATTGGCAATTGATTATTTGCAACAGGTAAAATTTCACCATTTTCTAGAGTAATCATTGGGATTGGTACGCCCCAATATCTTTGACGTGATACACTCCAATCTTTTAGGCGGTAGTTTATTTTTCGTCTTCCTATACCTTTTTTAATTACTTTATCAACTATCATAATAAAGGCTTTTTCACATGACAAACCATTAAATTCACCAGAATTAAATAGCGTGCCTTTTTTTGTCATTGCACATCGAGCAAGATTTAGAATGCTATGATCAGTAGAGAGAATAACAGATTTAATAGGTATATGATATTTTTGAGCAAACTCCCAGTCATTTTGACTATGACCTGGTACTCCCATGATAGCACCTGTGCCATATTCCATTATGACATAATTTGATATCCATACCGGCAATAAGTCTCCTGTCAGAGGGTGTTTCGCTACCAGTTTGGTCAGTATTCCTGTCTTGTTAATTTTTACACTATCCGCTTTAGATGCTCTGATTTTATAATATTTATTAATAAAGTTTACTACAGATGGATCATGAATAGCAGCTATATTAGCTATTGAGTGATTTGCTGCTACTGCAATATATGTTACTCCCATTAAAGTATCTGGTCGCGTAGTATATATCTTGATTATTTCAGTGCTATCTAAAACTTTAAAATCAATCTCCACCCCTTCAGAGCGCCCAATCCAATTTTTTTGCATAGTTTTGACATTTTCAGGCCATTCCTTTAAAGTCTCGAGATCATTTAGTAATTCCTCAGCATAATTTGTTATTCTCATAAACCACTGCGGGACATTTTTATTCTCCACAAGAGAATGACAACGCCAACAACAACCATTAATAACTTGTTCGTTAGCCAATACTGTCATATGGCGAGGGCACCAATTAACTGGTTCAGTTTTTTTATAAACTAAACCTTTTTTATAAAGTTGAATAAAAAACCATTGCTCCCATTGGTAATAATCTGGTTGACAAGTGGTAATCTCACGACTCCAATCATAACTCAAGCCAAGTGATTTTAATTGATGTTTCATATGATTAATATTGGCATAAGTCCAAGATGATGGTGGTGTATTATTCTCAAGCGCTGCAGATTCGGCTGGAAGTCCAAAAGCATCCCACCCAATGGGGTGTAATACATTTTTACCCAGCATACGATGATAGCGGGATAAAACATCACCAATAGTATAATTGCGTACGTGCCCCATGTGTAAAGAACCAGAAGGATAAGGAATCATGGAGAGACAGTAATATTTTTCTTTATTTTTAATTTCGGTTGCCTTAAATGTTTCATGTTGATTCCAGTATTTTTGAACATAAGCCTCTATTGCTTGAGGGTGATATTGTTCTTTCATGGAGCTAGTGATCCTTTGTGATGAAAACAATTGTTAGTACTCGATTTATAGATACTAAATCCTATTGATCTAAAAATTATCATGACTGATGTGTGTCAGTTCTTAAAAGTAATATTTTTGATGCGGTATAGCATCAGTAGATAAAGGTTACCTGAGTGTATCAGAGCTTAATGAATATTTTTAGTGTTTAGAGAAGGATTTATGGTTATTGTTAAAGCTTTTTTTATGAGTTTCTTTTTATATTTCTTGTATCTTAGTTTTACAATTATCTGTGTGAAAAAAATAAAATATCCATATTAGAACTTTTAATATTTCAAAAATTTATTATAGTATGACTCATTAATACAATAATTCAAGTACATTAAAATACCATTCAAATTATCTTGTTTTCTTTTATGTGATGTTTATAAAACAAAATGATATCATATGATATTTAACATCTGACATTGACCAATGAGTTATTAGTTTTGTGTTTATAAAGTACATAAATTGGATAATAGAATAATGATGTATGTTATAATATATTTATATAAACATTTAAGATTTTAGGTATATGACATATAATACATATTATCATGATATAGTTATATATTATCTAGTATAGGTGATCATGATATCTTAATTAGGTATGACATAGTGGTTAAGTTATGGCATAATAAAATATATAATATAATCTTCGTATAATAAATAATTATCAGATTGTATTATTAGTATAAGTGTTTCTCTTATTCTCTTTTATCATATGAAAGGGTATTTTTAGTAGTGTGCTATTTTATGGAATCTGTGCAAAAAACTATTACTTATCTTAAAACTCTTCTTAGAAACTATCAATATCAGTATTATGTAATAAATGAACCAGGTATACCTGATGTAGAATATGATCGTTTGATGGAGACCCTTCGTCAATTAGAGATCGAAAATCCTAATCTTCTTACACAGGATTCCCCAACTCAATGTGTAGGTGGATCTTCTATAAGTAGCATTTTTAAACCAGTTCATCACAAAATTCCGATGTTATCTTTAGATACTGTGTCAGATGAGAGTAGTTATCTTGTTTTTCATCAGCGGTTAAAAAAAAGATTAAACATTAGCAAGGGTATCACATTATGTTGTGAGCTTAAGCTAGATGGTTTAGCAGTTAGTTTATTATATATCAATGGTAGATTGGTTCGGGCATCTACTCGCGGTGATGGGCTGGTTGGAGAAGATATCACTGCTAATGTTAGAACTATTAGCATTGTTCCAGAATATCTCACAGGCAATAAGATTCCAGATTATCTAGAAGTGCGCGGAGAGGTATTTATGTCACACGCAGGATTTAAAAAAATAAATCAAACAGCTTATAGAGAGGGACATAAGATTTTCTCTAATCCGCGTAATGCTGCTTCTGGTTCTTTACGTAATTTAGATCCTTGTATTACAGCCAAGCGTCCTCTGACCTTTATATGTTACGGGTTGGGATTTTTTAAAGGTAGATCAATGCCGCGTAGTCATATAGCTTGTTTGCAATATTTTAAGGCTTGGGGATTACCGGTAAATGATAATACGCGTCTTTGTTATTCTTCTGGAGAAGTAATTAAATTTTATCATAATGCAGAAATGAAGCGTCCATTTTTTGGTTTTGATATTGATGGGGTAGTAATTAAGGTAGATGATCTAGAATTACAAAAGAAGATAGGTTCTTCTTCGCGTGCTCCAAGATGGGCGGTAGCTTTTAAGTTTGCAGCACAAGAAGCTATCACAAAATTGAATAATGTAGAATTTCGAGTTGGTCGCACCGGAGTAATTACGCCAGTTGCACAATTATCACCTATTCGGATTGCAGGAGTTCTTATAAGTAGAGCAACATTACATAACGTACATGAAATTAATCGACTTGGATTAAAAATTGGAAATAATGTTGTCATTCGTAGGGCTGGTGACGTTATCCCGCAAATAATTAGCGTTGCGAAGCCAGATGTTGATAGTAATATAATTGTAAAAAACATTACTATTCCAAAACAATGTCCAGGATGTGGTTCTAAGATACGGTTTATATCAGGTGAATTAGCTTTACGCTGTACAGGTGGATTATCTTGCGCCGCGCAACGTAAAAGCGTTATAAGGCATTTTACCTCTCGTAAAGCATTAAATATCAATGGTATGGGTAAAGCAATAATTAATCAGTTGGTGGATAAAGGGTATATAAATAATCCAGCCGATCTTTTTATGCTTACAATAGATCAACTTATCAGTTTAGAACGTGTTGGCCAAAAATCAGCACAGAATATAATAGATGCACTTATTATCTCAAAAAAAACTACTTTTGCGCGTTTTATATACGCTTTGGGGATCAGTAAAATTGGATTAGTGGCAGCAGAAAATCTTGCATCTCATTTTGTTACATTAAATTTTCTTCTTGCAGCTGATCTAAATGCATTAAGTTCAGTGTATGGTATTGGTCAAACAGCTGCAAGTTATTTAAAAGAATTTCTGGATGATGCAAATAATCGTGAAGTTATTCGGATGTTGGTAGTAGAAGTTGGTATTTACTGGTAATAATTATATATAAAATACAAAAAAATACAAAAAATAATTTAAAATTTTTTGTAAAAGTATGATAGTTAGTGTATTGTTTATGATTTTTTTTAGAATATATTTACTTATTGTATAAAAGTATGCGTAGCTATATTTAGTCATTTATTTTCTACAAGAGCTTATCTAGTTATTTTTAAAGAAGCATCATAAGATCTTATTATATAATTTATCAGTGTCTTAAAAAAGAATTTAAAAGATCATCAAGTAACAAGTCTAGTGATTTAGCATCTATTTCTGATCTGTAATTATTGATTAATATTTAATGAATGATCAAAATTATAACTATATATATCATTATATATGAAATCTAGTTATTTACTATAGTTAAATTTTATTTGAATATTATATGTTGAAGTAAAATTTGTATTTTACAAAAACCAGCATGCATAAAAATATACTGTGTACGTATATATATCGAGATATATACTTATTTAATAACAAATCTATCAATAAAACTAAAATATTAAAGCTACTTGATAGTAGATATTTTTTTAAAAATAAAGTATAGCTTCAGTATATATCAACAGTACCTTAGCTAATTATCTTATTTAACAATATTATATTTTCGCTATAGGTGCTATGCATAAGAATAATATGAGCAATATGTAATACTTTGCTGTGCATCTTTTAAGCCTCCAACAGTTCTTAGATCCTAATAAGAAGTTTTGATTTGTAATTTTATCATTTTAAGAGATATGATATTTACCATAGTGTAGATTTTATTTTCAAAACCTCAGAGGATTATTTTAGTATTTTTATCAATTCATGCCATTTTAAGAAATATAAGTAAAATAAGTGTATATAAAGTAATATTATTAATTAAAATCACTAAAGTATTGACATTAATACTTTTATATATTTAAAAATATTATTTTTAACTATAATATTAAAGAAATAAAACAAATTTAATCGAGATATGTTTAGTGTTATTAACATACTTTATTAATAATTTTAATTATAATGCGGTTTTATTCTGATTAACAGATATCAATAATCTTTATTAATCTTAATTATGATTAATGATAAGAATATAATATAATTAATTATATAATAAGTTTTCGTTAATATGCCAATAGAATTATGTTTGTGGTGCATTAATGATATGTGATCTTTCGGTTATGTATTGTTTGTTTTTTAGTTAGAAACATTATAGAGGATTATCCAAGGTTAAGAATAAACTAGTGATTTCACACTAAAAAATTACAATATAAACTTTTAAAAAGATCATGATATTGATAAAAATTATAGTCTTTGGTAAGAGGATAACTACTTTATTTTCTAAAAAATCGTATAATTTTTATATAAATAAATTTTAATATTATATTTTGTAAATCAATATCAAAGGATTTAGTCTGCTTTAAATTATTTTTCTAAATAATTTTAAATTAGTATAGATTTTGAATATGTCAGTAATTTTATTAGCTTGATGTTTTTTTTTAAAAACTTGTCTTATGTACAAGTTATTATACGCAGCACAATAAGGCACATTAGCCTGGAGAATTACTTTTTTTAAAATTTTCATTTTAATACTTAAGGATTCAGACTTTCTAGTCCCATATATTTTATGCAATACATGCACATACCATTGTTCTATATTTTAGGGGTAGATATTTATTTTTCTTCTAAAAAGGTCGCATAGACTATTTTATATGTATCAATAGAATTACATGTATACTTTATATCACTTAATAGCGCAGCATCATCATTGAATAGCGTAAGCTATTAGTTAGTGTTTTATATAAAAACCTATAAAGTAAACAATGATATAAAATGACTACTTGATCTCTAATTATATATCTCATTGTATTAAAAAAGTTTTCCATGTTGACTATAATTGAATAAGTTTAGAGTTTGCATTCTTTAGTAAGAAACAGGAACAACTATACATGCGATAGAAATATCGTCTCTGGACTTTTCTCAAGATAAAATATTATTTCCAATTTGTTTTTTGTAATGTATTTTGATGATATATGTTATTGTAGTTTATATTATGATGTATAATAATAAAATTATCATTTTATAAAATGTAGACATATTCTATCAGATTTTATAATGCATAGATTGTACGGAAGTAACATGTATAGAAAGAGATAGTCTATGCATAATATTCACATCAGATTTGTATTACTAAAATTCAAACAATTTTCTTAATTATTTATTTTATACAAAAATTTAATTTTATAAACAATACCTGTATGATGACTTGTAAATGACTTTTTAAATATTATTTTTTTTATATAAAGATTACGGTATGTATTTATTTTGATATAAATATTTATTTATATATTATTTAAGTTTTATTGTCTTAAGTAATTTACTATTTTATTTCACAATATCTATTGAAAATTATGAGGCCTGATTTACTTTGGCCAAAATGAAAATAAGAGAGAGCTTTATGAATCCTGAGTGTTCTGAATTCATCGAAATCCCTGTCTTACCGTTGCGAGATGCAGTGGTTTATCCCCATATGGTCATTCCCTTATTTGTAGGACGCGAAAAAGCCATCTGCTGTATAGAAACCGCTATTAATCATGACAAAAAGATTATTCTCGTTGCTCAAAAAGAATCTGTAACGGATGAACCTAGCATTCAGGATCTTTTTTTAGTTGGAACCGTTTCCTCTATTTTACAGATTCTAAAATTACCAGACGGTACTGTAAAAGTCTTAGTTGAGGGGTTGCAGCGTGTTCAAATTACTACTTTATGTGATCACGGTGATCATTTTACAGCTACAGCTAAGTATTTAGTCTCTCCGGTAATGGAAGCGAAAGAGCAAGAAGCGCTAGTGCGTTCCGCAATTAATCAATTTGCAGGGTACATCAAACTTAATAAAAAAATCCCACTTGAAGTGTTGACGTCACTTAATAATATTGATGATGCTGCGCGTCTTTCTGATACTGTTGCAGCTCATATGACATTAAAGCTCTCTGAAAAACAGTCTATTCTTGAGATGTCAGACGTTAGTAAACGTCTAGAGTATTTAATGGCTATGATGGAATCAGGGATGGAATTACTACAAGTTGAAAAACGTATTCGTGCTCGTGTTAAAAAACAAATGGAAAAAAGCCAGCGAGAATATTATTTAAATGAACAGATAAAGGCTATTCAAAAAGAACTTGGTGATATAGAAGATACACCTGATGAAAATGAAGCTTGGAGACGCAAGATTGACCGAGCGAGGATGCCACAAGAAGCGCGAGAAAAAACTGAAGCTGAGCTGAATAAGTTAAAAATGATGTCACCTATGTCAGCAGAATCCACTGTCGTTCGTAGCTATATTGACTGGATGATACAAGTTCCATGGTATAATCGTAGTAAGATGAAAAAAGATTTGCAAAAAGCACAGGAAACACTAGATATTGATCATTTTGGGTTAACTGTTGTAAAAGATAGAATACTAGAGTATCTAGCTGTTCAGAGTCGGGTTAGTAAAATAAAAGGACCAATCCTTTGTTTAGTTGGTCCTCCGGGAGTAGGTAAAACTTCTTTGGGTCAGTCTGTTGCTAAAGCAACAGGAAGAAAATATGTACGTATGGCATTAGGTGGGATGCGTGATGAAGCAGAAATTCGTGGTCATCGCCGTACTTATATTGGCTCTATGCCTGGAAAAATTATTCAAAAGATCACTAAAACAGGAGTAAAAAATCCATTATTTTTATTAGATGAGATTGATAAAATGTCATCTGATATGCGTGGTGATCCGTCTTCAGCTCTTCTCGAAGTACTAGATCCAGAACAAAATGTTGCTTTTAATGATCATTATCTAGAGGTTGATTATGATCTCTCGGATGTCATGTTTCTCGCAACCTCTAATTCAACGAATATCCCAGCAGCACTATTAGATCGCATGGAAGTCATTTGGTTGTCTGGTTATACAGAAGATGAAAAACTTAATATTGCTAGACGGCATTTGTTGTCTAAACAATTCGAGAGAAATGCATTAAAAAAAGATGAATTAATTATTGACGAAAGCGCACTGGTTAGTATTATTCGGTACTATACACGTGAAGCTGGTGTGCGAAATCTAGAGCGAGAACTATCAAAATTATGTCGTAAGGCAGTTAAGACACTGCTTATAGATAAAACTATCAAAAAAATGTTAATCAATTCTGATAATTTAAAAGATTATCTTGGTGTCCAGCGTTATGATTATACTCGTGTTGATTCTCATAATCGTATAGGTCAGGTGACAGGGTTAGCATGGACTACATTTGGCGGTGGTGACCTACTAACGATTGAGGCAGCTTGTGTTCCAGGTAAAGGAAAGCTTACTTATACAGGATCCTTAGGTGAAGTTATGCAAGAGTCGATTCAGGCTGCATTAACAGTAGTGCGTGCTCGGGCATCAAAATTAGGTATTAAAAATAATTTTTATGAAACAAAAGATATTCATGTACATGTTCCAACTGGAGCAACACCTAAAGATGGTCCTAGCGCAGGTATTGCAATGTGTACTTCTCTTGTTTCATGTCTGACTGGTAATCCAGTGAGATCTGATGTGGCTATGACCGGTGAGATCACCTTGCGTGGTCAAGTATTACCTATTGGTGGTTTAAAAGACAAATTATTAGCCGCCCGTCGCGGTGGTATTACGACAGTTTTAATACCAGAGGAAAATAGACGTGATCTTGAGGAAATTCCAGATAATATTGTTTCTAATTTAGCCATTCATCCTGTCACTTGTATTGAAGAAGTATTAGATTTATCATTGCAGTTTAAAATACCTATTCCTGCATCTATATAATAGATATGGTATTTTTTTATTTTAATATATCTTTTTTAACGACTTTGTAGTTTACAATGTAGTAATAGATTATATTTTATACTTAATATATCAATCTGTTAGGAATGATCTCTAGTTTTTTTATAAAACTAGAATTAGGATTTTTTATATTGTCCTAATTCTAGTTTTCTTATAAAATTATTAAAAAATATAAATAAAATTATATACAATATATGTCATTCTAAAATTATTTTTATATATATAAATTTTTACTCTAGATGATAACATCATATTATATATATTATAGTCAAGAGACCATAAATTTAATCGTCTAAAAAGCTTTTTAAAACTTCTGACCGACTGGGATGACGTAACTTACGTAATGCTTTTGCTTCAATTTGACGAATGCGTTCTCGCGTTACGTCAAATTGTTTTCCAACTTCTTCTAATGTGTGATCAGTATTCATATCGATTCCAAAACGCATTCGTAAAACTTTTGCCTCACGTGCAGTAAGCCCTTCTAACACATCATATGTTGCAGCGCGCAGACTTTCAGAAGTTGCGGAATCTAAGGGAAGCTCTAAAGCTGTGTCTTCAATAAAATCACCAAGATGTGAGTCTTCATCATCTCCAACTGGGGTTTCCATAGATATTGGTTCTTTAGCAATTTTCATCACTTTACGGATTTTATCTTCCGGTATAAGCATTCGCTCAGCTAATTCTTCCGGTGTTGGTTCACGACCTATTTCTTGTAGCATCTGTCGTGAAATACGGTTTAATTTATTAATGGTCTCAATCATATGCACTGGAATACGAATTGTACGCGCCTGATCGGCGATAGATCTAGTAATAGCCTGACGAATCCACCACGTAGCATAGGTTGAAAATTTATAACCGCGACGATATTCAAATTTGTCCACTGCTTTCATTAAACCAATATTACCCTCTTGAATCAGGTCTAAAAATTGTAGACCACGATTAGTATATTTTTTAGCGATAGAAATGACTAGCCTTAAATTTGCTTCCACCATCTCCTTTTTAGCTCGCCGCGCTTTTAATTCACCAATAGACATTCGACGGTTAATATCTTTTACTTGCTCAATAGTTAAGCCAGTTTCCTTTTCAATTGCTTGCAGTTTTTTAAGGCTGTATAATACGTCATCTGAAACATCTTTGAGTTTTTCTGACCATCGTTTATTCATAGTGATTGCAGTTTGTAGCCAATTATCATTTGTTTCATTACCAGTAAATAGAGTAATAAAGCTTTTTTTAGGCATTTTACACCATTCTACACATAGTTTCATAATGAGACGTTCTTGTGTTCGTACGCGTTCCATCATGATACGCATATTATTTACTAGTAATTCAAATTGTTTTGGAACTAATCGGAACTGTTGAAATACATCAGAGAGATTTTTTATTTCTTCAAGAGCATTAATATGACTACGGCTCCTAGATTTGATAACAGTACGAGTGATTTCATATTGAGCTCTTAGAGCACTAAATTTTTCATGTGCTAATTCAGTATCAATGTTATGTTCATCATCTGAAGTTTCATCATCAGAGTCATCATCTTCATTTTCACTGACCTCTTCTGAAGGGAGATCTGTGCCAATATGAGTAGAAGTAGGTGGTATATCTATCTCTGCATTGGGGTCAACAAACCCAGTAATTAAGTCCGAGAGACGGGCTTCGTCTAATCGAACTTTTTCATACTGTTCTAAAAGATATGTAATTGCTTCTGGGTATTCAGCAACAGAACACTGCACTTGGTTAATTCCATCTTCAATTCGTTTGGCAATATCAATCTCACCCTCACGTGTTAGTAGTTCAACTGTGCCCATTTCACGCATGTACATGCGCACCGGATCAGTTGTACGTCCAATTTCAGACTCAACACTAGATAGAACTTGAGCAGCTGCTTCCACAGCATCTTCGTCAGTATCGTTGCTATTTTCGTTTAGTATTAATTCATCGACATCAGGTGCTTCTTCTACAACTTGAATTCCCATGTTATTAATCATTTGAATGATGTCTTCGAGCTGATCGGAGTCTACGATATCATCAGGAAGATGATCATTGATCTCAGAATAGGTTAGATATCCTTGCTCTTTACCACGTGTAACAAGTAATTTAAGCTGCGACTGTGGGTTTTGCTCCATAAGGCTGTATCCATACTTCTAAAAATTAGATTGATCTTGGACGACGATATGCCAAGAGTAATAGTATTAGGGTTTTAAGATGACAGTAATACCCTTTTAAAAAGATTGTATATTTTTAATTCAATTGATAAAAATACTAACGTTTTATGTTGGTAATGGCTAAAGTATTATCTGCATTATCAACAGAATGCATATTAAGTAGTATAATTATCAATCACTCATAGAATGTTTCTTTTCTTTTATTATAGAAAAGTATTCAACAACTTGGCTATGTAGTATGTTTAATAGCTTGACTTAATGCCCATAATGAACGACGCTCTTGACTGTTTAAGCCACTGACACGATCAAGAGCAATGAGATTTTCCAGTTTCAGTTGCTGAGATCTCTGGTAAAGATTATAAAAAGCATCTAAAAACATATTTTTTATTTGTTCATCAACAATCATGTGGTTCCAGATAGCTAGTCTTTCAAGGTGTTTGCTAAATTTTGTATCACGGTATAGTTCTAATAGTTGCCCCGTTGTTAAGGAAGGAAAACTACGGCAAGTGCTTAATAGGTGAAGAAAAAGCTTTAAACCTGGTATTTTTGCTTTTTCTAGTCCATCTAGTGGTGGTGTGATATTAGATAGAGTAGGATTTTGTACTAATAAGCCGATTAATATACGCATAGTAGTGTTTTTTTCGAAAAATGAGTATGTAAAAATAGGTTGTGTATTATTTATTTTTTTTAATAAAAATTTATTTAACTGACCTTCATCAATTATTCCTAACTTATTACCTAGCTCTTGTAGTAGATATATGCGTAACAGCTCTCCTGGTATCATTTGAATGAGAGGTAACACAAGAGTACCAAGTCGTGCTCGTCCTTCTGGATCAGATAGATTGACTTGTGAGATTAGTGTGGTAAAAATTAATGTTGACATAGGAATGGAGTTTTTAATGCGCATTTCAAATAATTTTTTACCTTCTTGACGTATGACCGTATCAGGGTCTTCTTTTTCCGGCAAAAACATAAACCGTAGTTGATAACCGTCGTGCATATAAGGTAGTGCAATTTGTAGCATGCGCCATGCGGCATTACGTCCAGCATTATCTCCATCATAGCAACAGATTACTGTATGTGTTACACGAAATAGTGACTGAATATGTTTATCTGTAATAGAAGTGCCTAAGGATGCTATCGCATAATCTATTCCAAACTGAGATAATGCCACAACATCCATATATCCTTCTACAAGTAATAACTTAGAAGGTTGAGAGTTTTTCTTTAGTGTTTCGTATAAACCATATAATTGATTGCCTTTATGAAAAATCATAGTTTCTGGTGAATTGAGGTATTTTGGTGTTCCATTGTTAAGAGCTCTTCCCCCAAAACCAATTACCCGACCTAGTTTGTCATGAATAGGAAACATAATGCGTTCGCGAAATCGATCATAAGAATGTCCTTCAAGATTTTTAATAAGCATGCCAGTATCAAGTAATAATTGACGATGTAAGGCATTATTTCCAAAATATTTTAATAAATTATTCCATCCAGATGGGGCGTATCCAATAGAAAAACGTTGAATAACTATCTGATTAACTTCTCGTACTTCAAGGTAATTTTTCGCTACTGATGATGACGTTCGTTCTAAAATTTTTTGATAAAAAAGACATAGATCATGCATTATTTTATATAAATTCTTTTGGTGAGTATATGAAAAAACTTTTACATTATTTTGTTTATTATATGGTATTGGTAGATTACAGCTAGCTGCTAGTTCTTCAATGCTTTCAATAAATGCTAAATGATCATATTTCATGAGAAAATCAATGATATTTCCATGTGCACCACAACCGAAACAATGATAGAATTGTTTTTCTTCATTGACAGTAAAAGAAGGGTTTTTTTCTTTATGAAATGGACAGTGCGTATGGTAATTCTTACCTTGTTTTTTTAATGTCAGACGAGTATTGATAAGATCAACAATATCTGTTCGTCCTAGAAGGTCCCTTATGAATTCAGGTGGAATACGTTGTAACATAATATCCTATTAATGTTTATGATGTTCTCATATGAATTATAACATTAGTTGTAATTTTATGAGTATAAAATCAATAAAAACAAGCCGTGTTCTCCTATTAGAAACACGGCTCAATTAATAAGTAACTATTTTATCTAGCTAGTACAATCATTTTAGGTATCAATAAAGACGAGTGTGACGTGCATTTTCTCGTATTAATTTCTTTGCATGACGTTTAACAGCAGATGCTTTAGCACGTTTTCTTTCAGTGGTCGGTTTTTCATAAAATTCACGACGACGAACTTCAGCTAAAACCCCTGCTTTCTCACAGGAACGTTTAAAACGACGAAGTGCTACGTCAAACGGCTCATTTTCACGTACTTTTATTACTGGCATGCAACCCTCACGTTAAAGCATGTAGTGTTTTCTATTGGTTTTTTTTACCAACGAAAATATGTTTTATATTAAAATATTTAAATTTACCTTAGTGTTACCTGTATTGTAAAGCAATATAGCATAAAATGAATAATAAATAGATTGGGTTTGAATTCAACAGTTAAGTGAAATTCTATACTATTCATTAATTTTTAGCGATAACAGGTTACAGGCTCTGAGATATTTTTTAATATGATTAATCATTAATTAATATTAATAATATTATACAGTAGCATACTTTTAAAGTATTAGCAGTGTACTCTAACTAACATTATGTCTATAGGAAAATAATTTTTATTATATTATATATTGTAAGTATAAGGTGGAATTAATGCGTGTGCTTGGTATTGAAACATCCTGTGATGAAACTGGGGTTGCTATTTATGACTCTCATGCAGGTTTAATAGCAAATCAATTAAATACTCAATCGAAGATTCATGATAAGTATGGTGGCGTGGTTCCTGAGCTGGCTGCTCGTCATCATCTTCAACAAATTGTGCCACTCATAAAGGCTGCGCTACAAGAGTCTCAATTAACAGTAAAGGATCTCGACGCAGTCGCTTATACTGCAGGCCCCGGTTTAGTTGGCGCATTACTAATAGGGGCATGCATTGGGCGATCGCTAGCATTTTCTTTAAATATTCCTTCTATTGCTATTAATCACATGGAAGGACACCTTCTTTCGCCGATGTTGGAAAAGAATCCCCCAGATTTTCCGTTTATTGCTTTATTAGTATCTGGTGGTCATACGCAGTTGATTAGTGTCACTGCAATGGGTTGCTATACATTACTAGGGGAGTCGCTCGATGACGCAGCAGGTGAGGCATTCGATAAAGTCGCTAAATTATTAGGATTAGGTTATCCTGGTGGTCGTGAACTATCTAAAATTTCTAAACATGGTGTACGTGGACGTTTTATGTTTCCAAGACCGATGACTAATCGACCCGGACTAGATTTTAGTTTTTCTGGTCTAAAAACCTTTGCAGCTCAGACTATCTATAATAATTCTAATACACAGCAAGTTCGCGCTGATATTGCTTGTGCTTTTGAAGATGCAGTAGTTGATACATTACTGGTTAAATGTCGCCGCGCTTTGGATCGAAGTGGTTTTAAAAGATTAGTGATTGCTGGAGGGGTCAGCGCTAACTGTCTATTGCGAAGCAAACTAGCAGATATGATGGAAAGACGTAACGGAGAGGTCTTTTATCCTCGTCCTGAATTTTGTACAGATAATGGAGCTATGATTGCATATGCTGGTTCTATTCGTCTTAAAAAAAATAAAAATCATTCACTTGATATTGCTGTGTATCCTCGTTGGCCATTATCTGAATTATCATAATATATGACGAAATTTTTTTAGAGGTTCTTTTTATTTTGATAATATTGTACGAGAGTAATCTGTTTGATAAGTTTTTATTAAAGATCGCTTAGTTTTACTATTATATAGTATAGTAGTAAGTAAAAAGCTTAGGTTATTTTATGATCTTGTTAATCATTTTTAAGTAATTATAGATTAATTATTATATCATAGAATTAGATATAATCTTAAAAATCAGGTGTTTTTAAAATTAACTTTTTGAAATTAATCAAGATATTAAGAAACAATAGTTGTCATAAATAGATAAGATTTTATATCTAATACATTAAAATAATATATTTTATAAGAATATAGTAAAAATAGGTGATTTAAATATTTAAGCTGTGAATAGTTTGATTTGATCTTTAATTACAAAATGTAAGATCTTTATTCGAAGAAAATGATAGTATGTAATATATTATTTTGTATAGAGCGATATATTATTGCTAATAGAAATATATGTTTATTTTTTTGAGAATTTTAGCGATCCTTATGGTATGCAGCTGCATTCTAATATTATGTAACGTCTTACAGTTATTTGCATTCTTATATATTAAAATGTATTACAGTGACATATAGTAGTGTTTTTATATTTATGCATACCATGTTTGAATATATACTAAGCCTTATATAATTGGCCAGTATGCAATTAAAGAGAAATATTATGGATATAATATTTATTGATAAACTCAGTGTAATCACCACTATTGGTATTTATGATTGGGAAAAAATTGTTCCACAAAAATTGCTACTTGATCTTCAAATAGGGTCAGACGCTAGTAAAGCGGGTACTAGTGATAACATAAAAGATTGCCTAAATTATACCAATATAGCAGAGACTATCGTAACTTTTGTGAGTAATGAACAATTTTTGTTAATTGAGCGCGTAGCAGAAGAAGTAGCAGCCTTATTACTTAATACATTTTCGTCTTTATGGGTTCGTGTTAAAGTTAGTAAACCAAGTGCAATAGAACAGGCAGAACAAGTTGGCGTTGTTATTGAGCGCGGGGTCATTATAGAGTCAACTTTATGTATGCATTGCGGTTATAAAAAATTTAATGTAGGTACATGATGATAAATGAATAATTGATATTATCTATCTTATAGAATGAAACAGATTACCATATGAGATTATATCTTCGAAGAGATTAGAAATGCGAATTATAGATACTTGGTCGTAAGAATCAGAGACTGAATATAGTATTCTTTTCATAAAATCTGATTATGACATATACTTATTTAATAAGCACGCTAGCTTATTAATAGACTTATATTAAATTACAATAAAATTGACTATAATTTTTAATGAAGTTATTTCTTTACATATGCTCTACAGTTTTAATACCTAAAAGAGTTAATCCTTGTTTTAAAGTTTTGGCTGTTAACTGCGCTAGTTTTAAATAGCTTTGTTTAATTTTTCTATCTTTTTCTTCAAGAATTTGGCAAGTTTCATAAAATTGTGAAAATTTAGAAGATAAATTATATAAGTAAGCACACATTAGGTGAGGCATTCCATCACAAGCAACTTTTTTTACTGTCTCGTCAAATCGTAATAGATCGAGAGCTAATTCTACTGAATGATTTCTTGAAAGATATATAGATCCATTTAATCTTTTTTTTAGGTCTATATTTGCTTTACGAAATATTGATAACACTCTAATATAAGCATATTGTATATAGGGAGCGGTATTACCTTTTAAAGAGAGCATATTATCCCAATCAAAAATATAATTTGTAGTACGATTTTTTGCTAAATCGGCATATTTCATTGAGCCAATACCAATAATTTCCGCTATATTTTTTAATTCTTTTTTTGGTATATCTGGGTTTTTATCTAATACTAACTTAGTAGCGCGATTTATGGCTTCATCTAATAAATAAGATAATTTTATAGTATTACCGGTTCTAGTTTTAAAAGGTTTTCCGTTTTTACTTAACATCATCCCAAACATATGGTGTTCTACTTGAACATTTTCTGGAATATAACCAGCTTGTCGCGCAATCTGCCATGCTTGAGTCAAATGTTGCTTTTGACGTGAATCAATATAATAAAGGACGCGATCTGCGTGTAGAGTTTGGCAACGATATTTAATGCAAGCAATATCAGTTGTAGTATATAAATAAGCGCCATCTTTTTTTTGAATAATTACCCCTGTAAGTTCACTAGACTTGTTGTGTTCTTTATTCAGAAAGACTACTACTGCATCTTGGCTTTTTACTGCAAGTTTTTTAGACCTGAGATCAGATACAATATCTGGCATCATATTTTGATATAAACTTTCTCCCATTATATTTTTAGATGTTAGTGTTACATTCATCCTCTCATAGAGGGCCTGATTTTGTGTCATGGTTATATGTACTAATTGTTGCCATAGTTTTCGGCAATGATTATCGCCATTTTGTAGTTTTACAACATACTCGCGAGCACGTTCAGCAAATTTTATATCCTCATCATATGCATCTTTGGCTTTACGGTACAGATTTTCTAAATCATTTAAAGTAATTTTTTCATAATTTTTAATTTTTTTTTCTTCTAGGAAGGCAATTAACATACCAAAATGAGTACCCCAATCTCCAATATGATTGGCACGTATCACATGATGCCCAAGAAACTCCAGTGTACGCACCATGGCATCACCAATGATAGTGGAACGCAAGTGACCAACATGCATTTCTTTAGCTACATTTGGTGAGGAATAATCTACAACAATAGTCTGTTGTGTAATGGGTGTAATACCCAGTTTATCTTTTTCTAATGCATTATCAATTTGTAAAGCTAACCATTTTGGTTCAAGAAAAATATTTATAAACCCTGGATTCATGATTTCAACTTTTTGAGCGATCCCATGAAGATCTAACTTTTCCAACACTTGTTTTGCTAGTTTTATTGGTGATACGTGTAACTTTTTAGCTAATGCCATTATGCTATTTACTTGATAATGACCAAACTGTGCTTGTTCTGATTGATAAATCTGAGGTTTAGAATTATCCGATAAACCTGATAAAATCATAGCCTGACTAACTTTTTGTGAAAGAAAGTTCTGAATGTTCACTATTTTACCTTAAGATATTGATCGGTTATAGTAGTTTTAATGTTTTATTATAAATAGAGGCTGTAAAAAAATATCACTGTATGCCCCCTGTTGTCGGTCGTGTTTATAAAATATATATTTTTAAAAAAAAGTCATTATATCAAAAGATCTATAAGGAAAATTATACAAGAGTTTCTATATAAATAATAAAAATCCCTTGTATAGTCGTCATTATATGAGTCTGTATATGTAACATACCTATAGTTAGGGCTCTTTTTTAAAACGCGTCATAATATGTTGCATATCTTGTTTTTAGTGTGTCTCAGAGTTAAGAATCATTATTTAGACATTTCAAGTTTAGCTGATGTGAATTACTAGAAAAATAAGTCTTGACAGTTATTTTCTATGCATGTTTTTATATCGATTATAAATAATATCTTTATAGGTTGTACCTCATTAAGATAAAAAATAATATGATTTATCATTATTATTTTTTTTAATATATATAATATAATATATGTATATTAGTCACTAATGTAAAATAAAAATAGTTTAGGGAAGCTAGTGGTTATATTTTTCTAATAAATTAAAGAATCTTTATACATTATAAAGAGATGTTCGACTTCAAAATCTTTACACTTTGATCACTTAATTAGTTCTATGTTATCGCGTCTAAATAACGTTCGGCGTCACGTGCTGCCATACATCCACTGCTTGCTGCGGTAATAGCTTGTCTATAAATATGATCGACTACATCACCAGCAGCAAATACACCAGGTACACTACTTTGTGTAGCATTACCACACATACCTGATTGCACTTGAATATAACCGTTGCGTAAGGAAAGTTGATTATGAAATATCTTGGTATTTGGGGTATGACCGATAGCAATAAATACACCGGAGATTATTAAATTTTTTGTTAAAGCATTTTCCGTTGAGCGTAATCGTAATGAATTTACGCCGTGTTGATCACCTGATACTAAGTCTAATGTATAATTAGTATGCAGAATAATATTTTTTTGATTGATCTTTTTATGGAGGCGGTCCACAAGAATTTTTTCTGCACGAAAAGTGTTTCGACGATGAATAAGATGCACTTCAGAGGCAATATTGGTCAAATATAATGCTTCTTCTATCGCGGTATTGCCGCCACCAATGACTGCAACCTTTTTATTACGATAAAAAAAACCATCACAAACGGCGCAAGCGGATACACCACGTCCTTTAAATGCTTCTTCTGAAGGTATCCCGAGATAACGAGCTGAAGCACCAGTCGCAATAATTAGTGCATTAGTACTATACTGATTTTTTTCACCATGTAACAAAAAAGGTTTTTCTTGGAGGTTGACGCTTATAATTTGGTCATTAATTATCTGAGTATTAAATTTAAGTGCATGCTCATTCATTCTATCCATTAAGGCTGGCCCCGTTAAATCATAGGGATTACCTGGCCAGTTTTCGACATCGGTTGTAGTGGTTAATTGACCACCTTTTTCTACACCTGTAATTAATACTGGATGTAAGTTAGCACGTGCAGCATATATAGCCGCAGTATAGCCAGCTGGACCTGAGCCTAAAATTAACAATTGACTATGCGTGAGATCACTCATATTACTTATCCTTGTTATGTCATCAATGCAAGACTGGGGTTTATGAACACCCCTTTTAAGTATAAATATTCTGGAAACTTGATATATTATTCAGTTGAAGATAGCATAAAAAATATGGAATTTTTTTTAAGAAAATTATGCTATATAAAGATTTTACTGGTATTATAAATTCATAATGATAATAGTTTGCTACTTTAGTGTAATAAATTAATATTTTGTACTGCATTTCAGATTTAGGATATCAGTGATGCTACCCTCAAATACTTGTGCTGCTAAACCAATTGACTCATGCAGAGTGGGATGCGCATGAATAGTTAATGCGATATCTGCTACGTCGCATCCCATTTCGATAGCCAACCCAATTTCACCTAAGAGTTCACCGCCATTACTTCCAATAATTGCACCACCAATAACACGATGTGTTTTTTTATCAAATATTAGTTTAGTGATACCATTTGTACAGTTAGATGCAAGAGCACGACCTGAGGCAGACCAGGGAAAAGTTGAGACTTCATAACATATGTTTTTTTCTTTGGCATCTTTTTCAGTGACACCAACCCAAGCTATTTCTGGATCAGTATAGGCAATACATGGAATAACTTTTGGATCAAAATAATATTTTTTTCCAAAAATTACTTCGGCTGCAATATGACCTTCATGCATTCCTTTATGTGCTAGCATTGGTTGTCCAACGACATCGCCAACAGAAAAAATATGTGAAACATTGGTGCGCATTTGATTATTGACAGGAATAAAACCGGCTTTGTCTACTTGAACTCCAGCTTTTTCTGCTCTACAGTTACCACCATTCGGTGAGCGACCAATTGCTATTAAAACTGCATCATAACGCTGTACGTCTACAGGTGCTTGTTTGCCTGTCATTGTCACATATATACCATCTTTTTCTGCTGTGACAGATGTTACTTTGCTTTCTAATATAATCTTAAATCGTTTAGAAATATATCGAGTAAAGAGCTGTATGATATCTGTATCTACAGAAGGAATTAATTGTGTAGACATCTCAATAATTTCAATTTGTGAGCCGAGAGAATAATAGATTGAAGCAATTTCAAGACCTATAATTCCGCCACCTATTATAAGAAGTTTCTCTGGTACTACATTTAATTTAAGTGCAGAAGTAGAGTCCCAAATCCTTTCATCATGATATGGAACCCCTGATATTTTAATAGGCGATGAACCTGTCGCGATGATTGCATGATTAAAAGTAATAGTGGTATATGAACCATCTTGTGCAATAACTTCTAGTGTATTAGCGCTACTAAAGTTACCAGTACCCTGTATTATAGGTACTTTGCGATTGATTGCAATACTAGATAAGCCTCTACTTAATTTGTAGATAACTTTCTGCTTCCAGTTACGTATTGCCTCAAGATTTATTTGTGGATCACTAAGAACTATATTATTATTTTTTAGTTCTTTCATTTCCTCGAGTATTTTTGCAACATGCAGTAAAGCTTTAGAAGGAATGCAACCTACATTTAGACAAACTCCACCTAAATTTTGTTGATGTTCTACTATAGTTGTTTGCAACCCTAAATCTGCTGCGCGAAATGCTGCAGAATAACCTGCAGGACCGCCTCCGATAACAACAACTTGAGTTTGAATGTGATCAGTCATTATAACCTCCTAATATTCATGGATAATTTAATTATGATGTTATTATAAGTAATTATGTTTTGTGTTTTATTCTTCTTAAGAATTCTAAATTGTTATCTAGTGATTATAAAATATAGTGCACAAGTAATGTATTTTAATAATCAATACATATCTAACTATAGATTTACATTATTAGATGGCGAATATCAGATATTGTCCTATTGAGTATACTAATAAATCGTGCACCATCGGCCCCATCAATCACACGGTGATCAAAGGACAAAGAAATTGGCATCATTACACGTGGTATAAATTCACTTCCATTCCAGACAGGTTCTGTTGCGAATTTAGAGATGCCAAGGATAGCTACTTCTGGTGCATTAATAATGGGGGTAAAATGAGTTGTTCCTAAACGTCCAATACTAGAAATAGTAAAACAACCCCCTTGCATTTCTCTTGCAGTTAACTGATTATTACGTGCTTTTGTGGAAATATTAAGCAACTCATGAGATAATTCGATAATACCTTTTTTATCTACATCTTTAAGGACTGGAACTACTAAGCCATCTATGGTATCGATAGCTATGCTTATATTGGTATATTCTTTTAGGATCAGTTTCTGTTCATCTAAAGATAGTGAGCTATTAAAGCGTGGCATTGTTTTTAGCGCCATCGCAACAGCTTTTATGATAAATACTAGAGGGGTGAGTTTTATATCTAGATTTTCTTTAAGTGCTATACTGTTTTGTTTTTTCCGAAATTTTTCTAAATTAGTGATATCTACTTTGTCAAAATGGGTAACATGTGGAATCATTAGCCAATTTCTTTTTAGGTTTGCGCCGGATTTTTTTTGAATACGACTAATGCATACTTCGTTAGTTTTACCAAACGTTGTATAATCAATTATAGGCCATGGCGCTATATCTGGCGCTATATTATTAGCTGTAATGATTTTATTAGCATTTAAAATATTATTTGTTGTATGTTGTATATGTTGCATTAAGTCTTCTTGTAAAATTCGTGATTTATATCCAGTGCCTGTTATATTATCAAGATTAACATTAAATAGTCTTGCTAGACGTCGAATAAAAGGCGTGGCATGAATATATGCTTGATTTTCGATAAAGGTGGATTGATGTATAGGGTGAGTTAATATGTTTTCTGATGAACAATTCTCTTCTATACTTTTAATATGAACCATCATCATAAGCACACCAATGGAAATTATCTCCCCATTTTTGATTTTTATCTCGTGTATTTTTCCTGAAATAGGGGATTGGATTTCTATTAAATCTTTTTGCTTGTTCTCTACAAGTAGGATTGATTCTTTTATACTAACGTTATGACCGACAGTAACTAAGATTTTAATAACTTTAACTGCATCATTATGTAGTTCTGGTAAATGAAGACCCGTATAGGAACTTATCGTTGGTAAGAGCTTCGCTTTTGTGCAATCATTTGTTAACAATCCCTTAGCGCCAGCTTCTTCTGCGACCTCAAAGATCATTATGATCTTTCCAGTATGTATTTTATCTCCTAGGCTGACTTGGATCTCTTTTACTATACCAGATTGTGGAGAGGGTATTTCCATGGAAGCTTTTTCGCCTTCAATAACTAATAGCGGTTGCTCATATTCAATTATATCACCAATCTTTACTAAGATATCCGTAACTTCAACTAAATCAGCCCCAATATCAGGAACAGAAATTGCAACAGTCATTTTGTATTACCTCTTAAATTAAAGCAAATATGGATTCCTTTTATCAGCGTCAATATTGAACCTTGTAATAGCTATTGATACTTCTTTTCTATCAATGGTATTATTTTTAGCTAATGCAGTTAATGCAGCAATTACTATATAAGCACTATCAATTTCAAAATGATAGCGTAAGTTCTGACGACTATCTGATAAACCAAACCCATCGGTACCCAGTACTCGATAATTATTAGTTGGAATAAAATTTCGAACTTGTTCGGCAAATAACTTCATATAGTCAGTTGATGCTATGGCAGGTGTATTATTCATGATTTTAGTGATATATGGAATTTGTGGTGTTTTAGATGGATGCAACATATTCCATCGTTCACAACGCTGACCATCACGAGCCAGTTCGGTAAATGAAGTAACACTATAGACATCAGATCCTATATTATAGTCTTTTTTAAGAATTTCCGCTGCTTGACGTACGTATCGTAATATAGCGCCTGATCCTAATAACTGTACTTTTCCTACAGAGCCTTCTGTGGTGTTTAGTTTATATATACCTTTACAGATGCCATATTCAACTTTTGATGGCATGCTAGGCATATAATAATTTTCATTTAGAGTAGTAATATAGTAGTAAATGTTTTCCTGTGCGCTACCATACATACGCATTAAACCATGATGAATTATCACCGCTACTTCATAAGCATATGCTGGATCCCAAGATATACAGTTCGGAATGGTCAGAGCATGAATATGACTATGACCGTCTGCATGTTGTAATCCTTCACCATTGAGAGTGGTACGACCTGAAGTGCCACCAATCAGAAATCCACGAGCTTGCTGGTCACCTGCTGCCCACAATAAGTCTCCAATACGCTGAAATCCAAACATAGAATAATAGATATAGAAGGGGATCATAGGCATATTATTTGTACTATAAGATGTTGCTGCTGCTAACCATGAGCAAGCTGCACCCATTTCGTTAATTCCCTCTTGAAGGATTTGTCCTTTTTTGTCTTCTCTGTAATAAGCTATTTGTTCGCGATCTGATGGATTATACTGTTGTCCATGTGGGCTATAGATTCCAATTTTTCGAAACAAGCCTTCCATTCCAAAAGTACGCGCTTCATCCGCAATAATAGGCACTATTTGTTCTTTTACACTTGCATTCTTCAATAAAAGATTCAAGATACGTACAAATGCTATAGTAGTTGATATTTCTTTATTTTGTTCAATAAATAAAGAGTGAAATTCTTCTAATGGTGGTATCTTTAGTTCTTTATAAGTAGCTGCTTGACGCATAGGTAGGTATCCACCTAGTTTTTTGCGTTGTTCATGGAGGTATTTATATTCATCAGAGTCGTTTTTAAAAGTTATATAAGATAAATTTTTAATGTTTTCGTCATCTACTGGAATCTGGAAACGATCTCGAATATAATATAATCGGTCTAGGCTAATTTTTTTTATTTGATGGGCAATATTTTTTCCTTCAGCTGTTTCACCCATCCCATAGCCTTTTACTGTATGAGCAAGGATAACAACTGGCCGATCTTTGTTGTCTTGTGCTTTTTTTAGTGCTGCATAAATTTTTTTCGGATCATGACCACCTCGGCTAAGATTCCAGATCTCATCATCGGTCATATCTTCTACAAGTCTTTTTGTTTCAGGATATTTTCCGAAGAAATGTTTACGTATATAAGAACCATTTTTAGATTTTAAGGTTTGATAATCACCATCAATAGTTTCATTCATCAAATGGACTAATATACCACTACTATCCTTATGCAATAGTCGATCCCAGCCTCCCCCCCAAATAACTTTAATAACTTCCCAGCCAGCTCCAGCAAAAATTCCTTCAAGTTCATTAATTATTTTGCCGTTTCCTGTTACTGGTCCATCTAAGCGCTGTAAGTTACAATTGATAATAAATACTAGGTTATTTAACCTTTCCCGGCTTGCAATGGTAATAGCACCTTTAGATTCAGGTTCATCCATCTCACCGTCTCCTAGGAATGCATAAACAGTTTGAGAGGATGTATCCTTCAGGTGACGGTGTTGAAGATATTTTAAAAATTTAGCCTGATATATCGCTGCCACAGGACCGAGACCCATTGAAACGGTCGGGAATTGCCAAAAATTTGGCATAAGTTTAGGGTGGGGATAAGATGGTAACCCCTCTCCGTTAACTTCTTGCCGGAAGTTATCCATTTGTTTTTCAGTAATCCGACCTTCTAAAAAAGCACGGGCATATATTCCGGGAGATATGTGACCTTGAAAATAAACTAAATCACCTCCATCTTTTGTGTTGCACGCACGAAAGAAATGATTAAAACATACCTCATATATAGTAGCGGCAGATTGGAAAGACGAAATGTGACCACCTAATTCTAGGTTTTTTTTTGACGCGCGTAGCACGGTTATGATTGCGTTCCAACGAATAGCAGCACAAATACGATCTTCTAAAATCGTATCACCTGGGTATTTTGGTTCATCCTCTAAAGCAATAGAATTAATGTAATTCCTTGAATATGTATGAGCATTAGTTTGAACTCCACTCTTGCTTGCAGCCTGCAGTACTTCATTGATTAGGTATTTAGCACGTTCTGTGCCTTCTTCATGAATCACTGACTCAATTGAATCTATCCATTCTTGAGTTTCAATTGGATCTAAATCATAATTGAAATTTTTTGACATAGATGTATTTCCTTGTGTACCTCATGTATTAAATAGTTAAACATCATAGTTTGATTGTAATGAAGATTAACGCATGAAGATAGGATGGATTCTGTATGATGATATTTAAAAAATTTTATTTTTTAGAAAAATAGACAGCAATAATATTGCTAGCGCTACTCTTTCCATAATTTATTGTTATTTTTAGTAAGATTGAACTGAAAATGGAATTATCTTTATTTAATTTCATACAGAGCTCTTTGGTATTTATATGGTGTTTATATATGTTTTAATAGACATGCCCTGAAATATATAGTTTATTTCATGATGTTTATCGTCTTTATTCTTTAGCATATTGACGTAACATGACAGAATTACGAATAAGATTATAGAATCGTGCAAAAATTTCTCTATCTAAAAATATTAGCTAATGACTCATCCTTGATGTATGTAAATAAATAATTTTATTCACATGAATATTTATTGATTCTCTTAATTTATCATGCATTCAAATATTTATTTGACTTCATACTATATATTCTTAATAGCTTAGTAGAAATGGATGGTATTTAAAAGCATAAAAATTTCTTACTGTTTGAAACAAAGAATGATAGTAATAGCATTAATAAAAAAATATTTATAGATTTCTTCAGGTTATATAAGATTTTTTATATTAATATTCTAATGTATCATTATACTTATAGTTGCGTACTTGATGAAGATATTAGTGATACAATTTACTATTGATCTTGCATATGCTTTTTAAGCATCTTTTTAATGTATTGCTTATATGCCTATATAGGTGAAGGGTGGATGTCCTTTCTGAGTATAAATAGTATAATATATATTTATTTATATTTTATTAATTCTAGTTTAGTATTTTGCACTTAAGTTGTCACATAAACTATATATTCTTACTCAATAGTTTTTCCTATATGTTATAATTAAAACTTAGTAATGCAGATTATATCAGTTTATATGTATTACATCCTATATTAAATTTTTGTGCTCTATACTAGATATTTTTATGTTTTATATTTGTATTAAAGAACGATGCTCTTTAAATGAAATCCTTTAGATGATAGTAGTTCTATAATTAGAAAAAATTTTATTTAAATTTTTTAAATTACTTACCTATTTTTGATTATGTAAGATTTAAAAGATATATTTGTATATTAAGAAGGTTTAGTATAATTTTAAATTATTATCTATTTTTAATTTATTATTTTATGATTTATGGGTTGGGATACGTTTATTATAATTATTTTGTTACTTATAATAACAATTATAACATGGGTTGTTTTTAAAAAACTAGTATTATGGTGCTTTATCATTAATAAGCAATCTATGATATCTAGAAAGTAGTTTATAAAAGATTATAGTTTTTTCAAATTAACAATGTACTATTATAAGATCATAGATGTATAAGTATCTAATAAATTTGAGCATATACTGATGTATAAAATTTCTTAAAGGACGGAATTCTTAATTACTTTTAATATAAAAATTTTATAGATTTTTATAAATAACTGATCTGTTTTTTAGTGGATGTTTTAATTTGTCACTGTTTAGCAAGTAGTTACTTTATTGGAAGATTATGAAATATAAAGATTTAAGGAGTTTTCTTTCTCTACTGGAAGAACGTGGAGATTTAAGACGTATTCAACAAGAAGTTGATCCGAACCTAGAAATGACTGCGATTTCTGACCGTACCTTACGTATTCGTGGTCCGGCGTTACTTTT
This sequence comes from Candidatus Erwinia haradaeae, assembly GCF_900698985.1. GTDB lineage: Bacteria > Pseudomonadota > Gammaproteobacteria > Enterobacterales > Enterobacteriaceae > Erwinia_E > Erwinia_E haradaeae_B. The sequence goes on from NZ_LR217730.1 coordinate 488,695, forward strand.
TGAAAATCCGAAAGGATACACAATGCCAGTGCTGTGCAATTTATTTGGGACATTGGATCGTGTGGCGTTGGGCATGGGGAAAGCTGATCAGCATTCTTTACGTGATATTGGAAAGCTTATGGCTTTTCTCAGAGAACCGGAGCCACCACAAGGGTTAGGTGATTTTTTAAAACACATACCACAGTGGAAACAAGTTCTGAATATGCCCACTAAGCGAGTTCAGAATGCACTTTGTCAACAGCAGATTTGGCAAAATGAAGAAGTTGATTTAAGGTGTCTTCCCATTATGCGATGTTGGCCGAATGATATCGCACCATTAGTGACTTGGGGGTTAACGGTAACGCGTGGTCCACATAAAACAAGACAAAATTTAGCTATTTATCGTCAACAAGTTCTTGAAAGAAATAAGTTAATTATGCGATGGTTACCACATCGTAGCGGTGCATTAGACTTTCAAGCATGGTGTCATATGTATGCTAAAAAACGCTTTCCAGTATCTGTAGTATTAGGCGCTGATCCGGCAACAATGCTAGGCGCTGTCACTCCAGTACCTGATAAGTTATCAGAATATGCTTTTGCTGGCTTGCTGCGTGGTACTAAAACTGAAGTTGTAAAGTGTATTTCAAATGATTTAGAAGTTCCAGCCAGATCAGAAATTATATTAGAAGGATACATTCAACCAGGGGAGGTCGCTTTAGAAGGGCCTCATGGAGATCACACTGGATACTACAATGAAGCGGATAGTTTTCCAGTATTTACTGTGACCCATGTAACGCAACGTTATAAAGCCATTTATCATTCTACTTACACTGGTCGTCCTCCGGATGAGCCTGCTATTTTAGCTATAGCTTTTAATGAGATATTTATACCGCTTCTTCAGCAACAGTTCCCAGAAATTATTGATTTTTATATGCCATCAGAAGGATGTTCTTATAGATTAGCCGTAGTAACTATTAAAAAACAGTATCCTGGACATGCAAAGTTTGTAATGATGGGCATTTGGTCATGTCTGCGTCAATTTATATATACTAAATGTATTATTGTATGTGATAATGATATTAACCCTCGGGATTGGAATGATGTTATTTGGGCAATAACTACTCGTATGGATCCAGTTCGTGATGTAGTTATTATAAAAAATACACCAATGGATTATCTTGATTTTTCCTCGCCTGTATCCGGTCTTGGATCCAAAATAGGAATAGATGCCACTAATAAATTAACGGGGGAAACGCAACGTAAATGGGGGGTTCCTATTAAACAAGACCCTTCTGTAACTTCTCGTATTGATGCACTTTGGGATGAGCTAAGTATATTAAAAAACACTAATCTCTATTAAAATCAATAGTCATAATACTGTAATTTCTTGATCAAAGAGGATTTAGTGCCAACTTTAAGTTGTAAGATTACCTCAGTAGAGGCTATAACTAACACTATATATCGTGTTCGATTAACTCCAGAGTCTTCTGTTATTTTTCGTGCAGGTCAGTATTTAACACTAAAAATAAGGGATCATCTTCACTTATCATTCTCTATTGCTTCAACACCAATGGAAAAAGATATCATTGAATTGCATATTGGGGGGTCTGAGTTTAACTCTTCTACTATATCAGTGATAGAGTATATACAGAATAATAAAGATATTATTGTTGATATGCCCCATGGTCTTGCTTGGTTGAGAGAGGACAATGATTTACCATTGCTATTGATTGCAGGTGGAACAGGTTTTTCTTATATTCGCTCTATTTTATTTACAGCACTTTCACAAAAGTCGGATAGATATATTTCTGTGTATTGGGGCGGACGGGAGATACAGCACCTTTATGAGCTAAATAGTCTCAATAGATTGATGCATGAGAATGCTCATTTAAAGATCTTTCCTGTCCTTGAGAAACCTAAACATGGATTTTGTGGTCGAGAGGGTACTGTGATAAGTGCTATCATGAAGGATTATAGTTGTTTATATGGACATGCTATATATATTGCGGGGCCCATTAATATGGTGAGAAAAGCGCGTATATGCTTGTGTACAGAACGAGGAGCAAATTCATCGTTTATTTTTGGAGATGCTTTGACATTTATTTAATGCGTAGAATAAAAACTCTATATTTTCAGTTAACCTATTAAATAGGTGCATTATATATATACTATAATGAATGATATATATTGTTATATAAAGAAAATTCTCCTATATTTAGAAAATACTCGATTTATAAATAGATATATAGCTTATATAAAAAAATAAGAATTATTCATAAGGTTACGTTATATGTTATTTTTAATATTGTATGTAAAATATTTTAATAAGTATCTTAAGTATGTCATATGTATATAAAAATAAGATAATGTTGGCAATAAAATTAGATTAATTAAAAGAAAGTACTAAATAAATTTATTCTCACTAGAGATCGTAAGAATGTATTGCTCTTGACTAATAAGAATTGATTTATGTATTTCTAGGAGATGGTCTTTATAAGACACTAAAAACTTGTTCTGCATGTCAAGAGTTTTGGTTTTAGCGATGCATTAATAATATATTTACTGCCTATACAGATTATAACTCTATATAAGTAGTATGAAATTTTCTTGCTGATTATCTAAAAGTTTATTCAGACCTATATTGCGTAGATAATTTTTAAATATAAAAATATGATATATTTGTAAATTTTATGTTCTGTAAATTGTTATTATATATAATAACTCTAATTTTTGGTTTTTTGAATTAGAATTACCGTTCTAAGCTTAGGAGGGGTATGTTATATATTTTGTGTATCGAGTAATAAAAATTACTTTCAAGACTCGTTATAAGATATAATTTTAATAAAATATTACTTCATTTAGTGTTAAATTAATTAGCTATATTTTATAAGATGATATACTTCAGTTTAGTTAGATTTAGTAAACTAAAATAGTGATATATAGCTGCATAGATATCAGTAGACTTTGTATTGTTACCTATTGTAAAAAAAATTAGTGAGTATACTAATAAACAGTGAAAAAGACTGTTCTGTTTTAATAATTTTTTATGACAGTATAATTTTATATGTACAAAGGTAGGTTGAACTTAGTGCAATAATAGCAACGTTAATATTAGTTTTGTTAATAAATGTCTGCACACATTGAAGGTATTAGATAAAAAATATTTAACATACTATCTGTGCTCTATCTTAAAGAAAAAAAATATAGAGATAATAGGTATACCAGTACATACTGCAGGTAATATTTAACTAAAGGCATATAATAAGAAGCTATTATATACGGATCATCTGAAAGTTATCTAAATAATAATTAGCATGTTAGCTAAAAATGTTGTTTTTTATCAAAACTAATATTTAATACATATTAAGAACCAATTAATTATGGAAAAATAGTAATGATGGGCTATTATGGAGAAAAAGAATAGCGATGAAAAGATATATATAAACAATAAAATACAGTACACTATTAAATTTATAGTTTTGTATATTAATTTTCTAATGAATGTATTTTTAGAGTAATCATTTCTAATGAGTCCTAATGTAAAAATATATAAATAATTTTTGTTATTATTAATATAAAATGTAGTTTTAGCATACAAGTAAAAGTTGTGATATTATTAAAAGATTATGCATAGAAGTTCTTAGATGGAGATATTGACTGGATAATAGTTAAGATCTATTTAGATTTATAGTAATATTGTTAATAATACTAACTAAGAGATAATACCATTCTATTATGCTAATAATTTTAAATTAGTTAAGTTAAGATTATACGCTTATACAGCATCTATAGTCAAAAAATTTTAGTGAGAGCTGAACATACTAGAGAAAAATAAATGGATGAATTACAGTTTATTTAAGTATTATATTGAATACGTTTAGAGTTAAGTAGTTTGAATTAGAAATATAATGAAAAAGAATACCTAGTATTCATGAGAGCATAACTAAATTTTCTGAACTTTTTATTTTTTCACTATTCATTCTAATAGATTTATATCTTATAGAGAAAAAGTATTAGAATAAGGTATTACGCGAAGATTATATGAGAACCATCAGACTTGTTAAATTGGCATACCATTTAAAAAATTTACATTTTTTCACCGTACTTGAGGTAATTAGGTTAATTTAACAATTTTCTCATATTTATTTTGAAGGATTATGTTTTTTTATAGTGTCTTAATTTCTCAATTCTTTTTTTTAAAAATTTATAGAATATTTTAAGCAGATTTAATCTTATAATTGTATTATAGATATATTAATTTTGGTTGATTAATGCTTAATAATTAGGTAAGTGTCTAAGATAAACAGGATGATTCTTGAGAAGAAATGCTCGAAAACTTATTATAATCAAGTCTTATTATATGTTAATAATATACAGTTTGTTTTTTAAGAAATGCACATAAGCATGTAATATATTAAAAATAATTTATCTATTTAAATTAAAGACTGTAATGAGTGCAGTATGGTATTATTGATTACAATATATTTAATTTTAATATTTATTATTACTAATATTAATAGAATTACTAAGATTGACTTTTTCTCCATATATATTTTTTATTGATTATATATTTTTATATTTATGGTAAAATAATTAATAAATAAGATTATGTTAATATAGAATATTAATCTATATGTAGATATTTTATGTATAGATAAATGAACGGTTAAAACAAATAAGGATCTTATAAATGAAAAGAATATTACTAAAAGAATATAAATAATTTTTTTCAATATGATATCTTATAGTTCTACAGGAGTAATAAGTGATCTTCATATTAAAAATTTTATTGAGCTATACTATGGGATAATTTAATGTAAATGACTTATTTTTGAATATGCATTTGGTAATTTTAAGGTTTTTTATTTAGTAATTTTGTAATTATCAATTATATTCTATTAAATAGAAATTACTTTTAATGAGACACTGTTACGGTACAAAGTCAGTATGTGTACGTGAATATAAATAGAAATATGCAGTATTTTCACATATATATTAGATATCACATGCATCAAGTAACATTAATTCGATAGGGTTAACCAAGAAAAAGTAAAGAAATGAATGTATCGATAATAGTAATATTAAATGGTTTAAATATTAAATTATTGCCACAATTTCAACATAGTATCTGTATTTTAAAGTTGACATAATAATTGCATTGTGGGATTTTTAATAAATTTTTAAAGTAGTTATAATTAGCCTTTTAAATAAGATATATTGTAATTGCAGTGATGTATAAATGTGTTATTTAGTATAAATACATAACATCATAAGTTTTTTTATAAAAATATTTAGAAATTTTTCAAACTTTTCATAGGCATTCAGTAAGTATAAGTTAAAATAAAGTTTAATAATGTATTGTTATCTGAGCCATTAGAAACATAAACATCGTTCCATCCAAGCATCTTAGCTAAAATTTTTAAACGTTCACTGACTACTATGAGTCGACATTTTAGTAACCATTCTTTTCGATCTGTGTCTGTAAATAAACAGTGCAATTGCATTAACATTTCACCACTAGTCACTATTATTGTATCTACTCCCTTTTGACGCCAACGCTTGCCCTCTTTTTCACCATAATAAAATTTTTCACAACGTTGGTAGCACTCAATGAGTTCTACTTGCGCACCATAGCTTAGTAAAGTGTCTCGGAGTAAATTTCTTCCGCCATTACCACGTAAAATTAAAATATTTTTACCTTTTATAGCTTGTGTAGATAAAGCTTGAATAAGTGTTTCGCTAGTTTCTTGTTGATTCGGGCAGAAAATTTTATATCCCGTGGCAGCGTGAAAGGCTATGGCAGTACTGCGTCCAATGGCATAATATTTTAACATTTGAGGCCATAATATATCTTCACTTGTTAAAATAAGTTTAGCATAATGAATGGCATTGCGAGAGAGAATCAAGACTAGATCTCCTTTGCCTAATTTTTGAAGTCGCGTCGGAAGTATTCTTAGCTGAGATCCAGGAAAAAATTCTATAAGTGGGAACGCCCAAGCTTTTTTTCCTAGCTTTCTAAGATATCCAACTAACTCATTTGCTGATGGTGTTGGGCGAGTAACTAAGATATTCATGCTAATAAAGTTTCCCGAGTTATAGAATGAAGGATTTCACGAGCACCACTATTCAATAAATGCTCTGCTAATAACGTACCTATTTTTTCAGCATCTATTCGGGATCCTCGATATTCTCCGCGTACTATCTGTGTACCGTCTAGTGAACTTACCAGTCCACGTAACCAGAGGGTGTCACCTTCTAATACAGCATAACTACCTATAGGTACATGACAGCCGCCTGCTAGACGAGCATTCATGGCTCTCTCTGCTCTTATGCGATCTTCTGTATCAGGATGATTTAAAGCGGTCAGTAAATTTATTGTACTCAAATCATCTAGGCGGCATTCGATTCCTATTGCCCCCTGACCAACGGCAGGTAGAGACTCTTCTACTGGTATGGATTGTCGAATACGGTGAGTTAAGTTTAGTCTTTTTAATCCAGCTACAGCTAAAATAATAGCATCATATTGGCCAGAATCTAGTTTGCTCAGGCGGGTGCCTACATTCCCCCGTGCTATTTGCATTAATAGATCTGGGCGTCGCGAATGCAGTTGGCACTGACGCCTTAAACTTGATGTGCCGATAATTGCATTGGGTGGTAGTAAATTTATAGATGAATATTTATTTGATACAAATGCATCGTTTGGTGACTCACGCTCACAGATGGTAACTAAGCCTAATCCTTCTGGAAAGCTCATTGGGATATCTTTAATTGAGTGTACAGCTATATCAGCATGGCCTAATAATATAGCACGTTCTAATTCTTTTACGAATATTGCTTTACCACCAATCCTAGTAAGTGCAGTTTCAAGCATAAGATCCCCGCGTGTCATAACTGGAACCTGTTCTACGCACAGACCGGGATGATGTAAAAGTAAATTCTCTTGAACATATTGCGCTTGCCATAAGGCTAACGGACTCTGTCTTGTAATAATTTTAAAAATTTTATCTGACATGTTTGATACCATTAAAATCCAATACTTATGACATCACCAATTTTTAACAGGACTATTAGTTGATAATAGAATAGAATGCATGTATTCAATAAATCTGAAAGTTTCGATATTTAGCGGACAAAATATATTGCATAGATAGTATATGTATTCTTAAATAACTTTATATTAATATGAAAAGTTCAATCAACTATTACAGTCACATTAAAAATCTAGAGTAAAAGAGAGGTAAAATAATCTAAATCAATAGAGATTAGCTTGTTATTTTTAAAATCAATTAAATTAGCTTAAGTTTGATTTTTTTCATTTATAACATATAGAATTTTTATAAAAATAGCAAAGGATCTAATTTATCTAATCTTATGTTAATAAAAATTATAGTCATTATAAATTATAATGTAGGTATATAGTATTCTTCATGTATTACACTTTTTTTATCGTTAGATAAAATTATGACGATTAGATATGCATTCATTGAGTACCTCATTTATTATTTTATTTGGTATAATATTATTAGTTTACCCTCATATGTTTATGTAATATTTTTCTGAATTAACAATATCATTAATATGTTTTTAAGAATAAGGTAAACATAATAGTAAGCATTATTATACTGAATACGATTGATTATCTCTCAAGATTATTTATCTTTTGATTATAGTACACAAATATTGATTAAAAATTTTACTCAGTAGATGCGTTTTAAATGTGCTATATTAAGAAGAGGTAATGTATAATTTTGTGTTAGATTTTTTAATGTTTTATAAATTAACGCTAAAATAGTCACTCAAGGCTGTATAACCTATTTATATTAAAAATATAATATTTTCTAGATTTTTGCAGAAGATTTATCACAGGTAATATTTGATATTTTAGAATATCATCCTATCCTATATATAGGATAGGATGATATTCACTATTCTAAAACAATACATTATAAAATAAAAAATTATTATTTTATAATATTTAATGATTTAACAATTATTATTAGTTATATGTTCTTCAATAATATCATCAATTACTTTTATAAGTTAATAAGTTATTTGAATTTGAATTCTTATTTTGTACGGTTAATAATAATTAGATTTTATATTTAAATACAGATCATAATGTGAGTATATGAAATATATATGTATAGCATACTTGAAGTTAAACTAAAAGATTTACAACGCGTTAAATATTAATATTGTAATTTGTATTATTTAATTAGAGAAAGCTCATCTATAGTTCATAGAGCACGAATAGGATATAATATGTTTTTTAAGTTTTTTGATATTTAAGTCAACTATAATGTTATATATCGTGTATATGAGTGAAGCGTTTATACTAGAAATAATAATAACTATTTAGTATAGATAAATTTATATTAAACTTAATGTTTCATATTTTTTTATGTTATAAAAAATTTTTCTAAATATGCGTTTAGGAGTAATGGCAGTATTACAAACCTTTAGGGTGAGCTGTTGTATTTGATAACGTATTAGATGTATTAACTCAGCGATCTTTTTTATATCATTATCACTATATCTAGTATAACTACTAGAGGTGTAATTCATCTTGATATTTTAGTTATATATTATATACTGCATAATAAGTTATTTATATATACTAAAATTTTCATTATTTCTCATAATAAAAAAATTAATTTTATTAAAATTACATTCACATGCTAAAATACTATCAATGTTTTTTGTATTTTTTTGAAAAAAATACGCATAATATTTATTCATATTAGTTTCTTCGGAGAAGAATTTTTACAGAGTGATGTAAAATATATTTTTCTAAAATTTTTTATATTGTATATTTCATGATCATATATACACTGAATTTTTTTTGTCACAAGATTTATTATTAATTTTATTAAGTTTTGAGCATAAGTTAAGAGTATTCTAATAATCTAAATATTAGACAGAGGAACATACATTAGATTATGGCAATAAAAATAATTAAAATATTAGTTTTTTTTATTATGATTACCAGTTTGACTGGGTGCGGTCTTAAAGGTTCACCTGATATTTCCCGTAAACTTATAAAAAACTATTTTCATAATTCCATAAATTATTTTAATTTATGCAAGACTATCAGTGATAGTGTGATTTTGACTACTCTAATTAAGAAAGACTTAGTACTCACTGAGTAAATAATGCAGCCTTGAGTATATCAAAAGTTTATTTTTTAAAAATGCATAGCATTGGCAATGATTTTATGGTCGTTTCAACAATTAGGCTAAATATTTATTTTTCAGATTTATTGTGTCGCTTATATAATCGTTACGCCGGAATAGAGTTTAATTGATTACTAATTATCAATCCGTCCGTCGATCCTAATATGGAGATTTATGAATGTATATTAAATAATAATAGTAAAGTAATGAAATGTGATAATAAATTTCGTTATTTTGTTAGCTTTATGAGATTTCACGGTCTGACAAATAAATATAATATTTGTGTTAGCAAGCAGATAGGTTGCATGTTATGATATATTATTTTTGATGAAATAATATCTGTGTGTATGATAGGGGTAAATTGTTCGTTAAAAAATATCTCCTTTCATAGTCAAGGAAGAAAAATACATATATTGTTTTTATTTCTGAGACTAGTGTTTTGTGTGAGGTAATCTTGCTTAGTAACCTATATTGTATGCTTTTTGTTAATAATATAAAAATAACTTTTATGAAGTAGTAAAAAGGAATTCAATTGCGAGCCTTTAGTGTTTTTTCGACATAAACACATGCTAGTCTCTATGACATTGATCCTACTCTAAGTATATTTTTTGGCATATTTTTAGCATGTTTTTGAGCATAGATACATAAAACCTTATAATGTTGTAATGAAGTTTGTGTAGAAGTTTTTGTTGGCATTTAACAAGAAATTTTATAAAGACATAGTGCGAATAAGTTTGCCTACTAGATTATTAATAATTTTTTAGAAAACAAGAAGAAATATCTTTTATATATAATAGGGTCTGTCACGAATCTGTATAATAGATATATTTTTATCCAAAAAAGAAGCATATTCTAGAAGATATAGAAAAATTTTAATATATATCTTAGGATAAAAATATATTTTGAATCTCAAGTGATTCATTCAGGGTCTAGATCACATGATTGAGTGTTTTTTATTTATACATTTACATTTTAAAATATGATTGATGGAACTCTAGCTTATATTTATATTTTTTTTTATTAACATACGTAATAAATTCATATAATTTTGCTGATTTTAATATCTCCCTAGGTGATTGCTAAGTTATATCGATATCTCACTAGTCGTATAATACAAGATATGATAAAAGTTATTTACAAAAAATAAAATACAAATAAAAACCTGGATGTATTTTAGCATTTCTTTTTTTAGACAATATTTATGATGAACATTATGGTTAATTGAAGTTTAATCATGCATCAAATACATATAATAAAGTTAATTTTTAATATTTAAATACTATTTTATAGATAAATTTTGTTTTTCAAGGTATTCTTAGTATATATATTACTAAATGTAATTATGTGTAAAATAGTTTCACCGTGTTATAATAAAAATTGTAATAATGAACCCAGATTAATTATAGTTTATTAAAGATGTAAATTGATAATATTTAATATTATATAATAGTATATATATTTAATATACTAAATTAGTGGAATTTTATTTTAAAAATAAGCAGAAAAATGATTTTAATATAATATCTATTTCTAATAGATAGTTTCATATTGTTACTATCAGGTGTGGTAATTTATAATTGTTATTAAAGATTGAAGGATAAAAATTTTAATACTTTTTTATTATCTGATCGTAAAATATATTATATGAAGATATGTGATATACTCAGTATTTTAAAATGAACATTGGTATTATTTAAAGTGTTTTTATTTTTATATGTTTAGAGTTTTATTACAATAATAACGATAATACTGTATTTTGATGATCATTCATGGCATATTTAATTAGATGTGTAAAATCAAGATTGTGGAATATAAACTAAAAATAATTCTCTATTTTGAATATTAAGAATATAAAAAAGTTTTATTTTTTATTTAAGTAGCATGATTTTTTCTCCATATATTATAGTAATAGTATATGTTTACGTAACTAACTTATATGTAGAATATTGATGGAATCTGAATAAATGTAGTATGAGTGATATATAGTGTACTGTTTGTAGAAGTTTTACATTAATCATAGACGTTTGAAAGATTTTTATAAATAAAACCATGATTGCTATCTAATTTATAAATATAACTTGATTATATTACAAACATTATCTTGTAGTCAAAAACTTAGGGTAATATGAATTCATCTAATATTTTAGATACAGTTAATTTTTTATACGTATATATTTATATGCGTTCATTTTGTTACATGCTTTTAATGAAACATTATGACTTCATGATATAGAAATATATACGCACTTTTTTCTTAATAATTAACTTATAGTACATTAATAGAATTCACATCTTTAAATGTTTGTTCTAGTCTACTTACTACAGAAGATTGCGAAGCGCGTAACCATTTTCGTGGATCATAAAATTTTTTATTCGGTTGATCATTTCCTTCAGGATTGCCAAGTTGTTTTTGTAAGTAGTATTGATGATTAGTATAATACTGAAGAATACCTTGCCAAGAAGCCCATTGTGCATCTGTGTCGATATTGATTTTTACTACTCCAAATCGGATAGATTCCTGAATATCAGCAATAGACGATCCAGAACCACCGTGAAATACAAAATTTAGTGGATTATGTTGTAAATTATATTTTTTCTGAATGAATTCCTGGGAATCACGAAGAATCAGTGGTTTTAATTTTACATTACCAGGTTTATAAACACCATGGGTGTTTCCAAAAGAAGCTGCTATGGTAAAATTTGTACTAATTTTTCTGAGTGTATTATAGGCATACTCAACATCTTCTGGGTGTGTATATAGTGTAGAGTTGTCTATATAAGTATGATCAACCCCATCTTCTTCACCTCCAGTACATCCTAGTTCAATTTCTAAGGTCATAGAAATTTTTGACATACGTTCTAAATATTTACTAGAAATATCAATATTTTTTTCTAAATCTTCTTCAGATAAATCAATCATATGAGAAGAAAACAAGGGCTTTCCAGTGCGATTAAAATGGCTCTCACCCGCTTCTAAGAGTCCATCTACCCATGGTAATAATTTTTTAGCACAATGGTCAGTATGTAAAATAACTGGTATACCATAATGTTGAGCCATTAAATGTACATGATTTGCACCTGAAATAGCACCTAAAATAGCTGCACTATGCGAGTTGTTTGATAAAAAACCTTTTCCTGAGATAAATTTTGCACCATTATAAGAAAATTGAATGATTACGGGAGCTTTTACTTTTGCAGCTGTTTCTAGAACTGCATTAATAGAGCACGTATCTATACAGTTAACAGCAGGCAATGCAAAGTTATTTTGTTTTGCTATCTGAAAAATTGTTTGTACGTCCTGACCATTAAGAACACCTGGTTTTACAAAATCTAAGATTTTATACATATTCATTTCTCCTAATGCATGTCTTTTTTTAGGCATTAATAATACATTGTTACCACAATGAGGATGACAATAGATTGTCAAGTATATGCACTACCCATGAGAGAGATTAATTGCACGTTCTTTTAAGATAGAAACCGCAGGAAGCTCTTTACCGGCCACAACTTGTAAAAATGCACCACCACCAGTTGATATGTATGAAATTTTATCTTGAATTTTAAATAAATCAATCGCTGCTAATGTATCACCTCCACCTGCAATAGAAAACGCATTACTATTTGCAATAGCATGCGCAATTTTTTCTGTTCCGTGGCGAAAATCAGGATGTTCAAATAAACCGACAGGACCATTCCAGAGAATAGTTTTTGCGCTTTTTAATAATTGAACCATTAAGAGCTCGGTTTGGCTTCCAAAATCTAAAATCTCTTCGTTTTTTGTCACTTCAGAGATTTTTTTTACGATAGGTACAGAAGTTTTAGAGGATCCTTCTTTAACACGAACGTCTATAGGTATTGATATAGAAAAATTATCACGTAGTGTTCTGGCAATAGGAAGATAATCTGGTTCATAGAGTGATTTTCCTACCTGATTATCTATAGCAATAAAAGTATTAGCTATACCTCCACCAACAATGATAGTGTCTGAGATTTTCGCTAGTGTACGTAATATATCAAACTTAGTAGATATTTTAGAGCCACCAATCACAGCTACCATCGGACGTGCAGGATTTGTAAGGGCTCTTTCTAAAGCTTCTAGTTCTGCTAATAATAGTGGTCCTGCGCAAGACGTAGCTGCAAATTGACTAACTCCATGTGTTGATGCTTCTGTTCGGTGCGCTGTACCGAAAGCATCCATCACAAATATATCGCATAGCGCAGCATATTTACGTGAAAGATGCGGGTCATTATTTTTTTCTCCTTTATTAAATCGAACATTTTCTAGTACAATAATAGTTCCTTTTTCTGAGTGAATGCCATTTAAATAGTTTGCGTTAAAGGTGACCTGAGCTTTTCCAAATTCTGACTTTAGGTAGTTTACTACTGGCAGTAGAGAAAAATTTTTATTATACTCCCCTTCAGTAGGACGACCAAGATGAGAGGCAATTATAACGCTAGCGCCTTTTTTTAATGCCAGTTGAATCGTTGGCAGTACTGCACGAATACGCGCGGTAGATGTTATAATGCCTGACTTGATTGGTACATTTAAGTCAGCACGTATTAAAACGCGTTTACCCATCAAATTTAGCTCATTCATGGTAATAATGGACATAAAAACCTCTTTGTAATTTTCATTACATTATTATATATAACTATATTTGATAAAAAATCACTATAACTATTATGCACCATTATATAATAAGAAATATGTTTAATCATTGTGTGACTTAGTGATAAAAAATGAGATATAGAAAGACTAGACTATTTTTTCAATATAATACTTACTTTTTGTATTTTTACTATTTTTACTTAAATCTATATTTTAGTTAGCAAGGGGTTATGTGAGTATACTATTTTGCAGTAAATACTATAAAATTTTTTAAAAATAACTTCTTATCAATCAGTATTAAAACTATTTTTTATAATGTTAGTTAATAAAATATTACATTAATATAATTTCAGCCTTAACTATGATAATAATAAAATATTAATGCATAATATAATTTATATGTTGTACGATCAAACTAACTGCTAATTTTTATTCTATAAAGAGTTTATTATGACAAGTTATCTATATATAGCACATCTAGTACATTGATAAAATTAAGATATTGATTAGATTCGTTGATATATTACAGCAGCTTACTAAAAAACATTTATAAAAAAAAGATGATCGATATCATTGACTATTTTTTTTAAAAGGGGCATTTAATTTTTCTATTGTTGATAGAATTAAACTATTAATATTTATTAATATAAATATATAAATGTATAGATACATAGATATGGAAATTTAAAAATTCTAATATATCTACAAAGATATCGATCTCTTTTTAAGTATATATATTTTATAGAGAAGATTTAGAGCATCTTGAATTTATAAGAGTATTTTTTTTAAAAAACATAAGAATACTATTCACATTTTTAGTATATAAAACATTATAGATTAGCTATAATGTAAAAATATTTATTATATGTGTTTTTGATTATAATAGCGATATTTTTATTTTAAATATACTAAAAGAAAATACTATTAATATTTATTAAATTTTCGCTATAGGATAAGACTGTATTAAGTAAGATTGGTATAACTTATCATTTTGTGAAAAATAAGTTATAAAATTTTATAAAATAGTTTATCATATATTTTAAATTTTATTGTTTTGAAAATATTAGTTTTTTGTTATACATTTATTGAAAATAAAATAGAAAAAATCAAGATCATTTATATTTTAAAGATTATTTTAGATTGAAAGTATTCTGATTTATTTTATGATTAAGAGAATGACAATAATTCTTTGGTTTTTGTAAGTATATTTTGAATAGTAAAACCAAATAATGAAAATAATTTTACGGCTGGTCCTGATATACCAAATGTAGTCATAGCAATAATTATACCATTAAGTCCAGTGTATTTTGACCAAAAACCTTCAATGCCTGCTTCAATTGCTATACGTGCTGTAATATGTTTTGGTAATACCAGTTCGCGATAATCAGATGCTTGCATATCAAAGGTGTCAGTAGATGGCATAGATACGACGCGTGCTTTATATCCTTCCTCTGTAAGTTGTTTATATGCAATTACCGCTAACTCTACCTCAGATCCAGTAGCGATAAAAATTATTTGTGGAGAACCGATACAATCTTTTAGGATATAACCACCGCGAAAAACATTAGATAACTGTGAAGTTGTGCGCGCTTGCTGTGGTAGATTTTGACGTGATAAAATTAATGCTGTCGGTCCATTATTGCGTTCCACGGCATGTTTCCATGCAATTGCACATTCTACTTGATCACAAGGGCGCCAGGTGCTCAGATTTGGTGTTAAGCGTAAGCTTGCCAATTGTTCAATAGGTTGGTGCGTTGGGCCATCCTCACCTACTCCAATAGAGTCATGAGTGTAAATCATGATATGTCGGATTTTCATTAATGCCGCCATACGTACAGCATTGCGAGCGTATTCAACAAACATAAGAAAAGTAGCAGTATATGGTAAAAATCCACCATGTAAAGAAATTCCGTTAGCAATAGCAGTCATGCCAAATTCACGTACTCCAAAATGAATATAATTACCTGTTATATCTTCATTAATAGATTTTGATCCAGACCACATTGTGAGGTTACTAGGTGTGAGATCAGCGGAGCCGCCGAGATATTCTGGTAATAATGTTCCAAAAACTTCAATAGTTTTTTGAGAAGCTTCACGACCAGAAATATTTCTTGGGTTATTTTGTAAGTTTTTAATGAATGCTTGTGATTTACAATTCCAATTTAGTGGTAACTCTTTATTTACTCGTCTTTGAAATTCTTTCGCTAATTTAGGAAAAACATTTGAATAATCTAAGAATGTTTTATTCCATGCGCTCTCTTTTTTTTGACCAGACTCTTTTGCATCCCAACATTTATATATATATTGTGGTATTTTAAATGGTTCGTATTGCCAATTTAATTTTTTACGAGTAAGCGCGATTTCTTTTTCTCCGAGCGGAGATCCATGAATATAATGTGTATCACTTTTATTTGGAGAACCAAACCCAATAATAGTTTTACACATTAAAAGAGAAGGTCGATCATCAGTTTCTTTAGCCTCTCTGATTGCTTGATGAATGATATTAGTATCGTGACCATCTATATTAGGCAGCACATGCCAACCATAAGCTTTAAAGCGTTTCTCTGTATCATCAGTAAACCAACCTGTTATTTTCCCATCAATGGAAATATTATTTTGGTCATAAATAACTATTAACTTTCCTAGTTTTAAAGTGCCTGCTAATGAACAAGATTCATGAGAAATACCTTCCATCATGCAACCATCACCCATAAAAACATAAGTGTAATGGTCTACTATATTATAACCAGGACGATTAAATTGAGCTCTAAGTGTATGTTCTGCAATTGCCATACCTATAGCGTTAGCTATCCCTTGTCCGAGAGGACCAGTAGTGGTTTCTACGCCTATAGTGCATCCATATTCAGGATGACCAGGAGTTTTTGAATGTACTTGACGAAAATTAACTATCTCGCTCATTGGTAAATTATAGCCAGTAAGATGCAATAAACTATAGAGTAACATAGAAGCATGCCCGTTGGAAAGAATAAAGCGATCACGATTAATCCAAGACGGGTTCATAGGATTATGGTTTAAAAAATCATGCCATAGAACTGTTGCAATGTCAGCCATACCCATCGGTGCACCTGGATGACCAGATTGAGCTTTTTGTATTGCATCTATACTTAATATACGAATAGTATTGGCCATTTCTTTACGAGAACACATTCTTACTCCAGATTACATAAAATGTTACTTAGCATGTAAATTGATTGCGCACATTGCATAGATTAAAGGAAATCAATAAATATTATAATTTAATAAAGAAACATATAAAATATTAATTTTACAACAGATTAAGTTATATTACAATCTGATAGTAATGGTATTACTAGAATCTTGCTACATAAAGGAACTTATCGTGTCTATTTATCTATCATATATCGGCTTATCTACATATATTCACATATTTTAAATATATATAAATCTTTTAAATTAAAAATAAAGATCTATCTTATCTTCAAGATTAATTACTAAATGATATTTATGTTGTCTTAAAATAGGTTTTTTTTAATTTATTTATTTAGACTCTTTAATACTATTTTTTATTTTGTAAAATAGTCTAAGACAAAAATAGATATTTTTTAGCAACACGTGTATATCTACTTCTGGTATAAAATAATTATTTTTTGTTAACATTCTGGTTTTAATTATTATAAGATAGCACAATTATAAGCTAGAGTTTTTTTGTATCATAATGTTTTCTTAAAATAATTAATAATAACTTACATGTTACGCAGTGATAATATTTTTTGTATATAAAATATTTGAAAATTTTATATATTTATTTTTGTTTGCATGTATACATATATATGTATGTGTATATTTGAAATGCAGATACTTTAATACATAAGCAGAACTTTTATTAATTAATCCTTATATTATCAGTAATATTATATACAGCATATTATGAATACAGTAATATTACCAATATATTGTTATAAATTAATCATTTTAACAGGAATAGCATGTCACTTGTATTTTAAAAGCGCATTTTTATTAGTTTAATTACAGAAAGGTTTAGCATGTCTTTTCAAAGAGCTTCACTGAAACCTTGGAATACATTCGGTATTGATGTTTATGCTAATAACGTAACTATTATACATAATGTAGATTCTCTCTTTTATAAAAGTTTGGACAAGAGCGTCAGACGAAGTGAACCTATATTGTTTTTAGGTGAAGGGAGTAATGTACTTTTTTTACAGGATTTTCAAGGAAAAGTTTTCATTAATCGTATAAAAGGTATTAGTTTTACAGAAACAACTCACACATGGTTGCTACATGTAGGGGCTGGAGAAAACTGGCATCAATTAGTTAAAACAACGTTATATAAAGGTCTAGCTGGGCTAGAAAATTTAGCACTAATTCCAGGTTGTGTAGGTTCAGCCCCGATTCAAAATATCGGTGCTTATGGTGTTGAATTAAAACAAGTTTGTGAGTATGTAGATATTCTTTTTTTAAATGATGGATCACATCAACGACTTAAAGTTGATGAATGCTGTTTTGGATATCGTGATAGTGTTTTTAAGCATCGTTATAAAAATCATTATGTTATTATTGCTGTAGGTTTTAAATTAATAAAAAAGTGGCAGCCTGTATTAAGTTATGGTGTATTAAAAATGCTTAACCCGCAAACAGTTACACCGATGCAGGTTTTTCATGCTGTTTGTAAAATACGCCGTAGTAAGATACCTAATCCAAAATACATTGGTAATGCTGGTAGTTTTTTTAAAAATCCTTTAGTGACATCACCGACCGCTTTTGATTTATTAACACTGCATCCAAAAATACCATATCGCCTAAAAAATAATGGTGATGTTATTCTATCAGCTGCTGGATTAATTGATCAATGCGAACTCAAAGGATATCGGGTTGGTGGTGCAGCTGTTCATAATCAACAGGCGCTGGTTCTCATTAACACCGGCGCTGCCAGTAGTCAAGATATCATAAACTTAGCTCGTATTATTCGTCGACGTGTAGGGGAGAAATTTAATATTTGGTTGGAGCCAGAGGTTTGTTTTATCGCTGCTCAAGGAAAAATAGATTCTGTAGAGGTAATTACATGAAAGATTGCACTTTACGAATTAAGCTGATTAAAATTTTATCAGATGGTAAAGTGTATTCAAAAATCCAGCTTGCCTATTATATGGGTATAAGCTGTTCGGAGGTTTTATATCTTATAGCAATGTTAAGAGAGTGGAATATTCATATTTGTATATTAGATAATGAATATTATAGATTTGCATGTTCGATGCAACTTTTAAATGAACAAAAAATTAATAAAGAGTTACTAGGTGGTCGCCTAGCGGTCATACCGGTTATTAACTCAACTAATCAATATTTATTAGATACTGTATCTTATTTAAAATCAGGTGATACTTGTGCAGCTGAATACCAAAAGAATGGTCGCGGAAAACATGGAGCGCAATGGTTCTCACCTTTTGGGTCTAATTTATATTTTTCCATGTACTGGCGTTTAGATCAGAGTTTAATAGTGCCAGCAATAGGCCTAAGTCGATTGATTAGTATTGTTATCGCAAAAATTCTTCAGAAAGAAGGTGTTTCAGATATTAGGGTAAAATGGCCTAATGATATTTATTTGCATGATCGTAAATTAGCTGGGATTTTAGTAGAAATTAAAACGAAAACTGAAAATGTATTAGATGTAGTAATCGGTGCTGGTATTAATCTGTCAATGAAAAAACTAGCAAATAGCATTTTGATTAAAAACAGTTGGATAGACTTAGAAGAAACAGGAATGTGTATAGATAAAAACTCTTTATTAGTGAGTATTCTTAATACAATGTATATAGCATTAACAAAATTTGAACAATACGGGATGACTATGGGTTATGAATCCACTATGTATATAGATAATTACATTAATGATTTTCTAGCACACATTAAAAGTGATCACAAACCGCAGAGTATTGTTGACCTAATTGAATAGAATAAGTTAGATATAAAAATTGTGATTTAACCTTTAATGGTAAGTAATTAAGGGTTTTAACTTTAAAGACGAATTTTTAATGAACACTGGATTCATAAATTTAAAACGTTCTGAATGAGCATTATATTTAATGTTTTAGAGTGCTCAAAAAAAGATATGTGTTGGTGTATATTAATAATAATTAGGATACAAGATCCTATGATGATATATGGATTTACTGCATCAGAAGAACCAGGAGAATGTTTTATTAAAAGTTGATTGTTATAATTATATTTTGTTTTCTTGAAACCCAGAGAATAGACTTAATACTTTTGTATTATAGGGTTAGTTCAATAGTCTAAATTTCTGGCAATTTTAAGTTATTAAGAAATACTCCATATTGATATTTTTTTTACGGACTTTCCATTTGACGACATAGAGTTCTAAATACTACCAATATTAAGGAGTTTTTAGTGACACACCTATAATCATGCATAGTTCAGCGAATCTATATTAGTAAATTGATATTCACTAAATAAGTCTTCGCTATAAACATTAATTATTTTTAAAGCTTTTTTTGTTGTTATGCGTTACACAAAATTAGCGGATCTTCTGCAATTACCATTGGAATTCCAGTTGTTTTTATTAATAAGTGATCAAGGTTTTGCAATAGAGCTTCTCTATCAGATAAGATCATGCCTCGTTTAAAAATATCAGATTCTTAGTTCAGGTGGGAATTGTTCTAAAGAATCCATGATGGCGCTAATAATACCAATTCATGATTCTTTTATGGCTTCTAAAATCTCTTGAAAGTTTCAAGTAACACTACGTGGAATACTTTCAACTAAAGTGCATGTTCGTGCTGCAATTTCTAGTGTATCATCTTCTGGATAGGCAGGACCAAGGCAATACTTAATGCGCCCTGTAGTGGCTTAGCTAATCAAGGAACCATGATTATGCCTAAAATAGTTAATGATCACTTCATCAAATCGATCATCACCAATACGAACAGAAGAAAAATGTACTACATTATTTAATAACATTACTTCAGCTTTAGCAGGCCTTTTATTAATATCAATTACCACTCAACCAGTTACTCTAAAAACTGGCACTCTTGTGACAATAGAAAATTGCATAAACTTCTCCATCAAGAGCACTTTATGTGCACCAGTACCTTGGATAGATCATAAATTGCACAATGCTCTACTTATTTGTCTCCTGCTAGAATGTAGATAGCTATTTTTAGATTGGGGCGTCAAAAACTGTTATTGTGCATTTGTTTAATAAAGTGTCAGAGTATTGTTTTGGTAGCAAAAGAATCAGCCCTTACCTCATCTTTCATGGATAGAATCATAAAAATATTGCTAGGAGTGCGACCTAAGATATTTTTTATGTTATTACCAACTACTTCTATGCTTTTAGATGATCCAGTGCAATTATAACGGATAGAAAAAACAGAAGGTTGATTAAGTATAATTCCTTATTCTTTTGTCTATAGTAGAGCACTAATAGTAACCAAGTCAATGAACGCATCATTAGAAAACATGCTATAAAATTTTTTCAAATATACGATAAGGATTCTTCTTTAAACTAAAAATGATATTTAATACAATATTGTATTAATCTACTTTTTTAAATAAGCTTATAATTGGCGTAAATTAATATTTACGACAAGGTTCTACTCATATTAAAAGTAAATTATATTTTATCATAGGTGGAGATTTATTTAAAAATTTACACTTTAATAGTAGTATTAGTTGATTAATTAAAATTATGGTAGAAAATTTTATTTATTAAATATTATTGAGTGAGTAATCGTGTTAGTAATTCTGATTCAATAATAATCGCATAGAATATAACTACTGTATTTATAGATATATAGATATTATATCATGTGCGTTTAGTGTTATTAGATGGGTTGTATTGTGATAGCATTGAATAAAAGAATATTAGCATTATGTAATAAGATTTTTTACAAAATGCAAAGTTCAGAATAACTATGAAGGTCCATGTTTTATATATGATATTGAAAATTTTAGTTTAAGATATCGCGAGATAGGTAGTATGTAATATTGTATGTTAATATAATTTATATTACTTAAATATCATTAGAATAGATGAGCTTTATCTTTTAAGATAATTTAAGATATATTTAAGGATTGATGCCTTGTGTAGATATATTGTTTTCTATTCAGTTTTAGAGTTTTATATGATTAAGATTTTTTAAAATTTTTCTATACAAGTGATTCATACAAGTGAGTAATAATTAATCATACAGTTTTACTGTAATTAAAAATATGTATGTGGTGTTTTTAATTAAAAATTATATTTTCATGAAATTTTCTTTTAATCATATTATGGAGATACCTATTTTTATCTTAATTTTTTATTATTTTATTAGGAATAAGGTTTTTATTATAGTAATATTATTTAATAATATAATTAATGTTAGTAACTTGCTATATTAAGATTGATTATATTTTAAAAAATTTTAATTATCTTTAGTGTTTAGGCACAGATTCTATTCAATTCTACATATAGAACAAGATATTAATTTAGCATAAAGAAGTAAAAGAAGCGCTTTAAGCGTATAATTTATTTTGTAGCTTATTATTATTTAACAATAATCAGACATATTTTTATAAGAATATATTTATAGTAAGGTAGACATTGTAGTATGATATTAGATATCATTCTTAAAATTAACATGTAACTAATGTTATTATTAAAATCTTTTAAATATTTAGTTTTTATTTAATGCGTCCGTAGCTCAGTTGGTTAGAGCACCACCTTGACATGGTGGGGGTCAGTGGTTCGAGTCTGCTCGGACGCACCAAAATTATTATATTAATATGGTACATATATCACTAATTTATATGATAAAATTGTGTTTTTTATAATTAATAATAAAATTTAATAGGTATCTTTAAAAGATAACAGGTGTGACTGAAATATAAGTCATTTTATTTTTTTTATATACCACTAGGAGCGGTTTGTTTGATGTATAGTTAAAATGAATTATTATGTGCAAACAAACACGAAATATTTTAGGTTTAATAAGGTTTTTGATTTTTGTTTTTGATAATATTTCTTCCGTAGTAGAAGAATATTGAGTATTCATTCAAAAAAAATTACTATAACAATTATCAATAAATCATCTTAAGATATATTTTTATAAAGGTTGAATTTTATAAAATATTAATCCTTCATAAAACGATAGTGCATAACAGTTTAGAAAAGATTTTCTATAATAATATTATCTGTAATTATATCAACAGAATGCAAAAATACATTATATATAAAATATATTCTGTAAATATATAATTATGAATAATTACTATAACTGTAATATTATAATTTATAAAAATATCGATTCAAAGTGATTTACTGATTATTTTTAAAAAATAAAATTAAATTATAATATCTCTAATATTTGATGAGAGATTAAATAATGCATGGGCATTACAAGTCGTTTGATGAGATAAATTTACAATATTATCTTCGCGTAATATAGCAACTTTTTGCATAATATGGGGTAAAAAACTAGGTTCATTTCGTCTAGAGGATGGCATAGGAAAAATATCCTTTGGTATTAACCAAGGTGAATCTGTTTCTATCACTAAACGATTAGATGGGATTAAAGGTATTAATTTACACAAGTCTGCTCCTCTTTTTGTATCGCATATCCAACCTGTAATACCAATATAAAAATCATTCTCTAAATAAACCTCCAATTCTGATTGCGTTCCTGTAAAGCAATGTACTAAAACTGCTTTTAGAGTAGGAATCCAAGGTGAAAGAATCGACATAAAATCTTTATGAGCATTACGACAGTGCAAAAAAACTGGCATGTGAAGCTCTATTGCTAGCTCAATCTGAGCTTGGAATGCATACATTTGTTCTTTTTTTGTAGAAAAATTACGATAAAAATCTAGACCACATTCTCCTACGGCTACAATACAAGGATGGATTACTAATTTACGCATTTCAGAGTTAATTTTTTTTGACCATGTGCTAGCATAATGAGGATGAATACCAATCGTAGACCATAAATACTTCACATCTTTTTCGGCCAGTATGATTGCTTGACGACTATTTAACATAGTTGTGCCAATAATAATCATCCCAGTTACTCCGGCTTCATGTGCACGCTGTACTACTTTATCATAATCCCTAATAAATTCCTGACTTGTTAAATTCACTCCAATATCAAACATTATTATATCCTATTTCTAAATATCAAATACAAAAACTGGTGATAGTGAATACATATATTAATAGCATTAATAATCATTTAACAACATGTTAATATTCTATATTTATATAGAATATAGGATACATAAGTAAATTATACATTTGATGCAGAAATGTAATAAAAGAAAAGTGTTAGGAAGAGCTAAAAATTCATATTAACTAATCTTATATTTTTTCATTATATAGTGAATCAGTTCATTATGGAATAGCATGAATTACAATCTTAAAATAATTTTTATAGATCTTTATATAAAAAATTACTTTATAATTATGGGAAATAATGATAGATAGTAAATTTACTATTCTGTATTATATAAGATAAGTTAATATATTTTTAGCCACTAATGAGGATTTTTGCGCGGCTTCATTTAAAAAAGTATGAAAGTTGTTAGGTGATCTACTGTTGGCAAAATCAGAAATAGAACGTATGATAATAAAAGGAATATTACATTGATAGCATACATGACCAATAGCAGCAGCTTCCATATCGACTGCAATGGCTTCAGGAAAAGAATATCGAATGCGTTGAAGTGATTCATTTCCTTGAATAAAGGAATCTCCGGTAACTATAATTCCTTGAATCGCAAAAAGATTTAGCTTTTGAATACAAGATTCCGCGATAGTCATTAAATGATGATCAGCGTAAAACA
The DNA here is from genome assembly GCF_900698985.1 of Candidatus Erwinia haradaeae. GTDB lineage: Bacteria > Pseudomonadota > Gammaproteobacteria > Enterobacterales > Enterobacteriaceae > Erwinia_E > Erwinia_E haradaeae_B. The sequence continues at coordinate 513,289 of NZ_LR217730.1, forward strand.
AAAAAGGACAATTTGGAACTTGTCCTAATTGACCACCATAAGCTGTGACATCTACATCATGATAATGGACTGCACTGGCAATAACAATATCTCCTATTTTGAATTTAGGATGCAGGCTTCCTGCTGAACCAATATTAATAAGTATATTAATTTTATATAGGCTAATTAATAATGTACAACTTAATGCTGCTAAAACTTTACCGATACCTGATTTTATAAGAAAAATTTCTACTCCACCTAATATCCCGCTATCAATTTCAGCACCAGATAAATATATCTTTTTTCTTTTTTTTATTTGATGACGAAGTATATTTACTTCTTCTTCCATGGCTCCAATTATTCCAACTTTCATAGCGATACTTTGCTCCGGTTTATTATTATAATATGAAGATGTCATGAAGATTTTTATATTTTATTTTAATATCAACGCTGATAGTGGTTCTTTTTATCTCTTATCTTTTCTTTCCGTGAGACTTTTTTGAAAATTATTCAATGTAATATTATAAGTTATTTTCATTATAAAAATTTTAATTTTTTATTTCTATAAATATAAACTATATATTAATAAACATATTTTATTAACAAATTTATCAATTGGTCGGCGAGAGAGGATTTGAACCTCCGACCCACTGGTCCCAAACCAGTTGCGCTACCAAGCTGCGCTACTCGCCGTATATTGTTCTAAAATAAGTCATCATTAGAGGATGAAATATTATTTCATTGAGGTGGTGCGAAGAGAGGGACTTGAACCCTCACGTCTTTTAAGGACACTAACACCTGAAGCTAGCGCGTCTACCAATTTCGCCACCTTCGCATAAAATATAAATCTGGGGTGGCTAATGGGGCTCGAACCCATGACAACTGGAATCACAATCCAGGACTCTACCAACTGAGCTATAGCCACCATAATAACTATATTATTTTTTTAGCCTTACCAGTACAAGATGGTCATCTTAAGTACTGCAGAATAATTTTGATGGTGCGCCCGACAGGATTTGAACCTGTAACCTTTGCCTCCGGAGGGCAGCGCTCTATCCAATTGAGCTACGAGTGCAAAATATACAAAATAATATTCTACTTGGCAGAATTTATCTTGTCTACTTTTTTTATAAAATTTCGTAGTATAGATTTTTGATAGATCATAAAATATTCTCTATTATAAAACATATATATTCTTCTTTAAGTATAATGAAGATCAAAATTTTAATAGCAGGTCTAAACATAAGAAATCGTAACTAAAGATTTTTTTTTGTATCTGTTTCAGGAAATGTAATATTCAACTCAAGAATGGAGATATCTTCATATTTTTGATCTAACTTCACATTTAACATATGCGGATTAATTATGAAGTATTTATCAATTACTTTTAATAAATCTATTTTTAATTGAGGTAAATAATGTGGTTCGCTCTCTCCTTTTCTTCTCTCTGCTACAATAATTTGTAAACGCTGCTTCGCTATGCTAGCTGTATTTTTTTTACGGGATATAAAATAATTGAGAAAGGCCATGGTTTACCCTCCAAACCAGCGCTGCAGAAAGTTTTTTCTTTCTTCTGTAATAAATCGAAATGGACGTGATTCTCCAAGTAAGCGAGCGACAGTATCAGTATATGCTTGACCTGCATTAGATTTAGGATCAAGTATCACTGACTTACCCTGATTCGAGGCACGTAGTACTGATTTGTCTTCAGGAATTACTCCAGTTAGCGGAATACGTAGGATATCTAGAACATCTTCTATACTGAGCATATCACCACAGTTAACCCGTCTTGGGTTGTAGCGTGTTATCAGTAGATGTTCTTTAATTGGTTCTATATTATTTTCTGCTCGCCTAGATTTAGACGAGAGAATGCCGAGGATTCGATCAGAATCACGCACAGAAGATACTTCTGGGTTGGTGGTAATAATAGCCTCATCAGCAAAGTACAGCGCCATTAGAGCACCAGTTTCAATGCCAGCTGGTGAGTCACAGATGATAAAATCAAAGGCCATATTGTGTAGATCCTCTAGAACTTTTTCGACACCAGAGCGACTTAGCACATCTTTATCACGGGTTTGTGAGGCAGGCAAAATAAAAAGATTTTTAGTATTTTTATCTTTAATTAAAGCTTGATTTAGAGAGATATCACCATGTATAACGTTTATAAAGTCGTATACCACACGGCGCTCGCACCCCATGATTACATCAAGGTTACGCAAACCAATATCAAAATCAATGACTATAATTTTTTTACCTTTCTTTGCTAAACCGGTTGCAATAGCAGCACTGGATGTGGTTTTGCCTACACCGCCCTTGCCAGACGTAACAACAATTATGCGTGACATATATAAGTTTTCCTTACAATCTTAAAAAGACAAGGTAACTAAGAGATGCTTAGTTGAGTTTTTGAATAGTCAAGATACCATCTTGTAGATATAGGCGTGAGGCGCAACCAATAGAATCATTGGGTATTTGTTCCATTATCCAGTAATGACCGGAAATAGATACTAATTCTGCAAATAGACTGGTACAAAAAATTTGACAACTGTCGTCTCCACTTGCCCCAGCCAATGCACGACCGCGCATTACTCCATAAACATGAATATTACCATCTGCAAGTACCTCCGCTCCCTCGCTGACACTATTAATGATAACTAAATCGGCATTTGCAGCATATACTTGTTGACCGGAGCGAATTGGAGAGAAAATGATTCGAGTTTTTGTAAATAACTTAGCAGGAGTCACGCTCTCTTTAATAGATGTATGCACTTGAGAAGAATTTAATACAGGAAGGCCAGAGCGTATAATAATGTCTTTTAATTGTTCATCTTGACAACCGCTAATACCAACAATAAAAATACCAGTTGATAAAATGGCTTTTTTTATTTGATACCAATTTACTTCTTTCGTCAAGATTGAAACATTTACTATCACCGCTGCATTATTAAAAAAATTAGGAGCGCGACTAATTTTTTCCTTGAGCGCTTTTTGTATAATAGAAGGGTCAGTATGACGTAAATGCAGTACAGGTAATGTAAAACTACTACCTTTTAAATCAATTGGTAATTGCGACATCAGAACTCTTGCTCTCATCATGATTATAATATAATAATCTTTAATATAAAAGAAGTGGTAAATCTATTGTATTGCGTCCACTTATGATAGCTCGTATTTATTGTGATACCTAACATTATATAGATACAAATCAGGATGATAGAAAAAAATTTTATAAAACTTAATTCTTCTTAGTGTAGTTGAGTTAAATATTTTTTCTTTAATTTGTCTACATTTTATTAAAAATTATTCATTTTTCTTGGTTAACTTGTATTGTTTTGTAATCGTTAAAAAATATATGTAATATAATTATATTAATAATAAAAATTTTATATTTTTTTTGTTAATATTTTATTATAATTTTAATTAGAATTTTTTAAGCTAATCGCATGAGGCAATTAAGACCTCTTAGTGTATTTTAAGCTCAAATAGTTATTTTTATCCTTTATCAAGACAGACTGCATGGAGTAATATAATCATATTTTATATCATGTTAATAAATTATTAGTGATTGCAGTTCATTTGAATTATAATGTTATCTAATAACAAGCGGTGATTCTTTAGTTCAAGTATCTTTATTTTATAAGTTTTTATTTTTTACTATACTACAATATTTATCGTGTTAATGTACTTATTATAGCGTAATGAAATATTTATTATATTGTATCCTGATTATAAGATACCGCTATCTAATCAGTAGCATGGATAGCTGTAGATAAAAATTTTATACGACCATATAATATGGCATACTAATATTAGCTTGAATCATGAATTCAGATGTTAAAAGAAGAACCACAACTACAGGTAGTTTTTGCATTTGGATTTCTTACTACAAAGCGGGATCCTTCTAGATTCTCTGTATAATCTACTAAACCTCCAATTAGATATTGTAGGCTCATAGGATCAACTATCAACATTACTCCAGATTTTTCTACTGTGATATCATTATTATGAACCTGGTCATCTAGAGTAAATCCATATTGAAATCCACTGCATCCACCTCCAGTAATATACACGCGTAGTTTTAAATTTGAATTATCTTGATGAAGAAGTAGATCTTTCACTTTACTTGCTGCGGCATCAGTAAAATATAAAGGTATGATTTGATCATTTATCATTGTTAAATCCAATATTAACTGAGATCTGTGAGATTAAAGATAATGATTTTTGTTATAATGACTTAACCTCTAGAATGGTAAGATATGAGAGTACTTCTTTGCTAGTTGATATAAACTTAATTATTCCATCAAAATATACATAATAAGGACTAGATGCTTCTTATTATGCAATAATTTTTCATATTTTTATTAATTATACATGTATAGATAAGATCTATATTATTTTATATTTTTAAGATATTTAATATAATATTATCAATTTCAATGATTTTTGTCCATGTTACATATACTTATATATCAAGAACACTCGATATTATTTGGTTGCTGGTAAACTATTAATATATCTTATCAGGAATATATTAATTATGTTTCTTAGATTTTCTATTTTATTGATATTAAGATTGTTATATTTATCAGTAATAACTTAGAAGTAAGGCTTTTATCTTTTCATCAGTCATATTTAAGATATTGTAGCGTAGAGTAATAATATCAGCCTTGACATAATATTAGTTTTATAGTCTTTTAAAATAATTTAACGCTATAATAGGTATTATTTTTTAATTAAATTTACTAGAAATATTGTTCTAACACAAAAAATATCTATTAATACTTATTTATAACTTTTATCCTAAGTTAGGTGTCTCAATATTCTAGTGAAACATTAAATTTTTATATTATTAGTTTTTGATATATTTTTTGCATATTTATTTTGAAGTAATTATAGATCTTTTTTAATTTATAGATGTATGTATATTACATGTAAACATAGACGTCTTCTATGGTATTATAATAAAATATTAAGATATTTGATCGAATACTAAAAGATTTTATTTATTATAAAAACTCACTTTAATTAGTTAGAATTCAGAGTTATGATTATCTCATAAACAATTAGAAAATTGATTAGCAAATGAAGAGATATGCATAAGTATCAAGCTATATTAGTGTTAACATTGATTTTTTTGATTGACATATTATAATGTATCTATCTATATACTAGATAGTATCATGTGCGATATATTAAGTATTGATTTTGTGTTTTTTTAGTAAAAATTTATTTTTTTATTTTTGTATTTCCAGTGAGCTTTTGATATAATAATTATATTATATAATATATTAAGAATTTGTCAGGAATAGAACCAAATGATTGTGTAAATATTTACTAATATTATATATGAAATTTTAAAATAAAATGTCTAAGCAAGAGTAGACGCTAATAATAAAATGCTTATAAGCATAACATATAAGTGTTCCTTAATATAGATTGTTTTAAACATAGATCTATTTTTGAAATAGTGTATTTTTTACCCACATAATATAGTCGGCATATTCTATCGGCAAGGTTGGTAGAAGAGAATTGAGTATTTGGTTAAGTACAACAGGATTAACATCTACTAGATTAATATGACCGACCTTACGGCCATGATAAACAGTTTTGTTATACCAATGTAAATGTAGTCGTGGTTCAGCAAGCCACGATATACGAGAATTAATGCCAATAAGATTCAGCATCACGGCCGGCATATATATTACTGGTGTAGGTAAAGGAAGATCAAGAATAGCTCTTAAATGTAATTCAAATTGATTAATGGAAGCAGCATCTTGTGTCCAGTGTCCACTATTATGAACACGTGCCGATAATTCATTAATTAGTAAACCTTTTGATGTCATAAAGCATTCCATAGTCATAACGCCAATGTAATTTAATTTATGCATTATCATAGATAACATATGTTCAGCTATATTTTGTTGCGTATTGTCATTTATTAGTACTACACTTGCGCGTAAAATACCGTTCTGATGAAAGTTATAAGTAAGAGGGTAAAATACTGTATCTCCATTACGACCTCTAGCACCAATAAGAGATAATTCATTAGAAAAGTTAATTTTTTTTTCTACGATACATTTGCCATACATAGTTTCTGGTACCGTTTCGGTGTTATCAAGACATAAATGCCATTGACCATGTCCATTATAACCACCATTACGACATTTAACGATAACTTGTTGACCAAGAGTAGAAAATATTTGAGGCCATTGCGTTTTACAAGATAGGAGTTCCCATGGTGCTGTTGCTAGATTAAGATCGTTTAGTAGTTTTTTTTGGCTCAGACGATCAGTTAATACTGGAAAGATATCGCGATTTACAAAAGAGGTGCTTTTAGATAACTTTTGAGTTAACACTGTATTTGGCCAGTATTCTATTTCCGTAGTAATAACACTATTAGTAACTGAAAACATTTGGAGATCGCTATTTAATGCAATAAGATGAACGGTTACTCCAAGTGGTTCACCAGCTTGACGCAACATATGACCTAATTGACCATCTCCTAAGACATAAACCAGTTTCATCTTTAATTCCTCGGATCCGGATTCTTGAGCACTTCATCTGTCTTATGTTGCCTCCATCTTTCTATCCTTATAGCTAATTGTTGATCGTTTAACGCAAGAACCTGCATAGCTAAAATAGCTGCATTAGTAGCTCCAGCGATCCCAATAGCTAATGTTCCAACTGGAATACCAGACGGCATCTGAAGAATAGAATATAAGCTATCCATCCCTCCTAATATAGAACTATGTATTGGTACGCCAAATACTGGTATTAGTGTTTTAGCTGCTAACATCCCTGGTAGGTGTGCAGCACCACCTGCACCGGCAATAATAATTTGATAACCGTTATCTTTAGCGTTTTCTGCAAAGCTAAACAGCTTTTCTGGTGTTCGGTGGGCTGATATTACTTCGCAATGAAATGGAACGTCGAATTGAGTTAGGATATCGGCAGAGTGTTTCATAGTAGACCAGTCACTTTTAGAACCCATAATAATTGCAATACAGTTTATATTAGATATTTGTGGCATATATGATCATTCTCATGATTTTAAAATATTACTATTAGTAACCAACCTAATAGGTTGCATAATGCGAGAGAAGACAAGAGAGTCTCATAAGTAATAAGAGTTAAGGGGTGTATTTCTATAGCTAAGATGCGACTGCGTGCATGAGATTATTTTCCTTATAAAGCGAAAGTAACAAGTTGTATATCATCATGACTTACTTTAACCATGGATCCTTGTTGATGCCAATTTCCTAATACTAAACGCTGAGCAGGTTGTCCATATATTTCTAATTGATGAACTGCTGGCCGATGAGTATGACCATGTATAAGTATTGATACCCGATATGCACGCATTATATCAGTAACTAATTGAGGATGCACGTCCATGATTTCTATCTTTTTTTTATTATTGATTTGCTTACTACAAGCCCTAATGATTGATGCAATATGTTTTCGGGTATATATTGGTATAGTAAGAAATAAATTTTTCATCCACCGACATTGTACTATTTTCCGATATAATTGATAAAATATATCGTTAGTACACAATGTATCACCATGCATAATTAGCAATCTTTGACCATATATTTCAAGAACGTATTCATTAGGTATCAAATTCATCCCTGCTCTGCACGCAAAACGTTTACCTAATAAAAAGTCACGATTGCCATGAAGAAAGTGACATGGAATAGATAACTGACGAAGAAAGCAAGCCAGATCATCATACAATGGATTCGGGTCATCGTCACCAATCCAGTAATCAAATAAATCACCTAAAATATATAACGCATCCACGTATCGAGCTTCATAATTTAAGAATTTTAAAAAACCAGAAGTAACATTTGGCGATCGGTTGGATAAATGTAAATCAGAAATAAAAAGCGTATTTTGCATAATTAGTAAATAATTAACAGTATATTATATAATGTATAAGTAACTATCTTCTCTTAGAATCTAAAAGTAGACAATACTATGCAGTAAAATGAGTAATAATGGAGCTAAGATTTTATATTGATATTACAATGCTCTAATAATAATTATATATCATATAAAATTGCATAATACGATTTATTATTTTGATATAGAACATAGGATTACAAGGTTAGATATAAAAACAAATGTATGATAGTAAGCCATCTGGTTAGTCTGGATTTCTGAAGATATCTACATATAATGTAGCGATAGAACAAAAGAATTGATTACTATCACTCAGAATTTTATAAAATTTTAATCAGTTTAAGTACTATTTTAATAATCACTTCCCATTAGTTTAACTTTATTTAGATTATAGATATTTTGAGTAGAACAAAGAATTTAATTAGATACCATAGGATTTGTATTGAATAATTAGTATGCCTTTTTGATAAAAATATATATTAAAATAAATAAAGTATTACTGACAGATATGTACTTGTATATATTTTTGATAATGTTTTCTCTGTATATTGTATAATATATCTATTCATATACTACTCTATTTTATCATGGAATATTACTATGCTAAAAATTTTTAATACCTTAAGTCGAACTAAAGAGGAGTTCCAACCTATTCATAGTAGTATGATTGGTATGTATGTTTGTGGGATGACTGTGTATGATCTCTGTCATATTGGCCATGGAAGGACCTTTGCGGCTTTTGATGTGATTGCGCGTTATCTACGATATCTTGGTTATAACCTGAATTATGTGCGTAATATTACTGATATTGATGATAAAATCATTAAACGTGCTAATCATGAAGGAAGATCGATTACATGCCTGACTCAATCTATGATTCATGAGATGCATCAGGATTTATCAGCACTAAATATTTTACTACCAAATTATGAGCCACATGCTACCAATTATATTGCAGAAATGATTTTACTAATAGAAAAACTCATAATGCGAAAATATGCCTATATCGCTCATAATGGCGATATAATATTCTCTGTTGATAAAAGTCCGAGGTATGGATTTCTTTCACGGCAAAACTTGATTAACTTAAATGTTGGTGTCAGAGTGACTTCTTTTATTAATATAAAAAAGAATCCCTTGGATTTTGTTTTATGGAAAAAATCAAAAATAGACGAGCCATTTTGGAATTCTCCGTGGGGTCCTGGTCGTCCAGGTTGGCATATTGAATGTTCTGCAATGAATTATAAACACTTAGGTCATCACTTTGATATTCATGGTGGTGGATTAGATCTTATGTTTCCGCATCATGAAAATGAAATTGCTCAGTCTACTTGCGCTCACAACACTCCATACGTCAACTACTGGATGCATTCTGGTATGGTTATGATTAATTGTGAGAAAATGTCCAAATCTCTCAATAATTTTTTAACTATACGTGAAATATTAAAGCATCATGATGGAGAGACTGTACGTTATTTTTTAATATCAAGTCACTATCGCAGTCAAATACATTACAATACAAATAACTTAATGCAAGCACGTTTTGCACTTGAGCGTCTTTATATGGCTTTGCAGAATACAGAGCACAACACAAACATATGCTCAGGTGAAGAATTTGAAAAGCGTTTTTGTAAAGCAATGAATGATGATTTTAATACCCCAGTAGCTTGCGCTGTTCTTTTTGATTTAGCGCGAGAAATTAATCGTAAAAAAATAACTGATAAGAGGTTAGCAAATAGCTTAGCGATGCGTCTACGTTTTCTTGGTAGTGTTCTTGGTTTGCTAGAGCAAGATCCAGATCAGTTTTTAAAAAAAAATCATTTTTATTGTAAAGATTATCAACTTTCAACAATTGAAAATTTTATCCAGATGCGTATTGACGCTCGAAAAAATAAAAACTGGAGGAAAGCTGACTTTATACGAAATTATCTTGATAGGTATATGGGTATTATTTTAGAAGATAGTATAGATGGTACTCAGTGGCGCAAGAAATAGCCACAGTAACACTTGACGATCTTGTGATGTTGATGAGTTATTGTAATAAAGTTTTATACTTTATATATACTTATACCGATGAACGCTTCTAAAAGTTCAATAAAATTCATTTGATATACCTCAATGTAGTTTGATATGATCATGTTATTAATATGATTTTGTATCATTTTTATATTTTTAATATTAGTTATACGTTTCACTTGGATATGACTTCTGTTTAGATGGCTATGTATGTTGTATAGTGTAAAAACTTAAGTATACGTTCGTATCAACGAGCGATGATTTGATGATCGAGTTTTTTTTATATTTAAACATAGAGATACACTCTCAGTATTAATACTAGACTGTTTTAATAAAAAGTAAAACATCTCATATATTTTAAACTATAATTTTTAATTAGATTATTTTATGTAATTATTTTGATCTGTATAAAATGTGGCATTATTTTCATCAGGCGGTCCTTAGCAAGGTACACTATTTATTGACAGATGTACTAATGATGTAACAATTTTTTATTAAAAATTTTTGTCTTCATCTCTGCTTTTTCAATATTAATTTTGTAGTATTTTTTAAGTTTTAATCCCTAATTCCATTAATAAAAATGGATGAGCAGTATAAGGAGCATTTGTCATTGGACAAATAGCAGAAGTAGTTTTAGGAAACGCAATAACATCACGTATGTTATCTGAGTTAGTTAACAGCATGACCAGACGATCAAGGCCAAAAGCTAAACCAGCATGTGGAGGGGCGCCAAATTTTAATGCTTCAAGAAAAAAGCCAAACTTTTGATTTTGTTCGTCTTCAGAAATACCCAAAAGATCAAATACTGTTTTTTGCATTACCCACTCATTTATGCGTACGGATCCACCACAAACTTCATAACCATTAATTACCATGTCATATGCATTAGCGATTGCGTTCTCTGGTGCTCGTTTTAGTTTTTCCACTGACATTGCCTTAGGGGCGGTAAAAGGATGATGCATTGATGTTAGATTACCCTTTTCATCTGCTTCAAACATTGGAAAGTCTACTATCCATAGTGGCTCCCAAGCAGAGTTATTGTTAATATTTAGCTCATGACCTAGTTTTGTGCGTAAAGCGCCTAGTGCATTAGTGACTGGATCTGTGAGGTCTGCAGCGAAAAAAATCATATCCCCATCAATCGCTTTAGTGCGATCTAATAGCTTTTCTATTATTTCTATATTTAGATATTTTACTAAAGGCCCTCTGATGCCAGAAAGACCATTATTTTGATGATATATTTTAACCCAAGATATTCTGTTTAAACCATAGTTTTTGCAAAATTGTACATAGGACTCAATTTGTTTTCGCGTGAGTTTAGCTCCACCTGGGACACATAATGCTGTTATCCGATCTATCGCATGATTTAATGGTTTGGAAAAACCTAAAAATTCAATATTTTGTATAAAATCAGCTATATCTATTAACTCCATCGGGTTTCGTAAGTCTGGTTTATCTGAACCATAGCGGCGCTTTGATTCGGCAAAGGTCATCACTGGAAAACTATGTAATGATACAGATTTTATCTTTAACCATAAGGTATGTACTAAACTCTCCATGATTGCCATTACCTCTTTAGCATTCATAAATGAGGTTTCGACATCAATTTGCGTAAACTCTGGTTGACGATCAGCGCGCAGATCTTCATCACGAAAACATTTTGCGATTTGATAATAACGATCAAATCCTGAGATCATTAACAACTGTTTAAATAATTGTGGTGATTGTGGCAGTGAATAGAACTTACCGATATGACAGCGACTAGGGACTAAATAGTTGCGAGCACCTTCTGGTGTAATCTTAGTTAGCATTGGTGTCTCTATATCAATAAAACCTGCATTTTCCATAAATTGCCGTACTATACTGGTAATGGTGGAGCGAACTTTTAGTCGATTAGCCATTTCTGGACGTCTTAAATCTAGATAGCGATACTTTAAACGTGCTTCTTCACTATTATTTTTACTGAAATCTAGAGGAACTGATTCGGAGCGATTAATGATAGATAGATTTGTTGCGCATACTTCAATATCACCAGTTAACATAGATTTATTTTTATTTTTTTCAGTACGAACACAGACTTTACCAATAATCTGAATACAGAATTCATTACGTAGTTCACCAGCAAGACAAAAAGTTTGATAATAATCTGGGCTAAAAAAAACCTGTACAATACCTTCACGGTCGCGCATATCAATAAAGATAAGGCTGCCTAAGTTACGATAACGGTGCACCCATCCACATAGCGTGATTTTTTGATCTATGTAGGTTTGATTGAGTTGTCCGCAATATGCAGTACGCATAATCATGCCTCTTATTTTAATGCTGTTATCTAATTCTATTAAATAGTGCTGTATAATATACATTAATAGCTAATAAAAAGTTTCTACGTGCTGTAGATGATCTAATAGATGCACTAATTATAGATAATATATCTAGTTTTACAGATCTAATTATTAATTTTTAACACTATGATTAGTTTTATTCATTATAGCTTGTCATAGAGTTTGGAATGTATTCATGTCTTATTTTAAGACAGCCTGGCAATAGGTATATTAAATAATATAAACAAAATTTAATATATAATAATGTTATATAAATTCACTGTATAGAGTTAATTTGTTTCTTCTAAATGAAGAATTTTTTATAATTTCTTACAATTGAGTCACTATTATAGAAGTTCTGATGTATTAATTAACTTAATTCTTTGTGTAGCATAACTAGCGATACGGTAAATTGCTATTATTACTAAATAAATTAATTAATAGAATTTATCTCTAGTATTAATATAGATAAAGATTTTGAGATGAATATCATTTAATTAGGATTACAGTAATTTTATCTGAATATTTTAATTTACAAACACTTATTAACTTATTGAATCTTTTTTTATATATATAGTTTGAGTAACTATTCTGTATTTCTATTGCTAATAGCAATTATTTTACAATAATATTCATGTGATATCTGTTCTGTTAAAACAGACAATAATTAATCATAAGGACATAGACTAAATGCTAAAGAGCATCTTAAAATACAGATTTCGCGTATCGTTTTGATGACATGGGTTCCACAGAATATGTAATTATTACCAAACTAATAGTGTACCAAAGAGTAATGTTGTCACCATATTTTTTAACTTTTAATATTAAACATTGAATTTTATATAAAACATGTAATGTTACTAACTAGACTAGTTATTTAAGAATTCTATTTAATTAGCTAGGTTATGTATATAATGAATAACAAAAACCTTTAGTTCTTTATAAGATTTTATTATTAGTGATATGTAAAAATAATCATCTTTTGATTGATTTTAATAAGGTTTTTCAATGACCAGAATGAATGACGTAATAGGTTAAGCATATGACAATGGACGTAGTGCTGTTTTACCATGATAAAGACGCGCATTTTGTAAACCTATAAATAAACATTGAGCGCGTTTCGGTATGATATTTCCGTTTACTAGTACTACATTAAGAGAATCATTTTTCCATCCGGTAGGTTGCAAAACTAGTTGCCAATAATGCCCGCGAGGAATCACTTCTAATATTGTTGTAGGAAAAGGTGTTTTAAGACTAGCTTGAAGATTGATGTCTATCTCCCATGGACGAAGAAATAATTCAACAGCCCCTTGATATGAGGTTGTATTGGTGAGAATCCAGTTGTAATCTCCTACTTGTAGGCGAGAATTGTTAATCCAGCCGTTTATACAATTTACTTCTCCAAGAAATTCTAAAACAAATCTGGTTTTTGGAAAGCGCCACACTTCATCTGGCGTACCAATTTGCTCTATATTACCATGGTTCATAACCACCACTCGTCCGGCAACCTCCATAGCTTCATCTTGATCATGTGTAACAAAAACACTAGTGAATTTTAATTCTGCATGCAGTTGTCTAACCCATAGGCGTAATTCTTTTCGGACTTGAGCATCGAGAGCACCAAAAGGTTCATCTAACAATAAAATTTGAGGTTCAACTGCTAGCGCACGCGCTAAAGCAACACGTTGTTTTTGTCCGCCGGATAGCTGAGCTGGAAAACGTTTTGCTAAGTGTCCTAATTGTACCATGTCTAGAAGAGATCTAACTTTTTGATGGATTTCACTGACAGGAGGGCGCTTATACTTTGGCAAGACCTGTAAACCAAAGGCAACGTTATTAAATACTGTCATATGTCGAAATAGTGCATAATGTTGAAATACAAAACCTACTCGGCGATCTCGTGCGTGTATTTGACTAACATCGCGGCCATGAAAACTGAGGTGACCACTGTTTTGAGTTTCTAGTCCAGCAATAATTCTAAGAAGTGTTGTTTTTCCAGAACCAGAAGGTCCTAATAATGCAACAAGTTCTCCGGAAGAGACATTAAGAAAAATATCGTTTAAAACTTGTATATTCCCAAAAAATTTATTGATATTCACAATCTCAATACTCATAATGCTTCTCCTTTCGCCTGCGCTGCTGAGTTCGATTCTCTAATCGCCACTGCAGGGCGCTTTTTAGCAACAGCATCAATATAGCCATCATAGTCAACAAGGTAGCAGCAGTAAATGCGCCTACATCATTGCAATCCTGATGTAAGACTTCAACTTGTAATGGTAAGGTATAAGTTTCACCACGTATAGCTCCGGATACTACTGAAACTGCACCAAATTCACCAATTGCTCTTGCATTGGTCAGAACCATACCATATAAAATTGCCCAACGGATATTTGGTAAGGTCACACGAAAAAACATTTTCCATCCGCACGCCCCTAAAAGTACTGCGGCTTCATCTTCTTGTCTACCTTGACTTAGCATTACTGGTACTAGTTCACGTACAACAAAAGGACAAGTAATAAAAGTCGTGACCAAAGCCATACCTTGCCATGAAAACATAAGTTGAATATTATGTGTATTTAGCCAGCTTCCAATTGGAGTATTTACACCCCAAAAGAGTAGATACATTAATCCTGCTACTACAGGTGACACGGCAAATGGAATATCAAACAAAGTTAAAAGAAGTTGCCTACCAGGAAAAGTAAAGCGAGTTACTAGCCAGGCTAATAAAGTACCAAATATTAAATTAATCGGTACTACAATTAAGGTAATTAATACAGTTAGTTTAATGGCATGAAGCATGTTATCATCGCGCAAATTTCTGAAAAATGACCATGGTCCTTCAGAAAAGGCAGTGCTAAAAATGGCTATTAAGGGCATTACTAATAATAATAGAGAAATAATTACCCCTATACTAATTAAGGTTCTCTGCCTCCATTGGTTCATGCATGAATAGTTCATGCTGTGAGCTTTGCGCGCTTCAGGCATTATTGTCCTCCAATTCTTTGGCCAAAGCGATTTTGTAATATATTGATTGTAAATAATAAAAAAAGTGAAGCTATTAAAATTACTGAAGCAATCGCAGTAGCCGCTGGATAATCATATTCTTGTAAACGAACAAAAATCATTAGAGACGTTACCTCAGTTTTCCATGCAATATTTCCAGCGATGAAAATTACCGCACCAAATTCACCTAAGCTACGGGTGAATGATAACACTGTACCTGCTAGCAACGAAGGTCCTACCTCTGGCAGTACAACACGAATGAAGCTCTGAAATTTAGATGCTCCAAGTGTTTCTGCAGCTTCTTCATATTCCGGTCCTAGCTCTTCTAATACTGGTTGTACTGTTCGTATCACAAAAGGGGCGCTAGTAAAAGCCATCGCAATCGCAATTCCTAGCCAAGTATAAGAAATTTTAATATCAAAACAGGATAACCACTGCCCATACCAACCATTAATAGAAAATAACTTTGTTAAGGTAAGACCTGCAACGGCTGTAGGAAGAGCAAATGGTAGATCTATAAGGCTATTTAAGAGTAGACGTCCAGTAAAATTATAGCGTGTTAAGATCCATGCCATGAGCATCCCAAAGAATGTATTAAAAAGAGATGCGGCTCCAGCAGAAAGCAGAGTAACTTTATATGCAGTAATTACTTGTGGATTAGTAATAACCTCCCAATATTGCGATAAGGTCATTTGTGATAACTGCATTAATAAGGCGCTCATAGGGAGTAGTAAAATAATACAGGTAAAAAATAAGCTACTTCCTAAGCTAAGAGCAAAGCCTGGTAGAACATTTTTACTTTGTGTATCAAACATGATTACTCATGCCTCATCGCTAAGAGCTTATCTAGTTCACCACCGCTAGCAAAATGCATTTGATTGATGCGATCCCAGCCACCAAAATCTTTTTCTATTGTCAAGAATTTTGTATATGGAAAACGATCTTGATTTTTTTTCATTAATTGCACGTTATTGACACGATAGTAAAAATTAGTAATAATTTTTTGGGCAGGTGGTGTAAAAAGGTAACGAAGATATTCTTTCGCTACTTTTTCAGTATGGTTTTGAGTTAGGTTTTTATCAATCCATGTTACCGGAAATTTTGCCATAATATTATTTCTCGGAACAATTACTTCGTAACCTTGCTGTAAGTATCGATTGCAAATAGTATTGACTTCGGATTCAAAACTAATTAATACGTCACCTATCTTATGGCTAACAAAGGTTGTGGTAGCGCCTCGACTGCCTATATCAAATACTTCTACATTATTTAGTAATTTTTTCATAAACTGCTCAGTTTTTAATATATTTTTACCATTGATGCGTTGAGCGATACCCCATGCAGCTAACCAAGTATAGCGTCCGTTTCCTGAGGTTTTTGGATTAGAAAAAATCAATTTTACATCTGAACGTATAAGATCGCTCCAATCTTGGATATGTTTCGGATTACCCTTTCGTACTAAAAATGCCATTGTAGAATAAAATGGTGAACTACTGTTAGGTAAACGATTTTGCCAATCGGGAGGGATAAGATGACCCTTGTCGTGCAAAATCTGAATATCAGTAACTTGATTATAGGTCACTACATCTGCTTTTAATCCTTGCAAAATAGATAATGCTTGTTTAGATGAACCTGCGTGAGATTGTTTAATAGTTAACACATCATTAGGATGTGTTTGTACCCATTGTTTTTCAAATGCAGAATTCAAAGCTAAAAATAATTCACGTGACACATCATAAGAACTGTTAAGTAACACAGTAGCCTGTGCACTAGTACCCAGCACCAACGAACATATACAAGCTATTATTTTTTTTATCGTCGGTAATGTCATTACATCTCCTAAAAATCAATTACCTGATCATAGAGAAATTGGTTAAATGTATTAGTCAATCTAGTAAAATATAGCGGCTTTATATATCATTTTTTGTGTCTGAATAAAAACAAATCTAAGTACATGAAAAAATTGATTTATAAAGTCATTACCTAGTAAAATATACTAAATTTTCTCTAAAAGTTTTTTTTATAAAGCATAAAACGTTCAGTGAAATATCGCCAAATATTTTTACTATGATATGCGCTCTTGTCTCAATGATATCGTTTGATAAATAATTGCTAACAATCTTATATATTACTATAATTCTACACAACCTTTTTTCTGTTACTTGTTATTATTAGTATTCTAAATAATGTAGTATGCTATCTCTTAACTTGTATACGATCACTTATTATTTTATTGTGTCAGTAAATTATTATTCTATTCTTAGAATAAGTCTGACTTTTATTTACAAAATCACTTTGGTAGTAACAAAAATCTCTTAGAGCCAGAAGGTCACTGAAATACTTTGATATAAAATAGACAGAACTATACATTTTGTTAATTAATACTTGAGTCTAGCAGCGTGCATTTTCCATTATTTAATAGATATATGATAGACGGAATATTTCTGGCACTATTTAGTTTTAATAAAATTCTATTATCTACTATAAACTGCAATATGTCCCATCAATACTTATCTTAATAAATATTATATCTCTGGTAATATGATAAGCAATATAGTCTCTTAGTATATATAGTTATATTTTAAGAGGTCTTAAAAGTAATAACTTAGTATATTTCATCCTCTATCTTTAATTAGTATTTAGTGTATTTTAGCTATTTCTATAAAATTAATGTACCTTATTTAGTAGAGAATGTGGCATAGTAATAATACTAAGTAATATTAAGTAATACTAAGTGATACTATAGTGTGTAATAAAGTTTGGTAGATTACCATACCCTTCATGTGGTATTATACTAACTACATCTTACATTAGAATCTTGTATTAGATGTATTACTATTGATGAATTTTTATAATACTTCCTGTGTTTTTCTCCGAAGAACATTTTAAATCTGGTTTGACCAGTTTGTGAAATATAGATATCTATAGTGTATGTTAATGATTTAGAGATTTTAGAAAGTTATTCAGTTATGTATAAGAAAGTTATCTTTTTTCTATATCATAACTATAAATCTTATCTGAAAGGGTGACAAAATAGTTATAGCCATGTATTTTGTGTAATACCTGAATAATCTTAGATAATAGAGAAATAATTATCAATAAATTTTGTATAATTATAGAAATGGCTAACATTAATCTCCTAAATATGTATGATAAGATATAAAAAAGTTGACCTCATTGAGAGGTTTTGTGATATATCTAACGTTACCGCATCACTGAGCTTACTAAAATATCTCCAAGAAACCCCGGTTTAATCTAGATATAGTGTTTCTGCACATTTTAATTTAGATAATGAGATTATAGACATAATAATAAATGATACGTCATTAAGTTTATAAGAAAAATACTACATTTAAAAAATGTACATAATATTTAGCACTTTAGTAGTGAAGATTCATGTATTTCTGTAAACATTAAGGCTTACCAGCCTATATTTGATATCCAATATATATTAACTCGTCTCTAATAATGAGATCTGTATACTGATTATTAACAGATACTCCTAACTTAATCAAGCGTATTAAAACGCTGCCACCTTCTAATTATACTAAGTACGGAATAACATTTATGGATATTCGTAAACTTAAAAAATTAATTACATTAGTTGAAGTATCCGGCATTGCTGAATTGGAGGTCTCTGAAGGCGAAGAGTCAGTGCGTATTATTCGCACGGTAAATCACACCGGTCATTCTGTTTTACATAACACTCATGCAGCGCAGACAACCCAGAAATCCGTTACAAGCACTGAACTGCCATCAATGATTACACCAATTCAGAAAAGATCTTATTTATCTGAAGTAGGAAGTTACATAGTTCGATCTCCTATGGTTGGGACTGTTTATCTTACTCCTAGTGCTAATGCATCAGCATTTGTAAAAGTTGGCCAGAAAGTTCATTCTGGTGATACTTTATGTATTGTAGAAGCAATGAAAATGATGAATCATATTGAAGCGGAGCAATCCGGTATTGTAAAAGCGATTTTAGTTGAAAATGGTCAACCTGTTGAATTTGATGAACCACTGCTCGTCATTGACTAACGAGGGCAACTATGCTGGATAAAATTATTATTGCTAACCGTGGTGAAATTGCACTACGTATTTTGCGTGCTTGTAAAGAGCTTGGCATTAAAACTGTAGCAGTCCACTCTACAGTGGATCGAGACTTAAAACATGTTCTGCTTGCTGATGAAACTGTCTGTATTGGCCCTCCTCCGTCAGTAAAAAGTTACTTAAATATTCCAGCTTTAATTTCAGCTGCAGAAATTACTGGTGCTGTTGGGGTTCATCCTGGATATGGTTTTCTTTCTGAAAATGCTGATTTTGCTGAGCAAATGGAACGTTCAGGATTTATCTTTATTGGGCCGAAATCTGATACTATTCGTCTTATGGGTGATAAGGTATCAGCAATTGCTATCATGAAGAAAGCAGGTATTCCTACAGTGCCTGGTTCTGATGGGCCTTTAACAAAGGATATGGGTAAAAATAGAGAATTTGCGAATCGTATTGGTTATCCAGTGATGATTAAAGCCTCTGGAGGCGGCGGTGGTCGAGGCATGCATGTTGTAAGGAGTGATCGAGATTTAGAACAATTAATATATATGACTCAAACAGAAGCACAGGCAGCTTTTAATAACAACATAGTTTATATGGAGAAGTATCTAGAAAATCCACGTCACATTGAGATCCAGGTTTTAGCTGATGGACATGGTAATGCTATCTACCTTGCTGAGAGGGACTGCTCAATGCAGCGTCGACACCAGAAGGTAGTAGAAGAAGCGCCGGCTCCTGGTATTACTGATAAAATGCGGCGATATATAGGAGATTGTTGCTCTAAAGCATGCATCGATATCGGATATCGTGGTGCAGGGACCTTTGAGTTTTTATATGAAGATGGTGAATTTTATTTTATTGAGATGAACACACGGATTCAAGTCGAGCACACTGTTACTGAGATGATTACAGGTATTGATTTAATTAAAGAACAATTACGTATTGCAGCCGGACATCCATTATCAGTTAAAGAAGGAGAAGTTGTAATTCGTGGACATTCGGTAGAATGTCGTATTAACGCTGAAGATTCTCATACTTTTGTTCCTAGTCCAGGAAAAATTACTCGTTTTCATGCTCCTGGTGGGTTTGGTGTACGCTGGGAGTCACATGTATATGCTGGCTATAGCGTGCCATTATATTATGATTCAATGATTGGTAAGCTCATAACATTTGGAGAAAACCGTGATGTAGCTATTGCCCGTATGAAAAATGCATTAACCGAGTTAATTATTGATGGAATAAAGACTAATATTAAACTTCAGATGGACATTATGTCAGATGTTAACTTTCAGTTGGGTGGAGCTAACATCCATTATCTAGAAAAAAAACTCGGCCTAATGGAAACATAACAATTATTATTTATTTTTAATAGATTAATCGAAGTATTTTTAATTAAATTTTAGAAATAGATAATTATATTTAGTCGTTTAATATGTGATCAGAAGCTATAGATAATTGATTATTTATGATTAATTTATCGTATAAGATCTAAAATATTACTTATTAAATATCTGGACCGTCACTACTATGCAAAACTAGTAGGTAATTGATCTAATATGTTATGTACTTTATCATTAATGATAGTGTGTCTATATAGGCATATAGGTGTTAATATATATTCTATATAACATATAACATAAGATATAGAATAAGATTCTAAACAATTAATGTTAATATTGTTGAAATGCATTTTCATTTATGTATTTATAAGAGATTGCTTATGCTAAAATAAGATTGATGTTACGCCATAATAGCGATGACAAGCAGATGTTTATAAGAGTTATGTTTTATTTTTAATAATAACGACTCACTTAAGTTATTATTAGTAGTTTTATGTAAATAAAAATAACTAATACAGTTATAATGCTTAATATAATACACTATATAATAGTGAGAATACTCACTGAACTCACTGCATGATAGTTAAAACTAGGTAGTAATTATTACTATAAGAACCTTGCGTAAATAGATATCTTCTACTTTGTATAAAAGTAAAAAAATAATTTCACGCAAGACTAAATAACTTAAGAAATGTTAAAATAGTACTAAACTGGTCTCTGTATATACATTTAAATTAAAAAAAAATACTTTACATTATTAATCTCTTAATGCTTTAAAGAATTAGATAATGTGATATTTGGGATCTAGTATCTATAAGATCTATTGAGCGTTATATAGTGTAAAGTATAAGTATTACCTGTTAGAATAAGAATAATTATTAGTCCAATCATTCTCCAGCAATATTTTAAAACTTAGTAAATTTTATATTAACATTATTTACAATGAATAAATTACAAGAAAATGCAAAAAAATCATTATAGTATTTTTTATGAAAATCTATTTATATTATTATGCAAGTTATAATGATGTGGTATTTTAATAAAAACAAAAATTTATATATTTTATATATATGATTGTTATCAATTTTATTATAATCACGGTTTATTAATATAATAGATTTGTTGTATATTTTTCTTTTGACGTAATTGTTGTATTATCAATCTTATTTGGCTGGGGTGCAGGGATTCGAACCCCGGAATACTGGTATCAGAAACCAGCGCCTTACCGCTTGGCTACACCCCAGTATAATTGGTGGCTACTACGGGAATCGAACCTGTGACCCCAGCGTTATGAGTGCTGTGCTCTGACCGTCTGAGCTAAGTAGCCAAAAATTTATTTTATATTGTTATAAGTTGTAATAATTAATATTATTAATGACTGGGGTACCTGGATTCGAACCAGGGAATGCCGGTATCAAAAACCGGTGCCTTACCGCTTGGCTATACCCCATTTGGCTTTGACTATTTAGTAAAATGGTGCGGAAGGCGAGACTTGAACTCGCAAACCTTTCGGCGCCAGAACCTAAATCTGGTGCGTTTACCATTTCGCCACTTCCGCTAACATAAAATTATTATAATATAAATATAAATTGTAATTTATGAAATTTAGTCTCAATTTATAAAAGATTAATATTTCATTTTATATTATGATAATTTATCCTTTCTGCGTCAACTAATTTTTAGTACCGATAGGGATTAAATATAATCTAAATACCCAGTAACTAGTAATATAGTTATATAACTAGTTGTATGCGGATTTTTTTTGATAAAATTTTTATTTTTTTATTATTAATAGATGGTCATCATAATCTAATTAATACTATTTATGTATCTAATGTTATCAAGACAGGGTAATATACTCAGATTTATCCTAAATCTACTGAACTTTTAGAGGATTTTTATTTCAATTAGGATTTTACAATGATTTATCTAATAAATCCTGCAGCTCTCTTAAACATGTAATCTGCCAGTCTGGGTTAATTCCATGCGGTGTTTTGCGACCATCATGATTCAACCAACAAGTTGAAAAGCCAGCATTGATACCGCCAACAATGTCAGATTCTAGAGTATCGCCAACCATAAGAACCCTATGAGGTATAGGGTTAGACATTTTATTTAGTGCAAAATTAAAAATTTCAGGATGTGGTTTAGCATAACCAACTTGTTCAGACGCTATAAGAAGATTAAAGTATTTTGACAAACAGTTACGTGTTATACGGGCTTCTTGTAATGCGGCAAAACCATTTGTAATAATACCAATTTTTACCTTTCCATACAGGTTACTTAGTAGGTCTCTTGCACCAGGCAGCGGAGTGCAAACTTCTCCCATTGCTTTTAGAAAACCGTTATTTAGCTCATCAGTAGTAACACCTAACTTATTAGCCCATTCTGCAAAGCGATCATGTTGTAATTTTGAGAGACTAATAGAACTTTTTTGATAGTCTATCCATAGTGTTTTATTAACAGATTGATATTTATTGTAATCATCACGAGTAAAGTAGATTTCATATTTCTTAAAAAGCATTCTCAAACCAGAAAAGGAATCAAAATAAAATAGTGTATCATCGGCATCAAATAATATCCACTCCCATTTTATTAACATAAAATTGCTCCCTGTGATATTGTAAGAGCCATAATAATAGCATCTTCTTTTCCATTAGCTATTGGGTAATAATTTGCGCGAATAGTAACCTCATTAAAATCAAGACATCTGTATAGCATGATTGCAGGATAGTTTGAGCACCTTACCTCGAGTCATAATGTTTTAATGTTACGCGCTTTAAGCTGATCTATTAAATGTTGTAATAACATTTTCCCTAAACCACGTCTTTTAAAGTTAGGATCTACAGCTATATTAAATAGATTTGCTTCATCTATTACGAGCTGAGTAATAGAAAAAGCAGCCATAACACCGTCAACCATAAGACAGAAATTCAAATACCGAGCCCCTTGATTTTTAAAAAATGTTTTTTTTATTGATGGATGGGTGTGGCTTCTCTGCTCAATAATAAATGCAGCATTAAAGTGATACGGATAAAGCAAGGAAATCTGATTCATGTAAATTATCTATTAATTATAGGATGCATACTATTGCATATTGTAAGTGTATTGTTGTTTTTTTATTTTTAATTAGTAAAAATATATAGTTAAGTGTAATCCTCTAAATATTACTCTGTATTTTTTATACATGTCTAAATAAAAACCTGTTATTCAGAATTTAAAAACACCTAGAGACTAACAATTGAACTATCTTGTATCTAATTTTTTTACATTTATAGATTATTTAGAAATATTAAAATTTATATACCTTAATTGTCAAAATCATTATTTCTCTTCTTTTGCTATATAACTAATAATCAAAATCTTCAAAAAGATCTTCATTTAGTTAAAATTCAATAAAAACTATAAATTAACTTACTTATTTCAAGTGTAATTTATAAAACAAAGTATAAAATAACATATCTTACACAATAAACAAGAGATTGCATTTAACTGATATACAATGCTAATCTTCTTAATATATTCATAAAAATATTTTATCTAAGTATTTTAGATTTTTTCTATTGATAAGTTTTTGTTATATAGAAAAAATTATTAACTATATTTATAGATGACTTTATTTCGTAAAATATAAAAATAAATTTTTATATTCCTGGATAAAATGCATATATAAATATATATTTTAGAGCTTTTATATTTTTTATTTATTATGTAATATTTATTGTTTAACATGATTAAAATATTCTTTTAAATTGAAAATTTAAAAGAATAAAAAATAAATTATAATATTTCAATATTAAGTAATGAGTATATTTAATCATGTTTATTTATTTATTGATTGATCATATTATATATAATATTTGATTATATAAATATCTATATTTATTATAAATAAATTACTATATAATTTATTTATAATTTAAATTATAACATTTAAAAGATTTTTTATGATTAATCTTTACTAAACATTTACTTAAGATGTTTTTTGATATTACATATCTAATTAAGTTTTCTATGAGAATTTTCTCTTAATATAAAAACCTAGTTAAGAAATAAATATATATGATACATTATATTTTTTTACTTTTCAATAAGTACTAATAGAGAATGTTTTTTCTTAATTGAGATATCATCTTATATGATAAGGACTCACATCAGGAATTACCACTATTATTATAATTCAAATAATTGCGTATATATTACGATTTGGTCTTATTTAGAGAAGATATTACTCATAAAATAAATTTATAGCAGTGTTATATATTTAATCCTTTTATTTGCATATCAGCATGGTAAGATGATCTGACTAAGGGCCCACAAGAAACATGTAAAAACCCCATAGCAATGGCTATTGCCTTTATATTATTAAATTCAGATGGATTGACATATCTTTTTACTGGTAAGTGCCGATGACTTGGTTGTAAGTATTGTCCAATAGTTAGCATGGTAACTCCATTACATCTAAGATCATGCATAACCTCTTCCACTTCGGAGTTAGTTTCGCCTAGACCAACCATTAATCCAGATTTAGTAGGAATGTCTGAGTGATATGTTTTAAAGGTTTTAAGTAACTTGAGTGAATTTTTATAATTTGCACCAGGACGTACCAAATGGTAAATGCGTGGGACGCTCTCTAAATTATGGTTGAACACATTCGGGGGTGTGATACTAAGGATCTTGAGCGCGCGGGTCACGCACCCCCGAAAATCAGGAACTAGAATTTCAATTTTTATAGAGGGATTTATTTCACGAATAACACTGATACAGTTAGAAAAATGTTGGGCACCTCCGTCATGTAAGTCGTCACGATTTACTGAAGTTATTACTACGTGTTGTAAGTTCATTTCGTAGAGGCATTTTGCTATATTATTTGGTTCATTAATATTTGGCGGCATAGGGCGACCGTGTGTAACATCACAAAATGGACAACGGCGAGTACAGGTTGTACCTAGAATCATAAAAGTAGCTGTTCCATTACTGAAACATTCAGATAAATTAGGGCAGGAAGCTTCTTCACAAACAGAATAAAGATTGTGTTTACGTATGATGGACCGCACACTTTGAACACGACTAGAGTCAGTTGGCAATGTAATTTTAATCCATTTTGGTTTACGTAAGATATTGACATGATTAGCTTTATTTGTACTAAGTGGCGCTGTATTTAATGTACTGACAGTGTGATATTTTGGGTTATTTGTAATCATAAGTGAAAGTTCACAATTAATTAACTAGATTATAGACTCAGGTCTATCGTTTGAATGGTTGTAGTGTGAGATTCTATTGTAAAAAATTTATTCAGTTTTTTTAATTAATATCATCAATAATAAGTATATCATATTAGGTATGATAACTAAGTGGTATTATTCTCAAAATGTTAAATATATTTATTTGTTGATTTTTAGATAATTTTATAATTTGATGATACATCTGCGCTAATTCCAAGTTTGTATTGTATCTTTAAAATAAAAAGAGAATCTTTTTTAGAAGAAGATAGAAACAATAAGTATTATTTCCCTCGAAGATTGAGAAACATTTATTATAATAAATATCTACTCATAAAAGTACATGAGTATAAAAAAACATTAATATATAATATGTTTTTAATGAACAGCGCGTAATTTTTCTTTTGTAAGTATTATATCAGTATATTTAATTTACATAGAATATTTATATAATTTAAGATCACAGTTATTATATAATTAACATGATATTTTAAGAAGCGTAAACTTTACTTGAGCAAAATAGTTAACATAATTGTGCTAATCTATGTTTTTTACAGATTTTACTGCATGCAAACTAAAGAATACACCATATATTGTGTTTAATCTAATGAATTATATTCAGATAAAGTACCACTCCTATCCCAATAACTCTTGTTAATGGCTAACTGATTCATTAAGCTATGTATTAATATTGGCTGAACCTCTAAGAGGGTTATCTCGGGTTTCTTTTGTTTTAACTGGGTCATTTCAAGCAAAGGATCTCCGCAAGGGTCAATATATAGAAAAGGGGTTAAATCCATATTAATGTTAAACGCTAAACCATGATATGAGCAATTATTTCGCACACGCAACCCTAATGAACATATTTTTTTGCCATCTACATATACACCTGGTGCCCCAGGTTTTCTATATGCCTTGACAGAGAATATAGCTAAAGTCTCGATTGCTGTTTGCTCAAGGGCAACTACTAGTTGATGAACCCCAATGCATCGCCGTTTTAGGTTTATCATTATATATAACATTTGCTGACCTGGACCGTGATAAGTAATTTGCCCACCTCGATCACTCTTCATAATAGGAATATCTGTAGGTAATAGAAGATGTTTTTTTTTGCTTGCCTGACCTTCTGTAAATACTGGAAAGTGCTCTACCAGCCAGATTTCATCTGGTGTCATATGATCTCTCTGATTGGTAAATTTTCGCATAGCACACGAAACAGATAGCCAGTTATGCAAACCAAGTGGTCGAATAATAAGCGTGTCTGGAGACAAAATATGCATTCCTGTTCCTATAGGTCATACTAGGTTTTTTTTAATCTTCAATAAACTTTACTACTAGTTAGAGATAATCCATATATAATGACTTTATTCTCTTAAGAAAAAATATCTCCACAGATATTTTTGTATTAAGTTGTTATAAAACCATAAAAACTTTTTCAATATTACTTAATTTATCATATAGTGTATCTACTTGTTGAATATGAGTTACAGTAATGGTGATAGAAATTGAGGAATATTTTCCTTTTCGGCTAGTTTTTAGTGCTGGAGTATACTCACCAGGAGCATATATTTGTACTACTTGAATGATTGTCTCGACTAAACTAGGACATGAGAGAGCTATAATTTTATAAGTAAATAATGTAGGAAACTTAAGAAATTTTATAAGATTACTTTTCATTGATACCTCTATGCTATCAGTTTAGGTTTGGGAATAAATAATAAATGACTTACATTTTAATTATATACATTTTAATTATATAGATTATTTAATAAAATATATCAGGAATAATGATAGTAATCCGCAAAAATCTATTCATATTATATTATAATTGAGTATAAAATAATGTATCGCATTATAGCTAATTAGCTATACGTATTTTTATTAAATATTGACAAATATATCCATCGTTAGATAATTATAAAATCTACATCAGTTGTTATTGGGGTATAATTTTCTATTATATTATTACATATTATATGCACCATGATTAAGATATAGCTTATCAGGTGTATCAATCTATGATTTCTATAGAATAAATTAGTAATGAGCAACTATATATATCTGATGATTACTAATAATAATTTTAAATATTATTTAATGATGCTTCTTGATAAGTTTAGTAGAGAATGAATAACTCTGTATTTTATATCTAATTAGTATTTTATATTGTCTATGAATTTTAGTTATAGTATTATTTTGATTTTATTTTAGGGGCATTTAATCTCATATGGATAATTTACTAAGAGAATATCATAAAGAAAATGGACATAGATTGAATCTATGAAATAATTTAATATTATTTTGTAGTATGTAATGTGACGCATTCTCTTTTTGATATATATTCTTCAATAAGAAATATCCATAAAATTATTAAATAATCATATAAGTGACCACGTGTTTTTGTGGAGTCTTTTTATTAGAAGTGATTATATTATATAATTCATATTATGAAACAGTATCATGAAAATTATTCAATAGACAGAGTGTTGATCTCTATCGCATTAATAAAAAGTTACCACCTAAAACATAACATAATAATATATTATAATTAATATAAGCTTTTTGTATTAGTGTATTCACTAATGGTGGTTTAATGGACTACTGCTACATATTATTTAGATTGTGAGCTCTTATCTAAATAAGAAGCTTTATTTAAATATCTAACATAAAATATGTACAAAAGTTCTTTAATAATCCAAAATTTTATATTGTCAATTTCTCAAAATTATGCGTTAATTTTCACCCAAGTATTCCGCAAACCCACAATACGATTAAATACTAAATTAGTTGAAGAAGAATGCACATTATCGGCACAAAAATATCCCTCCCTTTCGAATTGGTAGGGGAGTGAGGGTTTTGCATTATGCATACTGGGCTCAATGAAGCCATGTTTAATAACTAGTGAATTTGGATTTAATTCTTTGATAAAATTATCTGTTGTTAATGGATTAGATGAATTAAATAACCTCTCATATAAACGAAATTCTGCAACAAGCGCATATTTTGCTGATACCCAATGAATTACTCCTTTTATCTTACGACCATCACTTGGATTTTTCTTCATGGTACTCATATCACAGGAGCAGCACAAGAAAATGATATTACCTTGGGCATCTCTTTCCACACTTTCTGCCTTCATTACATAGGCGTAACGTAAACGCACCTCTCCTCCTAAGCTTAGGCGTTTATAATCTTTTTGCTCTTCTTCTTGAAAATCAGCACTATCAATATAAATTTCTTGTGTAAATGGAACTGAACGTGTTCCAAGTTCATTTTTTTTTGGGTAATATGGTATATTAAGTATCTCTTCGTAATTTGATGGAAGATTCTTAATAAGAACTTTAATTGGGTTAATGATAGCCATCACTCTTGGTGCGTGAGCGTTTAACTCTTCACGAATGCAGCTTTCAAGCGTTTCCATATTAATTATATTTTCTTTTTTTGTAACACCAATACGACGGCAAAATTCACGTATAGATGTTGCCGTATAGCCTCGTCTACGCATACCTGCAATAGTAAGTATTCTTGGATCATCCCATCCTTCTACAATATTTTCAGTAACTAGACGGTTGAGATGTCTTTTAGAGATGATAGTGTATTGAAGATTAAGACGTGAAAATTCATACTGTTGTGGATGTGCAGAAATATTGATATTATTTAAAATCCAATTATATAGACGACGATTATCTTGAAATTCTAGTGTGCATAAAGAGTGAGTGATCCCCTCTAGTGCGTCGGAAATACAATGGGCAAAATCATACATTGGATATATACACCATTTTTTTCCGGTTTGGTGATGTTCTTCAAATTTTATACGATATAGTACTGGGTCACGTAGAATGATAAAAGGTGATGTCATGTTAATTTTAGCACGTAAACAGGCATCACCTTCAGAGATTTCACCATTACGCATTTGAGAAAATAATTTTAAATTATCGCGTATACTACGATTGCGATACGGGCTGTTTTTTCCAGGTGCGGTTAAAGTGCCACGATATTCGCGTATTAGATGCGACGATAACTCATCAACATATGCTAAGTTTTTCTGAATGAGTTCAATAGCATATTGATATTGTTTTTCAAAATAATCCGAAGAATATCGAACTTTACCATCCCACTGAAATCCTAACCAAGTGATGTCACGCTTAATGGATTCAATAAATTCTGTATTTTCTTTTGTTGGATTTGTATCATCAAATCGTAGGTGACATTTTCCTTTATACTCCTGAGCTATGCTAAAGTTTAGACAAATGGATTTCGCATGACCAATATGCAGGTAACCATTAGGCTCTGGTGGAAAGCGAGTACGCACTATTTTATGCACGCCCTCTGCTAGATCTTTATTGATAATTTGCCGAATAAAGTTAGTTGGGTAGCTTGAGATCTTACTCATTTTAATGTCCTCAGTAAAACTGATGAAATTTTATTTAAAAATATTTAAAGCATAATATTTTTATAGTAAATAGTTACTCTTTATGCATCAGATATTATTTATTACTACATTAGTAGAAGTAAGCAGTGCATCTCATTATTAAACTTATTAAAATACAGTATAAAGAGATTTTATTAATAGTGCATCACTTGTTTTTGCATTATTTAGATGTGCTATCTCTACGAGATCAGAGCTGATCTATAGAGGTAATGAAATCTAAATTTAGAAGAGTATTATAAATAGTATTATGATTTTCTAAATGATTCACGCCGCGTAAAAAAAGATAGATTACGCCACCAAAGTGTTTCTGATAATTATAATCTATTAAGCGATGACGTAAATATCGATGCAGTGCCAATGTGTATAATTGGTACTGTAAATCATAACGATGCTCTCGTATGGCCTGAATGATTCTATCCTGGGTATAATAATTTCTACTTTCACCGAACCAATGAGATTTATAATCTAATAAGTAGTATTTATTTTTCCAGAGAAATACTAGATCAATTGAACCTTCCAGCATACCTTGAATTTTATCAAATTTAAGTGGAGGAAGGCTCGCCGATAATGGATCTTTTTTCATAATCTTGTTTAGTTTTTCTTCTGTAAGTGATTGTGAAAATGGTAAACTAAATTTTAGTTCTACCTGCTTATCCTTTATAGGTATATTGTATAGATTGGCACCAGTTGCATTTAAAGTAGTATGAAGAATATTCTGAATCCATTCATGTATCACTGGTACCCACTCTTGGCTGAACCCATGATAGATAATCTGCTTCTCCAACCAAGTAATACTCAATGGTAAACTGAAATCTAGACTTGATAATAATCTATGAAGGAAAATCCCTGATTTAGCACCTCTTGGAAAAGTATGTTGTGTATATTGTGTATTTTTCACTATTCTACTGCTTGATTGGTTTACGGCTAAATGAATGCCAAAGCTTTTGGGCGATAATCTATCTATACTATTAATATTGCTAGTATTAGTAGTATTATGTTTTTTTAAAAGATCTGAATAACTTGTGATTGTCCAATGTTCTTTGAGAGGGTATGGTAATTTTTGGATATTAATTTTTTGAATATCCATAGCATTACGATCGATATCCTGCCATTGTTGTCCCTTTTGTCCTAATGCCATAGTAAAGGTAATAATTTCTCCATTAAGCACTTGCAGTGCAGATTCCAAACCACGGGCGTGCATTGCTTGTCCTTTTTGAATTAAATAACCTAATGCACTACGATGTACGTGGCTTTTACCAGTTTTTTTGCGAAAACCGATAGATAGTGGTGCAATACCAACACTACAGTGAAATATAGAGCGTGTAAGTGCCACATATAACAAGCGTAGATCTTCTGACAATCTCTCCTGGTCAGCTAAGATCATATTTTTAGTGTTTTGTTCTAAATCAAGCACAGTGGTAAAGGTTTTATTATCATAAAAAATTGCATTTTTTGCTTCACGAAAAGTAGCAGCAAATGGTATCCATACCAACGGATATTGTAATCCTTTAGATTTGTGGATTGTGATAATTTGTACTAAATTATGATCACTTTCCAGGCGAATACGGTGATCAGGTTTGCAGGTATTGGGTTGCTGAATATTTTTTGTTAGCCAGTTGATTAAAATTTGTTCATTTGCACATCCAAAAGAGGCTTCTTGTAACACTTCACCTAAGTGTATCAGATTGGTTAAACAACGTTTTACATGTAAAGGTGATAATATATTCTCAGTGATTTTTTCCTGAAGCATGAGTTTACGGATCATAGATAATATACCATATTTTTTCCAACATTTTTGATAATCAATGAATCTGTTTACTAAAGAATTCCAAGCTATTTCCTGACTTTGTATTGAATAAACAGTTACTGTATCTATGCCTAAAAATTTCGTTGATAGACTGCTTCGTAAAATAAATTTTTTTTCTGGTTTTAATATTGCCTGTAAAAGATAGAGCATCTCTTGCGCTTCTAATGTAGAAAAGATACTATCTTGATTAGAAAGGTATACTGATGATATATTTAATGCATGTAGAGCTTTTTTTACTATTTCTGCTTCGCTTCGCCTGCGTACTAATATGGTAATATCTGAAGCTTTCACTTGTTTTTGATTGTTCATATAACCGAAAAAAGCTTTACCATTTTTACTTTGATGCAACCAATGACTAATTTCTGCAGCACATTCCTGTGCCATAAATTCCTGATAATCACTGATATTAACAATATTACCTGGCTGTAGATAAAATTTTAGAGCAGGTTGTATTTTTTCGTTTACAGTAAAATGCAAGTGATGATTAGGTGTGGCTGATTGAATTGCTATAAAGGGTATTTCTTGAAAAACAAATGGATTATAATGATTTAAAAATAAAAGATTCACAGCATTAACCATGTTTTTTGATGAGCGCCAATTTGTTTCTAATGTATAGCGCTCCACAATGTCAGAGCGTGCACGCATATAGGTAAAAACATCTGCACCTCGAAATGCATAAATTGCTTGTTTAGGATCACCTATTAATAATAGTGCACTATAAGATGTGTCATGATATATAGCATGAAAAATATGATATTGTTGTATATCGGTATCTTGAAATTCATCGATTAACGCTACTGGATAATTCTTTTGAATAGTTTTAGCCAATATTTTACCATTTGGTGCATGTAATGATGAATTAAGTAGAGTTAAGAGATCATGAAATCCAATTTTTGCACGTAAAGATTTTTCTTGTTTGATAGAGTATCGAACCTGTTGCAGTGCTAGAGCTATAACACAATCATAAAGGGAGAGGGGATGCAAAAGGAAACTTTCAATCTCCCGAAAGATTGGGTGATGTGGTGGTTCTCCATTTGTGCTTTTATTTAGTAATGCACTTTGACTAAAATTTATTAGATATTTTAT
Organism: Candidatus Erwinia haradaeae; assembly: GCF_900698985.1. Taxonomy (GTDB): domain Bacteria; phylum Pseudomonadota; class Gammaproteobacteria; order Enterobacterales; family Enterobacteriaceae; genus Erwinia_E; species Erwinia_E haradaeae_B. Next base: position 546,450 of record NZ_LR217730.1, read on the forward strand.
TACAAAGTAGTCTACTGTTTCAGTTTTTGCCCATTTTGTAATATTATCCAGCCAGTATGGTAGATTTTTTCTATTGTAACTGCGGCGATCAATGTTAGATTTTTCAATTAATTCCTGTATATTTTGTGCATTTAGCCACGATTTTTTAATATTTTTAATACGTTCTATGATTTTAGTATGCTGTTGTTCGATGTTTTTATAGGTTGTGTTGGTTGTTTTTAAAAAAATCTCTTCCCTATATAGCCATGGCAATAATGTTTTTAGTAATTGCTCTGGCCCAGCCCAAAGTTTTTGGACAATACGAGCAATTTGGTTTGGTAACGGATAACAATAGCGCCTCCAGAAGTCAAATATTGCTTGACGTTGCAATGGGGTTTCATCTATAAGCAACTCCTGCTTGAAAAGCACACCAGACTCAATAGGGTGCATATATAAAATACGTTGACAAAACCCATGTATAGTAAAAATAGCGGCTACATGCATGTGACGTTCGGCTATTGATAAATACAAGATAGCTTGAGATAAATTTATTATTTGAGAGATTAGCTGTTTGAAGATTGGGTTGGAAGTTTTTCCACGAATACAAGCAATACGTAATTCATGTATATTATTACGAATCCTTATACGTAATTCAGCCGCAGAAGCTTCAGTAAAGGTGACTACTAAAATTTCCTCGACTGATAATCGTCGTATAAAATCTGATTTTCCCCCTAAACCCAGTAGAAGACGTAAGTAGATCAAGCCAATTGTAAAGGTTTTTCCAGTCCCTGCAGAAGCCTCAATGATTACTTCACCTTTTAGAGGCAGAGTGAAAGGCTCTAATCTAGAATAACCTTGTTGCATAATAAATAAATCCTGGCTAATTAATAGAATATCTCAAGGATATATCTATCTTATTGGTATTATTTTCTTGTATATATTTAAAATATATACCAGCGCCATGTATAATTTCAGTACTCTAATTATAAATATTTATTGGATTTTAATTTTTTTAGATAGATTCATAATTTACCATTTCAATATATAAATATGTTTAAATATTTTTCTATTTTTATAAAAATAAATGCTTATCTATTAATAAAATTTAAACTATAAAAATATTATTATTAAATTGATACGAATATAATTTTTTATTGCTATCATTCTATTTTATTTTGTATAGAAAAAAATTCTTAAAAATTTGTAAATTTTATATAATAATATATTTTATATACTTTATAGATATATAGATATAAAAATAGATTATAAATATAAAAATTAAAGCACTTATTTATCATTTTATTATTATATTTTATGATTTTTGATCATTAATAAATAAATAAACAAATAGAAAAAATTTATTTATTTATTTAGAATAATATTCTAATTTTATTTAAAATTACTTTTTTATGTATAGAGTTAAACTTACCATAAAAAATGGATATTTTTATAGAATTATGAGACAATTAATCAAACATAATATAATTATGTTGTATATAAATATTACTATGATAACATATAGTATGTTAGATGATAATTTTAATTAAAAACATAAACAGTAAAATACTACTTTTATAGTATCCTTTAGTAAAAAGGTACCATTTTTGTTTGGAGTTTATATTTAAAATAAAAATATTAAGATAAAAATATATAATTAAAGGTTATTTTGATCAAACTGCATTTGATATATATTAATTGTAAAAATATGATAATTTTTATAAATTTGATTTAATTTTAATTAAATATGATTTAAGTAATAAAAATAGAGATTTTTTTATATCTAAAAAAACAAAGATTTATCAAAATAATATTTTGTCTCATAGATGTAATAACTAATAGTATTTTAAATGTTATTCTAAAATTTTTATATTCTCTGACTATTATTAATAGTATGTCTGCACTATGAATAGGCTATAAAATATATTAATATAATAATATTAGAGAAATATAATTATAGCTATTTGCTTTTTTATTGATTGCAATATATTTTATTGTTCTCATCAGAACAAGATATAAAAGCGTGTATATTATTATTTATAGCAATGTTAATATCTTCTTTGTTAATTAATATGTTAATTTTACAAGTAAGTTGATATCTTATATACATATTATAGAAATATGAATATATGGATTACACTAAAATACAAGAAGATTGATAAATTTTTTGAAAGCAAGACCTTTATAATTATATTAAAAGTAGTGAGGTAATTCAATAACTTTATTAAGTTAATATACTACATCATAGTTCATTTTTTCAGATATTATTGAAATTTAGGTAAACTTTTAATTAATATAGGTTAGTATAAGCGTTATTTTTATTTAAGAGGATTTATGAATAATATCTGTAACACAATAGAAGATAAGTTATTTACAGCGTTTGCTCCGGAGCATCTCAAGGTATATGATGAGAGTCGATATCATTCGATGTATATAGGTTTAGAAAGTCATTTTAAAGTATTAATAGTAAGCAAAATGTTTCATGCCCAAGAAGTGATTAAAAGACATCGCGCAATTTATAAAGTACTAGCTAGAGAAATATCAAGTAGTGTGCATTCATTATCCTTAAAAACTTATTCTTGTTCAGAGTGGGCTACAATTCAACATATTACTGACTTAAATGTTAGGTTAGGATCTCCACGTTGTTTACGGTGTAATAACAAATAATTAGTGTATCTATTATTATATTAGATTTCTCCCAAAGAATTATCTTCAAAAATAGGGGTTTTTATAAACAGATTTTAATAATCATATTTCTTAGAGTGCTATTATCATTGGTAAAAATTCTAAAAATATTAGAATTATTTACTGATTTTTATAATAATAGAATCATATTCAGTAATCAATTATAGCTTCTAGAAGAAATGTATAATAATATAAATGTGTGTGTTTATATATTCTTTATATTCTCATTCTAGAAGAGGCATAAATATCATTAAGTTAGTAAATCTAGTATTAACTGCTTTTATTTATGTAAATAAAAGCATTCTATCAAAATGTTAGTTAAAGATTTTATGAATAATATTTTTATTACATATTTTCTATATATAATTATTGCTCAATCCTTGTTACCAGGTAAAACATATAAAAAATTTTACATCTTAGTAGTTTAATTCTTAAGATATAAGGCTTACTTAGTGCAATACAAGTTAACAAAAGATTGTGTAAGCGATCAATATAAGTATACTGAAACGATATCATATATATAAAATTTTTTAAATCATAGTTAGTTAAGTAGTATGTTACTCTCATTTAGAATGATATGGTGACTTTGAAAAACGACCCATTAGAATGGAATGCTTTGCAGACTTCTGTAGAACGATTTCAGCATCTATTCTTAGAGCATCCAATAGTTCATACGGATTATTTTCGTATCGTACAAGCACGCCTTTATAACGGGCTGGATCTATTGTCAAAAACTATGGCGCTAGAGCCGATAATGTTAATTAAAAGTCCAGAAAGTAGTATATATTTTACATTTTTACAAAAAACTCTTTTGGAGATGAAGGAAAGAACAAAAAATAAAACAAAAATACTGTATGGTGGTCATTATAAAATTATGAAGCATACAGTAGACTGGTATCCAGCAAGAACTATACAGGATAATTTTGCTACCTATGGTGGTGTACATCAAGCAGATTGGATCGAGCACAATAATCTTTTTGGTTGTGTGCGTACATATAAAAATCAAGTCTCTTTGTCACCAGGTTTAGTACACCATGCTAATGGTGGTTTTTTGATATTGTCTCTTCGCGCTGTATTAGAACAGCCATTAATGTGGTTTCGTTTAAAAAAAATACTCACTTGCAAAAAGTATGAATGGTACTCCAGTGATCAATCTAAACCCCTTCCATTAGATATTCCATCAATGCCAATGTCTTTTCGTCTTCTTCTTATGGGAGAACGAGAGGCCCTAGAAGATTTTAAAAATCTAGAGTTTGAATTAACTAACATGTCCTTATATGGTGAATTTGAGGATACAATTAAATTATCAGATGATATATCGTTTATGAATTGGCGAATGTGGGTGCAAAGTGTTTTAGATGCTATGGGGTGTCCTCCTACTGATTATAATTTCTGGCCAGCGTTAATTCACGAAGGTATACGCTGGACTGGGGATCAAGAGTTGCTTCCGTTAAATTTAGATTGGATCAGATATCAGTTGCAGGAAACTTTATTGTATTGTGCAGATGGTTTGATGAATGGAGATAATCTCAGGAAGGCCATTAAAATGCGTGCATGGCGAGAAGGATTGATATTAGAAAAACTTCTAAATAATATTGAGCAGAAGCAGATACAAATTGATACCAAAGGTGAGGTGATAGGGCAAGTTAATGCTCTATCAGTAATAGAGTTTCCTGGTCATCCAGGATTTTTTGGCACTCCTGTTCGTATAAGTTGTGCTGTGCATATTGGTGACGGTGAGTTCATTGATGTAGAACGTAAAGTAGATCTTGGCGGTAGTATTCATTCTAAAGGTTTAATGATTATGCAATCATGGCTCATGTCAACCTTAAAATTAGAGCAGAATATTCCATTTTCTGCATCATTAGTTTTTGAGCAATCATATTCAGAACTTGATGGTGATAGTGCTTCTTTAGCTGCGTTATGTGCATTAATTAGCGCATTAGCGTTAAAACCAATTAATCAAAAGATTGCAGTCACAGGTTCTATAGATCAGCTAGGTAATGTGCAATCCATAGGTGGAATCAATGAAAAAATTGAAGGATTTTTTCAGATTTGTAAGCAACGGATTCTTGATGGTTACCAAGGGGTTATTATACCGTCTACAAATATTCGTCATCTTGCATTGCATGAAGATGTCATGAAGGCCATAAAAAATGGTACATTCTATCTGTGGGCGGTATCTAATGTTGATGAAGCCTTATTATTATTAACTGGTATACCCTGGGAAGACGGATCAGGGTCTTCTCTTTTGTTTTTTATTAAAGAACGCATTGCAAAGATTAATTCACAAGATATTCGACGACGTCCAGGACCGCTACGTTGGTTAAACTGGATAAGCTCAATTTAATTTATTATGCACTACGTGCTGTATCTGGTTTATTTAGTTCAAATGATAACTATAATTATTATTAGATTTTTAAATACACAATGATATCATCATCCTTAATGAGCTTATGTTGTGTAAATCAATATTAAATTAAGTAGTCTATACTAATTATTTAGTATAGAGGATATATTATTTGATTGCCTCAGGACATTACATATCTACTGTTTTATTAATACTCTCTTGATATATATTTTAATTATTAATATTATTAATAATTCAGGTTGTTAACAGAACTGAGTGTAAGTTTTTTGTTTAAACTTATAAGTTTCATCTTACTAGTATGAGCATAAATGATAACTTTTTATCATAATAAGTTTTCTTTTAAATAAAAAATACATATATCAACATCTGGTTAAAAGATCGTATTTCTTAAGAAAATTTTATAAGATGATCATACAATATATATTACTGTATATATTGAAGATACTGTTATGATATCACATAATAAGAATATAAAAAATATAGAATATATTAGAAATTTTATATAAAAACTATACTTATACTGCGTCAGTTCTAAACATGTATATTAATAATTAATATATTGCATGAATATTAATAAAACTTCCTAAAACTACTTATTTTTAATTCTTAAAAATTAAAATAAACTATGCTGATATTATTTATACCTTAATATTATATTTTTAGAGAAATTTTATGGTAAAAAAAATAATTAATTAGGATATATAATTATGTGAAAGACGAAATTACCTTTCATTAAAAGAATAATTTAAATTTATAGCATGAACTATAATAGTTCTTTTATTGACTTTTAGAACATGCATTATAAAGAAGGATTATTAAATAGAGACAAGGTATATTATATTTGATCTAAAAATATTACATATATTTCATTCTATCTAGTGTTCATAGAAATTCTATCATTATGAGTACTATTGAGTGCAGCACGAACTGTATACCTTCGGACTTTCACATATAATTAGCCAATATAAGGTTTATGGAATATGCTAAATCAATCTATTTTTTATACAAAAGAAGATCTAATTGCCTCTGGACGTGCTGAACTTTTTGGTCTAGATGGTCCTCCATTACCATCTGGTAACATGTTAATGATGGATCGTATAGTGCATATTACAGAAACTAATGGAAAGTATCATAAAGGTTTTGTTTTAGCAGAACTAGATATTCATCCAGATTTATGGTTCTTTTCGTGCCATTTTATTGGTGATCCAGTGATGCCAGGTTGTTTAGGATTAGATGCTATGTGGCAATTAGTTGGTTTTTACCTTGGCTGGCTAGGAGGAAAAGGTAAAGGTCGCGCGCTAGGTGTTGGTTCAGTGAAATTTTCCGGACAGATTTTACCAAGTGCTAGAAAAGTATCTTATCTTGTTCATATTAAACGCATTATTAAACGTAAACTTATTATGGGTGTAGCAGATGGTGAAGTTATAGTAGATGATCAAATTATTTATACTGCTACTGATTTAAAAGTCGGTCTCTTTAAAGATTCCTCTTCCTTTTAATTAGGTGTAAAATCAATATATAAATCGATATATATCATTTATAGATTACTTAATTAAAAAAAATTGAGTTAAAAACACCATACGATTCTTAAATTTTTTCTAAAATAAATCTATTTATTTATAAGGTTATTATATCATATAGTAATAATTTTTTATTTAAATATTATTTAAATCGATGTATATTCGTTATAGATGTTAAATTTAGTCTTTTTTTAATTTTATTAAAATTACGATTATTTATTATTATAACTGATGTTGAATATTGATCCGATGATTATTTAAAAATTTTTCATAAAAATACAATAATAATTATATTCATATCATTATATTTTATAATAAATAGATAAATAAAAACTACATGAATTTTTTTAATTAGAAATTTTTATATAAAATACTTTTAATATTTCATATAGTAATAACTAGATAAATTAGGAAAACTAATAGACAATCTATAATATTTTAGGATAGAAAAACTTTATTCATTTCTTTGTAAAATATATATATTATATAAAAATACTAAATCAACATGCTATATGCTTATTATAATAATACAACATAAAATAAGATATATGTCACTTAGTATCTGTATGTAAAATCTTTATATTATATTTTATGCAATCACACTATGACAATATTAGTATATAAAAGTTATAGATACTATCTATATACTTTTATATATCACAGAAATCTTAATAATAAATTATTGCTATATAATAGATAACATCAAACATAACAATATGATTTATTATTCTGTATTGTTATTTAGTGAACTGCCTATACGCATAGTAATTATGCAATAAATATCTATGGAATTTAAATATAGTATCCTACGAAGATAACTAGGAAAATCTCATACATAAACAGAACATTGAAGAATAAATAAGTATTCTTAAATTTATTATTCAATCTATTATAGAAAGTTGACCTATATTTATTAAATATAGCTTAATTATTATGAAATGGTTCGCGCTAGAAATTGATAAAATTTAGTATATACCTGCGTAAAATAAATAGTGTATCACGCTATTAGAATTAAAGTAATACAATTTTATTGTCATAATTATGACTATTTGATAATTTCTTATTGAGGCTTACCAGTAAATATCTTTTTGTGATATTATTCTCTTCTAGCATAGAATAATACCTATGGTGTCAGCTTTGTTATAGTAGATTCCTTTTATTTAACCTACTAATACATTATTAAAAATCTTCTTTTTTGGTATAAATAACTTTTATTACATATAAATAGAAATATATATCATATGATTCATTATTTTTAATGATTTTTAAGATATGCACCACTCTATAAAAATTATATTATAATAATATTATATTCATGTATATAGTACCTATGTTATTATAATTTTCACTAGTATACTTTAGTAACTTTCAATAAATATTAAATTTAATTAATGATTAGTCCTTTTATTGTTGAAATTTCTCTGTATCAGTCTGTATTGCATTAATCAATTCTACCATATCTCTGGGTAGTTCAGTATGCCATTCCATAGCTATACCAGATATAGGATGACTCATGCGTAACATAGTAGCATGTAGTGCCTGACGATTAAAAGCACATAAAGTAGCTAAAAAAGTCTCTGAAGACCCTTTTTGTAGATAAGGATGATGAGAGTATATAGGGTCACCAACTATTGGATGTGTGATGTGCGACATATGAACACGGATCTGATGTGTGCGACCGGTTTCTAGTTGTAATCTAAGCCAGGTATGATTGCGAAAATTCTTTATAATACGATAATGCGTTATCGCGGATTTTCCCATAGAATTTACTGCCATATGGGTACGTTTCCTAATATGACGACCTATTGGTGCATCAACTTTGCCACTAGTAATTATTCGACCAGTGACTATTGCTTCATATTCACGAATAATTTTTCTTTTTCGTAAGTCCTTTAAAAGATTATTGTGCGCAGAAATAGTTTTTGCTATTACCATAAGGCCAGTTGTGTCTTTGTCTAAACGATGTACAATTCCTGCTCTGGGAATACAAGCGCTCTCTGGAAAATAATACAGAATGGCGTTCATAATAGTATCGTTATCATGACCTGGTCCAGGATGCACTACTAATTGACTAGGTTTATTAATAATAAGAATTGCATCATCTTCATAAACAATATTTAATGGAATCTCTTTGGGTTCCCACAAGATTCTTTCTTTGATTTTGGCATAAATACTAATTAGTGCACCACCGGATATCTTTTTTTTAGCTTTATCAACAATAATTCCGTTAACAGAAACATATCGATTAAGAATCCATGCTTTTAAACAAGAACGTGAATAGTTTGGAAATAATTCTTTTAATGTCTGATCTAAACGTTGACCAAGTTGTAATGTAGATACTTTTGCATTAAGTTTTATTTTTTTTTGCATAAACAAGAATATTATGATTTTACGTTAGACTATCATGTAGTATTAATTTCGGCTACTATTTAGCTAAAACTAAACTATTATTAAATACTGAGTGAGATACTTCTCGCATAAACCCCAAGGATACAACAATCTTCATGATGCATATAAAATATTTTTTAATTACCGTACTATGCAGCTTTTTGCTATATGCATGTACTAGCTCTAATGGTATAGCACCCCACCAATCACCTGGCGTGATTTTAGCACATGCTGAGAAGGAACTGCAGCGTGGAGATTTTAAAGAAGCTATTTTACAGCTCTCAGCTTTTAACGCTAACTATCCATTAAGCCCATATTGTCAACAGGTGCAATTAGACCTTGTCTATGCGTATTATAAGAATAATAATTTTCCTTTAGCATTAGAAACCATTGATCATTTTTTGCGACTATATCCAGATCACTCAAATCTTGATTATATTATGTACATGCGTGGTTTAATATATATGGAAAAAGACAACAACCCGATACAAACTTTTTTTGGTATTGATCGCTCAGATAGAGATCCAATTCATAGATTATCTGCATTTAATAGTTTCTCAAAAATGTTGCAAAATTATCCAAATAGTCGATATTCTATTGATGCACGTAAACGTCTTATTTTTCTAAAAGAATGTCAAGCAAAATATGAGCTGTCCGTAGCTGAATTTTATGAGAAACATAGAGCCTATATAGCAGTAGTTAATCGTGTAGACAAAATGCTGATAGATTATCCAGACGCGAAGGCAACTCAGAAAGCCTTACAGTTAATGGAAGATGCATACCGTCAGTTACACTTAAATGCACAAGCGGATCGTATCGCAAAAATCATTGTTAAAAATCCAGTTTAAAGAATGTGTAATTTTTATTTTTTAGTAAAAGCTATATATTATATAAATAAAATTAGATTATAGATAGAATTTATGATGTATCACTAAGGGATCAATAATTCAATGTAGTATAAATACATTAAGTTTACAATTAATTTTCAATTAATAGCGTGTATTGAAGCGCTCTAATTATTTTTTATTTAAGAAGGATATTAAAAAATCCACGTGATCTCATTTAAAAGGCATATTGCAAAAATAATAATAGAACTAACATTGTTTTTCTCTATATCTTAATATATCTTAATATTTTTAATAAAAGAACTCTACTGTTAGATTTATACAGTGGAGTAAAAGGGAGTTTGTGTGATATATAAAGCTAATAAGTATTAACTTTTATAATTTATAAGTATTTTAGATTAAATTAAATTATCTAAAGAATAAGAATAGATAAATAAATAATTTGATGTTGATATGGTACGAATAATATAAATTATATCCGTTATATTAGATATACGTAGATTGATTTCGGCTATTATCTTGATTATTTTTTTCTTAATAGTATTTAATATCTTATTAACATTAAGTATAAAATATCTAAAATGGTAGATTATCTAGAATAATACAACTATTCGTTAGTCAACGATAGATGAATTTCAACTTGAAAGCATACAGTTATAGCTTGATGCATGATATCTAGAATCTTATATATTGATATTGATTGAGTTTGTTAAATCCATTGAGCATTTGACTATAAGCTTAATAGAGAAATTTAGTAATTATTTCTATATTACTTCTACAAAAATACATATGTTCTATATGTTTTTATAGAATGCTTAAATTAAAATGAGGTATATATTTAAGGTTATTACCTTAAAAGTAAAAATATATTTACTGAAACTGAGTGTTGGTCTAAAAAATTGCTATAATTTTAATTATAATAAAATGTATTATTTTTTTATTTTAATTATAATAAATAAAACTATCTATGAATAACTAGTTATTGACGATTTTTGTAAGAAAGTAGAAAATCATCTATAAAAATAAAGATTCTAAAAACAAAAAAAAGACTAAAATACTTTACATACATTTAATATATGGTATCTATTAAATTTATCAGGAATAATATGTTTAGGTCATTACATATCTTATTTTTGTTTAAAAGCTTTAAGAGTCATTACATAGCATTCGGCTAATTTATTTTTAATAAGATACGTAATACTTAGGGACCTATTATGTCCATGTCTGCTTATATTAATCAAAATATTTTATCAGAACAGTTTCTTGGAAAACCCACAAAATATTATGATATTTATCAACCTATGCTTCTGCGAGCTATACCGCGTAGTCTTAATAGAGAATTGATAAATTTTGATCTAAATCAAATAGGACTAACTGGAGAAGATATTTGGACATTATATGAAATATCTTGGCTAAATCAGAAAGGGTTGCCACAGGTCGCAATGGGAGAGTTGGCGTTAGATATGCGAAGTGTTAACCTGATCGAATCTAAAAGTTTGAAATTATACTTAAATAGTTTTAATCAAACTCGATTTTTAAGTTTAGAGGCAGTGCGTCAAACTATAGAATATGATCTGAGTAATTGTGCCATAGGGCGTGTCACGGTTACTTTATTCCGACTTCAAGATGCATGCAAGATAGCTATTGGTCATTTAAATGGTGTATGTATCGATGAGCAAGATATTAGCATTAATAATTACGAATTGAATTCTCATTATCTGCATAATAGCACCACCCCAGATATTGTTGAAGAGCAATTGGTGAGTCATCTTTTTAAATCTAACTGTTTAATTACTAGACAACCAGATTGGGCGACAATACAAATTCACTATTATGGCCTACGAATTCATCATGAACCTTTACTACGTTACCTAATTTCTTATAGAAAACATTATGCATTTCACGAACAATGCGCTGAAAGAGTTTTTCATGATATTTTAATGTATTGCAAGCCAAATAAATTGAGCGTGTATATTCGTTATACACGGCGAGGTGGAATAGATATTAATCCTTGGCGCAGTAATGCTGAATATATACCATATCACACTCGCCTAATAAGGCAGTAATATGATTTATCTTAAGAAAAATTTTTTATTTTTATTTTTTTAAAAACGAATTTTTTAAAATAAAAATAATTTATAGTTTTATGGATATTTTAAACTATTCATGCAGTATTAATGCTGATAAAAAAATAGTATCCAACTTAATATTTTTTTAAATATCGTCCCATTAGTTATATGTATCACTGATTATAAAATAATAGGTGCGTTATTATTTTACTTATTCAAAAGGATATAAAATTTTTAAAAGTATTCCTGAAATATTTATACGTGCATATAAATAATTTTATCAACCATAATGCAGAAAAATAAAGTCATTATTGTGTTTTTTAATTTTTATTGTAAAATATAAACACTAGATGCTCATTTATATAAAAACCTTATAAAATTTAATGGAACTTGTATAGATTTGTATTATTTTAATAACTCATAAAAAATTTTATATTATAGCTAGAATTTACTAATAACTCCTATTTATTATACATAAAACCTGATTATTTCTAATTTATTGGGATTACATAAAATTTAATGATAGACAGAAATAATTTAAATATCTAATAATTTTGTATTATAAGATATCATAGCATATTCATATTATACACATATCCTTAATAAAAAACTCTTTATCGGACGAAAAGATTATATAGAGATTATTTGTATATTGAAGAAAAACTTAAGTTAAAAAAATATTTTAAATAATAAAATTTATATGATATTTTATCATAAATGTATCGTAAACGCATATATAATCATATGTATAGGTAATGAATATATTAAATAAATAAGCTCGCAATAAACTTTTAGCCAAACCTGTGAAGATGAATTTTATTTCATAGTATAATATTACTATAGTATCAATATAAAACTTCAAGCGTACAATACAAAAAATAAAAAATATTATCGAATAATCGACATTACATTTTTTTATATTTACGTTTTTCTTTAAACATATATTATATTTTATTTATTATAGAAAATTTTAAAATTTTTTAAAATTTATGGTTAATAATTTTCTTTTATATTAGCGTTTTAAAAATTACGGTATTTCTTTTATTGGAATATTCTTTTATTTCATTAAAATTTAAATAGCGATAAGTGTCTATAGAAGTGGAATTAATTTCTTTCATAAACATATAATATTCAGATAAAGTGGGTAATTTTCCTAAAATTGCTGAGATAGTAGCAAGCTCAACAGAAGAAAGAAAAACCTTTGTGTTATTACCAAGTCGGTTTGGAAAATTTCTTGTAGAAGTAGACACCACTGTAGTGCCATCAGATACACGAGCTTGGTTACCCATGCATAGTGAACAACCCGGCATTTCAATGCGTGCACCACTGTTCTTAAAAATATTATAATAACCTTCTTGGATTAGTTGTATTGCATCCATTTTTGTGGGGGGAGCTATCCATAAACGGGATTTTAGAGAGCTTTTTTGTTTACTTTTTAGTAATTTCCCAGCTGCGCGAAAATGACTAATATTAGTCATGCAGGACCCAATAAATACTTCGTTCACAGGAGTCCCTGAAACATCAGACAAAATGCAGGCATCATCTGGATCATTTGGAGCGCATAGAATCGGTTCTGTAATATTAGATAGATCAATATTTAGAGTTTCTCTATATGATGCATCTACATCTCTCTCTAAGAGATGAGGTGACTTTAGCCATTCTTCCATGCGACTGATGCGACGCTTAATAGTACATGCATTTCCATAACCTTCATGAACCATCCATTTTAATAGTATAACATTAGAACTTAAATACTCTATGACCGAATCTTTACTTAGTTGAACAACGCACCCTGCTGAAGAACGTTCAGCAGATGCATCTGATAACTCAAATGCTTGTTCTACTTTAAGGTTCGGTAGTCCTTCAATTTCCATGATTCGACCAGAGAATATATTTTTTTTATTTGGTATTTTAACAGTCAAAAGGCCTGCTTTAATAGCATAGAATGGAATAGAATGGACGACATCACGTAGGGTAATATTCGGTTGCATTTCTCCCGTGAAGCGTATCAATACTGATTCTGGCATATCTAGTGGAATCTTGCCAGTGGTAGCGGCAAACGCAACCAAACCAGAACCAGCTGGGAAAGAAAGGCCAATAGGAAAGCGGGTATGCGAATCACCACCAGTACCAACAGTATCCGGTAATAACATACGATTAAGCCAGCTATGAATAATCCCATCTCCAGGGCGTAGAGAAACACCACCACGGTCCATCATAAAACTTGGTAACGTATCATGTGTTAATAAGTCTATAGGCTTAGGGTAAGCTGAGGTATGACAAAACGACTGCATCACTAAATCTGCAGAGAAGCTTAAACAGGCAAGATCTTGCAGTTCATCTTTAGTCATTGGCCCAGTTGTATCTTGCGAGCCAACCGAAGTTATTTTTGGTTCACAATATGTACCTGGATAAACTCCTTTAAGGCCACAGGCATGACCTACTATCTTTTGTGCTAAAGAAAAATGTGATGTATTATTCGCAAGAGTCTTTACTGTTAAAAATATATTCGAAGGTGGCAGTGATAATGCGGCTCGAGCTTTTTCAGTTAAAGAACGCCCAATAATAAGTGCAATACGACCTCCGGCACGCACCTCATCTAATAAAACTTTGGTTTTAAGCGAGAACTTAGCTAATATCTTATTAGTGTGATGGCTGCGAATCTCACCTTGATATGGGTAGATATCAATTATATCCCCCATTGTAAGACGCTCCACATTGACTTCAATAGGTAGCGCTCCTGCATCTTCCATGGTATTAAAAAAAATAGGAGCTATACTGCCACCAAGACATACTCCACCACTTTTCTTGTTTGGAACATATGGGATATTCTCTCCTATAAACCACAGAACTGAGTTCGTAGCTGATTTACGTGATGAGCCTGTACCCACAATATCACCTACATAAACTAAAGGAAAACCTTTCTTTCTTAAATCCTCTATTTGTTTTATTGGACCAATGACACCTTCTTGATCTGGTTGTATATCTTTGCGAGGGTATTTTAACATTGTTAGTGCATGTAGCGGAATATCAGGTCGAGACCATGCATCCGTAGCAGGAGATAAATCATCAGTATTACTTTCACCTGCTACTTTAAATACTGTTAATGTAATTTTTTTAGCTAATATCGGGCGCGTAAGAAACCATTCAGCATTAGCCCATGAATGCAAAACTTTTTTAGCATATATATTGCCTTTTTTTGCTCTTTCTGCTACATCATTAAAATGATCAAAGATTAGTAATGTATGAGATAGACAATCAGCGGCAAGCATAGATAATCTATTATTGTCAAGTGTTTTGAGAAGGATATTAATATTATAACCTCCTCGCATAGTACCTAGTAGTTTTACTGCTTTTTCTGGAGTAACAAGAGGGCAAGTTGCATGACCCGTTATGATGGAATCTAAGAATAATGCTTTGATATACGATGATTCATCAACACCCGGTGGCACTCGATATATTAATAAATCAAGTAGAAATTCTTTTTCTTCTGAAAGAGGATCTTGTAATAACTTAACTAATTGAGTTACTTGATGCGCATTCAAGGCTTTGGGTAGAATTCCTTGAATTTTACGTTCAGCAACATGCTTATGGTATTCTGCTAACACGATGTGCTCCTTTATAGTTAGCATATTATAAGTAAGGATACTTTACAGTACATATTGTTTTATAATATCATATCAGTATTGAGTAAAAATTTTATTTATTCTAAAGAGAATATTGTTAAATATCATGTTAATGATCTCGGGTGCACGAGATAGTAAGATTGTAATTAAATTTTGAGAATATAATTTATGAGTAATGAAAAATTATTAATATGCTTTATTTTAGATATTGCATAGACTGTATATCTTTAGATACCATAAAAATTAGTAGTATGATCATAATACTTTTTATCATAACATTTTAAATTAAAAAATATCTTAAAATCTTTTATTATATAAATATATCAATTATTACAATATTAATTAATTGCAATTTATTTCAATCTTAAACATCATATAAGATAGTATAGGAAAAATATATTTTCTATCCTTGAACAGATATCATATTACTCATGTCAGGAATCTCTAAAATATACAGAAATTATTATAAGGTAATTACAGAGTTTTTTCTTGTCATTTCTTTTTCAATTAATAATATAAGAATATGAATAATTTTAATATGAATTTCTTGGATACGATCAGAGTAACCAATATGAGGAACACGGATAACTACATCTGCCATGTCATTAATTTTACTGACCGTACAACCTGTTAGCATAATAATTTTCATACCCTGTAAATAAGCACATTGAACTGCTTTTATTATATTTTTTGAAGTACCTGAAGTTGATATTCCCATTAAAATATCCCCAGGTTTACCTACAGCTTCAATATAGCGAGAAAAAACATAATCGTAACCAAAATCATTGCTTACGCAAGAAAAATGACCCACATCAGAAATAGAAATAGCTGGATATCCTGGGCGATTTTCGCGGTAACGACCAGTTAACTCTTCTGCAAAGTGCATTGCATCGCAATGCGATCCTCCATTACCACAAGATAAGACTTTACCTCCAGATTTAAAAGTATCAGCTAATAATATACCTGCCAACTGAATTGCTTGAAGATTTTCCTTATGATCAAGAAATGCATTTAATATTTTTAATGCTTGCTGCAGTTCATCACGAATCATATCTTGATACATTTAACCTCCCTTCCATTAGAAATAAATTCAGTAATATCAACCTATAATCACAGATATGATAATTATATTTTAATTATGCATAGGAAATTCAATGTATATTTAGGAGTTTTATAATTAGTGATCTTACCTTTAAGGTAATTATAAAAATTATGGCATTTAGAAAAAGCTATATCAAATATATAAAAATTATACAGATTACTGCCAGGTAATATCTAGTCTATACCTTAAGGTTGCGTTTTTATATCTTATAAAGATCATTTTCTGATATGAAATGATCATCTGTAAAAATAAGAGACACTTGTATAATGTTCGGATATTATAGATAGTAAGATTATAAAAGAATTTTTTCTTCAAGTAGGTATTTAGAGTAATTTTTTCTATATTGAAGGTAATGTTCAGCTTATTGTTCAATATCTCAAATATTCTTAATTAGGTTAATTTAAGTTTTGTTCTATTGATCTTTAAATCTGGAATATTAATGATTATAGCATTCTCTTTTATTAAAGAGTATTAATGAATTGTTTAATGCGTATATTTATAGAAAAAGTTATCTAGAATACCATACTTCAATTACATTACGGTCTTATTAAAATATACTTTATGAGATTTTAGTATTAGTATGATATACAAGAATTAAGGTTTTTTTATTTAATTTGTTTTATAGTTTTACAAAAATATATTATTTGAATAATGATTTGTGAAAGTCTTAGTATTTAGAATACTAATTAATACAAGTATCTATAACTTCATTAAATTAATTCAGGTAGATATTCATCTAAATCATAATATGATATTGTATGTTATGTTATGTTATAATTATTCATTTTTAACTACATACGATAAATTCTATTTATATAGATAGATTTTATTCAGAAAAAATCATATAAAAAGTAACAGGTCATTTATGAGCTGGATTGAGCGAATTTTTTCTACAAGGAGACTCACCCCGTCGCGTAAAGCGCATATCCCCGAAGGAGTATGGACAAAATGTCATAGCTGTAGTCAGGTTTTGTATCGTGCTGAATTGGAACGTAATCTTAATGTTTGTCCAAAATGCGATTATCATATGCGCATGCGTGCTCGAGATCGTCTACATAGTCTATTAGATCCAGGTTCATTATGTGAGCTAGCGATAGAGCTAGAACCTAAAGATATCCTAAAATTTAGAGATTCTAAAAAATATAAAGATCGCCTGATCTCTGCTCAGAAAGCCACTAGAGAAAAGGATGCATTAATACTCATGAAGGGCACTATACACAGTATACCAGTTATTGCCGTAGCGTTTGAGTTTTTATTTATGGGTGGATCGATGGGTTCTGTGGTTGGTGAACGTTTTGTGCGTGGAGTAGAGCAAGCTATAAAAGATCATTGTCCTATGATTTGTTTTTCCGCCTCTGGTGGAGCCAGAATGCAGGAGGCGCTCATATCTCTTATGCAGATGGCTAAAACTAGCGCAGCTCTTGCAAAATTACAAGAGAATGGTCTACCATATATTTCAGTTTTAACGGATCCGACCATGGGTGGAGTATCCGCTAGTCTGGCAATGCTTGGAGATCTTAATATTGCTGAACCAAAAGCATTAATTGGTTTTGCAGGTCCTCGTGTTATTGAACAGACACTTCGTGAGACATTACCATCTGGATTTCAAAGAAGCGAGTTTTTACTTGAGAAAGGTGCAATTGATATGATATTGCGTCGCCCAATAATGCGCTTTAAATTAGCGTGTATTCTTGCGAAGATGATGCATCTTCCAGCACCAGAGGCTGAGAGTAAGAATACTAGTGTGGCTGAAAGAATGAAGTAATGCATCTGACAGTGCAAAATCTATGTAATATTATGAAGATAATGAAATTATTAAATTTACAAAAATATCAATGGATACTTTTTGAAAACTAAATTAAAATTGAATGAATGGTTACATTATATTCAGAGCTTACATACTCAGCAAATTGATCTAGGGCTTGAACGCGTTAGAAATGTTGCTATTGCTCTAAATCTTCTTACTCCTGCTTCTATTATATTTACTGTTGCTGGTACTAATGGAAAAGGTACTACTTGTCGAGCTATAGAACTGATTTTATTAGCCTCAGGTTATCAGGTAGGAGTCTATAATTCTCCGCATCTAATGCATCATGTTGAACGCATACGCATTTGTGGGAAGGAAGTAACAGAAGAAGAACTGATTACATCATTTTCAGTAGTTGAAATGGGACGTAAAAATATTTCATTAACTTATTTTGAGTTTGGAACGCTGTCTGCTCTTTGGTTATTTAGAGAAGCAAAATTAGATATTGTTATCCTAGAGGTTGGTCTTGGTGGTCGATTAGATGCTACAAATATTATTGATACAGATATAGCTATCATTACAAGTATTGCACTAGATCATACGACATGGTTAGGGTCAGATCGTGAAAGCATTGGTCGAGAGAAAGCCGGTATATTTCGCACTGGTAAGCCGGCGGTAGTTGGTGAGCCAGATATGCCTAATTCCATTCAAATGGTAGCGCAATATACAGGAGCCGAGCTACACCAAATAAATCGTGATTGGTCTTATAGTGTCACCGATAATAGTTGGGCATTTGAAGATATGAATGGTAAAATTAGATGTATTCCGTTACCAAAAATACCTATAGATAATGCTGCCACTGCTATTGCAGCGTTACGTATATCACCAATAAAAGTTCATGATGCGATTATTTGTAATGTTTTATACCAAGCTGCTCTTCCAGGTCGATTTCAAATAGTATCTGAGTCCCCTCGGGTTATTTTTGATGTAGCGCATAATCCTCATGCAGCACATTATTTATCTAAGCAAATTAAAAAAATAAAACAACATGCAAAAGTGCATGCAATAGTAGGTATGCGCCAAGATAAAGACATTTCTAATACTTTGAATTGTTTGGTATCACAGGTAGATTACTGGTATTGCGCATCGCTAATACAACCATACGGAAGTAGTGCTTCTCACATTATGTCCTATCTTAAAAAAGCAATCTGCTTTAAATCAGTCTCTAGTGCATGGTGTTATGCATTAAACAAAGCTAATACACGAGATATTATCATTGTTTTTGGATCTTTCTATACTGTCTCCGAGGTAATGACTGCCCGTCTTACTACATATAACTAAATATTTTGAATAAAATAAAAATCAAATATATACGTAACGTATCACATTAAAGCGTTAATAATGAGTAATTTTTATATTATCAGTATTAAAATAAATACATTATATTATCTCATATCATATTTACTTATTGTGTGAATTTTCTAGTTCAAAATCTTATAATGATAAATTAAAAAACTTGTAATTCTGTCATATCCAATTAAGTGCTTGATAATAAGTATCCCGTCTGAATAAATAATAGCAATTAATGTGAATTATGAATTCAAGTGCTATGTAAAATTAAATATAATATGTATAAAATAAATTTTTTCTAAAAAAATTTAGACACGATAATGTATTAGAGTAAAATATAATATTGACATTTATTACTGTAATATAGATTGTAACAATGTTAAAGATAAAAAGCATAACTTAATTTTCAGTTATGTATATATTCAGTCACGTATATTTTATTATCTAATCATTTAATCAAAGTATCAGATATTGATTTTATGGCATATAAAAACAATAAAGGATTTATTTTATATATATACTATATTAAGTTCTTGGTAGAATGAAAATTTACTGCATCTTTGATTTAAAACATAAAATTTTATTTTTACATTACATTCATATTTGTTAAATATTTTTATTAAAACAAAAAACCGTAGCAATTGATTACTTTTAGTAAATAAATAACAAGAAGAACTATCAGTAAATAATTATTTATATCCAATATACTATTATAATATATAATTAGTTCAGGTTATTAATATTGTAAGCTATCTTGGTAGTATCCACTAAAATAAATTATTTCAGAATCCTTTATTTTTGGTTATGATACTTGAGATAGTATATTTTTAATGTATTGTAATAAAAGATTCATATACTCATTCATAAGGAGAGTATTAAAATGCGTATTATTTTACTTGGGCCACCTGGATCAGGCAAGGGAACTCAGGCTAATTTTATTGCAGATCAATACAGTATTCCAACTATCTCTACGGGTGAGATATTGCGTACTGCTGTAAAATGTAACTCAAAGCTTGGAAATCAGATTAAGAAAATTATGGACGCCGGAAAGCTGGTTACTGAAGAAATTGTTATTTCCTTAGTAAAGAGACGCCTATCTCAAGCAGATTGTTATACAGGTTTTTTATTAGATGGTTTTCCTCGTACTATTTTTCAAGCGCATGCTATGAAAGTATTAGATATTAAAGTTGATCATATTTTAGAATTTCAAGTGCCAGATAAATTAATTATTGCAAGACTTTCCGGTCGTCAGATACATGAAAGATCAGGTCGAATTTATCATACACAATTTTATCCGCCAAAAACTCCAGGGCAAGATGATATCACTGGTGAGCCATTAGTTATGCGAAACGATGATCACAAGGAAACAGTGTACCAACGATTAACTGAATATCATAAAAGAACGGCGCCTTTGATAAAGTACTATGCTGCAGAAACTTTAATGAATAATACGAAATATCATCAACTGGATGGTACACTTCACATGACTATACTCAAAAAAATAATTTCAAATCTTCTTGGTTAACCCATTCAAGTAAAATAATCCAGCAATTTTTTGTATTATTTTTATTATTATCTAATATCATCATTGTATTTAAAAATATAAATTTTTCTAAAATATTTATTTTAACTTATAAATAATTTATTTTTACTGATTATATTTTATAATCAAGTTTTATTATTTTTTGATAGAACAATTAAAATATATTATTTATAATTATTTTAATATATATACTATATACAATAGTATTGTTTATTATTTTTTTACAGTAACTTATATCATTTCCTATATAAGTTAATTGATAAAGTTTTTTATTAAAAAATATAAATTAATCATACCATTTTATATTACTTATCAAGTATGAGTATGTCTCTAACTTGAATAAAATCCTAATCTAGTAAATTTATTAAGTGAGCATTTAAATAATTAAGCACGATTATTATTTTATGGTTAACAACAAGTATGTAGATAGTATTATTAAACTATTTCTACCATTATATATAATAGACACTTAGTTATTTATATTTTCTTTGATTATGAAATAGAAATAGTATCACGTATAATTATACATCTCACTTAATTATCATAAATCACTTATGTTTTTCATTGAATATTTCATTTACCTTGATTTTTATGTACCCTCATAGGGCATATCATAGAGTAGGAGGTAAGTTTTAATTAACATAAGATATATAAGAATAGTGATCTATTATTGATTATTTTTTAAGATAGGGTTAATACTAAGGTTGCATTACTATCAGTTTCATAATGAAAGATTATAATTACAAGTTATAATGAATATTATATATAGCTAATATATCAGATATTAGTCATACATTTTTATGTATAGATGGACTATTATTGATAATTGATGTTTTTTATAAAAATATCTGTATATTTAAATATAATAATAAAAATATTTAATAATGGAATATATTTTATGATTGACATAAATTTTTATCGAGTAATAATACTCTTTAATATATTTCAATAAATATTGAATTATTTTATATAAAAATTTTCAATGATGATCGATTGTATTAATTACAATACATAATTATTATATGTTAAATAAAAAATAAAATTTTTATTTTTTATTTTTTTTAGAACAAAATTATTTATTTTAAATGCTATACTGTAGGAAAGTCAATAAAGGTACATTACATAATAGATAATTTTATCAGTTTTTACTGTCATCGTTTTGTTTTAAAGAAAGAAAAAAAAGAAAATGCTTTATAATATATAAAATCATTTTAATGCTAATTATTTGTATTTTCATTAGCTTTATTAAGACGTTCATTTATTTTTAATATAAATATATTTTGTTACTTCTGCAAGTAAAATGGGTATCTCTTAAGAGTTACAACAGTATAAATATAATCTAATGACTTAAATTATGCATTAAAATAAATTAGAAATATTCTATATATGGTATATGCAAAATTTATATGATAGTTATTGGATTTTGGTAGCAAAAAATATTGATCAATCATAGAAATTTTAAAAGTCACGATAGATGTGCATTTATTGTTTGTATTAGTTGATATAAAATAAAATATATTTTTATCAATTTTATTGATAGTTACATAATATAATCTTATTTTTTTAGTTTGATGTTTTATTAGTGACACAATTCATGTATGTTAAAATTAAAATTTATATATATTATGTTTTTATAAAAAAATTTATTTATTTTAAATAAATATAAAGTTATCTAAGAAATCGTAGTAATCGTATTTTTTTTTAAAAAAAATTTTATTCTGTATTCTGAATAATTTATCATTATTATTTTATAAGGTTATTTAATATAATATAATTAATAGCCATTAGGACTGGTGCTCAGTTGCTAAGCTATTGGGTAAAATTGTTTAAATTTCTACTAGTAGCACACATGAGAACAAAAATTCTATGCGAACCATACCTTATTGGTACTTTAATCGCACCCAATGGGCGGGATTACCTGATGAAGTTCCAGGAACCCTTGAAAATAACGAGCTCATTCGTTTAAAAAAAGTAAATGCAAACCTTTCAATGCAAGAGGTAATAGAGATTTATTTACCACTTGCTCGGTTAATACATTGCTATATAACTTCTAATTTAAAACGTGAAATGGTGCTCAAAAAATTCTTTGGAACGAGTAGTAAAAAAGTGCCTTATATTATTGGCATCGCTGGCGGCATTTCAGTAGGAAAGAGTACTACAGCACGTATATTGCAAGTACTATTAAGTCGTTGGCCGATGTATCAATATGTTGAATTGATTGCAACTGATGGATTTTTATACCCGAATTCTATTTTAACTGAACGCGGGTTAATGCAAGAAAAAGGTTTTCCCTCTTCTTATGATATAAATCGTTTAGTAAAATTTGTTGCAGATTTAAAATCAGGTGTTTCACAGGTTCAAGCGCCAGTGTATTCTCATTTTATATATGATATTGTTCCATCCTATTATAAAACTGTCCGATACCCGGATATTCTTATATTAGAAGGTTTAAATATTTTACAACGTGACAAGGATTATTCTTCCAATCATGAAAAGATTTTTATATCAGATTTTGTAGATTTTTCAATTTATATTGATGCGCCAAATGAGCTACTTAAAAACTGGTATACTAGTCGTTTTCTTAAGTTTTGTGAAAACTCTTATATTAATCCATCCTCTTACTTTCATGATTATGCAAAATTATCCTCTCAGGAAGCTATGTTAATTTCTAGTCATATCTGGAATGAAATTAACTATAGAAATTTACGAGAAAATATTTTACCGACACGAAAATATGCTAATTTAATTATGACAAAAACTTATAATCATGCCATCTCTTTAGTAAGATTAAAAAAAGAACAAAACTAAGAAGATTAACTTATATGTTGGTAGATATTTTCTAAGAGAGTCGAGATCAAAAATCTATTTTTAAGTATAATATATAAAGTATGTTATCTTAATTAAGATAAAATAACATAAAAATAATTTTAGAATATTAACTAATAATGAGATATATTCGTGTTTACTGTATATATAAATTTCTATCTTAGCTAAATATTACTAAGTAAATGCTGTGTAGTATATTATACGGTTAATAATAAGTGAATATAATCTACATTATCATCATTAAGGTTAATGATTAATAAATAATCTTATTTTTTAAATAATATATATCAAGATTAGTATCTGATGGTTTGATGCAATATATTGGTTCTTTAGAGTAACAATTAATTTCAATTACAGTCACTAGTTAACGAAGGGTGCGTCACTTAATATTTAGAGTGTTTATCTATTTATATTCGTTAACCTTCAAATTATAAAAATTATATATGATTTTAAAAATCAGACTGATTTTTCAATAAGAGAGCTTATAGTTCCTGGAGTTTTTTAAACTAAAATATATCAATGTTATTAATATAGCTACATAAGATTCTGTTAATAAGACTGAGAATATTTTTATATTATACATGTTTTTTTAACTAATATATGTCAGTGAAAGGGTTATATAAAAAAATAAAAAAATTTATTATTATAATAATAATATAGATTTTTTATAATAATATACTCTTTTTATAAAATAATTATTATTTTGTTCAGTATTAAATATTGAAAATAGATTAACCATCATTAACTGAAGATTTTGTCTGTTTAGTAAATTTTATTAATAAATAATACATCTAATGCCACTCTTAAAGAATGGTTCCGGTAAAAAGAAGTATTTATCTATTACTATTACTTGAGGTGCACGATGAAGATTCATAATGAAGCTTATAATATATCTTTATTAGATTCTATAACGCAGGAATTTCCATCTTATACACAACAGATAAACAATCAACTTAAAGATATTCATGGCATACAGGAGTACATTCAGACATGTAATCAAATAATAGATCAGAAAACAGACATATGTGTTAATAAATATGCTATAGATTACGCTAATCGTTTACGAAAAAATATTAAAAAACTAGATAAATGGGCGGAACTACAGGGTATTGAATGTTATCGCATTTATGATCGAGACTTACCAGATTACAAAATTGCTGTTGATCGTTATGGTGATTGGATTGTGATTCATGAGTACGCATCACCGATAACTATTAATACATGCAAAACGCTTCAGCGTTTTCTAAATATTATCTTTACTACCTTAGAGGTACTTAAACAACCAGTAGATAGAGTAGTATTAAAAACTCGAATTAAACAAAAAGGAAAGGATCAGCAGTATCAAAAACTAAACCAGAATGACAATTATCTTGTAGTGACTGAATTTAATGCAAGATTACTAGTTAATTTAACTGATTATATTGATACTGGACTTTTTTTAGATCATCGTATTATACGGACAATGCTAGGTCATCTGAGTAAGGGAAAAGATTTTCTAAATTTATTCGCATATACTGGTAGCGCTAGTGTACATGCTGGGTTAGGGGGCGCCTTGAGCACAACAAGTATTGATATGTCTCGCACGTATCTTTCATGGGCCAAACGGAATATGTGCCTTAATGGCCTCTCTGGAAATAGACATCACTTTTTTAGAGCTAACTGCTTTCGCTGGCTTCGTCATGCTAAAGACAAGTTCGATATAATTTTTATTAATCCTCCTACCTTTTCTAATTCAAAAAAAATGAGCAGAAGTTTTGATATACAACGCGATCATCTGGAATTACTTTGGTATTTAAAATGCTTATTACGCATACATGGGAAAATATTATTTTCTAATAATAAACATGGTTTTAAAATACACTTATCTGGCTTAGAATCTATAGGGATGATGGCCACCGAGATCACTGCTAAAACCCAACCTAAAGATTTCACTCACGCTCACTCTGTAATAAAATCTTGGATTATTACTCATTCTAATAAAGGTTCAAGCATTTATAATTAATAATATTAATTATTTACAGGTAACTATATTTAAAGATAATCAATCATCATAAATGACATTAGTTTTATGGTAATTTTTAACATAAAAAAGAATAAATAATAAAATAATTTTAAACTATATTATTATTTCTGTATACTACAAAGTATACACTATAGAGATATTTTATAATAGATATCTTAGAAAGCTAATAAGTTATATATAGACGTATTTTCATTAATAAGTATTGTTGTACAAAATCATGCATTTTGAAAAAATTTTTTATACTTTTAGGGTAAGAAGAAATTAAACACTATAGTTTTTAGAAAAATATATTTATTGTTGATCTGCGTTAAAGATGATCATTTTATTAATATTTAGATAATTTCAGATTATTATAATCATCAAAAATTATTTTTATAAAAAAGTAACTATTATTGCAATATATACAATTAAATTTTATAAAATATTAAACATTATAACGTATTTTGGATTTTGAATTCTTTTAAAGAGTGATAAATTTAAATAAAAAAATATATCTTAATTATTAATTACCATCACATCAATAGCTTATTTTTAAGTATATCATTAATATATCTTATGTGATACTAAAAAAATATTATGATCTATATATCCTTAATAGCGCTGAAATGTTTATTTAAAATCTGTGTTATTTTATGCAAAGATGGTATTTTAATAAAATTACGAAGAATTGATTTCATGTGATATTAGGATATACATAAATCACAATATACATAGTTTATAACTAATAAACTAATACAGCTTCTATTTATAGAATAACTATTTTTTTTGGTGACATATATAATTTTATTAATAATTATAAATTATTAGAATAAATAATGATATTATTTTTTTATAGATTTTTTATTAGCTTGATATGCTTGAGATTCTTGATACTAAAGACATCATGAGATGTGATCTCAAATAATACAATGACACCAAAGAAGATATAACATGTTTTTAATCCAGAAAGTTAAAAAGTAATGTATTATACATTATCAAATAATATTCATTATTTATTGATATTTTTACAAAACACTATTAATTATTATAAAATAAAATAAGTATCACGAAATTATATTTCATTCGTTAAATTTTAAAATATTCCTGTAAAAAACTATCGCAATCGATTTTTAGTTAGATGCTATTGGATAGCACTATTTTATAGTGTCAAACGAAACAAATACTCTGCATGTTTTTTCTAGGTCATTCAAATATTGCTATTGGTAATGGTAATTGCAAATATAATGACATCCATTTTTCTTTCTCATCTCACAATCTAAGTAGTCTATTAGAATTCCTAGATTGTGAGATGAGAAGGGAGTTATTCAGAACTATTCATGTCGGTATAATGAGATAATATATTTATTGACAAAATGATTCATATAATGCCACTTTTAAATAATTACATCAATCTTATAGGGATAGTCTACTCTATTCTAAAAATTCACCAATTCTAGATTAAAACGCTATTTCTCTTTAATTATAAAAATATAATATAAAGGACTAACTATATACTCATTAAGATATAACAACAATCTTGTAATATAAAATAAGATTGTGATAATTTTTTTATATTATCAACCAGGTTATATAGAAATAATATTTTTATATTGTATTCGTTTGTTTGGTATCTTATACCTATAATAATCTGTGCATGTATAGTGAAATAATTCTACTCATCAAATAGTATATCTATACTAAATTTATTATTTAATGAGTATACATCTTAATAATAAAATTTATATTTCATTAGGGATACATACAGAAGATAGTTTTAACTATGAATTTTAGAATTTTTAAAAATATTAATTGCATCATTTAATCATTTAGATATGCAAAAAACACACAATAACCAAATAAGAGAAAATAATAATGTAAAACCCCATACCCAAAAGTGTCCAAATCGTGCATAAGGTGTTAATCCAGAAGTTGGTGTTGTCTGTGCCATTAAAACCTTTGATTCAAATTGTGGAATTATATTAGAAATTTTACCGTTAGCATTAATAATAGCTGTTACGCCATTATTTGTAGCATACAATAGGGGTCTTCCTAGTTCTAGCGCACGCATTTGTGCCATTTGTAGATGTTGCCATGGGCAAGTCGAACTCCCAAACCATGCATCGTTTGATATAGTTAGTAAAAAATCAGTATCTGTGTGCATATTGTCGCGCATTTTTTGTCCTAATATTACTTCATAGCATAGAGCTGGGGTAATATGGTAACCTGCTACTTGTAACTGAGGTTGAATATATCTACCTTGATTAAACTCAGAGGGCGAAAAATCAAAAAACGGTATAAAAAATCGTAAAATAATTTTTAAAGGAAGGTATTCACCAAAAGGTACTAAATGGTTTTTTTGATAACGATTTGTACTCCAGTAGTGATAAGGAGTATTGTCACCTACTACAATGATTGTATTATAAGTAGAATACCTGTTTTTCTCAAAACGAGAATCTATAATTCCAGTGACTAAAGTAGTTCCAGACATTCGTAGACTTTTATCACTAGATTGCAAAAAAAATTGCTGATTAGATTCAAAATCTGGTAGAGCGGATTCAGGCCAGATAATAATTGATACTTTTCCAACATAGGGCTTACTGAGTCGTATATAAGTTGAGAGAATATTTTCTATCTGATCAGGAGACCAAATCACTGATGGAGAGATATTTCCTTGAACTAAAGCAACATTAACCATACGCTTCTGTATTGGTAAGTACCAGGTTATTTTACCTAATATCGAAGTAATAACAAATATTAATGGAATTAAGGCTAAAACAATAAAACGATTTTTAAAAATTGCATACACAATTAATCCAGAAATCATCATCAAGAAAAAAGTTATTGATTCCACTCCCATTAGTGGAGCTAGACTTTTGAGTGGACCATTGATCTGACTGTAGCCAAATTGTAACCATGGAAAGCCAGTTAAAACCCAACTACGAAAAAATTCAGTAATCTGCCAAATTATTGGGGCCACTATTATAAGGCGAAGAAATAACTTTGTGCTACATAGTTTGTCTAGTAGCACAATAAATAAAAGAGGGTATAAAGCTAAATAAGAAGATAGTAAAAATAAAATAGAAACGCTAAATACACAAGAAATTCCATAAAAAGTGTTAATACTGATATAAACCCAATGCAGTCCGCTACCAAAGAGACCTAAGCCCCATATAAATGAAATTGCGCTAGCCTGACGAATAGTCCGATGCAGTGTTAAGCTCTGCAATCCACATAGTGATGCAATTGCAGCTTGCCAAAAGTCATATGGAGAAAAACTGAGCGTACCAAGAGCACCTGTAAAAAATGCTGCACATAAACGTAAATACTGATTATAAGAGTTACTTAAGGGTTCCATTTGAGAAATATATATTATGTTGGCTTATCATGATATTGATCTAGTGAATAGGTTCAGTGAATTGCTTCACTATTATTTTTTTAATGTCATTGTGATTTTAATTGGTTTTTAGATATACACAAAAAGATGTTTCAATATTAATTTTTATAAAATAGGATATTTTAAACAAAATAAATATAATGGCTAATAAAAGATTTTACTAAATTATATAAAATAATAATGATTAATAAGAAATTATCATATAAGTTTTTAACTATTATTAAAACAGTTATGTATAGAATTGATATATGATTTTAAATATTTAAATTTATATAATAAAATAAATCTTTTTTGTATAATGATTTTTACTATCATTTGTATATAGCTATATTATAGTATATGTAATATGTGATATATTTATTAATATTTGTAATTATGTATATCGACTTTATGTTTTTAAAATTTAAAATATCAAGAATAATAAATATTATAAAATTTATTAAAATATTTTAGTTTTTATTATTTATATTAATATTAAAATTTGTCATTAAATTAAAGCAGAAAACGTAGAGTGCTTTTATTAGTTAGTCATTCGTTAATTTTTGTTAGTGAGATATATAAATATTTAAACTATTAATTATATACTATAACTTGTATTAGAGAATCTTGTGATAACTTCGAAATATATGTTTACATAATAATTAATATTGTATTTTTTTAAAAAATTAGAATATTTATTCTAAATAACTTATTTATAAAATATAAAAAATTTCTTTAAAAATGTCTTATTAATTAAATTGAAATATATACTTTTTGCTTCTTTTAGGAGTAAGGAATGAATAATTGATTTATATATTTAATTTAAAACGTTTAACGCATTGTTATTTATAATAATAAAAATTATTACTTATTAAATTAGTCATTATTTAAAATATTTTATAAGATAAAAACAGTAATACATAATTACCCATCAATGATCTACCTATTAGTTACTAATATAATATTAAAAATTATATATATTTAAATAATTTTTAGCACTATTAACTGAGTGAATTATAATAGCAATATCTTATTTATAAAGAATAATTAATTTATCAAAATAAAATCAAAAAATTAGATTAGTAGAATAATAATCAGAATTTTTCATTTTTATCACTATGTTAATAAACAGATTGATCTATATTGTCTATGTAGGGATCTGTATAGCCAAGTAATATTATGATTTTAGTCTCTAATTTTTCCATTTCTTCTGCGGTATATTGAGAAGAATGATCATAACCTAATAAATGCAAGCTTCCATGAATGGTCATATGTGCCCAATGTGCTTCAAGTGGTTTATTCTGTGACAACGCTTCTAGCTCGACAATTTGACGACAAATTACTAAATCACCTAATAAAGGTGTTTTTATATAAGAAGGCGCTGTAAAGGGAAAAGAAAGAATATTAGTTGGTTGATTTTTTTTACAAAACATCCAATTTAATGCACGGCTCTCTTTTTCATCAACTAGACGAATAGTAATCTCCTTTTTTTGATTACATTTTGGTAGCACTGCCGATACCCATCTTAAAAAATTAGATTTTTTCGGTAAACCCTGTGGCATGCTACAGGCAATCTGAAGATCTAAAATTATAAAACTCATTAATTCTCCTAAAAATATATAAATATATTTAAATAAGTTGCAAGTTATTATCTATATAAAAATAATATCTTAAAAGAGTTATATATGTATCACACTACAGACGTTTTTATGTTATCCGTGTCTTGTATTTATATCATACAATAATTAGATTATGACTTTATGTAGAAATTGCTTATGTATTAACCTTAGTGAAAGTGATTTATTAGGACTTTTTTACAATTATTATTAGAAATATAAATATATATAATGGTTAGATGTAATAATTAAACATAGGATCAATTATTTATATAAATCGCATTGGTTTAATATTATTAAATTAATATTTTTAGTAACTGATGATTAGTGCAGCACTAGTATTGAGTATAAATAAAATAATTACAAGAAATATAGTAATTAGAAGATTGTTACTAGTTTTTATCATTTCTTATGATTAAACTATAAAATGTATTCAATACATATGAATATATACTATTTATCATTAGGAAACTGCAATAATAAAAATATGCTCTTTATAGAAACGTACTGTTTGTGATAATGCTATTAATTGTAAAATTAGTAACATATAAAATTTATTATTATCATGACAATTATTTGAGGTAGACACTATATTTTAACGACACTTTAATTTTTTTTAATATTTTTTTTATGCTTATATTATTCATATTCTTAGTCACTATTAATTACATTATATTATAATTTGTTATATGTATTAGTTCATAGTTATGAGATTATATTAATGTAATTTTGTACCTTATTAAGAAATTATAAAAATTTGTTATTTCTATATTTGATAAGTTTATAAAATAGATATAATTATACTAATGTGTGTATATATAAATTATTAGTGACTATTTAGTATACTAAATAATCTTAGTAAAAATTAAAAATTTACTATATTCTAGGATCCAACTTTTCTTTATAAAAGTTGATATACCACATAATACACAGATATGTAATCAAGTCATGGATAGTAACAGTATTAATCATGAGTTTCTTTCATTAATAATTAACATTAATTAAATTTATTTAAATTTTTTAATGCGTTTTTATATTACTTTTCATATCTCTTGTCATTAATAGATGATTATATCAATATACTGAATTCGATCTGAATATTATTTACGAACATACATAATAAAAAGAATATTTAATTTTTTAGATCCTAAGATCGATGTGATATATACATATCATTTTTACTATTTAGCTATAAATCTTTATAGATTAAAAATCTAATATAATACTAAGTATTAGATTACTTTATCTTTTTAAATTTAATAAATAAAAAAATATTAAATAAAAATTCAATTTTTACACTATTTATAATAAAAAACTATAAAAAAATAAAGATTTTCATCCCTAATATTAGACCTATAACCTTTTATGACTGTATGTTTCAAAAAAGGAGATAATATTAAAAAGCAACACAAAATAATCTAAGAGTAATGATTGTTGCTCTTTTTTTTTAAAAAATGTATGCTCTTATATACATCTAATGATAAATAATTAAAGCATATCATACCAATTCTTAAAAAAGTCTTTTGAGAAACGTCACATAAAAGACTAATATTTAAATATTTTTAAATTTAGAAAAAGTTTTTGTTGTAAAGTTTTTACAAGTCTAAAAATTTATTAGCAAAAGAACTTACCTGTGTCCAATCAGTATATTCTATCAATGGCTTGCTGCTATCAGTCTCACCTTTTGTGATATGCATAATAAGTTTGATCATAAAACGGTTCCAGAAGTTATAATCAGAATAACGCAATGCGCCAGAAAATACCGCACAACAATCAGGTTTCCAGAGCGATTGTAACAAGAATTTATGAGTATATGGATTTGTTTCTGGTGTGCATTTTTCTGGTTTACGTGCAACAAGATTTACGGAAAAAAAACCACTAATAACTTGATTTAATACATTTACATTTTTTTTTATAAATTGTTCGAATAATGGGTGAAAATGACCGTAGTAAACTGACGCACCAATCAGAATGCGATCATATTTCAAGCAATTAATATCACGAACACTTTCTATATTTTGAGTATAGCACTCTACTTTTTGTTCTAAAATACGAGAAATATAATATGAAATTTTTCTCGTCTGACCGTGACGACTAGAAAATAAGATAAGAATTTTCATTTTATTTTACTTTGACTGTTTATGGATATTAACACAAATTGCTTAAATATTATTTTATGAATATAATTAGTTAGAATTACTATCAGGTCTTCTTATATTTATAAAAAATTTTTTAAAATTTCATGGAATGGGGTACTTAATAGTATGTCATCAATCTCTTATGTTGGTGTTCTTCGATAGAAGCATTTCTGTTAAATTGAATACACATGGCATGTTTTACGATATAAGATTAGAAATTATTTTTTTGCACTGCATTATATTCATTATACAGTATGTTACTGATAGTTATAAAAAATAATTATGCATTATGAGTGCATGTCATAATAGTTTTGATTAATTTTGAAATTAATTTTTTATTCATTATGTTACACTAAATAAATTATTTGAGAACAATAAGTACGATTGATAATCATCATGCTTTAATTTATATTGAGTTTTTTAAAAAGTAATAATTGATTTTTAACTTTATTTGATTTTATGTAATATCTTTTATTAAGAATCTATCAATCATCAGAAGATGCGTTTTTATTCTAAAATTCTTTTGATAATTCTTTCAGAGTTATAAACTATTTCATAATCCATAGATTATTTCATAGCACTGAAAACGCAAGGTGATATTTAATGAGGCATATAAATTTTTATCATGTTTTTAAAACATTTATAATAACATTAATAGTTGAGGTTGTTTTATTTATATAATTAAATCAATCTTATTTTATGAGGTATGAGATGATATTTTGTAATTTTTTTCAATAAATACCAGTAAACATTTGGCATGATAATGCTCATTCGATGATGAATGATCGCATTCTTACAGAAGATTCATAAAAAAATTTAAAATATTATCATTATATTAATGAACTTAATGATTCTTAATATCATGCTAATTTCATT
Organism: Candidatus Erwinia haradaeae; assembly: GCF_900698985.1. Taxonomy (GTDB): domain Bacteria; phylum Pseudomonadota; class Gammaproteobacteria; order Enterobacterales; family Enterobacteriaceae; genus Erwinia_E; species Erwinia_E haradaeae_B. The sequence goes on from NZ_LR217730.1 coordinate 580,503, forward strand.
AATAATTAAAGATACTGATCAATCTTCATATTATAATACTTGCGTTATGTTATCTCAAAAAAGTAAGATAGTAACAAGGAAGACCAGACAAAATGATTTATATTTCGCAACAGGGAGAGCTATGTTGCAGCTAGCACTTAACGCTATTACGCCAGGAGCATGGGCGAGCGACAAAAAAGATGCAATTCGTCAAGTTTCCATTGCTTTAGCTGCAGCTGGAAACGTTAGCGGTGACTATTTAGAGGCAATGCTAGAACGTGAAAAACAAACGTCTACTTATTTAGGTAACGGAATCGCTATTCCACATGGAACGATTCATTCTCGTCATTTGGTACTACAAACTGGTATACAGGTGTTTCAATTTCCACATGGAGTAGATTGGGGAGAGCAGCAGATTGCGTATATAGTAATTGGTATTGCTGCTAAATCTGATGAACACCTTGAGTTGCTTCGACAGATAACTCATGCATTAAATGATGAAAGTTTAGCCCAAAAACTTAAAAACACCGATTCAGCTAAAACTTTACGTAGTATATTAATTGGAGAGAAAGATTCTACATCATTTTCCTTAGATGCTTCATTAATTACTACTGACATAGCAAGTTGTAATTTGATTACGTTACAAGCAATAAATGCAGGTTTACTTAAACAGGCTGGCTTAGTAGATAATTTGTTTCTTTCACAGATCTTGTCAGATCCACCTCTGAATCTTGGACAAGGAATTTGGCTTAGTGAAAGTTCTCAAGGAAATTTAATTAATGGTATTGCAATTAGTCGCGCAATGCGACCGTTTGATGTTCAAGGTGACAAAGTTTCATTATTGATAACTATATCTATAATTGATGAAAAACCATTAGTGGTGCTCAGTTGTTTGAGTCGTCTTCTAATAAATAATGAGTGTGATCAGTTATTTCATGGAGACGCTTATTATATTATTGAATTATTAACTAATGAAACTTTAGATTCGCAAGAGTTGGTAGTAACAAAAGAGTTTATAATCAATAATCAACATGGGCTACATGCACGTCCAGGTGCTGTGTTAGTTAATTTAATTAAAGGATTTAATTGTAAAGTTAGTGTTATCAATCTTAATGGTAATGGGCAACCTGCTAATGGCAGAAGTTTAATGAAGATGGTCGCACTTGGTGTAAAAAGGGGGCATCGTTTAAGATTTATTGCTAGAGGTGAAGAAGCTCAAAAAATGATGTTGGCAGTTACAGAAGCGATTGCTAATGGTTTAGGTGAAAATAAAAATGAGTAAACGCGTAGCTACTGTTACTTTTAATCCGGCCTATGATTTAGAGGGGTATGTTCCATATCTTGAGCATGGAGAGTTAAACTTAATTAATACAATTAGCATGCATGCTGCTGGTAAAGGGATTAATGTCGCCAAGATACTCAGAGACTTGAATATTGATGTAACAGTTTTTGGTTTCTTAGGAAACAAAAACCAGGACGGATTTCTTTGTCTTTTTAAAAAAAAAGGCATTATTAATCGTTTTCACTTAGTGAATGGATACACCCGCACAAACATCAAGATAACTGAATGTAATGGAGAACTTACAGAAATTAATTTTTCCGGATTCAAGGTCACCACTCAAGAATGGGAGAGTTTCTTTACTAAGTCTCGTATTATTTTTAACCAGTTTGACATACTTTGTATTAGTGGCAGTCTACCAGCTGGTATTGATTTCTCTGCTTTTGCATATTGGATGAAACAAGTACGTAAATATTGTCCATGTATCGTATTTGATAGTAGTCATGAGACATTCATTGCAGGTCTTACTGCAAAACCTTATCTTATTAAACCTAATCTCCGAGAGTTAGAGACGTATATAGGATACCCTTTACCAACTAAAGAAGACGTAATTAATACTGCACAAATTCTTCGTGGTAAAGGTATTGAACATGTAGTTATCTCAATGGGGGCTAAAGGAGCAATACTAGTTAATGCCGATGGAGTGTGGATATCACAACCTCCATCTTGTGATGTTATTAGTACCGTAGGAGCAGGAGATTCTATGGTTGGTGGTTTAATCTATGGACTACTTATGCATGAATCCAGTGAACATATTCTACGTCTTGCTACTGCTATTTCTGCACTTTCTGTTAACAAAAGCAGCGTTGGTATCACTGACCATGCACAATTATCTACAATGATGAAGCGTGTTGATCTATATCCTTATTCAACACTATCCTCTGGAGATATATTATAATGAAAACCTTACTGATAATGGACTCTTCTCTCGGACGATGTGCACAGCATATCGTTCAACGCATCACCACTGAAGTAGCAAAGTCTATTGGTGTAACATTAACGAAAAATATAGAAGAAGCTCATTTAATAATTGCTTTAGGTAATACGCAACCAGTAGACAATCGGTTTATTGGCAAATCTATTTACTTGATAGATATCAAGCACTTTATGCGTGCTCCAAAGAAATTTTTAATACAAGCCCTAACAGATTCCAAACTATATAGTATGCCAATTTCTCAGTCAAATTTTATCCTAGAGTCAAAAATACCATGCAAGAGAGTGCTAGCAATAACTGCATGTCCTACAGGCGTAGCGCATACTTTTATGGCTGCTGAAGCGCTTAGTATTGAGGCAAAAAAACGAGGTTGGTGGATAAAAGTAGAAACCCGAGGCTCCATAGGTACACAAAATATTATCACTACTGATGAAATTGCTTTAGCAGATTTTGTAATTGTTGCCACTGATATTGAAGTAGATTTAATAAAGTTTAGCGGTAAAAAAATCTACAGAACTTCAACGTGCTTAGCACTGAAAAATACAAAACAGGAGTTAGATAATGCTGTTCTTAAATCTACACCATATCATCCACTGAGTAATCATGATAAGAAAAAAGAACAGCATAATCAAGAGAAGACTGGTTCTTATCGTCACTTAATGACTGGTATTTCCTATATGTTGCCAATGGTTATTTCTGGTGGCCTTATTACTGCCCTTGCTTTTGCAGTTGGCAATACTATATGTAATGATTCAGATTTTTTTATTACAGCACTTACGCAGATTGGAACTGGCGCTGCACTTATGCTCATAATACCAATCTTATCAGGATTTATTGCTTTTTCTATTTCTGATCGACCTGGGTTAACGCCAGGTTTTATTGGTGGTATGTTGGCAACAAACATAAATTCAGGTTTTATTGGTGGTATAATTGCTGGTTTTATAGCTGGTTATACTGTTAAGTATCTTAACTCCTATATCCATATACCAAGTAGTATGGAATCGTTAAAACCACTCTTAATTCTTCCTGTGATGTCCAGTCTTTTAACTGGTCTTATGATGATCTACATAGTTGGTAAACCAGTTTCTGAGGCAATGTCTAGCCTTACTAGTATTTTGGGTAATCTTGGTACTACCAATGCTATCCTTTTAGGAAGTATTTTAGGTAGTATGATGTGTATTGATATGGGTGGACCACTTAATAAAGTAGCATACGCTTTTGGAATAGGGCTTCTTAGTTCTAAAACCTACGCACCAATGGCAGCCATTATGGCAGCTGGCATGGTCCCTCCACTCGCAATGGGGATAGCAACATTAATTGTTCGTAAAAAATTTACTAAAAAACAAAGAATTTTAGGTAAAACAGCCTTAGTGTTAGGCATGTGTTTTATATCTGAAGGCGCTATTCCGTTTGCCGCTCGAGACCCTATACGCGTACTATCTTGTTGTGTTATTGGTGGTGCAGTAACAGGCGCTATTTCCATGGCTATTGGCGCTCAATTGATGGTACCACACGGTGGTTTATTTGTTCTTTTTCTTCCCGGGGTTGTTACTCCAGTAATTGGTTATCTTTTTGCGATTATTACAGGTACTTTATTAGCAAGTATATCTTATGCAAAGGTAAAACTACCAGAGAAAGAACTTTCTGAATTCTAATCAAATTCATAATTTTAGTAATATTTAAGAATAGATGTTAATTTTATTTTTCATAGATAAAAATAGATTACGATCTGTTTTTATCTTGTTCAGATTTTAACCAAGCAATTTCTTCTTTCCAGTAATGTTGATTAACCGTTTCTAAAATTATTGGAATACGATTAAATCTTTTATTTTTCATTATCCAACTAAATACTATGCGCCCCATTGTTCCCTTGCCTAGATTATGGTGACGATCTACTCGACTATTAAATTGACTTTTAGAATCATTAAGATGTAATCCACATAAATATTTAAATCCTACAATTCTGTCAAAGTCAGCAAATGTTTTAATACAAGCATCTTGAGTACGTAGCTCATATCCACTAGCAAAGGCATGACAAGTATCTATACATACACCAATACGAGACTTATCTTCCACATTATGAATAATAGTGGATAAATGTTCAAATAAAAACCCCATATTACTTCCTTGTCCCGCAGTATTTTCAAGAACAATAGTCACTCCTTTCGTTTTACTAAGAACAATATTAATTGATTCAGAGATACGTTTTAGACATTGATCCTCTGTTATCATTTTTAAATGACTACCTGGGTGTATATTTAGCAATGTTAAGTTCAATTGCTGACATCGGTTAACTTCATCCAGCAAAGCAAAACGAGATTTTTCTAATTTATCCGATATGGGGTGACCGAGGTTAATCAGATAGCTACCGTGGGGAATGATTTGTTCTGATGTATATTGATACATCGCGCACGCACGATGAAAGGCAAAAATTTTTTCAGGAGTAAGAGAAGTTGCGTACCACTGGCGTTGATTTTTAGTAAAAAAAGAAAAAGCTGTAGCTTGTAATTCTGCGGCACGTTCAGCTGCTTTCTCTAAACCACCAGCTATGCTAACATGGGCACCAATATATTTCATTGAGCTCATCCTAATAGATTAATAAACTTTCTAATAATGGAACCCTACTATGTTGCGAAAATCGAAATAAAAATCGGAGTATCAAATAGTTCTCTAGCTATGCGAGCATTGACACTTAATCATCATTAAAAATATTTATTTTTTAAACATATTACTTTAAGATATACAAAATAGTATCTATTCATTATAGCTATAATAAAAAATTTATTTAATTAAATTAACATAAAAAATTTTATTGTCATGAAATTAAAATTTCACATATCATATTATAATGAATAATATTATATATCGTTTGATAGCAATATAACTATAAAGAATTTTTTTATATTAGAAAATCCATATAATAATCTATAGTATATATACTAGCTGATATATATTAAAGCGTAAATACTAACAATAGAAAATTATTAAGGTATCGATAATGCATAACATAGATTGGTGATCTTATGCCTCAATGTCGGTTAGATTATTGTTGTATTAATTAATTAAAATTATATAAAATAACTCTCTTAAGTTTTAAATAAATAATTACTTGTCTGATAATTGCAGTGTACTACATACTATTATATATTTTTATATGGATCCTATTTTACTTAAAATAGATTTGTATTGTAATTTATTTACAAAAATAATAGCATATATTATTTATACTTACATGGTATGCAGTATATTTTTTCATTAGTAACGATTATATCGTTCATGAATTTTTAACATATCAATGCAATATGTCTTAATATTATCTTTTATGTAACTGAAGTATTATCTTTTTTGCTTTATCTAAATAATTACGTCGATTCGTTCCAGTTAATTTCTCCATGCAGGGTAATCTAGCGGTAAGAGGATTTACAGCTTGATTGTTTACCCAAATCTCGAAATGAACATGTGGCCCCGTAGAGCGCCCAGTATTTCCAGAAAGTGCAATATGTTCACCACGCTTTACTTTCTGACCGACTTTTACTAGTAAGGTATTCAAATGCATATAACGCGTCATATATTGATGTCCATGTCGTATAGCTACATATTTTCCAGCTGTGCTGCTAAATTTAGAGATAATAATTTCCCCATCGCCTATTGCTAATACAGGCGTTCCGATAGGCACTGCGAAATCGACACCTTTATGTGGTATAATTTTACCAGTGATTGGATTAGGTCGCCTTAGATTAAACGGAGAAGAAATGCGATATTTTTTTACGGTAGGAAAACGCATAAAACCACTTGTTAAGTCAGACCCATTACGATCATAGAACTTACCATTAGCCGCTCGAATTGCATAGTAATCCTTACCAGTATTATGTAACCTAATTCCTAATAATTCACTTTTTTGTTTTTTACCATTCAACATTGCATACATTGTTAATATTTCAAAACGATCACCATCACGAAGCTTACGAAAATCGATTTTCCATTGCAAAGATTTAATTACTGCTTGGATTTCTTTAGTGCTTAACCCTGCTAATCTAGCGCTATTAATAAAGCTAGTATTAACTACCACTGTTGTAATTTTTCGTTGAAAAGAATTAATTTTAAGTGATAAAGATACTTTGAAGCCTTTTTTAGTCCGTTCATAGTATCTTATTTCACCATGTGAACGCTCCCATGTTAAGTGTTGAAGTTGATGTTTATTATTTAGTGTCCATGATAGTTTCTGACCAATACGTAAATTATACAATCTTCTATCACATCTGATTAATTGAATAATATCTAGTAACTCCACGTCATACTGGTTTATTATGCTACTGAGTGTATCTCCGTAAGTAACGATATAATCATGGACATTCGTCTCATTAGAGATAGCATTATCCATTTCATCTTTAAGTAACTCATCTTCAATAGATGTGCTTTCTTCATCAAGCGGTTCACTATATTCTGGAAGAGCAGCGCTAGTCTGATGATTTTTAGATTGATCACGGTCAAGCAATAAACTAGCGCTACTAGCATAGCCAATATATAGTTTTGCGCTAAAAATAGAAATAATTGATGGAACCACCGTAAATGCGCTCAATACAATAGGGTGAAGACAAAATAAACCATAAAACGCTAAACTTATAGCGTTGAGTTTTTTCTGCACATACACTCCCTTAATTTAATCCTCCTGTAAACAGCGGCTATACTGAGTAGATAATTTCATAAGAAATTGTACGTAGCTATCTTTACCTATAGATATTTCCGTGCCAAGAGGATCTAATGTACCAAAACGAACATTGGTTCCCCTAGAGATAGCTTGCACTATGGTTGGTTGGAACTGTGGTTCAGTAAAAACGCATTGTGATTTTTTTGAAAGAAGTTGCATCTGTATGTAATGTAAACGCTGGGCACCTGGTTGAATTTCTGGGTTAATAGTGAAATAACCAGTAGGACTTAGATTATAATACTTTTCAAAATAGGTGTAGGCATCATGAAAAACAAAATAGCCATGATCCTTTAATGGTGCAAGTTGTTGATTAATTGCTGTATTCATCGTTAAGATGGAAGCCTTAAAATACTGCAAATTTGCATTTAGTTGATCTTGATTTTCTGGCATGTACCCTAATAACGTAGAATGAATAGCAATCGCTATTTGAATAGCAACATCTGGTGACATCCAGAGATGCATGTTATATTTACTATGATAATGGTCATGTTCATGATTTGTGAATTGTATTTTATGCTTGACATTTAGTGATTTATCAACATATCTGCATTCCTTACGTAATTTATCGCGCAGTAATAATGATTGCACTCCAGGCAATTTACTTATCTCAATAGTATTTTGTATTAGTAATTTTTCTAAAGGTTTTTTCATAAATGATTCCATATCAGGACCAACCCAAACTACTAAATCTGCCTCTCGAAGACGCTTCATATCTGATGGGCGTAGTGCATAGTGATGCACGGAGGCACCTTCTGGAAGAAGAATCTTTACTAGAGTAATACCGTCAGCAATAGATGCGGCAATAAAACCTATTGGTTTTATGGATGCAATAATAGTAGCTCTAGTTGAAAATGACAGAAATACTATAAATATGCTGAAAACTAGAATGAAAATTCTTCGTAAATTTTTCCACAAAATCATGATTCATTCCATTTTAATAGGCTATATATCATATGCCAATATGTAAAATATTATATCAATTACAATGAATATATCTACCTTAATATCTATAAAACAACTTACAGTAAAACTTGGTCAATGTTTAGTATTAACCAATGTCTCACTGAATCTAGAATCAGGACGTATATTAACGTTAGTAGGCCCCAATGGAGCTGGTAAATCAACATTAGTACGCGTAGTTCTTGGGTTAATTCGTCCTACTTTTGGTACTGTGTATCGCCTTGCAAAATTGTCTGTTGGTTATGTTCCTCAAAAAATGTTATTAGATGTTACACTGCCTTTAAGTGTGGGTCGATTTATGCGGCTGCGACCCAATGTTAAGTATATAGACATTGTACCTGCTTTAGAACGTGTTCAGGCAGAACACTTAATAGATTTTCCTCTACAGAAATTATCCGGAGGTGAAATGCAAAGAGTGTTATTAGCACGCGCATTGCTCAACCAACCAAAACTACTAGTTCTCGATGAACCGACTCAAGGTATCGATATTAATAGCCAAATTGCACTTTATGATCTGATCGATCAATTAAGATACGACCTTAATTGTGGTGTTTTAATGGTTTCACATGACCTACATTTTGTTATGGCTACAACTGATGAAGTTTTATGTTTGAATCGTCGTATCTGTTGTTCTGGCACTTCTGAATCGGTATCGCAACATCCAGAGTTTATCTCGATGTTCGGTCCTATTCGGGCGAAAAAATTAGCTATTTACCGACACAAAAATCATAAGAATAATTATGATCTTTCATAATATAGCCTTATACGTAGGAGATTCATCAGTTCATGATTGAACTATTGTTCCCAAGCTGGTTGACGGGGATATTACTAGCATTAGTAGCTGGTCCATTGGGCTCATTTATTATCTGGCGACGGATGTCCTATTTTGGTGATACTCTCGCGCATACCTCATTACTTGGGGTTGCACTGGGATTATTACTTAATATTAATCCCTGTTATACAGTAATCATTGTTACATTATTTTTATCAGTAATATTAGTTTGGCTTGAGCGTTACCCTCATTTGGGACTTGACACTTTATTAGGTATTCTAGCACATAGCGCATTATCATTGGGATTGATTTTGGTAAGTTTAATGTCCAATATTCGCATTGACTTAATGGCATATCTATTTGGTGATCTTCTATCGGTTATGTCTAGTGATCTATGGGTTATTTCAATTGGGGTCATACTTATTTTGTTTGTTATGATCTGGAATTGGCGAAAATTTCTTTCTTTAACAGTGCATCCAGAATTAGCGCAAGTTGATGGAATTAATATTCAGAGTACTAAAATGATTTTAATGATCATTACAGCACTGACGATTGGAATATCTATGAAGTTTGTTGGTGCATTGATTATCACTTCATTGTTAGTTATGCCAGCAGCTATTGCACGTCGATTTGTGAAATCTCCAGAAGAAATGGCCATATTCGCTGTATTAATTGGTGTATTAGCAGTAACATCTGGGCTTATCTTCTCAGCATGTTATGATACTCCAGCAGGACCTTCTGTAGTGTTAGTGTTAACTTTTTTGTTTATTTTAAGTACTATTAAAAAATCAGGTATATAAAATGCTATTACTAAAAGATCTATTATGTTAATAATATAATTTGAGTAGAAAGAAAACTCATCTTATGAAGCGCTTATGGAAGATTCATTCTACGTACCAAAGTATAATCAGATAAAACTTAAAACTATATAATGATAATGATAGTGGTATTAAGGTAAATACACCTCACTTTATTATGATAATATTCCAAAATCTCTTTAGGAAAGTTAAGTATTTTATAGAACAGATTGATTATTTTTTGTGTATTAGTTTTCAAGAACATCAAAGAATTGATATTTTTTTGTATATCAATATAATATGATTAGTAAAGTTTTATCCTAATAAACTGAAACAGTTTTATCTATTTAGATAGATACAAAATACATATATAATTTATAGATAAGATCTAACGTAATTTTTTATCTAAGATGATATTTTTTATAAAATACTAAAGTATGTCTCACGCCAGAAGAATGATTCGATATCTTTAATAATATAATGAGAGACAATTATATTATTTATTTTATTTATTGAGTTATACATAATAGTTTAGATTAGCTTCTAACTGTCATTTTATCTATCCCATCAAAAGAAATATATCCATTTTTAAATGATTATATATTTCTATACTTTATAATATGTATATTTTTTATATATATGCACTAATTAGTTTTTGAATAAATTTTTTAAATAAATTTTACTAAATATGATTGTTAAAGTATTATTTATTGCTATTAACTCTATGATTCATATAAGTGACAAACAATTAATCTAACTACTAAAAATTTCTAATAATCTTAGTATAAGTATACTATTTTTTATACTAAAAACATGGAATGATGTTTATATGAAGTTCTATTTTTTTAAAAAAAAATATAAAAATGATTTTTTTTACAATATTATAAGTCTTTTTCTAGGCAATCTAGTAAATAACTAGTATTGCATGATTATCTTTTATCTAGAATAAAATAGTATTACTTTATATGTAATCATTGAGCTATGTGTTTTTTTCATTTAATGAATGTTCAGTATCATTGCGGTAATGAGATTTCTACTCAGGGATCTGTTTATTAGATACTGAAGAAATTTCCTCAATGTACATTATTTTGTAAATTAAGTATAAAACTAGATTAATCACTCTAAGATATCAGTCTATATCCAGAAAAGATCTGCTATGTTGTTATATTCTAACAGCTAACGTTATTTTAATATCGAATATATAAGAAGGTTTAATACTGAAAGTATTATAACTATTAATTATACTTATAACATATATTGAAAAATTTATTGTAAATAATATTTTGCTCTAAAATTTTTAAAAATTTATTTTTATACACGAACCTCTCGTTGCTCTTGGTCATCAAGAGGTTATAGCTTATCATATGACCTTTGAATGGCTAGTTTATATTTTTATGCTGCATGGATTAATGTTGATATATATGGTCTGTTTGTAACAGAATTTTTAGTTGAGAAGCGATTACCTTCTAAGATCAACATTATGTGCATATCACAAGTCTTTATTGTTCATGATCAAAATTTAAATAAATTTTTCTATTTATTAAAAATGTAGCATTTTGTCTACTAAAATTATATATAAATGCATCTCTGGTATAATAAACCAAAATAATGAAAAAAAAACTTCTATAATTATATATTATTAATCTATAATAATAGAATTAAATGTCAGTATGCATTAACAATATTTTTCTATTTAATATAATTAAATTTAATTAAATAATTATCTTTAAAAGTAAAATACTGTTATTTTTCTATATCAAATAAGTAGAAATGTGTAGTACATTAATAACAAAAATATTGTAAAATATAGTGACATAAGGATTTGTGCATGATGCAATGACTAGATTAATTAAATAGTTTAGATATTATTAATATTGACCCTTGATAGAAAAAAATTACAATATTATTATAATCATAACTATAAGATTTCATTTTAAATAATAAATCAGTAGTATACTTTATGAAAATATATGAATATAGTGTTTTAGTAGAATACTAAATATCCTAATTTTTGCATTATTATATTTGTTTAATAATACAAGAGTATATAAATATAAATGTAGTCTGTTTTTGAAGAAATATTAATTGTAACTAATACACGAGCGCATATTATTATTATAATAATATATATTTCTATGTAGATACATTGCTATGTAAATACATTGAATTGCTGAGGATACTGAATGCATATATTTCCAAAAATAATAAGAACCTTAAGCGTTTATCTAAAAACAGCGCTATAAGTATAACAGAACATACGCACACTATTCAGTGTATTCCATTTCTAACACTCCAATCCCATTATAATTATTTTATGAATGCATAATATAGTTTAATGAATCACCACAACATGTCTCTTCATGACACTCCAAACGTTTATGTACTATAAAACTAAAATGCTCTATTTAATAATAGCTCAAAACGATTGTTCTCATAATGTAGAGAAGTGGTTAACGAAATATATATTAGACCTTCTAAAAAACTCAACATAAGGAGAGTCTATATAGCACTTAGACTACATATTTAACAGAAATCTCTAATTTTATTAGAATCAACTTAATGTATACGCAAATGAATTATATCATTACTGTAAGCAGGATATAACATAATTATATGTGTTTAGAAAATGATAGTTTTCAGTAAAGGCAAAGTGTACGGGATGAGAAGAGTAAAAAATATATACAATCAGAGATTAAAAAACAGAGGACCACAGAGTAGTTTTTGTTACTGGCGTTTTACTTTGTTATGTAGTTTTATTTTTTTTGGAATGATTGGTTTACTCTTTCGTTTAGCTTGGTTGCAAGTGATCTTCCCTGAGAGATTAGTGCATGAAGGTGATATGCGCTCACTACGTGTACAAGTCATTCCGACGGCGCGTGGCATTATTACAGATCGCAAGGGTCGCCCTTTAGCAGTTAGTGTACCTGTTTATTCTATTTTAGCTGATTCTAAGGAACTGCATAAGCAGGGTGGCATTATTCTAGACGATCACTGGAAAGCATTAGCTAATATATTATCAATTCCAATAAATAAGCTCATGGAACGGGTGAACGCTCGACCATCTAGTCAATTTATTTATCTGGCACGTCAGGTGGACCCAGAAATTAGTGAGTATATTAAACAACTAAAGTTGCCAGGTATATTTCTACGGAATGAATCTCGTCGCTATTATCCTGCTGGGAAAGTTACCTCACATCTAATTGGTATCACTAATATTGATGGGGAAGGTATTGAGGGTATTGAGAAAAGCTTTAATAAATGGCTTACGGGACAACCTGGTTCTCGTATAGTCCGTCAAGACCGTCTTGGTCAGGTTATTGAAGACATTCCTTTAGTTGATCGTCAGGAATCTAATAACCTTACTTTAAGTATTGATGTACGTCTTCAAACGCAAGTGTATCATGAGCTCCATAAAGCGGTATCTTTTCATAGAGCTGAATCCGGTACAGCAGTTCTTCTAGATATTCATACAGGAGAGGTTCTAGCAATGGTGAATAGTCCATCCTATAATCCAAACAACTTAGATGGAGCTAATCAAGGTGCGATGCGTAATCGTGCGATTACTGATATGTTTGAACCAGGGTCAACGGTAAAACCTATGGTAATTTTAAGCGCACTCCAGAGTAGAGTCGTCAATGAGAATAGTATATTAAACACCGAACCTTTACGAATTAATGGGCATGTAGTTCACGATGTAACATTGTATCATGAACTAACGCTTACTGGAGTTCTACAAAAATCATCTAATGTTGGCGTTACTCGTCTAGCATTATCTATGCCATCGCATGTATTAGTCGATACTTACTCGAGTTTTGGGTTAGGAAAGACAACTAGCCTTGGTTTGATTGGGGAAAGTAGAGGGTTCTTTCCTCAAAAAAAACGTTGGTCTGATATAGAAAGGGCGGCATTTTCTTTTGGCTATGGCCTTATGGTAACGCCGTTACAATTAGCACGAGTCTATGCAACATTCGGTAGTTATGGTATTTATCGTCCATTATCCATTATGAAAGTTTCTACTCCAATAGAAGGGAAGAGAATCTTCCCTGCTCAAACAGTACGTACAGTACTGCATATGATGGAAAGCGTATCTCTCCCAGGTGGTTGTGGCGTTAAAGCTGCTGTTAAAGATTATCGCATTGCTATTAAAACAGGTACCGTGAAAAAAGTAGGTAAAAATGGCAAATTTATTAACCGATATATTGCTTACACTGCTGGAATAGCACCTGCTAGTAAGCCTCGTTTTGCGCTAGTTGTTGTAGTTAATGATCCGCAATCTGGACAATATTATGGTGGGGCTGTTTCAGCTCCTGTTTTTAGTAGTATTATGACTGAAGTTCTCCATATTATGAAAATTAAACCTGATACATTATCTAGCTTTAGTTCACAAAAAACCCATAATCCATAAAAATGAGAAACGAAAAGTGCTATATCGCAATCTGAGAACCTTGCTAGAACCATGGGTATCTAATGCACCAAATTGTCTTTTGCGGGGGATTACTTTAGATAGTCGTAAAGTAATGTCAGGAGATCTTTTTGTTGCTATTAACGGGCATAAAATCGATGGACGTAATTTTATTGCACAAGCTATTTCTAAAGGCGCGGTAGCAGTTGTTGCTGAAGCTAAAGGTTATACTCAGCATGGAGAAATTCAATATTTTTGCAATATTCCAGTGACTTATATTGAAAACCTCACTCAGTCTCTTTCGAAGATTGCAGGGTTTTTTTATCAGAATCCGGGTTTACAATTAAAGCTCATTGGTGTAACTGGTACTAATGGTAAAACTACTGTGACGCATCTATTAGCTCAATGGGTTCAATTATTAGGTAGTGTGAGTGCTATCATGGGTACACTTGGCAATGGTTTATATGGGTGCTTAGCTCTAACAGATAATACAACTGATTCTGCAATAGATATACAAAATACGTTGTTTACTTTAGTAAAGAAGGGTGTAAGTTTAGTAGGTATGGAGGTTTCCTCTCACGCTCTTGCTCAAGGTCGCGTAGCGGCTTTACCTTTTTCAGCGGCGGTGTTTACTAATCTCAGTCGTGATCATCTGGATTATCATCGCAACATGAATCATTATGAAAATAGCAAATGGCAGCTATTTTGTAAATATCAAATAAAAAAAATCATCATTAATGGTGATGATGAAGTAGGTCGAAAATGGTTGAAAAAACTACCAAACGCAGTCTACGTCAGTATGGATCATACTAATCACTATAATCGGCAACAACAATGGTTGATAGCTAAAAAAGTTTCTTATAGCAATAATGGTACTAGTATAGGCTTTGCTTCTAGCTGGGGATCGGGATATATCGAGACTCATTTAATAGGTTCGTTTAATGTTAGTAACCTTTTGCTTTGTTTAGCAACCCTACTATCGTTACAATATCCCTTAGAGGTCTTAACACGTACCGCAACACAGCTAAAACCTGTTACTGGTCGCATGGAGATGTTTCGGGTCACTCACAAACCCGAGGTAGTAATAGATTATGCTCACACCCCTTGTGCATTAGAGCAAGCATTAATAGAAACGCGCCGGTATTGTAAGGGTAAATTGTGGTGTATTTTTGGTTGTGGCGGTGATCGTGATTCAGGTAAGCGTCCTATGATGGGCAAGCTTGCTGAACGTCTTTCTGATTTTTTAATTGTTACTAATGATAATCCTCGCAGTGAAGATCCTGTAGCTATTATCAGAGATATATTAAGTGGATTGGTCTATCCACAAACTGCTTATGTAATCATTAATCGAGTCCAAGCAATAACGTATGCAATAAAACAAGCAAAAATCAATGATGTTGTACTCATTGCTGGTAAAGGTAGTGAAAATTATCAAATCTTCGAAAAAGACAATATAAACTACTCTGATAAAAATATAGTTTTAACTCTCTTAAGGTAGTTAACATGATTCCTATAACTTTACAACAAGTAGCAGAAATTACTGGTGGGATTCTTTATGGGACTGATATAACTATATCTGATATTAGTACTGATACACGTCAATTGCGAACAGGGAGTTTTTTTATAGCCTTACAAGGGAAACATTATGATGCTCATGATTTCATTGCATTTGCTATAAATGCAGGATGTTCTGGCCTTTTGGTCAGTAAATATTCGCACTTTAAAACTCCATGCGTGGTAGTAAAGAATACGCGTATTGCGCTAGGTAAGTTAGCTGCATGGGTACGTCAACAATCTGATGCTAGAGTTGTGGCAATTACAGGATCTTCAGGAAAAACATCTGTTAAAGACATGACCACTACTATTTTACGTCACTGTGATCAAACATTATCTACTGTTGGCACTCTTAATAATGATATTGGAGTACCAATGACACTTCTAGGTCTACATGCAAAGCATCGGTATGTTGTTGTAGAGCTCGGCGCTAGTCATATAGGAGAGCTTGCTTATACTGTTCAGTTGGCTAAGCCAGAAAGCGTACTTATTAATAATCTCTCAGCGGCCCATCTAGAAGGTTTTGGTTCTTTATCTGGTTTAGCTAAAGCTAAAGGAGAGATTTTCAATCATTTACCAATACACGGTACTGCTATTATTAATAACGATAGTCATGATTTAGCGCATTGGGGGCATGTTCTTAAAGAAAGAGCTGTTTGGCGTTTTTCAATACATAAAAAAAGAACAAGTGATTTTTATGCATCTGATATTTCTTATAGTGCATCTGGTACTTTATTTAACTTACATTCTCCTCAAGGTTCTATAGAAATTTCTTTGCCATTGCATGGGGATCATCAAGTTGCTAATGCGCTTGCAGCTAGCGCATTAGCGCTCTCTATTGGCGCACCATTACATGCAATACCAAGGGGCTTACGTCACATAAAAGAAATACCAGGGCGTTTGTTTTCGATATATTTTACCAAAAATAAGTTACTAATAGATGATAGCTATAACTCTAATATGGGCTCTATGATTGCTGCAATAAAAATCCTATCTGCAAGACCTGGTTATCGCGTTATGATCGTTGGTGATATGGCAGAAATGGGGAAATATGCAATTAAATATCATTCTCAGATAGGTGATTTAATTTATAGTTCAGGCATTAATAAAGTATTAAGTACAGGATCATTAGGAATGCTTATCGCGCGCAAAAGCGCTATAGGTGAATACTTTAAAGAGCATACAGAATTAGGAAAAAGGGCGCATGAATTGTTAATGAAACATCAATATATTACTTTGTTAGTAAAAGGTTCGCGTAGTTCATGTATGGAAAAAATAGTAAATATTTTACAGGAGAAAGGTGTATGTTAGTCTTTCTAGAAGAATATTTAGTTATGTTTTATTCTGGTTTTACTGCTCTTTCTGATATAATTTTTCGTTTTATTTGTAGTTTTTTTACTTCTCTTTGTGTATCTTTGTGGATCGGTCGTCGTATGATTTTTTATCTTAAAAAACTATCATGTCGTCAAATTATACGCATGGATGGCCCAAAGACCCATTTTAATAAAAACGGTACACCAACAATGGGTGGTATTATAATCTTAGTAGCTATTAGTATGTCAGTATTTTTTTGGGCTGATCTATGTAACATATATATCTGGTTGGTGATGTTTGTTTTGTTGAGTTATGGTATTATTGGTTTTATAGATGATTATAAAAAAATAGTACATAAAAATACTGTGGGATTACCAGCACGCTGGAAATACATTTGGCAATCGGTGATTGCTTTATTAGTTTCTATAGTGATGTATATAATAGGTAGAGAAACATACACTACTTTTTTAGTTTTACCATTTGTTAAAAGTATTATACACCAATTAGGTGTATTCTATTTTTTAATAACGTATCTTGTCATCGTAGGAACCAGCAATGCCGTTAACATCACTGATGGATTGGATGGTTTAGCAATTATCCCTACTGTATTTATCGCGATAGGACTAGCTATAGTAGCTTTTGCAACAGGGACTGAAAAATATGCTTCTTATCTACATATTCCTTATATAGCAAATATTAGTGAGTTAGCCATTATTTGTGCTGCAATTTTTGGAGCTGGCTTAGGTTTTTTATGGTTTAATACCTACCCTGCGCAAATATTTATGGGTGATATTGGCTCTCTTGCTTTAGGTTCCACGCTTGGTGTTATAGCAATATTATTGCGCCAGGAGTGTCTACTTCTTATAATGGGTGGAGTTTTTTGGATAGAAACAGCATCGGTAATACTACAGGTTGGCTATTTTAAATGGTGTGGTCAGCGTATTTTTCGTATGGCCCCTATACATCATCATTATGAGTTAAATGGCTATCCAGAGCCTCGTATTATTGTTCGGTGTTGGATTATTTCACTCATTTTACTTTTAATTAGTTTAGTGACCCTTAAGATAAGATGAGCGTGAATAATTATACAGGCATAAAAGTCGTTATTATTGGTTTTGGTCTTACGGGTACCTCATGTGTGGATTTTTTTCTGACACGTGGCGTGATGCCGCGTGTCATAGATACGCGCATTACACCTCCATTATTAAATCTTTTACCAAAAAATATTGAATATTGTCTAGGTGAGATCAATAATGTTTGGTTACTAAATGCTGATCTGATTATCATTAGTCCTGGTGTTTCTCCTTTACAGCCATCTCTTATAGCAGCTGCACAGGCAGGCATTAAAATTATTAGTGATATCGAGTTGTTTTGTCGTGAAACACAGATTCCAATTGTTGCTATCACCGGATCTAATGGTAAAAGCACTGTTACATCTTGGGTAGGTAAAATCGCTCAATCTATGGGATGGACAGTTGGAATAGGTGGTAATATTGGTGTTCCTGCCCTTAGGTTGCTACAGAAACCCGCACAATTATATATTTTAGAATTATCTAGTTTTCAACTTGAAAGAACCTATAGCCTGCAGGCACTAGCAGCAACTATCTTGAATGTAACTGAAGATCATATGGATCGATATCCATTGGGTATACAGCAATATTGTTCTGCTAAACTGCGTATTTATAAAAACGCTTCGATTTGTCTAGTGAATGCTGATGACGCAAAAACTATACCAGTACGTCATTCTCATTCATGTCATCGTAGTTTTGGGGAAAACACTGGCGATTATCATTTTCAGAATCAGAATAACAGTACCTGGTTGCATGCTTTAGGAGAAAACGTATTGAATATTAATGAAATGCGCATTATTGGTAAGCATAATTTTACTAATGCACTAGCTACGCTAGCCTTAGCAGATGCACTAAATATCCCGAGAAGTATCAGCTTATCTTCACTGACTAGCTTCAAAGGTCTAGAGCATCGATTTCAGATTGTACATCAAAATAATGGTGTTCAGTGGATTAATGACTCTAAATCTACCAATGTTGGCAGTACATCTGCAGCACTAAATAGCGTAGAACCTGATGGGACCTTATGGTTATTGCTAGGCGGAGACAGTAAGTCATCTAATTTAAAACCACTCAGAAAGCCCCTTCAGAAAAAAAACCTTCGTATTTACTGTTTTGGTCGTGATAGGGTTAAATTAGCACAATTACGTCCAGATATTACAGTACAGACTGAAACTATGCCTGAAGCTATGATCGAAATCGCCTTAAAAGTACAACCTGGAGATATAGTGCTATTAGCGCCAGCCTGTTCTAGCTTCGATCAGTTTACTAATTTTGAAGAACGTGGTGCCTTATTTACTAAAATAGCACAAACAGTTGGCTAATGCTTATAGCGTGTATTAGATTAGTTCGTTTTGTAATTTTTTATGCATAACTTAGACAATCAGCCTCAGGAATTATAAAATGAATATACTGTTGCTATATGACCGTACTTTACTATGGTTAACATTTGGTTTAACAGTCATAGGGTTAATAATGGTAACATCAGCCTCAATGGCAATCAGTCAGCGCCTAGTAGAAGACCCTCTACTTTTTGCTAAGCGTGATGCATTGTATTTGTTATTATCTCTTGGGTTTTCTAGAATTACGTTATGCATTCCTATGAGTTTCTGGCAGCGATTTAGTGGTATTATGTTACTCATGGCAATAGTACTACTACTTTTAGTTCTGGTAACAGGTAATTCAGTTAATGGTGCAATTCGCTGGCTTTCACTAGGGCCTGTTAGTATACAACCTGCAGAATTATCTAAATTATCGTTATTCTGTTATCTATCTAACTATTTGGCACGAAAATCTCATGAGGTTCGGAATCATTTTTGGGGGTTTTTTAAACCTATGGGTGTTATGCTAATACTGGCGGTGTTGTTATTAGCGCAACCAGATTTAGGGACTGTAGTAGTCCTTTTTATTACTACACTTTCTATATTATTTTTAGGAGGCGCAAAAGTATGGCAATTTTTAGCGATTATTAGCTCTGGTATTGCTGCTATTAGCATTTTAATTGTGACAGAACCATATCGCATACGACGAATAATTTCTGTCTGGAACCCATGGGGTGATCCGTTTGGAAGCGGTTATCAACTTACTCAATCTTTAATGGCATTTGGCCGAGGCGAATTATTAGGACAGGGGCTAGGTAACTCAATACAAAAGTTGGAGTATCTTCCAGAAGCTCATACAGATTTTATATTTTCCATTATTGGCGAAGAATTGGGTTATATTGGTGCTTTTGCAGGATTAACCATGCTGTTTCTTGTCTCATTTCGTGCAATGTTTATTGGTCGAGACGCATTAAAGGTTAATCAATGTTTTTCTGGTTTTCTTGCATGTGCGATTGGCATTTGGTTTAGTTTTCAAACGCTGGTAAATGTTGGAGCTACAGCCGGCATGTTGCCAACTAAAGGTTTAACGCTGCCATTGATTAGTTATGGTGGGTCAAGCTTGCTCATTATGTCAACAGCTATTGTGTTTTTATTACGAATCGATTATGAAATACGTTTAACAAAAACTCAGGCCTTTAAACGAGGATAATGAATGACTAACAAAAAACTCATGGTAATGGCTGGTGGTACCGGTGGGCATATTTTTCCGGGTTTAGCTGTGGCTAATTATCTCATAAAATTGGAATGGAAAATTCTTTGGTTAGGTACCGCTGAAAGAATGGAGTCATATTTAGTTCCTAAACATGGTATTGATATTGAGTTTATACGGATTCGGGGGCTACGCAATCAAAAAATTTTAAGCTTACTATCATCATCAGTGAGAATCTTGTATGCTTGGCATCAAGCACGAAAAATTATTCAAGCATGGAAGCCAGATGTGGTATTGGGGATGGGAGGTTATGTATCCGGTCCAGGTGCCTTAGCAGCTTGGAGTTGTGGTGTGCCTCTAATACTTCATGAACAAAATGGTATTGCTGGGTTAACTAATCAGTGGTTATCTAAATTACCAGTAAAGTCATACAAGCGTTTCCAGGAGCGCTTGATTCTGCAGAAGTTGTAGGAAACCCAATACGTGAAGATCTTTTAGCGCTACCTGAACCGTCTGTACGTTTTTCGGGGCGTAAAGGTGCAATCCGCGTACTAATTCTGGGAGGCAGTCAAGGCGCAAGCATATTAAATCAGATTATGCCTCAAGTAGCCGCGGAGATGGGTGAAAAGATTAAGCTATGGCATCAAGTTGGAAAGGACTCTCTAAATATAGTAAACAAAGATTATGCTAAACTGAATTGTTTACCTTATATAGTATCAGAATTTATTGACGATATAGCAGCTGCCTATTCTTGGGCAGATGTAGTAATCTGTAGATCGGGTGCTATGACTGTTAGTGAAATTTCTGCTGTAGGTCTTCCAGCAATCTTTGTTCCTTTTCAACATAAGGATCGTCAGCAATACTGGAATGCATTACAATTAGCGAGAATTGGTGGTGCGATTATTTATGAACAGAAGGAATTTACTGCTGATATAGTATCACAGACCTTAGCAGCATGGGATCGTAATAAGCTTTTGATAATGGCTGAGAAATCTCGCTCTATAGCTATATTAGATGCAACCACGCGCGTGTCCTCTGTAATAAGAAATGCAGTACGTCAATATCCTTAAATTATATATAATATATACATTTATATAAAATATGTTTATCTAAAAATCTCAACACAAAAGATGACTGGCGGTACAAAATGACGAATGCTAAACCAGTGAGTGTATTGCGTGCCATTACATCTAAAATGCGTTACTTTCAGCATATTCATTTTGTTGGTATTGGTGGTTCTGGGATGAGCGGAATTGCTACAATTTTAGCACAAGAAGGTTATACAATCAGTGGTTCAGAATTAATGCCCAACGTGATCACACAATACTTAAAGACGATTGGAGTGACAATATTCTGTCATCATTACTCAGAAAATATAAAAAATTCTAATCTAGTAGTGATATCAAGCGCCATATCAGAGGATAACCCAGAGGTAGTGGCTGCACATAGAGCAAATATTCCGGTCATTCGACGTGCAGAAATGCTATCAGAGTTAATGCGATTCCGATATGGAATTACCATTTCAGGTACACATGGAAAAACAACCACTACTGCTATGATTGCATGCATATATGAAGAAGGTGGTTTAGACCCTACATTAATTAATGGAGGGGTAGTAAAAGCAATTGGCACTAACGCTCGTCTTGGAAAAAGTTGCTATTTGATTGCTGAAGCAGATGAGAGTGATGCGTCATTGCTTTGTTTACAACCAATCTTAGCTGTGATTACAAATATTGAAGCTGATCATCTAGATACTTATCAGGGTAGTTTTTACAAACTTAAACAGACTTTTATCAAATTTTTACATAATCTTCCGTTTTATGGAAGGGCTATTTTATGTATTGATGATGAAGTTATTCGTAGTATTATACCGCATATAAAACGTAAAATTATAACCTACGGATATAGCAAAGATGCTGATATACAAGTTCTAAACTATCAATATGATAAAGGAAAAAGTTACTTTACCTTGATACGTCAGAATAAACCAGTAATGGAAATTACCTTAAATATTCCTGGATTGCATCATGCTCTTAATGCAGCTGCTGCTGTAGCAGTAGCAGCTGAAGATGGAATTTCCGATGCAGATATTATTTGTGCCTTGCAGAATTTTCAAGGGGTTAGTCGACGTTTTGATATACTAGGTGAGTATTCATTAGATCAAGTAAATGGTTGTACAGGTACAGTTATACTTATTGATGATTATGGCCATCATCCAACAGAAATAAATGTTACTATTAAAACTATACGGTCTATGTGGCCGGATAGAAACTTGATTATGATTTTTCAGCCACATCGTTATACCCGTACTCGTGATTTACATTTTGATTTTACTAATGTTTTATCTCAGGTGGATGAGTTGATAATGCTAGAGGTATATTCTGCTGGTGAGTCTCCAATCAGTGGAGCAGATAGTAATTCATTATGCTGTTCTATTCGTGACTATAAAAAATTAAATCCAATTTTAATATCTAATCATAACCAAGTGCTAAAAAATCTTCTTCCGCGATTAACGGGAAACAATCTTGTTTTAGTGCAAGGTGCTGGAGATATAGAGACTATTGCCTATGAGATTTCTAGAGCGCTATCATAAAGGTTAATGTTTGATTAATTTTCAAAGGAGATTATGATGGTTGGAAAAGTAGCAGTTTTAATGGGAGGCTGCTCTTCAGAACGAGAGATCTCTCTATTATCAGGGCAGGAAGTTTTAAATGGCCTAAGAGACATCGGATTCGATGCTCATCCTATAGATACAAGCAATTTTCCAATTTGTCAATTAAAACAAGAGGGATTTATTAAAGCTTTTATTGCATTGCATGGACGAGGTGGTGAAGACGGTACAATTCAGGCCGTATTGGAATATCTTAAAATTCCTTATACTGGAAGCGGGGTATTGGCTTCATCTTTAAGTATAGATAAAATACAGAGTAAATATTTATGGAAAGGTTATGGTTTGTCAACATGTCCTTTTATTTCATTAAATCAATCACAAATGAATGGAAATTTATCTGACCAAGTAAGAAAAAATCTCAGTCATCTAGGGCTACCTGTGTTTGTAAAACCTAATCGTGCAGGATCTAGTCTAGGTGTCTCACGTGTTAACTGCATGTCAGATTTAGAGCCAGCATTAATAAAAGCTTTTCATTATGATGAAGAAATATTAATAGAGGCATTTTTAAACGGTGATGAATATACTATCGGCGTTATTGGTCAAACAGTTCTACCATCACTGCGTATTCAATGTTCTAGAGAGTTTTATAGTTATCATGCGAAATACATTGCGAATGATACTAAATATTTCTGTCCATCAGGTCTAAGTATTGAACAAGAAGAGGATTTAAAATCCCTAAGTCTTGCAGCATGGAATGCACTTGGCTGTATAGGCTGTGGTCGTGTTGATGTGATGACAGACGCCGCTGGTCGTTTTTATTTGCTAGAGGTGAACACTTCTCCGGGAATGAGTAATCGCAGTTTAGTACCGATAGCAGCTAGAAAAGCAGGGATAAGTTTTTTAGAACTCATAGGGCGCATCCTGGATTTAGCGAATTAACATGATAGATAAAATTTTAAGATTAACCTATAAAATACATTGATATACATTAATATTTAATTTAGTAATTATTAAACACTTCACGAAACCTAATGATACTATGTATCATCATCAGGATAATACAAATAGTACACAAAGGAATTATATAATTAAACCCCTAATTAATTAAAAGCTAACACTTAATGGATATTAAAATATAACATATTTATTATTTCTGTAAAATAAAAAAATAAATATCTAAAGATGAAGCCTTGCTTATAATAAATCTGTGTAATATAACACTTATCGTTTTGTGTGAACTCAATGCACAATTTTTCTAAAGAGCATGAATATTTTATGAATGAATTAGATTCTTTATGTATAGAATAAATCGATCTATATATATGTATATTTTTATTAAAAAGTAATACATACGAATAAAAATTTATTATAACTGTAGACCGATGCATCATAGTAATACTTGCTTTCTGAACTGAAAAAAAATAAGTAATTCATAGTCTTTATTAAATTATTTTTACTATTTTAAACAACGTACAGAGCAGAAAAAGTTTTGTATTGATTTTCTAATCACATTAGTCTTGTGGCGTCAAAGAAATATTTAATAAAGAGTATAATAATTTAGAAATAAAGCATGATTTTCATACGTAATGACATAATTATTGATTAGGAATGGGCATTTCATATAATAACATTATAACTCTATAAGAATATTAAGGTGTTGTCTTTAAATATATCTATTTCAGGTAGCACAGAAAGGCATAGTACATACATATGTTATTTATGCAAGCTCTGGTGCTATTATTCTCCCCAGAAGTGAATTGCCTTATGGTTCTCATGATTAGGTCACTCAGTAGTTTTTATCATATAGTGATGCATAGGTTAAAGAGCAATGATCAAATTAATAGATAAAAAACTGTTAGTAGGTTTAGAGATAGGTACTACAAAAATTGTAACAATAGTAGGGGAAGTTTTACCTGATGGTATGATAAATGTCATTGGAATCGGGGAATCTTTATCTCGTGGCATGGATAAAGGTGGTGTCAATAATCTTGAGTTAGTAGTGCAGTGTGTAAAAAAAGCAATCAATCAAGCTGAATTAATGGCAGACTGTCAGATTGAATCTGTTTATCTAGCTTTATCAGGACAACACATTAGCTGTCAAAATGAGATAGGAATTGTGCCTATTTCTGAGGAAGAGGTTACGCAGGAAGACGTAGATACTGTTGTGCATACCGCCCAATCTGTTCGCATGCGTGATGAGCACCGTATCCTTCATGTCATTCCACAGGAATATGCTATCGATTATCAGGAGGGAATTAAAAATCCAGTTGGCCTGTCTGGTGTGCGTATGCAAGCTAAGGTACACCTCATCACATGCCATAATGATATGGCAAAAAATATTGTTAAAGTGGTATCCCGCTGTGGGTTAAAGGTAGATCAATTAATTTTTGCTGGTCTAGCATCTAGCTTAGCAGTATTAACTGAAGATGAGAGAGAATTAGGAGTTTGTATAGTAGATATTGGCGGTGGAACTATGGATATAGCTATATATACCAATGGCGCCTTACGTTACAGTAAAGTGATCCCATATGCAGGGTATATTGTCACTAGCGATATTGCTTATGCTTTCGGAACCCCTCCCGCTGATGCAGAAGCTATTAAATTAAGTAAGGGGTGCGTAGTAGAATCTCTTACTGTTGAAGATGAAATTGTTGAAGTGCCAAGTGTAGGAGGACGTTTACCCCAAAATCTTCAACTTAAAACACTTACGGAAATTGTTGAGTTACGTTATACAGAATTACTTAACTTAGTCAATGATGAAATTTTACAATTCCAAAATAGTTTATCTAAAAACAATGTAAAGTATCATCTTGCAGCAGGTATTGTTCTCACTGGTGGGGCTTCGCAAATCAACGGTCTAGCGGCATGTGCGCAGGGTGTGTTTCATGCGAAAGTGCGTATTGGGCACCCGATTTATATTTCTGATTCAATAAAAACTATACAAGGATCATCTTATTCAACAGTAGTGGGTTTATTGCATTACGGCAAAGAATATCGAATGAATAATCAAAAATCCATGAAGCAAAGATCTTCAGTAAACATATGGCTAAAAAAAATTAATCGATGGTTAAAAAAAGAGTTTTAATCGTTTAAATAGGAATTATTTTTATCTTTTTAGTAACCTTAAAAGAATAGCATGTAATGGAGCGATATTATGTTTGAACCCTTAGAGTTAACCAATGACGCTATAATTAAAGTCATTGGTGTGGGCGGAGGTGGCGGGAACGCTGTTGAACATATGATCCGGGAGAGTATTGCAGGTGTGGAGTTTTTTGCGGTAAATACAGATGCACAAGCATTACGTAAAACAACTATTAACCAAACTATCCAGATTGGTAATGCCATTACTAAGGGTCTTGGAGCTGGCGCAAATCCGGAGATAGGAAGAAATGCAGCAGAAGAAGATCGTGAGGTATTGCGTCAAATACTGACAGATACAGATATGGTTTTTATTGCCGCAGGCATGGGTGGTGGCACAGGTACTGGCGCAGCACCAGTAGTTGCAGAAGTGGCTAAAGAATTTGGCATCCTGACTGTTTCTGTAGTGACAAAACCGTTTAATTTTGAAGGCAAAAAACGAATGTCATTCGCGGAGCAAGGTATTGCGGAGCTTTCTAAGTATGTTGATTCATTAATTACCATTCCTAACGATAAATTATTAAAAGTACTAGGCCGTGGTGTTTCTTTGCTCGATGCATTTGGTGCAGCCAATGATGTCTTAAAGGGGTCGGTACAAGGTATTGCCGAATTAATTACTAGACCAGGGCTTATTAATGTTGATTTTGCTGATGTGCGCACTGTAATGTCTGAGATGGGTTATGCAATGATGGGGTCTGGTATTGCATGCGGTGAAGATCGCGCTGAAGAAGCGTCTGAAATGGCGGTTTCTAGTCCATTACTTGAGGATATTGATCTTTCTGGTGCACGCGGTGTCTTAGTAAATATTACCGCTGGTTTTGATTTGCGTTTAGATGAGTTTGAAACTATCGGTAACACTATTCGGGCGTTTGCTTCTGATAGTGCGACAGTAGTTATCGGTACTTCTTTAGATCCTGAAATGCATGATACATTGCGTGTGACAGTCGTAGCTACTGGTATTGGCGCGAGCAGATGCCAAGATATAACATCAGTTACTAATAAACAATCCATGCATCATTCTATGAGAGATAATCGCTATCAACAACGCGGACTACCTGCGATGACGCTAGAATCAGAACCTATTGTAAGGACCGCACATGAACGAGAAGCAAAGTTAAGTCAACCCTCTAACTATCTAGATATCCCAGCATTTTTACGAAAAAAGGCAGAATCAAAAGAATAAAACATAATTAAATGTCAGATCGGGTCTTTTGTAAATCAAACATATTAGTATTTTTTTATTCAGTGTGTATTTAAGATAAGACCCCTCATGTTTGAGATCATAAAATGATTAAACAACGGACATTAAAACGTACTGTGCAGACAACTGGTGTTGGTCTACATACTGGGAAAAGAATTACTTTGACCTTACGTTGTGCTTTGGCTAATACTGGAGTAATTTATCGTCGTACTGACTTGAATCCTCCTGTGGATATTCCGGCTAAAGCGCAATTAGTACGAGATACCATGTTATGCACGTGCTTAGTGAATGAGCATAAAGTCAGAATTTCCACAGTAGAGCATATTAATGCCGCTCTTGCAGGGTTGGGTGTAGATAACATTATTGTAGAAGTGAACGCACCTGAGATCCCAATTATGGATGGTAGTGCAGCGCCATTTATTTATTTACTAATGGATGCTGGTATTGTAGAATTAAATAGTGCTAAAACATTTGTACGTATTAAACAATCAGTACGAGTGGAAGAAGGTGAAAAATGGGCAGAATTTTCACCATATCATGGTTTTTCATTAGATTTTACAATTGACTTTAACCATCCAGCGATTGATGAGAGCACTCAGCGTTATTATATGGACTTTTCTACTGAAACCTTTACATCCCAAATTAGCCGAGCACGTACTTTTGGGTTTATACATGATATAGAAAACCTACAGTGCCGAGGTCTATGTCTTGGAGGGAGTTTTGATTGTGCTATAGTAGTGGATAAATATCGTGTGTTGAATACAGAGGGTTTACGCTTTAAAGATGAATTTGTACGTCATAAAATACTCGATGCCATCGGTGATTTATATATGTGTGGTCATAGTATATTAGGTGCTTTTACTGCCTATAAATCAGGTCATTCATTAAATAATAAACTATTACAAACAATGTTATCTCAAAAAGAAGCATGGGAACTAGCAACTTTTGAACATGCAGATTTATTACCAATCACATTTATATAACCAAACCTATTTTTTTTGCATAATTTAAAAACTATTAGTTATTTTTAATAAATATATCTTTACATATAGATAAGACAATTAACTTCTCTAAGGTATTTTTGAATTCTTCTAGGTATTCTTGTGAAATATTTAGAGAGATATTGTTGCTCTACTTACCAAAGTATCTTAATGGTTTTTTGTTTCTAATCTATATCAAACAGATTATAACGCTCTTGTATAGTTTTTTTGAGCTTGTATTATTATCGCGGGGTTGATCCTGATATGAATAGATGTCAATGATGGTAATATTTTGTCTTGTAGTATTTTAAGTAAATTAGTTTTCTCATAATGTAGGCACATTAAATAATTAGCATTTGCTGCATGCAGTATTAGAGTGTCTTGATGTATATTAGCTATATTATACCAAGGATGCAGTGATTCAGGTATCACTTTACGAGTCAAAAGACCGACTTCATGCAAGAGCGTAATTCGCTGATAAATATATTGTAGTACACTTTTTTTTTGAGCTTTCTCTAGAAAACTCTGAACTAATTGCGGCTGGTGATTACGCATTAATAGACTCCAAAAAATAATACATTTGAGATATACTCTAAAGATTTATATGTGTAATGCGCTTAAATGTTAAGCTACTAAATAATGTGCATTATATTATACGATATCTATCGTACTTAAATATATAGATATTATATAATATATTGAGTATGTCATAATCTACATTTTTTATAATATTTTATATGTTTTAGAATTATTTTAATTTTTTCTTTAGAAATTTCATAAAAATTATGATTCAGAATTCTTAGTGTGAATTAAGTACATTACATATTACTATGATAAACTGAAAAAGTATATTTTATATATAGTAAGACATCTGTAATTAGTTCAAAATACTAGTATTTTTTACCAATCCTAAAATTATACCTCCTTAATACGTATACTGATATATTACAATAAAATATGAAGCACGTATTGTCTTAAAAAGACACTTTGAGAGCTTATTTACTATGTTTAGCAAACTCTTAACTAAATTTTTTGGTAGTAGTAATGATCGTACCTTACGGCGTATATATAAAATCGTAGATCACATTAATCAAATGGAGCCAGATTTTGTTAAGTTAACTGATAGACAGCTCAGAAAAAAAACAATTGAATTTCGTGAAAGAATCAAGGGTGGTGAGGCATTAGATAGTCTTCTGCCGGAATCCTTTGCTACTGTTCGTGAAGCAAGTAAACGCGTTTGTGGTCTTCGGCATTTTGATGTTCAGTTGCTTGGTGGAATAGTTCTGAATAGTCGATGTATTGCTGAGATGAGAACTGGAGAAGGAAAAACACTGACAGCCACGCTACCTGCATACTTAAACGCTCTGTCCGGACATGGAGTACATATAGTTACAGTAAATGATTATTTAGCAAAGAGGGATGCAGAGCATAACAGATTAACATTTGAATTTCTCGGTCTTAGTGTAGGAATTAATCTGCCAGGCATGTCTCATTCATCTAAGTATGCAGCTTATTCAGCTGATATTACTTATGGAACGAATCATGAGTATGGATTCGATTATTTACGTGATAATATGGTCTTCAATATAGAAGATCGAGTGCAACGTAAATTGCATTATGCTCTTGTTGATGAAGTGGATTCCATTCTTATTGATGAGGCGCGCACTCCTCTTATTATTTCTGGCCCTACTGAGGATAACTCAGACTTATATATTAAAATTAATAAAATCATCCCACATCTTATCCGTCAGGAAAAAGAAGATTCTGAAAAATTTCAGGGATCAGGTCATTTCTCGGTAGATGAAAAATCTCGTCAGGTACATCTGACTGAGCGTGGCCTCGTGATTGTAGAGCAATTACTTGTTACTGCAGGAATACTAGCACATGGTGATTCTCTGTATTCACAAAGTAATATCATTATCATGCATCATGTTATCGCTGCTTTACGTGCTCATTCTTTATTTATTTGTAATGTTGATTACATTGTAAAAAATAATGAAGTACTTATTGTAGACGAGCATACCGGACGGACCATGCAAGGACGTCGATGGTCAGATGGTTTACACCAAGCTATCGAGGCTAAAGAGTGCGTAGATATTCAGAATGAAAACCAAACCTTAGCATCAATTACTTTTCAAAATTATTTTCGATTATATGAGAAATTATCTGGAATGACTGGAACAGCTGACACTGAAGCTTTTGAGTTTCATTCTATTTATAATTTAGATACTGTTGTTATACCAACTAATTGCCCCATGATCCGTCAAGATTTGCCTGATCTGGTCTATATGACCGAGAAAGAAAAAATTAAAGCGATTATTGACGATATTCATAAATGTAAAGCTAATGGTCAGCCAGTCCTAGTAGGAACTATTTCTATTGAAAAATCTGAAATGGTCTCTTATGCATTAACTAATGCTGGTATCCAACATACTGTACTGAATGCAAAGTTTCACGCCCATGAAGCTGATATTATATCACAAGCAGGTCAAGCAGGCTCTGTAACAATCGCTACTAATATGGCTGGACGCGGAACAGATATTTCACTTGGCGGAAACTGGTATACTGAACTTACTACTGCTTCAGAAAAAGATCATAAGCAGATTCAAAAAATTAAAACAGACTGGAAAAAGCGTCATAATTTAGTGTTAAAATCAGGAGGTTTGCATATTATTGGGACAGAACGTCATGAATCCCGTAGAATCGATAATCAGCTTAGAGGTCGTTCAGGGCGTCAAGGTGATCCTGGTTCTTCTCGTTTTTATTTATCTATGGAAGATACACTAATGCGAATTTTTACATCAGATCGTATGATCAATTTGATGCGAAAATTAGGCATGAAATCAGGTGAAGCAATCCAGCATCCGTGGGTAACGCAAGCCATCGCTAATGCACAACGCAAAGTGGAAAGTCGTAACTTTGATATACGAAAACAATTACTAGAATATGATGATGTAGCTAATGACCAAAGGCACGCAATCTATGCTCAACGTAATAAATTACTAGATGCATCTGAAATCTCAGATGTTATTTCTAATATGCAGGAAGATGTTTACAGAATGATCATTAATCGTTACATTCCACAACAGTCCATGGAGGACACTTGGGATATTTCTGGTCTACAGGTATATTTTAAAAAAAAATTTGAACTTACCATTCCTATTACTGAGTGGTTGGCTGAAATGCCAGATATAGAAGATGAAATGCTTCATAAGCGCATAATAGATACAGCAAAATCTCAATATCAGAGAAAAAGAGATCTAGTGAATCCTGAGGTGATTTGTAACTTAGAAAAAAACATAATATTGCAAACTATAGACACATTATGGATAGAACATCTTTCTGCGATGGACTGCTTACGACAAGGAATTCATTTACGTGGTTATGCCCAAAAAGATCCGAAACAGGAATACAAACGAGAATCTTTCATGATGTTTTCTCAAATGCTAGAATTACTTAAATATGAAGCTATTAAAACTCTTAATAAAGTTGATCAAGTATATATTTTAGAAGAATATGGAAATAAAAAAACTGAGTTTTATATTAAACAGACACTAAAAATTATACCGGAGCAAAATTTTGTTCATCAGGTGCATGTTGATACTGCAATAGAACAACCCCCCTCTTCAAAGCAGACTCAATACCTGATCGGACGTAACTACTCTTGTCCATGTGGTTCAGAAAAAAAATATAAGAATTGCTGCGGTCGTATAGTATAAAACGTTTTTAAGTGATTTAGTGAAGCATACAATATATTATTGTTTTATAAAAATTTTTTTATGTATTAGTTTATCAATGCTTTATGATTTATTTTGGTAAAAATCTATATCTAGTTGATTTTTAGCTACGCTTAAAGTATTTAGATAACTTATTAATTCATTTCTATTTCATACTTTGAATATTTTTAATAAAAGATAATATATTATTATAGCAATTTTTAGATATGCAAAAACTATTACATAATAAATCATTCTATAATAAAATTATACAACATATTAATCTAATAATTAAATTTTGATAAATAATCTGACATTATATAGTGATTGATATTAAAGACATAATTTTCTTAATTCTTTATTTTTATATCTAAAATAGCATTTTTATATGCTTTATTATAGTATTTATTAATATGACATAGTTTTTTGAGAAATAAAATATTTATATATCAATGTAAGTTGCTTTTATTAAACAAGTTATGATTCTTATCACGCATTTATTCTAATTCTCTCGATCAGTAAAATATATGAGATAAAAACTAATATATTAATAAAACTTTAAAATATATATACTTAGGTATATAATTTTTCTGTGATGTTTTATGATAAAAATATAAAAAAAGTCCTATAATATAAACGTTAGGTAATATCTAATGACCCTTCTACTGATCCCTCTGGGAATTTATAAATACCTTTATTAAAACTATGCTCCTCATTTTCGTGATTATTCATAGTATTATTAGATTGTTGCATAAAATCTTTGATTAATTTTTAGGTAACAGATGTTTTTATCTATCATAAATTCGTTCTTCTTAAGATTTTATAATCTAATATACTTACGAGTAAGGTATAATAATTATTATTAATGCATTAATAATACATAAATTAGATAATTCTTGAGATATCAAAAATTGACATATAACAGATTATAAATCTATTCTTAATAGTAGATTATATTTTTTATCTTAATATATATTTAAATCTATTGGTGTTTTACTTAATTTTCCAGGAATTTCTCGCACTAATTTTGGAACCATATAACCTGACACTCTCGTTATAAAATCACGGAAAATGATACGTGCACGATCATCGTTAACATAAAAATGCGCTGCACCTTGTACTTTATCTAACAAGTGTAAATAATATGGGAGAATGCCAGCATCAAACAGCGCATTACTTAAGGCTGCAAGTGTAACTGCATTATCATTAACATTACGTAACAGAACGCTTTGATTAAGACAAGTCACACCTGATCGTGTTAACATTAAGATACCATGGCAAAGCTGATCATTAATCTCCTGTTTATGATTAATATGAGTCACTATTAATACTTTTAGTCGTGATTTTTCTATACGCTGGCAAAATGTTGTAGTAATGCGCTGTGGAATAATCACTATAAGACGAGTATGTATTCGTATACGCTTCAGATGTGGAATCTGTTCAAGTTGCGTAAAAAGCCAGCTTAATTCATCATCTGTTGCTATCAGCGGGTCACCTCCAGATAAAATAATCTCATCTAGATCATTTTGTTTTTGGATGTACTGTAAAGATTTTTGCCAATTAACCTTATTCCCCTTGTGATCTTTGTAGGGAAAATAACGCCGAAAACAATAACGACAATGCACCGCACAGTGACCTTTTACTAAAAATAATGCACGATTATGATATTTATGCAATACGCCAGAGAAAATATAGTTGCTCTCATTTAACGGATCTACATTATAACCAAATGTGTTAATTAACTCGTTTTGTGAGGTAGCCACTTGCAAAAGTAAAGGATCCTTGGGATCTCCTTTACGCATTCTCGCTACAAAAGAGCGCGGAACTCGTAAAGAGAAAGAGTCTTTTATAGTTTTTTGCGTCACGAAATCAGCATGATTAGACAATCCTAATAATTCTAATAACTCACTAAAATCAGTAATGACATTAGTGAGTTGCGATATCCAATCTTCTTGAATAAGAGTTTGAGTATGTAAGAATGGTTTCATATTTTGGGATACATTTAAAAATCATTTAGCTTAATGCTAATTATTAATTATAGAGGACCGATTATGCCTACTTATTCTGTTAATAATTTTCGTCCTGGCTTGAAAATTATATTTGACGGTGAACCATGTACTATTGAATCTAGTGAGTTTGTTAAACCAGGAAAAGGGCAAGCTTTTGCACGAATTAAAATGCGCCGGTTATTAACAGGGGGGCGACTAGAAAAAACATTTAAAGCCACGGAGACACTCTGTAGAGCAGATATAGAAGATATAAGCTTACATTATTTGTATAATGATGGTATATTTTTTTATTTTATGCATCCAAAAAGTTTTGAACAATATGAAATTGAGGCAATTATTGTAGGTAATACAGATAAATGGTTATTTCGTAATGCTGAATGTCTTATAACGTTGTGGAATAATAGACCTATACAAGTTTTGCCACCAAATTTCGTAGAGCTGGAAATTGTTAATACCAATCCAGGTTTAAAAGGTGATACTAGCAGTACAAGTACTAAACCCGCTCTTCTTTCTACTGGCGCTACAGTAAAAGTACCACTATTCATTAAAATTGGGGAAATTATTAAAATAGACACTCGATCAGGCGAATATGTTTCACGAGTAAAATATAATATATCTTATGATACTATATAATATATTAAAAATGAACATAAGTTTTTCTAGACTTTATGGAATATGTCTTGTTTCATATAAAAATGTAAATTTATGTTTACTAGAAGAAAAAATAATTAATGTATATTGTTCTAGCTATTTTAACTAAAACCTGAAAAGTACCACGAAAATACTTCTACATGTACTTATATACTATAATCTACAATTAAAAAATAAGAATATAAATATCTTAATTAGTTAACTAATTTAAAGTATACCTATGTATTTGTATGTTACGTAGAAAACTTTTTATGTAGCTCAAATCTCCACTTTAAGTATAGATGTAGTATTGTATTTTTTATATGCATTTTATAGAGCCTATCCATAACAAAACAAAAGAAGGCTTAACTTGAGTGAGTTTATTTTTATAGCTGTACGGCATTGCGTATTGAAACTAAAAAATCATCTTGTATCATTTTTAATGATAGAGTAATTATAGAGATATTAAGTTTAATATATTTCAGTATTTAATATATTGCCTCTATAGATCTAACTTTACATCCTATCTATATAGATTAAGTGTTACTTACATTGAAGATATATGTCGTACTTAAAAATAAAATTAAAAAAAGATCACAAATCATTATGATTTATTTTTATTTAATTATCATTATACAAAAAATGATTTATTTAAAGTGCTGATTTTTATACACCTTAGCACTACGCAGTTTTTATTAAATCATTAAGTTGAAATAAATATATAAAAATTTTTATCTTTAAGGAATGATTTAGTAAATAAAGTAATAGATATCGTTAGAATAGTTCTAATCTGTTGTCTACTTTTTAATTTTAAAAATTAATAGTATCATAAAATATTTTATTAGTTATAAGGTCTAGCTTTATGCATGATATTTTTACGTAGCTCTTGTTAAATAATTATATTTATTTTTCTCTCAGTATTAATATTGTTTTATAAAGGCTTCAAAAAATACGTAGTATAAGAATTTTTTTTACAGAATATTTATTAATAACTTATTGCATAGTATTTAGAGAAGATCGACCACGAAATAAGAAAATTATGATTATGTCGCTATCGATGGTAGTATCCTATTTTTGATTTATTAAAAAATCATTCGAACATCTTCTACATACATCTTTGTTGGAGTGGTTTATGAGAAAAGCGAGTGACATTATAAAAGACGGGTTATGGAAAAATAATTCAGCACTAGTTCAGCTATTGGGGCTTTGCCCATTACTAGCCGTTACCTCTAATGCTACTAATGCCCTTGGTCTTGGTATAGTAACCACAATAGTATTATTTCTTACTAATAGCGTCATTTCCCTATCACGACATTGGATTCCTTATGAAATTCGTATTCCAATTTATGTAATAATTATTGCAGCGGTAGTGAGCTGTATGGAAATGCTCATAAATGCTTATGCTTATGATTTATATCAATCATTAGGTATTTTTATTCCGCTTATTGTGACTAACTGCATAGTGGTGGGTCGCGCAGAAGTGATAGCATCAAAAAATAATGTCTTTCTGTCAGCATTAGATGGAATAGTAATTGGATTAGGCGCTACTAGCGTAATGCTATTCTTAGGATCAATACGGGAAATTATTGGTAATGGAACTATTTTTAATGGTGCGGACCATTTATTAGGTTTATGGGCTAAATCAATTAAAATAGAGGTTATACATTTTGATTGGCCTCTATTGTTAGCAATTTTACCACCCGGTGCCTTTATTGGTCTAGGATTAAGTTTGGCCTTAAAACATTTTATTGAGAAAAAATTAAAAAATCACAGAAACATTTAACATAGGAAAATTTTATTATTTTTATATGATATTATAAGAGGTGTAATTTGAATCATACAAAACGTAAAAAAATTCTAATGCGACTACAGGCAAGTACACTAAAACCCATGACAGAATTAAATTATACCTCTCATTTTGAGCTATTAATTGCTACTGTACTTTCTGCACAAACTACTGATATTAGCGTTAATAAAATTACTGAAAAATTATATCCGATTGCAAATACTGCTGCATCGATTTTAGAACTTGGGATAGATAAAGTAAAGGAATACATCCGAACTATTGGCTTATGGAAGACTAAGGCTAATAATATTATAAATCTCTGTCGTATATTAGTGGAATCTTATAATGGAAGTGTGCCGAGTAACAGAAAGGCACTAGAATCTTTACCTGGCGTTGGTCGAAAAACTGCTAATATAGTTCTAAATACCGCTTTTGGTTTGCCAACAATTGCTGTTGATAGACATGTTTTTCGTGTTTGTAACCGAACTAATTTTGCAGTAGGTCAAAATGTTAAGGCAGTAGAAAATAATCTATTAAAATTTGTACCTAAAAAACTTCACATACATTGTCATTATTGGTTTATCTTGCATGGTCGTTATACATGTGTAGCACGTAAACCTAAATGTTTTGTATGTAAAATAAAAGATTTATGTGAATTCAAGGAAAAAATTAATCTTTGAATCCTACATACAAAATTAGATTTATAGATCTAATTAGTTATATATATGAAATATCATTTCATATGTCTCTTAAAATAGTAAATATATTAAACACTATTTATTTATCATTTATAGTGATTACTGTCTATAAAAATCATTGCAGTCACAAGAGAAGATATAACTAAATAGGATCTTTTATTAAAAATAATATTCACGAGATTCCTATATAATACAAGTCAGTGATATTTTATAGATATTTTAAGAAGTACTAAAATAGCAGATTACAATTAAATGTAAAAAGTAAGAGTTTTTAAGCGATTTTATCTCAATTAAAAATATTTTAAAAACTTATTAAATGAACATAATAATACATTTTTGCACTCAGTAATCAAACATCATGAATCATCCTAGGATTATGCATTGTTCAAAAAATTAGGATATTACTAATCATTAAATTTAAGATATATAAAATATTATTTTTATTTTTTTTATTTAAGAATAAATTCTAGATCTTATATTTTTTTGTAGAAGCTAATTTGATAATATCTATAAAAGAATCGAGAATTAAAGAAGCGCTACCCACTAAAACTCCGTCAACATCAGGTTGAGAAAATATTTCAGCTGCATTATTTTTTGTTACAGACCCACCATATTGTATAATTAGCTGATCAGCTACTTTAGGATCTTTTTGTGCGATATGATCACGGATAAATGTATGTATAGTTTGAATTTGTTCAGCGGTGGCGGCACATCCCGTTCCAATGGCCCAAATTGGCTCGTATGCAATAACTGTATTCTGAAATACTTCTGCGCCATGTAGTTTTAGAATAACGTCAATCTGACGGGCGCATATTGTTTTAGTTTGACCTGCCATTTTTTCAGCAGCTGTCTCACCAATACATAGTACTGGAATAAGATCTTTATTTTTTAATACAAGAAATTTCTTTGCAATAACTTGATCATCTTCTGAATGTAAAGACCGACGCTCAGAATGACCAATAATAATATATCGTGCACCAATATCTTTTAACATACTAGCAGAGACTTCACCAGTAAAAGCGCCTGAAAGATTTATATCAACATTTTGAGCTCCAAGCAGTAATTTAGTATTACATATCACTTGCTTAACCTGATCAAGATATACCATTGGGGGCGCAATTACCACTTTACAACCTTCTATTCCATGAAACTTACGACATAAACCAACAATAAATGTATCTATAAATTTTTTACTTCCATTAAGTTTCCAATTTCCAATAATTAGTGGATAACGCATATTATTTATTCTCCATAATGAAATTTATAGTCATGAGTAAACTTACTAAGATATTTAGAAAAATAGACTTTAGATTAATCAATCTTTGATAGAGATAACCTTTTGTTTTAAAATGAATATCATTATTAATGACTGACTTTTACTATATGTGCAATATATAAAAATAATAACCAAGCGCTTTTATTGAAGGAAGGTGTTATTTTATTACATAAGATTTCTGATAGTATGACTAACACTATTCAAGCTCTCTATATAATACAAAACGTCTGAACATGATGATTACCTATTTATACAAAAACACAACAATAAGTTCTATGATAACTTTTCTAGATTTTCATTTTCTTAGGCATCACATCTATTTTATAGATAGCTCGCTATTAATAAGAAGAGATGATATATAATAATCTGTATTGTAGACAATGTATCGTTTTTAGTGTATTTGTAAAATACACATTGTATATCTATATTTATATCTTACAATGTACTGATTATTATATAGTTTATGTATAAAAAGACATATGATAAGAATGTTACACACAAGGTCGGCTTTAACTTGTAATGAAATAAGATATGTATTTTTATCAATTATTTTATTATTTAGTGTTAATTATTGTTTTAATTATTGAACGTCTTTTGATATAAAATTAATTGTCAGAAAAAAAATTTGCTAAGAAATTCCTCATTGGTAATCAATAGTAAGATTTTTTAAATAAAAACTTAAATACTAAATCTAGTTATCTTTTCATTGTGAAAAACTATCTTTATCAATATGATAGTAATCATTATAATGTATAGAATGACAACTCTATTGAATGCACCATTTAGTCAGGGATTAACTGCTGAATTCATATAATTTTGTTTATTATACCAGCATTTATCTTGGTTATTATTCATGGTATTATAAATAATGATTTATCTGAGTTATCTGTAGATATAATATATTTAAAGAAACATTTAATGACAGGCTGCTCTCTCTAAATAAAAGTTTTTTTAAATTGATCCCATAAATAGATATACTAATCATATTAATAATTTTCATTACTATTAGTAGAATACTAATATGTACATATTTAACATTATGCCAATAATGTGTATATATCTAAAATCGTGCATACTTTTATTCAAAAATAGCATAATATTTTTAGAAATATTTACTTATTTAATAAGATTTTAATATTATGTTTGATCTAAATCTAGTTAATCATCGCATGCAGGACCTTATTCAGCGTTACGCGGCGTTAAAAGATATCTTATGTTATAGCGTAAAAATAGAACGTCTTCAAGAGATACACGCAGAATTAGAAAAGTCCAGTCTTTGGAGTATACCTAATCGCGCTCAAGCGCTCGGTAAAGAGCGCTCTACATTAGAAGAATGTATTAAATCACTACATAATATGCAAAAAGAATTAGAAGAAGCCTCTAGCTTATGTGAGTTGGCAAAAGAAATTTCTGATGAAGTAATATATGAAGAAATCCTAATTGAACTCAATATTCTAGAAAAAAAACTTACTTCGCTAGAATTTCAAAAAATGTTTCAAGGAGAACATATTAATTCTGACTGCTATATGGATATTCAAGCTGGATCTGGAGGTACTGAAGCTCAAGATTGGGCTAGAATGTTACTGCGCATGTACTTACGTTGGGCTGAAACAAAAGGTTTTAAGACTAAAATAATAGAAGAATCTTATGGTGATATTGCTGGTACTAAATCTGCAACACTGAAAATTAGCGGAAATTACGCATATGGATGGTGTCGGACTGAAACTGGTATTCATCGACTTGTTCGCAAAAGTCCTTTTGACTCTGGAGGACGACGTCATACATCATTTAGTTCTGTATTTATTTATCCAGAAGTTGACGATAAAATTGACTTAATAATTAATTCTGCAGATTTACGCATAGATGTATATCGTGCTTCTGGTGCAGGTGGTCAGCATGTTAACAAAACTGAATCAGCAGTTCGTATTACTCACTTACCAACTAATATTGTTGTACAGTGTCAAAGTGATCGCTCACAACATAAAAACAAAGATCAAGCATTTCAGCAGCTACGAGCAAAGCTATATGAATATACCATGCAACAAAAAAAAATAAATCAAAAAACGATGGAAGAAAATAAATCCAGCATTACTTGGGGTAGTCAAATTCGTTCTTATATTTTAGATGATTCACGTATCAAAGATTTACGAACTAATATAGAAACACGAAATATTCAGGAGGTGCTAGACGGTAATATTGATTTTTTTATTGAGGCCAGTTTAAAAGCGGGTTTATAATTAGGAGAATACATGCCACAAAAAGAGCCACAAACTAATGAAAAAGAGTTTCATCAAAATAAAGAAATACAACAACGACGTGCAAAACTAACTGCTATACGTACAGTAGGTCAGGCATTTCCTAATAATTTTCGCCAAAAACATATTTCTGATCAGCTTCATAGACAATATGATACAATGGATACAAAAGAACTAGAATCATTGAAC
This sequence comes from Candidatus Erwinia haradaeae, assembly GCF_900698985.1. Lineage (GTDB taxonomy): Bacteria > Pseudomonadota > Gammaproteobacteria > Enterobacterales > Enterobacteriaceae > Erwinia_E > Erwinia_E haradaeae_B. The sequence continues at coordinate 621,350 of NZ_LR217730.1, forward strand.
TTAATTGTAACAGTTGCCGGTCGCATTATAACACGACGCGTTATGGGAAAAGCTTCTTTTATAACGTTACAAGATACAGGTGGTCGCATTCAACTATATATCTCTCATAATATATTATTAGATAACCCAAAGCAGGAAAACTTTAAAACATGGGATCTAGGCGATATTATTGGTGCACAAGGAAAATTATTTAAAACACAAACTTATGAACTTTCAATTTATTGTAGTGAGCTGCGTTTATTAACTAAATCTTTGCGTCCATTACCAAATAAATTTCACGGACTTGTTGATCAAGAAACTTGCTACAGGCAGCGTTATCTAGATCTTATTACTAATCCGGCCTCGCGAAGGATCTTTCAAATTCGCTCACAACTGATAGCAAGTATAAGAAAATTTATGGTAGAGCGTGATTTTTTAGAAGTAGAAACTCCAATGATGCAAGTTATTCCAGGAGGAGCATCAGCTCGTCCATTTATCACTCATCATAATGCTTTTAATATTGACATGTACCTACGAATTGCACCAGAACTATATCTAAAGCGCCTTCTGGTAGGAGGGTTTGAGCGTATATTTGAAATTAATAGAAATTTTCGTAATGAAGGTGTATCTCCACGACATAACCCAGAATTTACTATGATGGAAATATATGCAGCATATTGTGATTATAAAGATTTAATGAAATTAATCCAAGCTTTATTTTACACACTAGCAGAAGATATTCTAGGTAATCCTATTGTACCATATGGTAAGCATTGTTTTAACTTTGAAAAAACCTTTGAAGAAATTACAATGAAAGAAGCAATCGCCAGGCATCATCCGCAAATTAATATGTTAGCACTTAATAATTTTAATGCCTCATTAAAAATCGCCAATTCTTTCAATATACACATTGAAAGAAATTGGGGATTGGGTCGCTTAGTGACAGAAATATTTGAAAAAACAGTAGCGGAATCTCTCATTCAGCCAACTTTTATCACAGAATATCCAGCGGAAGTGTCTCCACTAGCACGTTGTAATGATACTCATCCAGATATCACTGACCGTTTTGAGTTGTTTATTTGTGGTCGTGAAATTGGTAATGGTTTTTCAGAACTCAATGACCCGGAAGACCAAGAAAAACGTCTTCTTAAGCAAGCTCATGCAAAAAACATGTTAGGTGATTGCGAAGCAATGTTCTACGATAAAGATTATATTACTGCATTAGAGTATGGATTGCCTCCATGTGCTGGATTAGGCCTTGGAATTGACCGTATGGTTATGCTTTTTACAAATAGCCAATCTATTCGTGATGTAATCCTATTTCCACTGCTTCGTCCATATAATAGATCAAGCACAGATCTCAAAAAATCATTCTAATATAAGATTTCACTCTTTAAACTATTATAGTGTACAATTTAACTTGTATCGATCAAAACTGATTAATTCTTATTGCATTTGACATTCAGGATTTTAGAGATTAATTTAAACATTTTCATCACGTATGCAATAAAAATACGAATATTATTCGTAATATTAATCAAAATATATCAAAGAAATCACTATTTCTAAAAATCATTCAGAATAAATAATATATAACTATAATAAATTTATTATTGTAGTTTTTATTTAATGGCTGGTATCTATATCATCAAAACTTTTGACTAAATCATCAATGGCCTTTAGTTGTACTAACAAAGGTTCTAACTGATTAAGTGGTAAAGCAGATGCCCCATCACATTTTGCTTGCGATGGGCATGGATGAGCTTCAATAAAAAGACCTGCAATTCCTACTGCAAGTCCAGCTCGAGCTAATTCACATACTTGAGATCGCCTTCCGTTAGAGATTGTACTCATTGGGGAACGATATTGTAAGGAATGTGTAACATCAAATATAACTGGATGATTTTTAGATGCTTGTTTCATAATGTTAAAACCTAACATATCAACTACAAGATTATCATAACCAAAGCTTACGCCACGATCACATAAAATAACTTTTTCATTTCCCCCTTGAGAGAATTTATGAACAATATTTCCTACTTGATCCGGGCTAATAAATTGTGGTTTTTTAACGTTTATAACTAAGTTAGTTTTTGCCATTGCACTAATCAAGTCAGTTTGACGTGCCAGGAAGGCAGGTAACTGAAGAACATCTACTATACTAGAAACTATTTTAACTTGATCTATTTCATGTACGTCCGTCATAATTTCAACGCCAAAACTATTCTTAATATCTTGGAAAATTGTCATACTTTCTTCAAAACCTAAACCACGATATGAAGAAATAGAAGAGCGATTAGCTTTATCAAAAGATGCTTTGAATACATATGAGATGCCAAGTTTTTCTGTTACTCTAAGATAATGTTCACAAACATACATCGCTAAATCGCGCGATTCTAGAATGTTCATTCCACCAAACAATACACTTGGTAAGTCATTTGCGACCTTAATATTGCCAATATTCACTATTTTGTGTTTCATCGTACCACCTATTATATTCAGTGGGGAGCGAGCAATCATAATGTTAATTTAATGTAATTATATAAAACTAAAGTAATTGTATGATAATATACTACATCTAAATATATGTATTTATAAAAGCATGTATGTATCTCATACCATTATTTGTTTTGATAGAGTTAAAATTTTATAATTTATTGTATAATAATCTATTGATGTAATCAGTACTATAAGTTTCAATTGAATCATCTACTTTACATAAGATGACATTCTAAATAATGAGGTTAAGGTATTTTTAAATAATTACATATATCGTTCGTTCAATAATAATAATTAGTATTAAATACTTTTATTTAGAAAACAACACAATTCACAGTGTTATTTAATGTATAAAGCACTATACTTCGTGCTAATTTATTAGTAACCTAAATATTTTTATTTATAATCAAGCGGTCATCTGTATGTGATTTTAAAATTATAGATGGCTATATTATTAAATTAATATTCACTATTAATTTAATATGATCTGAATATTAAATAAATTAGTATAAAAATTCCTTAATTAATAAAACAATTAGAACACTCATGCACTATTTTTATACATTCTATAGTGAATTTTTTAAAAAAGTTACACTGCTTAAAGCTAAAGCGTTACATTATAGTACTTTTAAAGATGCATATGTAATAGTAAGATTTTTAAATTAGACCTGAGCATTACAGAGCACAAATGTGAATCCGCTTATATTATTTAGAATAACCATCGCTACCAGTAAACTATACTATATATTCCTTTTTCTATAAGGGATTTGATATTTGTATTCATTGAATGTGTGTTATAGAAAAACAAGATACAAGAAGTATTTATCTTGTATAAATCAAACAGGTCGAATATAGATTATTAAATGGAGTCAAAAATGCCTAGCAGTAATCTAATACAACAACTAGAAGAAAGGGGCCTGATTCACCAGATCACTGATAAAAACGGCTTACAAAAACAATTAGAACAAAAAACAGTAACACTCTATTGCGGTTTAGATCCTACTGCTGATAGTTTACATGTTGGACATTTAGTGCCATTATTATTTTTAAAAAAATTTCAAAATATAGGTCATAAGCCTATCATATTACTAGGGGGCGCTACTGGTCTAATTGGAGATCCGAGTTTTAAAACAGATGAGCGCGTGTTATGTAATGTACTAGATATAGCACGATGGACAGAAGTCATCCATCTTCAACTTGCTCATTTTTTAGATTTTCATGGTAAAAATAATAATGCTATTGTGGTAAATAATTATGAATGGTTTCACACCATGAGCATGATAAAATTTTTACGTAATATTGGAAAATACTTTTCTATTAACCAAATGATTAACAAGGAGGCAGTAAAAAAACGATTACATCGAAATCACCAAGGTATTTCTTTCACTGAATTTTCCTATAATCTGTTACAGGCGTATGACTTTACTTACTTAAATAAAAATTATAATGTAACCCTACAAATTGGTGGGTCAGATCAATGGGGAAATATTATTTCAGGTGTTGATCTTACTAGACGAATCAATCAAACACAAGTTTTTGGAATAACACTTCCGCTGCTTATAAAATCTGATGGAACCAAGTTTGGTAAAACTGAAGATGAGACTATATGGTTAGATGCAAAAAAAACTAGTCCATACAAGTTTTATCAGTTCTGGATGAGTACTGCAGATTCTGATGTGTATCGTTTTTTAAAAATTTTTACCTCGATGAGTATTCATGATATAAACGAATTACAGAATGAAGATAAAAGTCGAAATAATTCCCCATTTGCTCAAAAAATACTAGCTGAACTAGTAACTGAATTGGTACATGGATATAAAGGTCTCTCTGCAGCGCGCAGAATTACACAAAGTTTATTTTCTAGACACATAAAGGAATTAACAGAAGAGGATATCAAAAAAATATTAGAAGATGGTGTAGAAAATATTATCTTTAAGGAATCTAAAGATTTACAACAAGCATTAGTAAACTCTTTACTAGCAACTTCCAGAGGTCATGCGAGAAAGTTAATTGCCTCGAAATCTATTAATGTTAATGGTAATTTACAAACTAATAGTGAACATATCTTCTGTCAATCAGATAAACTGTTTGATAAATATACTTTCTTATGTCGGGGAAAGAAGCATTATGTTATCATTATTTGGTTAAAATAAAATAGTAACGGCATTAAGAACCCTAAATACTCTTAATTATTATCAGAAGATTCTTTAGTAAAATAAAATACTTACATAAATTTCAAACCATGATCTATATTTAGCTATTCAATATTATTACATCTCTTAAGGAAAGCTTATCCTTTTGAGAAAAAATTGAGTAATTATTCTGTGTAAAATTATATGAACTAATAATAAAGATCATGATATTGATTATCACATACCCACAGAGCGTATCTTCAATAAAATCTTTTTGTTTTCTTTATTTAAGAAAAAAAGAACTAATCATTATATACTGTGCATGCTTTATTTAGTGCGTTTTTAATACTGTGAACATTAAAGATGCAGCTTATTTTTAAGAAAATTATTCTTATCTAGATAATACTAATTGTATTAAAAGATAGAATTATTCATATTTAAAAGCATTTTGAATATCAAAATATATTTTTATTTTTATAGAAGGGTAAAAATAAGTTTTACATGAAAAAGTCCTTTAGGCTAAAACAAGTAGTCATTATAGAATATACATTAATTTGATAGATATAATTGATTCTATGTTTACTGAACATCTATAATGCATCTTATGTACATTATAAGATTATTACTTGTATCAGTAAAATCTTTTAGATAGAGATGATTTTTATAAAAAAATATACAATAACATGTATTTTATAATTTTAAAAAATATTGACCAGAGCATAAATAAAATTCTATGGATGATATATATCATTTTAAATTTAAAGACTACAGTGTATAAAAACTTGGTGGATATATTTCAAAAGAAAGACTACATAATTATTATATCATTTAGTCTGTATACATCCATCAATAAAATCAGATACTAATGATATTACGAATCAATCTCATTTATGATATTCAGCATAACTGATTCATCTAGATGGTCTTCAGAAGCTAAATTAATATCTTTAGCTAGAAAATCATGATACTGAAAATAAGATTCTCTTACAAACACATAAGGATCTTTTGTGCCTTTTATAATATCCTCATAATCTAAAAGTTGAGCACGAGTTTCAATGCCTTCTAAAAACCACTTTCCAGCAGACATCCACCATGCGAACCAATTATATGGCAGGTAAAGATAATCCACCAGTCCACCTAGATCTTCCCGAGGTGTAAAACTGCCGTAAATAGGCATGACAATATAAATTCCATAGCAAATTTTATAATGACCTAATATACTACCAAATGCTCGATGTTCTTCTTGTTCTAATGTTAGATTGGCCATACTTGCAACATCAATCAAACCACCCATACCTAATAAGGTATTTAAAAGTAATCTATTTAAATGTAAGCCTGCCTTATAGGGATGACCTTCAAGTAAGTAGTTGACTATTGAGCTAGGCTCACTAAGATTTCTAGTAAAATTTCTTAAACCATGACGAATAGGAATAGGTAAGGCATCTCGCCATAATAACGCCAATGGGCGTATGATATAAGGATCTAAAATATTATAATTCCAATTAAAGATAGTTCGATTAACACTCTCTAGAGGGTCTTTATGTTTCATAGGAATCTCACTCTTTACAGGTAAACTGATGCAACCTGTCATGAGAATACCTGCAAATATTAATTTTGTGATCTGACGGCTCACAGAGTATCTTCCTTTGCTAAAGTAATTAGTTTCGATGAATCATCTAAAACTAATGATTCTAGATTATGCATGCTGAAACCTATCCACACTAATCTTTATAATAATTTTATCTATAAAAAATGTACTATTCTCTCTATCTCATAACATATCTTGTACACTTATATAGATCTAAAATTAAATAATGATTGTAGGTCTTAAAAACTTAATATGTAACTCTAAAACTAGTTGCTATAATATATAAATATCTTTTTATAATTAAGAAAATTCTATTTTATAAAAAAACTAATAATTTTTTATAGTATCTATCACTTGGAGTATATAATGTAGTCATAACAAAACCACGTAAGATTTTTAAATTATAATTTATATCACATAAGTTTTTCTATGCATAGCTAATCCTGTATTTTGACTTCAGGGGGTTATTGGTATGATATGATTAGAATGTATGCTATATTGAAAATTTGTAAAATAAAATAAATTAGTAACTATTTTTATTAGGCTATATTGTCTGTATAGATTAATGATCATTGATCATTTAAAAATTAATAAATTCTTTGAGCACAACTAATACAATCATTCGTATTAGTAGTTAGTATACTATCTATAATCAATAATATAAAAAATTTTAAAAACAATACTAATTAAATTATCTGGTGTGCTCTACTTAACAATAATCTGATTGTAATCAGATAGATTTTTATTCTATTAATTATGGTTTTGTTATGTTTTGTATCAAATTATGGTTTAGATTATTGATATAGATAAAATAAATCTGTATTAAATTAAATATTAATTTAAGTAATTTATAAAAATAATTTTAGTAATCACTAATTTATACGTAACTTATTATATATAAATATTCTAAATATTGTTCTGATATACTAAATAATACGGAAAAATAAAGAATATTGATTTGAGGTAATACGTAAATTTTAAATAGCAATCTTAATGATATGTATAATATCAATATATATGAGGTTTTTATTATTTATAGAAACACAACATCTCAATGAGAATAAAAGCCTACTTAAAAAATAAAACCCTATAGAAGATTGCTCATTTTTTAAATAAGATCAAAAGAACCATGCAAGATAGAATAAATAATATTGTATTATCTCCGATTAGAGTAGTTAAAATTAATTCAGATATCATCAAAATTTTGCATTAAAGAGAGCTTAATTTTTATTTTTTACGATAACTATAAAATTTATCTAAGGTTTGAAATATTAAAATATAGACTTGTATTAAAGCTATGTATAAAAGCCTATAGTACTAAGTGCTTCTCTAAGAGGATTCACTAAATTCTACTCTATGTAAGTAGATTTGAGTTAAGTTATTTATCATGGTATTTTGTGTAGAATAATAGGCTATTTATGGCATAATTATTTTATATAAATCTATATAACATATCGGACAGTGATGATATAATATATACAGAAATACATCAGAAAATCTATATAAAACGAAAAATACTATATATGTACTATGAACGGCCTCATGTAAGTATATTAAAAACATGTACTGACTCAAAATTATAATTCATTGTTCACTTAGTGATAAACAAGACTCTCTTAATACTCAAACATGGCTGAAATTGATTCCTCATTACTAATACGACGAATTGCTTCAGCTAACATACCTGATAATGTAAGAGTACGTACAGTGGGTAGTGCGCGAATCTCTTTAGGTAATGGAATCGTATCACACACCACTACTTCATCAATCATTGAATTACGTAAATTATTCACCGCATTACCTGAAAAAATTGGATGCGTAGTATATGCAAAAACACGTTTTGCTCCTCGATATTTAAGAGCCTCCGCCGCTTTACATAAAGTACTACCAGTGTCAATCATATCATCTACTAATACACAATCACGCTCCGCTACATCACCAATGATATTCATTACCTGTGATACATTAGCACGTGGACGACGTTTATCAATAATTGCCATATCTGTATCATTAAGTAATTTAGCCATTGCGCGTGCTCTAACTACTCCACCTATATCTGGAGAAACTACGATAGGATTTTCTAAACCAATTTGTAACATATCTTCTAGAAGGATAGGACTTCCAAAGACATTATCCACTGGTACATCGAAAAACCCTTGAATCTGTTCAGCATGTAAATCTACAGTTAATACGCGATCCACCCCAACACTAGACAAAAAGTCAGCGATCACTTTTGCAGTAATAGGGACGCGTGAGGAACGAACACGACGATCTTGGCGTGCATAACCAAAATATGGAATGACTGCAGTAATGCGTCCGGCGGAAGCTCGACGTAGGGCATCAACCATAACTACTAACTCCATTAAATTATCATTGGTGGGGGCGCAAGTAGATTGGATAATAAAAATATCATCACCACGTACATTCTCATTGATTTGCACGCTTACTTCACCATCGCTAAAACGACCTACAGCAGCCTTACATAGTCCACTCTGAAGGCGATCCGCAATGCGTTGTGCTAATTCTGGAGTGGCATTACCAGCAAAAAGCTTCATATTAGGCAAAAGAATAACCTCAGGTTTGACATCTAGTAAAGAGACTAATCCAAGTAGAAAACTTGTTTTTAATTATTTATATTTTAGATATACGTAGATAATAAATATTATGTAAACGATCAAGGTATTCTCTTTCTTAATTGTGTCCTTATTTTATCTATTTTTTCTGAATATAATAAAGAATCAATAATCAGTATTTATTACTTATCACGGGTTCTTTTTCTGTCAATGAAAAATAGGTAGTTATTATGCCATTAGGATGATGATTAAGCTTTAACGTAATAATTATCATTTAACTTTTTTCTCAAAACGCGGCATAGTAATATTGTATAATGGAGAGAGGTTAATTCCTCGAGCAACAAATCCTGCCCATCTTTTAGGAACCAAACTTAATGTCTGGAGAGCTAACACTTTAGTAGGAAATTCTGCAAACACGCATGACCCTGTGCCAGTTAAATGAGGATGGGCGTGCAGCCCTACCCAGTTAATAAGTTGTTCAAGTTCATTACAATAATGTCTAGCAATAGACTCACAGTCATTATGAGATTCACCTAATAATAAATCTCTAAGCTGACGATAGGGTGTACTCCTAGTAAGAAAAGGATCATTAAAAATTTGAAAGGTATTGATACTGACATTAGGGTAAATAACTATATACCATTTGTTAGGAAGTACTATTGGGGTTAGCAATTCACCAATCCCCTCAGCAAAGGAAGATAAACCGTAAATAAAAACTGGTACATCAGCACCCAATTTTAAACCTAAAGCTGCTAGCTGCTCTACACTAAAATTTATATCCCATAAATAATTCAGTGCTACTAAAACAGTCGCTGCATTTGACGAGCCGCCGCCTACGCCGCCACCAATTGGTAATCTTTTTTCTATTTTTAAAGTGGCCCCAACACGATCAGGTAATTTACTGCATAATTTTGCCTGATCACGTAATAATTTTGCTGCACGAACAATAATATTTTTTTCGTCTACGACACCAGATAAAGATTTTAATAATATAATTTCACCACTTCGATCGTTTTCTACTAAGAGAGTATCCCCGTAATCGAGCAATTGAAATAAAGTTTGAAGATTATGATAACCATCAGAGCGGCGACCAATAATATGAAGAAATAAATTTAACTTTCCTGGCGAAGGCCATTTAGTTATCATGATAATTTCCTATTTATCCAGCTTTAACTGAATGCGTTGATTAGCTTGATGTAGCTCAATACGAGAAGGCATTTCTGGTCTGCCGGGTGCTTTTCGATATCCTAAGTAAGAAATATGCAGTTGAGCGCGTGATTTACCAAAGCTTAATTCACGTAAATGAGACTCTACATCAAGACTAAAATTAGTAGAATCTCCGGGTAGTCCCATGATCCACTGACTAACATTTTTTAGTGAAAGCATTATTCCAGTTAATTTATATATTATCTGTTCTGCATTCTTCTCATTAACAACACATTCATCGCCTCTATTGTAGATATAGACTAATTTATCTTCTTTTTCTACTTTTAACTCTGTCATACCTAATAAATTGGTTAACAAAAATTTATAGTGATGAGGTGAAATTTGTTTCCAGTAAAAACGAGCCAATAGTTTTTGATTATTAGAGTAAAAAAATAATGTACCATAAGCTTGATACTGAGTAAGCGCTTTAACTAACTTTTGGTGATGATTCCATTTTGAATTAATATTAATTACACTGATAACTTCTGTTGTTAAGCAATGATCTTGGCTACAAGCTGCTAAGAATATAAACAAAATATAAATCAATTGCTTCAAACGAAAAAAGGAAAATAATAATAACATTATAGACTAGGATCCTTAAAAGAACCAGTTTAGTGATAATAATACGTCTAGTCTTAATGCTGATGGAACGCACTAATCTATAAAGAAATAAATATTTTTCTTAATAAATTTCTTATTATATCAGCTACGTTCATTGTATTAAGTGATCTAGTTTTTATTCATTAATTATGGTAATTTCATTCAGTTTTAAAGATATATGAGAGAATTTATCATTCTAGTCATCATAAATATATACACACTCATTTTACATAAACTTTTTAAACATTAAAACTCTTATATTTTGGTTTTATAAATATAAAAACATTATCTAGCTTACACCTAGGTATATTATATTTTAAAGTATTCTAGGAAAATAATTAAAATACCTTCTTCAGGTATCTTGATGGGCCTAGATTATCTAAAAAGATATTTATCAACTAATACTAATATCATAAAAACGATCGAAGTTACTTTATAAAATGCACATAGCTAGAATATTAGATGTATAATATTAAATCAGATAGATTGTAGCTGACTAAAAAGTCAGAATGAATTTGAAAGATAAAAATATCATTTACAATGATATGCAATATAAATTGCAGAAATGATTTTTTATAAAAAATATATATCAAAATTAAAAAATGTACGAATATTATAACATGTTTAATCTCTATGCCATAATAAGTCATATCTATATATCTGTATATTTACAGGATCATACTATCTTACTATATAAACCATCATCTTAATCAAAAAAGATAAGACTAATCATATGATGTCTTATAATCTATCTGACCATCTATTAAATATAAAAGATAGTATACAACTGCTATTAAGTTTTATCTACAGCTAATAATTTAGAAGATTATTATTATACATATGTAAAAATATTTAAAGTAAACTAGTGTAGTTAATGATAAAATTAATAGTATTATTATACTATACTAGATACAAATAATAGTTTTTATGATTGAAAATCTAATAAAAACTAGCACAAATTGCTTACAGAAATGAATAAAATAATAATTATTTATCCAATCATGCTAATAATATCTTCTTACTTGAAAATAATAATTTTATTATAATAAGTTTTTTTATATTTTTCTTAAATTGATATAAAAATAACTATTTGTACCAGTAAAATTTTTACAGATTTTTTTATATAAAATGATAATATTTATTTGTTAATATGTGATAATTAATAATTAATATTTAATAAATATACGCTAGTTAATTTATAAAATTAGTTATTTTTATTCAACCCTCCAATATATCCATTCCTAAATAATGGCTAATTATAGAGAAAAACAGATCTGAAATTTTCAGATCAAACCTTACTCTGAAGAAATGTTTAGAGTATATTAAATATCAAGTATAATAAAAAATTCCTCAAAAAACATTATCCTTTAGGAACTAAAGGATAATGTTCTCTAATACTATAAAGAACTTAACGATGAGACTCTTACTCTGTTAGGTATCGCTCAAGTGATGATTATTAATAAGATTTTTATGCTCAATAAATATTTAATTTTCATTAAATATTCTTTTCTACTAGCAAGTGCGCTATATAATGAAAAAGCTTTAAAAGAACAGATATAAGTCTTAGAAAATGGTAGTGCGTGTTGTTTATTTTTGATATATATATTATTCTAATATGATCTGTTACCTTAATAAGATCAATCAGATTGATAAGGTATTATTATACATATGAAGCCTTCCATAATATCTAAATTAGAGTCCTTAAAAGAGCGTCATATAGAGCTTGAAATAATGCTAAGCGATTCTAGTGTAATTTTTGATCAAGAACGTTTTCGAATGCTATCCCGTGAATATTCACAGTTAATAAATGTTAGTCAATATTTTGATAAATGGAAAAAAAACCAAGAAGACATTAAAAATTCTGAAGACATGATGACTGATGATGAAATGCGCGACATAGCACATGAAGAGTTACAAGCATTATATAAAATTAATAACTATTTAGAAAAACAGTTACATTTGTTTCTTTTACCTAAAGATGATAATGATCAACATAATTGCTATTTAGAAGTACGTGCTGGTACAGGCGGTAATGAAGCAGCAATCTTTGCTGGTGATCTATTTCGCATGTACAGCCGCTATGCCGATTCTCAGTATTGGAAAGTTGACATTATAAGTGCTCATGAAGGCGAAATTGGTGGCTATAAGGAAATTATTACTAAGGTGATCGGCAAGGGTGCTTACGGACGTCTTAAGTTTGAATCCGGAGGTCATCGTGTACAACGTGTGCCAGATACTGAATCTCAAGGTCGTATTCACACTTCATCATGCACCGTAGCAGTGATGCCTGAACTTCCAGAAATTGAGCTTTCAGTAATTAATACTAATCAATTAAAAATTGATACTTTTCGTTCTTCTGGAGCCGGAGGGCAACATGTTAATACGACCGACTCAGCAATTCGCATTACCCATCTTCCAACCGGAATGGTAGTCGAATGTCAAGATGAACGATCGCAACATAAAAATAAAGCAAAAGCTCTTTCAGTTCTCGCTGCACGCATACATAACGCAGAAAGGATTCGTTGTCAGCAGATTACAGCATCTACACGCCGAAATTTACTAGGTAGCGGTGATCGATCGGATCGTCATCGTACCTATAATTTTCCACAAGGGAGAATTACTGATCATCGTATCCAGCTAACTATATATCGTTTAGATGAAGTAATGGAAGGAAAATTAGACACTCTTATTGAACCTATTATTCAAGAATATCAGGCAGATCAGCTAGCGGCTCTTTCTTCTGGGTAAGATAAATGAAGATACGTGACTGGATGAAGATTGCAATAAAACAACTGCAATACAATGAAAATCCACGTCGAGATGCAGAAATTTTATTAGGGTTTGTAACAGGTAAAGATAGAAGTTGGTTAATTGGCTTTGATGATAGTGTTCTCTCATCCTGCATTCTCGTAAAACTTGAAAAATTATTAGCACGACGCTCTTTTGGAGAGCCAATCGCATATCTTATAAAAAAACGTGAATTTTGGTCTCTTGTATTACATCTTACATCTGATGTAATGATCCCTCGCCCAGATAGTGAGATATTAGTGGAACAAGCATTAGCTCATCTTCCAATAAAAAGTTGTCACATACTAGATTTAGGTACTGGTAGTGGTGCTATAGCACTAGCTATAGCTAGTGAGCGTACAGATTGTTCAGTTTTAGGAGTTGACTGTATCTCCTCTATTGTAAGATTAGCTAAATATAATGCCAGAAGATTAGGTTTAAAAAATGCTACTTTTATCTTCGGTAGATGGTTCTCTACTATAAAAGATCGGAAGTTTAGTATAATTGTTAGCAATCCACCTTATATGGATATCACTGATCAGCACCTCCTGGAAGGAGATCTTCGTTTTGAACCAAAACATGCGTTAGTTTCGGGTGATAGCGGTCTTGCTGATATTAAATTGATTATAACAGAATCAGGAAAATATTTAATACCCGGCGGATGGCTCTTACTAGAACATGGCTGGAAACAAGCTAACATAATTCGACGTATTATGAGTGAGAACCAATTCTGTGAAATATCAACCTTTCAAGATTATGGTGGAAATGATCGCGTTACTTTAGGACGCTCTTTGTGAGATAAAAATATTGATATAAAAAAAATTTAACATCATTATTCTATTACCTGATCTTTTCTATTACCGATTAAGTGATCTCGTTGCATACCTAACTGTAATGCTAAAGCAGAAGATGTATAAATAGAAGAAATTGTACCAACAATGATACCAATGAACATAGTTAAGGAAAACCCCCTTAGCATAGCCCCACCAAAAACAAATAAAATGAATACCATCATTAAGGTTATTATTGAGGTAATGATTGTCCGCTGAACTGTTTGTGTTATAGAAAGATTAATAATATAAGACGAAGAAAAAGTAGTGGTAGAGATTTTTCGACAATTTTCACGAATACGATCTGAAACTACAATTTTATCATTTAAGGAATAACCTATTACTGATAGTAAAGATGCAATAATAGTAAAATCTATCTCTATTTGAAATAGAGATAGAGCGCCTATAGTAATAATTATATCGTGTGTTAAAGCTAACACTGTTCCTAAAGCTAGTCTCCATTCAAAACGGATAGCAATATATAAAAAAATCGCTATTAACGCTGACAGTAAAGCTACACCTCCTATTATTAATAGTTCGCTGCCAACACGAGGACCTACGCATTCAATACGTTTCACGATAATTTTTTCTTGAACTATATCTTGAATACTTTTGAGAATTTGACCTCCTGAATCAGTATTTGGATGTTTTTCTTGTAAAGGTATATGTATTATAAAATCATGACTGCTACCAAAATTTTGTATTTGTATTTTAGTAAAACCAACTTCTTTTAATCTGCTACGTATGTGATCTAAATTATCTGGTTTTTGAAGAAAAACTTCGATGACCGCGCCACCAGTAAAATCAAGGCCCCAATAAAAACCACGCACACTAATTATTATTAGTGCTAACATTAATAAAAATGCTGAAATAGAGAAAGCGATTGTCTTCCAATGCATAAATTGCACTATGTTTTTTCTATAATTAATATCTTTACTACCATTTTGTTCCAACATATTACTCTCATATAGATAATTTATGTATACGTTTCCCGCCATATATTAAATTAATTATGGCACGCGTGCCTATCAGTGAAGTTAACATAGAAGTAGCTATACCAATTCCAGTAGTAATTGCAAAACCTTTAATTGAACCAGAACCAACTACATATAAAATAATTACTTTGATTAGCGTTGTTATATTAGCATCTAAAATGCTTGAAAATGCTGCTTTATAACCGATATGAATAGCTTTTTGTATAGAATGTTGATTGTATAGTTCTTCTTTAATGCGTTCGTTAATTAACACATTAGCATCCACAGCTACTACTAGAGTTAAAACAATACCCGCAATACCTGGCATGGTAAGTGTGGCACCCGGCAATATTGACATGCTTGCTACAATGAGTATTAAATTAGCCAGAAGTGCACAAGTAGCCGCTAATCCAAATATTTTATATCGCACGATCATAAAAGTAATAGATGCAAAAAGACCACATATACAGGCCTCTATACCTTGTTTAATATTTTGTGATGCTAGACTTGGACCAATAATACGCTCTTCTACAATTTGTATTGGTGCAATTAAAGCACCGGCTCGCAAAAGTAACGAAAGTTGACGTGCTTCTTTTGGGTAATTTATTCCGCTAATTCGGAAATAATTACCAAATGAAGACTGAATATGTGCGAGATTAATAATCTCATCATGTTTTTCTAAAGAAAAATGAGTATTCATGTTACTTGTACCGCGCTCTCTATATTCAATAAAGAGAGTCGCTATTAATTTACCTATGTGATTCTTGGTAAAGCTAGACATTATATTACCACCTTCATTATCTAGTGAAATATTAACCTCTGGCTCATTATATTCATTAGTACTATAAGTAGAATCTATAATATGATTTCCAGTTAAAATAACTTTTTTATATAAAACTACTACTTGTCCATCACGTGTTTTTTTTAATTCTGAGTTATTCGGTATAACTCCATGAGAATTGGTCAGGGGGTTAACTAAACGAAATTCTAACGTTGCTGTAGCGCCAAGAATTTCTTTAGCGCGCGCAGTATCTTGAATACCTGGCAGCTCTACTATGATACTCTCATCCCCTTGTCTTTGCACGAGAGTATCAGCTAAACCTAATTGAGTAACTCGATTTCGTAAAATATGTATATTTTGCTGTAATGCATATTCGCGAGCAGTTTGTATGTTCTGATCGCTTGCCCTAATTATTAAGAAAGAATCAGAATGTTTTCGAAAAACCATATCAGAAGGAAAAGAAAGCAAATATTTAGTAAATTTATCACAATCTAGCTTATCACGGAAATGCACTGCAACCTCACAGTGATTCATTTTTTGGAGATTGATGTAATGAATACCCTGTGTAGTTAGCCTTTGCCTTAGTGTGTCTAGGGTGTTTTCTTGTAATTTATTTACAACAGCATCCATATCCACTTTCATAAGAAAATGAACGCCACCACGTAAATCTAGACCAAGTTTCATTGGGTTTGCAGATAACATAGCCAACCATTTAGGTGTTGCCGGTGCAAGATTTAGAGCCACTATGTAATTTTTTCCAAGCAGTCTAGAAATGACTTCTTGTGCCTTCAACTGCAGATCGGTGTTTATAAAACGTATTAAAATATCTTCAGAGCCAAAGATAAAAGATTTACTTTGAATATTGTTTTGTTTTAGAATATCTTGAATGTTAGTCAGAACGTTTTTATTTACAATATTTTTACTTGTACTAGTAATTTGAATAGCTGGATCTTCTCCATATAGGTTTGGTAATGCATATAACAAGCCAATGAGTAATATAACAATTAGAATCAGATACTTCCATAAAGGATAACGATTTAACATGGACGCGTCCTTAAGGAAAGGTAATTACAATATTGTGATGACCTTTAAAATAAAATAAAATAAAATAAAGTTGTATTTTACACAGTTTATATGATAATTAAAGATTCATTATATATAATATATTTATATTGCTTATTTTCTTAATTAGACTATCACATCTTAATGTATATATAATTTATATAAAGATACATAAAATATTTTTTATGCTACTTCTTATATTTTTTTCGTTGTCTTTTTAAAAAAATAAAGGGTTTTTTAGAAAAACTTTTTATAAATATATTCCTACAGAGCTATTTAATACCTATCTTTTGAATAGAACACTTTTAATTATTAAATCTAATTTATTTTTTAAAAAAATACATTTTATTTTTTTATATTTTTATATATATTATTTACAATAACAATTAATATTTTTCATTGTAAATTACTACATTCTACAGCTTACATGCCTAATTAAGTATTATTTTCTTTTTTTTATTTACACTTGTTTTCTATTCATTTGTGTTTCTTGTGCTTATTTTACGATATACTATTATAAGATGTGTTGCGATGATATTTGAATTATTCTTCATCTATAATAATTATATTTTATTTCTATACATAGACTTTATTAATCCATGATTATACTGAGTATTAATATTATTGAATCACAATTACTACTTTATTAATAATTTTTTCATCTTACTAGGCAAATCGTTGATCTATTTTCTAGAGAGATTAATATAAGTTCTGTATGTCACAAACCATAATTATTTATTAAATAATTAAGTTAATACTGTAGTTATACTATGTAGCGTAACCAGTCTTATCATAAAACTGATTAATAAATTTTTTAAATGTACCTTCTGAAATCGCTTTTCGTATATTTAACATTAGATCCTGATAATAATGCAAGTTATGAAGTGTATTTAAGCGCGCACCCAAAATATCATGACAACGATCAAGATGATATAAATAAGAACGACTATAATTTTTACAAGTATAGCAGTTACATTCAGGATCAAGTACTGAGGTATCATCTTTATATCTTGCGTTACGGATATTCACTATTCCATTAGAAACAAACAGACATCCATTACGGGCATGACGGGTAGGAACCACACAGTCAAACATATCCACACCATAAGATACAGCCCGTACAATATCTTGAGGCTTTCCAACACCCATTAGATAACGAGGTTTTTCCTGAGGTAATATTGAGCAGGCATGTTGAAGAATACGGTGCATTTCCTTCTTTGGTTCTCCCACCGCTAAACCACCTATAGCATACCCGTCAAATCCAATATCTAATAAACCTTTCATGGATATCTCTCGTAAATCTTCGTACATTCCTCCTTGAGTAATACCAAATAATGCATTAGAATTACCTAAAAAATTAAAGTAAGTTCGGCTTCGTTGTGCCCAGCGAAGTGACATTTCCATAGAGTTTTTACTATAGCTCCAAGAGGATGGATACGGAATGCATTCATCAAAAATCATAGCAATGTCAGAATTTAGTATATATTGTATTTCCATTGAAGTCTCTGGATCAAGAAAAACAGGGTCACCATTGATTGGATTGCGGAAGTAAACCCCTGCCTCACTAATTGTATTAAGCCCTCTCAAACTAAATACTTGAAACCCTCCCGAGTCAGTAAGAATCGGGCCCTTCCAATGCATAAAGTTATGTAAATCGCCATTCATCTTAATAATTCTTAATCCAGGGCGTAGCCATAAATGAAACGCATTGCTAAGAATTATATGAGTACCTGTCTCTTGAAGATCTTCTGACGTTATTCCTTTGATAGCTCCATAGGTTCCAACCGGCATGAATGCTGGTGTATTTACTACATTATGTTGAAAAATTATTTGACCACGACGAGAATATCCATCAATATTATCTAACTTAAATTGCACCTGTCCCCCATTAAATTTTACTTATAAGTGAATTTTAATATATTTTTAATATATTTTATAAGAAGTTAATGCGCATATTATTAGTATTATATTTTTTCAATTTAACTATGAATAATAAGTGTTACAATGCTAAATTTATATTTATGAAATATGAATTTATTAGAATACAAATATATATTTAAATCAATCTATAGTGTGCAAATTTTTAAAATATACATATTGAAAGTTTGCTCTATAACAATTATTAAATACAAAAAATAAAATTAAAAAAATACTCTCTTAATATTTATATCTTTGATTGAGTATTTAATTTAATGTGTTTATTATTTTAAATAAAAAATTATTTTATATTCAAGATTAATATTATATATTATATAATAAAATTTTACTTAAGTACTTATAATTATGGCTTTGAATGCAACACATTCAAAAAAATAGAGATCTATTAAATATCGTCTTCTTAATTTGTATTTATCTCTCTTATTTAGCATGATGTGGTTATGGGTCCTAACAACCATTTGTTATTAGTTTTACTTAGGATAGCCTTATATTTATTACCACTGGATCCCTTTTTCTTAAAATTCAGCATATATTATGGAATGTAAGATTACTCGCTATTTCAGTTATGACCTTAATTCTAATTTTAGTTGTTATAATTTCTATTATTCTATTGATTCACAGTATCATTGAAAATAACATTTTTCTGGATAATTTGATCAAATACTAGTGATTTTAAAAGTCCTTAGTTCTTTTTGTTAAATACTATATCAATAGTGGGGTAAAGATTTTATTTATATTATCATAATCTTGTTGATACTAGCGGGAAAAGACTAATCTCATAGTTATAATCATGTCTTGGTCGTACCACCAATTTTATTTTTAGTTAAGATAAGCCTTTAGGTCATTTTATGATACATTTAGGGCTTTTGCTAAATTTTAGTAGATTTTTTACTGATTGAGTGATAAATTAAAAATTAAATCTGATGTTTTTTATTAGGATTATATCATATTATGGTAAGACTATAATATTACTCGGAATGCAGACGATAAAAACTGTAGTTTATAAAATAGTTGCTACGAAATATATGTAAAAATTACTGGGTAGTACTGAGTTAAGAATATAAAGCGTATTTTTTAACTATTTTAATTGTGGTAATTGTTTTTTCATATTTAGTTCAATTAGGATCTCTGATTATATTAATAATAGCAATTACGTGGTTATACTAGATAGATGATAATATTAAAGAAACCGTATGATTACTCTAGGGTGTTTTAATAGGCGCTCCAGAGACTGTTTTTTTTATTTTTACTTAAAAAGGAATAGATTTGCCTATAATATTAATTTTTATTAATATTATTAAAGGTTTACTTTTTAGTATGATTTGATTCTTTATAAATTTTGTAGTTTTAGCGGTATTTTATTAATAAACTTCAGATTAGATAAAAAAATACCTATATTAATATTATATTATAGCAATATTAATCTGATAAATCAAAATAAGATTAAAAAATACACTATTATTCAATTAATTTAACAAGCATTTGATGACGCTAACCTACTGTAAAAAAAATAAAAAATCAGTTAAGGAATTAATTGCTAATTTTATTTATAAAAAATGAAATAAAATATAATTATTATATTGTATTTAAAAAAATAAATATTTTAGTATCTTAATAGAATACGCTAACTTTTATAATCAAAAAACAAAAAAATCAGATAACTAGGTAACAATTAGAGATCGCCTGTTATTTACCTATTGTGTCTTTTTTATTAATATTTCTCAGTAGTAAAGCTTGCACATGATGTAATAAAAAAATTGCTAGAGTAACTATTAACCAACTAAGTATGGTAGCAGCTAATAAATCCTTTGGCCAGTGCATGCCTAACAAAAGTCGACTACCCATGACAGATATAGCCCAAGTTAGTAGAAGTAAGATAGAAAAATAGCAATGACGTGACCAAAGAAGACCAGCTCCTAATAACGCCCAAGTAGTAACAAATAGTGTATGTCCAGAAGGAAAAGAAAATTTACTTTCAGAAAACCAATGATGCATTAAACGAGGTGATATATTTTTGTTATGAGATAAAATGTTATATAATTCTTCCTGCGATTCTACATACTGTTGGTTAGGATACTTATGTATTGTTGCAGAATAGTTCTTAGAAAGCCATGCGTCATAAGGACGAAGCGACTGAATTTGATTCTTTAATAGATTCTTTATGCTCTGTCCAATTAATAAAATCAAAGTTAAAAAAACTGATAGTAATAATATCGAGTATAAGCGAGATTTTAAAAGATAAGAAAAATAACCGCAAAGAAAAATATTAGTTAAGATAACCCAAGGATAGGTAGCAGATTCAGTAATCCAGAGCGCTAATCTAATGTTAGAATTCATATTGACAGGTTCCCATTGCCAGCCAGATAGAGCCACTATTATTGGCATGAATAGTAATATCAATGTAGTAATACTAATGTATTTTAGAGTTTTTATCATAGAGACCTTGTTTTATATAAATTTAGGTGGTGGTATCTCAATTATTTGGGAATTTTTAAAACTACATACAAAGTATCAATTTTAAATAGTCCATATATAATGAAACATTTGCTAGATAAATATAATAATATTATTTAAAATATGAGATGTATGTATGATTGTATTATAATATTTTATTATCTTATATCTATGCATCACGTTTATCAGAATATGTCATCAGTCTTGTTCTTAATGACATAAACTATCATCTTCTCTTGAAGTTACTGGCGCAAAAAATATTCTTCTTACTTTAATATTTTATCTTTTAATTACAAAAACAACATCTAAAAATAAAAAAAAGAAGATCAATATTTTTTTTAATTTCCTAATACACGATGTCTTTTTAATATTTCTCAGAAATATGTAGTAAAATTAAAATTAACTAGATTTTTTAGTTATGTAATTAAAATCTAGTTATAAAAATACACAATAATAATTCTTCTTATTTTAAATAAATAATTAAAATATAAAACTATATTTAATAGAAATAAATTCTATATTAAATAATATGATTTATAAAAATATAATTTCATGGATTGCATAATAACAATGAAAAGATAAGTCAAAGTTTAAATATAATGATACTTTATCTATAATAATATTTTGGGTAAAAGATAATATCATATGTTATTTGATAAAGTTGTAAAAAAAAGAATATAACAACTTCACCTACTCAAGTTGTTAATAGATAAAGATATAAGGTCAATATTAAAATAATTAATTTATGCTTATTTATTACCCTCTATCAATATATGGCATTAAGAAATACTATATTTAAAAAATTAAATAAATTACTCTTCTTTATTTTGTAAACTAAAAAGTAAGATAATTGTTTAGACTTGTATTATTAATTTAATTATTCTTAAATTACTCATAATATGAGATAATTCATTCGAAATCTAAAAATATTCTTAATATTAATAGTAATATACAATATTTTATAATTTGTTTTACTATATTATAAGTGTATATCACTATATTTCTATTACTATAGTAGATATACTGATACTTATATAAAAGTAATTTTTAATTGACTTGATAAAAGTTCTCCATTATCAACATAATATAATATTAATATTGCATAACACTAGTAATTTTAAAGCAGAACGTGGTCGATTTATTATTGTGTATCGTTTTATTATTATTTTATATACAATCAATCCACGTAACATTAAGATTTTATGGGGATTTATATGCAACTTAAACAAGTAGCAGAAGCTAATCTCCCTACACCTTTTGGAGATTTTATTATAATTGGTTTCGAGGAACTCACCACTAGAAGGGACCATATCGCTTTAGTATTTGGTGATATATCTACTACCAGGTCTGTTCTAGCACGTGTTCACTCAGAATGTCTGACAGGCGATTCATTATTTAGTCTCCGTTGTGATTGTGGCTTCCAACTAAAGGAAGCAATTAAGCAGATTGCTGCACAGAAAAGTGGTGTTTTACTTTATCACCGCCAGGAAGGGCGTAATATTGGACTATTAAACAAAATACGCGCCTATACTCTTCAAGATAAAGGATACGATACAGTAGAGGCAAACCATCAATTAGGTTTTGCAGCTGATGAGCGTGATTTTACTATATGTGCGGATATGTTTAAACTACTAGGAGTACACAATATTCGACTGTTAACTAATAATCCACATAAAGTTAAAAAGCTTATGGACGCTGGTATAAAAATCATTGAACGTGTACCTTTAATTGTTGGACGAAATCCTAATAATACTCATTACTTAGATACTAAGGCGATTAAGTTAGGGCATCTTTTTACATAATACACAGGTATTTCTGCTAAGAGAAAGATAATTATATTTTTTATAAGCTATAAAATATATATACTTATTTTGTTTTTTATGTAATTTATTGCGTATTTTTAATAAAATAATCTTAGTATGCAAGTGACATATTATTATCGACAATTTGATTATTAATAGATTAATATTAACTTAGATCTCAGTCCTGTAAAAATAAAAAATAATATTTAATCATATAGAGAATATAAAGTCTTTTCGTAGTATTCGACTCTCACTATCCAATGGGATATCAATCAGATTATGATGCTTTTGTATAGCTATATATTTAAATAAAAAATTTTCTAAAAAATATTAAAATTATCTATCAACAGATAATAAAAAACTATTTTTTTTATTCTTAAATTAACTAAATTTATCCAAGCATTTTATAAAAAATCATTTTATGCTTAATAAAGATTAACTAAATCTATAACTATTTAAATAGAATAAAAACTTATTAAGTATCATCTGTACTATAGGTTCATTTATGATGCTAAATATATTATAAGAATAACTATTAGCTTTTATAAAAATATTGATTATGTTCTGAATTGTGTAAATCTTTAGCAGGAGTTTTAAACTTACATTAAGCACATGTTCCAGTAAGAAATAATTTTGAGCATATACTATATAGTATATTACTCTCTATCAAACGTTTTATATACCTTTTTATTAGCAATCTTGAATAACACTAACAAGATATCATGAATAGTAAAATAAAGTTTACATATGATTGAATCAACTACTTGGTTTTTACAAGCTAGAGATTAGTACACCACATTACGTTTGTGTTTTTATAAAAAAAATTATAATTTATCATAGAAATAATCTAAAATGCAATATTGTATTATACTAATATCAGTAATAGATTATCTGTTAAATTAACACATTAAAAAAAACATCATAATAAAAGTTTAGTTACTACTGAGCACAATAAGAGTTTACGTCATATATGACTTCTGCTGAGTTATTATAATAACTTGGAGTCTCAAAGGCTAATGCTTCTATAAATGTGTATATTACACTAGATAATAAGCATTATCTAAATCAAGTAATCTGAATAAAAATATAAAAACAGTGCAGTATATTTCTAGTAGGAAGGAGTTGAGAAACTAGGGTATATAAAAACTCTTGAATCAATCTATCTGAATATATTCACAATTATTATTTATCATCATATAATCTCATGATATGTTCATAGTGATTTTTTGTATATTTTTACATGTATATTTAAAATAAATCCATAAGTTATGTTTGATAATAAACGATAAGATCAAATCTTATGAGTTAAGTAGTTTTATTTTTATAAAAATTTTATTAATACCATAACGGTAATTAACTATCTTTATATTTGAATGCTTAAAATCGGATTAGATTAACTTTAGAAATATTTTTATATCACTACTGTAATTATACAATACTTTTATCCCAATGAAGTAAAAAGATATAATCCAACACAGATATTCAATAGCATTGAATAAAACTATAAACAGCAAAATTATTCTAGTATTAACAGTTTATACCTAATTTTATTGTTTTACATTTCTGCATACATTTAGTGTAGATAAAAAATTATTTTATAAGGGTTCTTGTTTTTATGTAGAGATTAAAGATGAGCTTCCAATATTTAGCAAATTATCTCTGTGTACAAATATATGGTCATCTACATATTTACATATATACAAGAGAAAGTGATTTTATAATATAATGTGAAATACAGAACGCATTGTACCTAAAATACTCAAAAATATAAAAAATACTATATGAATTATTTTAAAAGATAATAAGTATATACTATATATACCTTAGGATCATTAACTGCTCTAAGAGAACATGAAAGGATTATATACTTATCGTATAGAAGATAAAAAACCTGAGAAATAAAAAATAAACTAAAATAATTACAGATTTAAGCGAATCAAATAAAATACATAGGAAAAGTATGATATGCAATAAAAAAATAGAACATCCTGTGCTTACAATAAATATTTCATGAAAATCATTATAAAATATTTATTTATGGGTTTTCTTATAATCATAGTATATGGTTTTTGGCTAGATTATAAAATACAGTGTCGTATTAATGGAAAGATCTGGCGACTTCCGGCTGCAGTATATAGTCGCATAGTGACTCTTAAGCCCAATATTCCATACACTCAGCAAAATATGATTGCCCTACTAGAAGGAGCGCAATATCGCAAAGTGACACATACTTTGCATCTTGGTGAATTTACTGTAAAGAAAGATAGTATTGAAATGATTCGTCGCCCTTTTGCTTTTCCCAAAAATCCAGAAGAAGCAAGGCGGATTTGCCTTACTTTTAGTAATAATTTTTTACATAAAATACAGGACCTTGATAGTGGTCATAATTTAAGTTTGTTCCGTCTTGATCCTCGTTTAATTACCTTTTTAAATGCTCCAAATAGAGAACAACGCCTCTTTTTAGAGCGATCTAGTTTTCCAGATTTTTTAGTTAAAACACTGCTTATTACTGAGGATCGTCACTTTTACCATCATGCTGGTATTAGTTTGCATGCTATTGCTCGAGCTTTTTTAAAGAATATTATTGCTGGACATACTATACAAGGTGGCAGCACTCTAACTCAGCAGTTAGTTAAAAATCTATTTCTTACTAACCAGCGCTCGCTATTACGTAAAATTAATGAAGCCTATATGGCTATAATTATGGACGCACGATACAATAAAGATCGAATTCTTGAACTATATTTAAATGAAGTCTATCTTGGACAGGTTGGGAACAATCAAATCCATGGATTTCCTTTAGCAAGCCTTTATTATTTTGGACGTCCAGTGAATGAGCTTACTTTAGATCAACAAGCATTATTAGTGGCTATGGTAAAAGGTGCCTCATTTTATAATCCATGGCGTAATCCAAGCATAACATTAGAGCGTCGTAATTTACTTTTACGACTTGTACGACAGCAGAATATAATAGATTTAGAATGTTATATAAAATTAAGAGCTCGATCTTTAGGGGTTAATCATGAAAGTAATCTAATGACTACACAAGCATCCTTTATGCAATTGGTTGATCATGAGTTACAGGCTAACTTAGGCAATAAAATTCAAGATTATTCTGGGATAAAAATCTTTACTACACTCGATCCATTATCACAAGATTCAGCTGAAAAATCAGTAAGAGAAGGTGTCGAAATCCTACGAAAAGAAAAAAGCCTTAATGATTTAGAAAGCGCAATGGTAATAGTGGACCGCTTTACTGGGGAAATACGTGCAATGGTGGGTGGTAGTAATCCAAAGTTTTTAGGGTACAATCGTGCATTATGTGTACATCGACCTATTGGTTCTTTAGCGCAACCTGCAATTTATTTAACCGCATTTGGTAAACCGGACTCCTATCGTTTAAATACTTGGATATCTAATAATCCTATCCCGTTAAGACAGTTAAATGACAAAACATGGAGATCAATAAATCATTCTCGATCATTGAACGGTCAAGTTATGTTAATAGATGCACTGACTTATTCAATAAATGTTCCCACAGTTAACCTTGGGATTACCTTAGGGCTCCATTCAATACTGGAGACATGGAGTCGACTTGGTGCACCAAAAGATCAATTGAAACCTTTACCTACAATATTACTAGGGGCTTTACATCTAACTCCGGTCGAAGTAGCTCAAGTATTTCAAACAATTGCAAGTGGTGGTAACTATTCAAAATTATCAACGCTATGTTCTGTTCTTTCTGAGAATGGTATAGTACTTTATGAGCGGTTTCCCCAAACAATTCGTAGTTTTTCACCTCAAGCAGCATATCTTACATTATATGCTATGCAGCAAGTAATTGACCATGGTACCGAAAGCACGCTTGGAGCTTTACATCCTGCAGCTCATTTAGCAGGCCAAGCGGGTACAACTAATTATTTAATAGATAATTGGTTTTCGGGTATTGATGGAAAAGAAGTAACCATTACTTGGGTTGGTCGTGATAATAATCAGAAAATCCAATTATGCAGTAAAAATGAAGCTATGCAGATTTATAAACGTTACCTCACAAAACATACCCCATGGCCATTAATACTTACCCCACCGGAAGATATCGTACTAATGCCAATAAATCCTTCTGGTAGCTTCTCCTGCAATAATGATGCAATCAGTCAATACTTTCCGATATGGACAACTATGAATTTATATGGACTTTGTCAGAATAGTGAAAAACCTCAGAAAAAATATCGAAATAAAATTACTGTTCAAATTAAGAGCATATTTCACCGTTTCATGACAGGTATGCATTAATACTGTTTATAAAAATTTCACAATATATATTGTGTTATATATGCGATATATAGCAATGTCATTGCTTATTTATATAGGGCCCTCACATTAGAATATAGTAATAATTTTTATATAGATATACGATATTATGTTAATATGTTTTCTTTACATACATTTATTATAAAAGATATAATAATTACGCTTTACTTATGATGATAAAATACTGATAATTAAAAAATTAGAGAGATAAATTAATTAAGAAATATTTTCCTCTCTTAATAATTAGAAAAATTATGTTCTAATTTATCTTAATAAGTGTCGATTGCAGTAATTAGAGAGAAATATTATTAAAATGTTTAATATATTATAAAAAATCTAAATTTACTATACCGATCTAGATTACAATAATAATCTTGTTTTAGAGGGTTCTTGTAATAGCCTTGAAGTATATTACTATATTAGATTAATAAGGTAGTTATCTGAATTTTCACAAAAAGCGCTCACTATACAAAATCTAATTTTTTACTCAATAGGTGATCAGTCTATAATCTATGTTATTTTATAAATATAAACTCTTCAAAACAATAAGAATGATAAAATTCATAACAATATAAGAACATAACAATATAAGAATATAACAATATAAACTTATTCATAATTATAAGATTTTTAATATTCTATATTAATAAACTCTTCTTACTATATAGCGTATAATCTACATTATCTATTAACAAAAGATATAAAGCTTAGTATACATTATATACTGTGTTCAATGATTATTATGTAATCTTTTTACTAAATATAGTATGATTTTAAAAATCTATAACACTGTTTTAATTATAATATACAAGAAGTAGATGCTGTTCTGTCACATTTATCTATCTCACTTTGTCACTAGATCCATTAGTAATTGATTATTGATGCTTCACATTTATTAACATGATTTTAATTATCTAAAACGTTCTTTATTTTAGTATAGTAAATATACTAATGCTTATCCTATATTTTTGAAGATAAAATTATAAAAACCATATTATTTAGTCAACACACTTACTCTTTACACATACTAAAATATATATTAGGGTGTGATTAATTTATGCTAAATACTAACCATATTTAGAAAAACCTTGTTTTTATGTCTAAACTAAACTACCCCATGATAGATAATTACCTAATCAAAATTAATATATATCAAAAATTTTTCAAAATTAAGGTGATATTATGCAATAAATAATAAAAAATAACTCATAAAAAACTGCAATATTTATTTATTTTATTTATATTTTTATTTTGTATAGATTCTTAATCTACTTGTGCAAAAGATTTTATATATCTATAAATCGCTATTTGAGAGCGAATCTTACGTCGTCTGCCTTGTGGTACATAACGATTACTTAAGTTTTTATCAATAAAACGAGCTTTTAAATTATCATTTATTAAGATCTTCATAATATTTATAATCTGTTGCTTAAGAACAGGATTGAGTATAGCTACTCCGACTTCTATGCGATCATCAATATTGCGTGTCATCCAATCTGCTGAAGATAGGAATACTTTTGTCTCTAATCCATGACGAAAAATATAAACACGATCGTGTTCCAAATAACGATCAACAATACTGATCGCACGAATATTTTCACTAATTCCTCTTAGTTTTGGTATGAGAGTACACATACCTCTAATTACTAGATCAATTCTTACACCACAACTAGAAGCAGTATATAAACGATCTACCAACCCTTTATCAACCAGATTATTTAATTTTAGGGTGATTGCAGCAGATACACCTTGTTTTGCATGAGTGATTTCATTATCGATTAATTGATAAAGACTATATCTCGCATTTTGCGGTGAAACTATAAGGTGTTTGAAGTTTACTGGGCGATATGGATTAGCAATAAAATGAAATACTTGTCGCACTTCATTAGTAATACGTGCATCAGCGGTTAGGAGAGAGTAATCCGTATACAATCTTGCAGTCTTTTCATTAAAGTTTCCAGTGCCAATGTGCGCATAGCGGTTAATTTCTCCATTTTCAAATCTTGAAATTAAAAATAATTTAGCGTGAATCTTCAAACCTGGTGCTGAGAAAATAACATGAACCCCAGCTTCAGTCAACCGCTTAGCCCAATGAATATTAGCCTCTTCATTAAATCTAGCCTGCAACTCAACTACAACTGTAACTTTTTTACCATTATATGCGGCATGAATCATTGCATTAATAATACGCGAATCTTCAGCAACACGATAAATATTAATTTTAATTTCTAATACAACGGGATCAAAAGATGCCTGATGAAGAAGATCTAGCACATGCTCAAATGTATGATATGGGTAATACAAAAGAATATCCCCAGTACGAATAGCATCGAATCCATTTAAAAAACGATCAAATCGTAAATGTCGTAACTGTGCTAAAGGTTTATGAAATAAATGAGATTTACCAACATTTGGAAAATTGATAAAATCTTTAAAATTATGATAGCGCCCACCTGGTAAAATAGAGTCATACTTAGATAGATTTAGTTTATTACGCAAAATATTAACCATGACATCTGGCATGTCACGTTGATAAATAAAGCGCACTGGCTTAGCAGTTAATCTTTGTTTTAGACTAGAGGACATTAATTCTAATAAGCTGGATTCCATTTCAGTCACTAAGTCGTACTCTGCATCACGCGTCATTTTGATGGCATAAGCATTAATTATATCATATTTAAATAATCCATAAAAAATGTCCTCTAAGCAATAACGCAAAACATTATCTAATAAAATCATTGGTTTTCGACGACAAGGTAGCGCTGAAGGTAAATGTATAAAACGTGGCACTTTATCAGAGGGAATCTCAATTAAAGCATATTTTATCTCTGCACCATATATAATTTCAACAGATAAATAAGTATAATTATCCTTTAAGAACCTCATTAAATCACTATCATGATTAATTAAAATGGGAGTTATATGTTGTCGCAATTTATACTTAAAATAATTTCTTAACCAAGTTTTTTGATTCTCAGCTAACTGACGTTCATTAATTAAAAAAATTTCATTACGTGCCATTTCCAATAATAAATCATTATATAAAATATTTAATTCTTGATCAAATATTAAAACTCGTTTCTGAATTTTTTTTAGTAAATTATATGAAGCGCCTGGAAGGTCTTGTTCTTTACTAATTAGTATACGCCGCTTCAGATCTGAAAATTTAACTTTATAAAACTCTTCTAAATTACTAGAATAAATACCAAGAAAACGCATACGTTCAATCAATGGATTGGTCTTATCAGAAGCTTCTTGTAATACTCTTTCGTTAAAAGATAACCAACTTAATTCTTTTTCTATATATCGATGATCTTGATCCGTTGTCACTCTATTCCTCTCTGTGGGGTTCAGGTATCTGTTGTTCTTTAATGGCTAGAACCCAACATGTTAGTACTGTCTAACGTATAATCTGAGTAATATAAATTATGCTAATTAATAATTATTGATTAATTCACAATAATCTGTTTATAAAAAGTATAAATCATATTTACAATAAAAAAGACTCTTAAAAACCAACTCACTGTGCAAGATCTAATATTCTTAATCATATATAATAAAAAAAATAAAATGGATATTAATAGATAACTTTCGCATTCTAATATTTAGCCAACTTCTTTAATTTACTTAATTTTTTCTTAATCACTATTAGCTATTTCATTTTCATAAATATATCTATATTTTTATACCATAATATATATTATAAAAAAATATTAAGATCTTTCGTCTAAAAGTTAAAGATTGCAAAGTTATTGCATCATCCTGTGTGATTTTATCACTATTAAAAATAGAAATATCTTATTGTTTTATCGAGAGCATAGCATTAAAAACTAATGCATAATCACAAAAACATACAATAATATTGTAAATTGATATAAGTATTCTTTTAAGTAAAAATGACATTTTATTAACATATTAAGCTATTTGTATAGTATGTACTTTATTAAATAATGTACTATCTATAATAAAAGTCTATATTCCTATCGAAATTTTTATAAAGGATATAAATAATCGAAACTAGTGTACTAGAAAAGGAAAAATATGGATATTTACTATCCAACATTCCACATTAGACCTACAAAATAAATGAATGATTTTAAGATCTGTTGATTATTAAATAATAATATACATAAAATACATTACTAAATAAAAAAATCATCTTATGATACTGGAAAAAATTGTAAATTCTATGAGTACAATTATATTGTTTTAACAGTGCATTCAAAATATATAGTTTACGATCGATTAAATTTAGTTATTTCTTATAGTAAAAAAATAATGTAATCGCTCTATCACTAACGCCGCATTTCCTGCGATAAAACATTACAAGAAGTAATGATAATACAAACTAAATTGTATAAAAACCTCCAAGATAAGAGGTTCTTAATCACATGAATACTATTCAGATTGCAAAAATTGACATATATAAAAAAATAAAAAAAGTATTTAATAATACACAAAACTCAGGATCTAGCAAAGTATAATATAATACTAAATTAAATGGTTTACATATAAGCTGTATACGCTGTAATTAATCACAGGCCATGTATGTATAGACTGAATTAAGAAAAGTATGGAAATATCTTGCATTCATGAATATTTTTATTTTCTTAAAAATAAATAAAACAACATAAATAAATATTTCATATTATTTATTTTTAAAATTTCTGTGCTATTTTACCATTATATTTTATATTTAATATTTTATCAGTATTTGACTCTTAATAAATTTTAAAATTTTAATACATATCTTTAAACTAAAAACTTTAAAATATAACCTTAAAGCGAGATCTTGATAGTATCGAAAATAACTCGCAGATCACAGAAAATACAGGTATATTTTTTTAAATTAAAAATCATATATACTCTATATCAAAATATAATACATATCACTTTATTGTTTATATTGATTAAACCATAAGACTTTTATATCATGTAATTTATATTATCAATATAGTAAAAAGATTATTATCAGTAAAAGATGATTAAGTGATACTCAATTACTAAACTTATAGACCGTTATCATATAAAAATAGCCACGCTTTGCAAAATTAGAATAAGATCTTCTAAATTTCCACTATTAAGATATTGTAACGTTAAGATTCATTTTTTTTGATTCTCCTGTATTAACTTATCAAGAATAGAAATATTATTGGTTATTAAGAGCTCTTTGAGTAAAGTCTTTTGAAAGGTAATAATTTTTACTATAATTTGTATAATAAAAATTAAGAATAATATGATTTATAATGAATATTTAAAACTAATCATATCATTAGAAATGATATAATGTACTATCCATGCTAAATCAAAATATAATCTTAATCAACAGTATGATATATATTGGAATATTTTATAGAAAAACAAATAGTGTGATCAATACTACAACGTTTAAAACAATAGATAATTTAGAATTTTAAATAAAACATGATATACGTCACAATATAAGTATATTTAATAGAATCTAAAAAAAATATGTATTTATATCTCAAATAATGTTACGTATTTTTATTAATAGTAAAATAATATTTTAATATTACTCTATGATTTTGTCAAACATATAATATAAGTGTATATAAATTAATAGTAGAGCCTTTCTCTCGCGTTGTCTTTATCGGCACTCTATCATATTAAATTATGTGCATGTTTATCAAATTTATTAACATAGATATACATCATATTAAAGATATTAGTATTCAAAGTCTACATTAGAATATATTTTTTATAATCCCTAATAGGAAATATATTTTTTAAATAAAAATTTAGAAATACTAAAGCATTTGATCCATACCCTAATACTGTTATATTTTAGTCTGCTAAGCACAAAAAAAATCGCCTGAACTATTTAGTAAAAAATAAACATAATACGTAGTGTATTTATTTTTAATGATATTCTTAGTATTAATTGCTGATTTTAAAATCAAAGCAGGAACTGAAAGTTTCCTGTGGAGATATATTAATAAAAAAAATAGAAAAATTCTCGTATTAGCCTAAGTAAAATCACTAAATATCTTATCAAATCTCTCTTGAATATTTATTATTAAAAATAAAAAACTATATTTGAAACAGTATTATATTTTAGTATCTAAATATCGATTTTTTATAAAAATTTTTTAAAAATATCATAAATAAATGTCCTTGTATATCTTATCTTTATCAACCTTCTGCATAAATAACACTGTCTTAACTAAGATCTCAAAAACATAAACTGATGTATCATAGGAAAATCTTTCATTCAAAAAAATAAAAACCAATCTACTTCAATATAATATTCAATATTAATACTCAAGTAGCAATAATATTGAATTTTCTTAATATGTTTAATCAAAATTATTAGTTTAATACCTTGATACCATAAAAATCTAGCATAAGTATTCAAAAAGTTAATTAACGCTCATGAATAGGAATAGATAAAAATATATTTTATCTTGCTATATATTATGTATTTAATACATGAGAAAGAGTTTTATGCATAGATAATCTTAATGAAGGTTTAATTACCATTAGACCATTATATCCGATATATAGTTATAGTTTATATTTCAAATATACATACTTTTTTTATGTTACATGATTTTATGCATAACTTCCAGTATAACAATTTGATTATATCCTAAAAAGATAAGACTTACCATTGATCTTATTTATAAAACCAGGAAAAAAATAAAGTCAAGAGATAATAATAAAAATATATAGTAATTAAGATATAAATCAAAAAATATATTTTAATATATCTATATATATAAAATAAATATCAGAGTATCTAGGTTTTGATAATACGGTAATAGATGGAATAACGTTGTCACAAATCTAAACATCAGTCTTAAAATAAGACTGTGTTATCTAAACACTAATTAAGATTAAAATTTAATCTCTTACTTCATTATATTTATTAATATTTTTACAAACTGAATCGTATCGCAAGGAACACCGATTTTTACTAAAGATAATAAAAAAAATAAAATGGCTTAAACTATAAATGTATAGACTACTCAAAGAGTTTAGCATTAGTTTTAGAAACTATCCTATAATAAAAAAAACTTAACATTAAATTATTTCTATAAAATTAATTATATTACTGATAAGTACTATTTATTTATTATATATATTCTATTGAATGTACCATATTCAATTTATAACGAACTTATAGAATCATATAATTATAATTATATATACAATCAGATATAAAATATATACAAAATTAATAACTGGAATAATTTATCTCTTTTATCAGTTGTTTATAAAAACATATATGAATAACAATTAAAAACATAAAGGTGTTATAATCATTATTAATTCTATACTCAATGTTTAATTGACGCTAAAAGTAGAATAAAAACATTATCATTAAGTTTGCAGATAAGAAAAATATTAATTTTATTTACTATCCAATTAAATTCATATTATATCATATATAAAATTATATATATTAATATTGACCAGCGCATGCAACTGTATTTTTTAACTTGATATGGTTTTAATTAACCCCCTTTCGTAATAATCAGTATTACACCAAAAATTCAATATAGAACAATCAAGAGCATGTTTCTATTATTCAAAAAATTGATTAATTTTTGCTTTTAAAATATCAATCGCAATACGATTCTTCCCTCCACGCGGTACAATAATATCAGCATATTGCTTACAAGGTTCAATAAATTGCAAAAACATAGGACGTACTGTCTTCTGATATTGATCCATAACAGAATCTATAGAGCGCCCTCTCTCGTTTACATCACGCTTCATGCGCCGCATCAGACAAATGTCGAGAGAAGTATCCACAAAAATAGAAAAATTCATCTCCTGA
The DNA here is from genome assembly GCF_900698985.1 of Candidatus Erwinia haradaeae. GTDB lineage: Bacteria > Pseudomonadota > Gammaproteobacteria > Enterobacterales > Enterobacteriaceae > Erwinia_E > Erwinia_E haradaeae_B. The sequence goes on from NZ_LR217730.1 coordinate 656,670, forward strand.
CGTAATTTTGCGTTTGTTAGCAACAAAATACCTTCTAAGATAATTACCTTTTTTGGTTTTAAATGTAGTGTTTTTTTTGTACGTGTATGCTCAACATAACTATAAACTGGTAAATCAATTGAATATCCTGATTTTAACATTTGCAGGTGTTGCAAAAGTAGATTATGATCCATAGCATTTGGATGGTCATAATTCGTTTTTACTCTTTCGGACATAGTTAAATGTCCCTGGTCTCTATAATAAGCGTCTTCAGGAATCACGCCAATATTATCATCACCAAAACGATCTCTAACTTCATGATACAACGTACTAGCAATCAGACTTTTACCTGAGGCGGATGCGCCTGAGATACCTACAATAACACACTGATGATGAGACGAATTGTCAACCATATTTAAACGACCTGCACTGAAAACAGCATAAAAAGGCACTATGAATATTTATAGATTGTCCGATGCAGAAAATATCCATAAACCAGTCTAGGTGTAAAAACCTAAGCGCAATTTGTCGCTATATTATAATAATGTATAGTAGTAATATACTACTCATAGCGTTAGTTTTTCATAGTTATATCGCTATTATCTAATAGGATTTATAGAGTAGAACCTATACGGACCAGATAGTGACATATATTCTAAGAATTTTATTTTTCTAATTTTAAATCTGCTAGCCTACAATAGGCACATAGTAATATAGAAATTAAGATTCTATTTAGTGAGTATAATCTAATTGAGGTGCATTATAGTACTTGCTTATACATATTGATATAGTATTAAAAAATACTTGTTAGTATACGATCACTGCATTGATCATCAAAAATAATTGTTAATACTTATGTTTATCAATTTTAATCGTGGGTACATATATTTTTTATATTCTAAACATTTTTATTTGGTGGGTAATCTATCAGAAAATTATGCATAACAATCAGAGTAAATATTACTAATAGAGTTTTAAGCATCAGTAAATTGATAAATTCAAATCTCTGTTAATACTCAATTGATATTTTGTCTTTGATCATTAATAAATAATAGAACTTTCTTGTTTTTTTTCGATGATCCAAAATAGTAGAGTCTTAAAAATAAGATCTTAAAATCTCACTACCTTCTTTTTTTAAAAGAATCTTTATTTTTGTAGTATGTATTTAAAACTTATTTACAATGTTTTTTTATATCATGATGATTAATATCATTATTAGTTTTATACTAATACAACTACTAGTAAATACGCCTGACTCTAAAAAATTACACTATTAGGATAATAATAATCTAAAGCAAAAGTATACATATACGATATTTTATATACTAGTTTTAAGATACAAATCTGTCCAAAGTAAACAGCTTCTTGATTGTATCTTAAATATTATAATATCCCATTTTAACCAACCATATCATTTTACCACAACCTTAACTATACTGAAACTAAAGATATCCACTAAGTACTGCATGGAATAATATAAATATTATTTGCGAGATGATTGATATCATTCATAGATAAAAATATCTATTAAATGAATTGCGGATATCTCGAAGATTTGTGATAAAAACTTAGCAAAACATTATTCATAGTTACAGAACTATGAGAGAACTGTACAATCCCTGATAATAGATATTAAGATAAAATTATTCGATTTTATTTTTGTGCCTCAATAGGCTTCATTAGACTAAAACGCAATACAGCTCATATTCTCAATTATCTTCGAAATCTTTTAATAAATCATTCTGTTTTTTTACTGAAAATAATGTGAGAAATAATAAAACTTATGCTGAATTATAAAAATACGATATGAACTCTATTATTATAATATACATAAATTTTATTGATACATTCTTAAACTTTTATAAACGTCGTGCCGATAGAGTCCTAATAATTTAATTTTTATTATATAGTATTTAGATAATTTTATAAAATATAAAATCTCTAGAAGAGATATTCTGATATAAATTCTTTAATGTATTTTATTTCTGTTGATTTATATCATATAATAAAAATATATTTTTATTCTAAAGTTAACTTCCTTTCTTTAAGAAAATCATTGACTATATTTACTATTGCATCAGAAGTCGGTTCAATTAACGCTTGTTGCGCTAATTTCTTGGTGTCTTCAAAATGCACACTACGAATAATTTTCTTTATACGTGGAATAGAAATAGCGCTCATGCTAAATTCATCCAGCCCCATACCTAATAATAATAGAGTTGCTCGTGGATCTCCTGCTAACTCACCACACATACCTGTCCACTTACCTTCATAATGAGAAGCGTCAATGACTTTTTTAATTAACATCAAAACAGAAGGACACATGGGATTATATAAGTGAGATATAAGATCATTTCCACGATCTACCGCTAAAGTATACTGTGTTAGGTCGTTTGTTCCAATACTAAAAAAATCCACTTCTTTTGCTAAGTGACACGCAATTATTGCAGAGGCAGGAGTTTCTATCATAATGCCAATCTCAATCTTGTTATTGAATTGGATAGATTCTCTATATAGTTGCTCTTTTAAGCTTTGAAGCTCTTTTTTTAAAAAACGCACTTCTTCAACAGAAATGACCATAGGAAACATAATACGCAATTCACCAAAAATAGAAGCACGCAACATAGCACGTAATTGTGCATGAAGCATATCAGTACGGTCCATCGAAATACGAATAGCCCGCCAACCAAGAAAAGGGTTAGTCTCTTTTGGTAGATTCATATATGGTAAATCTTTATCACCACCAATATCCATAGTTCGTATTATTACACCACGAGCACCCACAGCTTCTACCACAGCTTTATAGACCTGAAACTGCTCTTCTTCGCTAGGTAATGAATTACGATCCATGAATAAACATTCAGTACGATACAATCCTACACCTTCTGCACCATAACGTTTTGCCCCTGCAATATCATGTATCGTTCCAATATTGGCAGCAACCTGTACTTGATGATTATCAAGAGTGATTGCCGGTAATGCTTTTAGTTTTAATAATTCGTTTTTTTTGATATTATGTTGATCGGCTAATTTTTTCAGCTCTTTAATTTTCTCTGGGGCTGGATTAACATATATTTGGTTATTTATGCCATCTAGAATTAAAAAATCGCCATCTTTAACTCGACGAGTAATATCTCCAGTACCAACAATAGCTGGTAACTCTAATGAACGAGCCATGATTGAAGTATGCGAAGTTTGCCCTCCAAGATCAGTAATAAAACCCAACACCTTTTTTAAGTTAATCTGGGCAATATCTGAGGGTGTTAAATCTTTAGCGATAAGTATAGCTTCTTCATTAATAGCACTAAGATCGGTAATCTGTAATCCTAAAATATTTTTTAATAGACGCTGACCTATATCTAGTACGTCAGATGCGCGTTCTCTCAGATAAGCATCCTCGAGGTCCTCTAAGGCTTTGGCTTGAGCATTAATAACAGTATATACAGCAAAATCAGCAGTAACTAACTCATCTTTAATAAAAGAAGTGATTTCCTGTTCAAGCTCCTCATCCTCTAGAAGCATAACATGTCCTTCAAAAATCTCTGTTTTTCCTGATCCATGCACTTTATTAGCTTTCATTTTAATTACTGCAAGTTGCTCGTAAGATTTTTGGCGACCATAAATAAAGCGCTGAATTTCACTGTTAATTTGGTCTAATGAGATAGTTTTTCTGTTGATAACAATCTCTTCTTCTTTAAGGAGAACAGCTTTTCCAAATGCTATCATTGGTGACGCAATAATACCTGAAATCATAACTCTACCTTGAATTTATAAAACTTTATAAAAGAAGTTACTATATTAGTCATGCTGATTTTTTAAAAAATACAGCAAGACAATCAATTAAAAAATATTTAAAGATATCGTTTTTATTGATACTAAGCAGAAAGCAAAAATATTTATACTTAATAAGTATATAGCAAAGTATATGGAAGATTTTTAAATATTAATTTTATTTTAAAACTATTATCAGAAAGATAATGACCTGTAATCCATCGTGGATGATTTTATCCTAATTAACCAACAGACATAATACTCACATCGTAAAAAATCATTATTCTAATAAATACATATATGATTTTTTTCAGAATAAAATTATACGCTCATGTGAAATAAAATCTGAACTCTAAAAAATTGTTACATGTTGATAAAAAAATATAGAACATATCTATACTATCATTATGCAAAGATTAAATACAATCTACCTCAATATAATCGCCTGACTAAACACATTATGACCAAAGTCTGCGATGTTAGCTATATTTTTCGTACGCATTGCCAACCGACGCCATTAATATTAGGAGAGCTGAGCATTAAACTCAAATCATTTTTCTGAAATTAAGAGTATATTAACTATACTTTAATAACTTTAAAGCCTGATTATAACAGTAAAAAGATAGATCTAACCTGAATTAAAGGATATCAAATAAGAGTAATGCCAAGTAATCATCATTTAAGAGGTTATTTAAGGAATCTATTAAAAAAACTCTATACAAAAATACTCTATTATAATGGCACTGTATTGCGTCTTACATGATTATAAATTATATAGATGTCATAATAATTTATTTATAGATCAACTATTTTTGATTTCTAGAGTAAGTATTATATCATCTCTTGAATATGTAAATTAATCTAAATTGTGCATAAGTATAAAAAAACATTATCCAAGATTTTTTATAATCTAGCTCTAATATTGCCATCAATGATGATAATTATCATACAGATATACATAGCATTATAAATTATATTTATCGATAAAGTATATTATATATAATATACTTTGATTAAATCTATTTTATACTTTTTTAAAAAATTGATATAATTCATAATTTATGCCTATTATTTTATTTAAATTACCCTTGTGTATCTACTAGAATTAAGAGCATCCAGCAGGACATTAGTTCTTTAAAACCAGTACAGGCAATATATAAATTTGATTTAGTATATTACTACAGTAAGTTTCTTTATTTTTTTCTTTCTTTATTGTCTAATTTTATATATAAATTAGTTTATCAATATATTATTTATAGGTCTAAAATTGACACTGAAATATAAATAAATTATATCTACAATTTATTTTCAATCCAGGAGACGTTGGATTTATAAAGCGATTAATTCATTATATTAGATAACGATATTAGATAAAAATTTGACGAACTGCTAATAAAGGAGCATTATTAAAATTCCTTCTTTAACTACAATATTCGTCTATAACTATAAATACAGAAATAATCCTAATTTTATGCACTGATAATTCTTTTATCTGCAAGGGACCGGTACTAAAAATAATATTGAAAATATTCTATATTTTATGAGTTCAATATTAATTAAGTATTTTTATTTATGAAATGGTAAACTTATTTATGAATGATAGTATAGAAGATGCTCCAAAAAAAAAGAAGAAAATAGAGATTTATAAGTGGTTAGGTGTAACACTATTAATAGTGACTGCTATTATTGGAAATGTTATATATCATGATATATTATTTCCAGTTCGTGTACTTGTAATTATGTTATTAATGATAGCAGCAATTATCCTTGCACTATTTACTATACAAGGCAAAACAGCATTAAATTTTACATACCAAGCTCATAATGAGCTTCGTAAAATTATCTGGCCTACTCGTCAGGAAACGTTCCATACTACATTTATTGTTAGTGCGGTAACTGCTATAATGTCATTCATTTTATGGGGACTGGATAGTATCCTAGTCCGCCTGGTATCATTTATTACTGGCCTGAGGTTTTAAGATGTCGGAAGCCCCACAAAAACGTTGGTATGTCATACAGGCGTTTTCCGGTTTTGAAAGTCGCGTAGCTCAATCATTGCGCGAGCATATTAAGTTGAATAATATGGAAAAATTATTTGGCGATATTATGGTACCCACCGAAGAAGTAGTTGAGATCCGTCGAGGCCAGCGTCGAAAAAGTGAGCGTAAGTTTTTCCCAGGATACGTGTTAGTTCAAATGATTATGCATGACGCTAGCTGGCATCTTGTGCGAAAAATACCACGAGTAATGGGGTTTATCGGTGGAACGTCTGATCATCCAGCACCAATTAGTAACAAAGAAGTAAAAGCTATCGCCACTCTTTTGCAAAAAATTGGAGATAAACCACGCCCTAAAACACTATTTGAACCCGGTGAGATTGTGCGTGTCAATGACGGGCCATTTTCTGATTTTAATGGCGTAGTAGAAGAAGTTGATTACGAAAAAAGTCGTTTAAAAGTATCCGTTTCTATATTTGGCCGCGCAACACCAGTAGAGTTAGATTTTGCTCAAGTAGAAAAAGGGTAAGAATTACAATAACCTATATGAATTATAATAACCTATATAATCTGATATATATATTTAATGCGTTATCTGAAAAACTCAACTGTTAATTTTATCCCATATGATGAGTATATCAACATTGCGAGAGTCATGTAATTACTATTACATCAGTATATTTTTAAAGACTACTACATATATATTATATAGCTATATATAATGTGCTATTATATATTCATTTTTATATATTATATATCTGTAGAATAGTTATAGAAAGTTTACTAGATTAAAAAAATTATCACTCTATTCGAGGCATTACAATGGCTAAGAAAGTACAAGCCTACATTAAGCTGCAAGTTGCAGCTGGCATGGCAAACCCGAGTCCTCCAGTAGGTCCGGCTCTCGGTCAGAAAGGGGTAAATATTATGGAATTCTGTAAAGCATTTAATGCTAAAACAGAATCAATGGAAAAAGGGGTTCCGATTCCAGTCGTAATTACTGTTTACTCTGATCGCTCTTTTATTTTTATTACTAAAACACCTCCTTCAGCAGTCTTGTTAAAGAAAGCAGCTGGTATAAAATCCGGATCTAGTCAATCAAAAAAAGATAAAGTTGGCACTTTATCACATGCTCAAATACGTAATATAGCAGAAATTAAAGCAGCAGATATGACTGGAGCTAATATTGAAGCAATCAGCCGTTCAATTTTAGGAACTGCTTACTCTATGGGGTTAGTAGTAGAGGAATAATAAAATGATCAAGCTAACTAAACGTATGCGTATAATTCGTGAACGCATCCATTCTGCTCAATTATATGATATTAATCAAGCGCTGATTTTAATAAAAGAACTAGCCAGCGCGCGCTTTATCGAGAGTGTTGATGTAGCGGTAAACTTAGGGATTGATGCACGAAGATCTGATCAAAACATACGAGGATATGTTATACTTCCACATGGCACTGGTCGTTTTGTTCGAGTAGCAGTATTTGCCCATAGAGATGATGCTGTAGCTGCTAAAGCCTCTGGAGCTGAACTTATTGGAATGGAAGATCTAGCAGAAAAGATCAAAAAAGGTGAATTAAACTTTGATGTTGTGATTGCATCTCCAGATGCAATGCATATCGTTAGTCAAGTAGGTCAGATCCTTGGACCACGCGGTTTAATGCCAAATCCAAAAATAGGTACAGTTACACCTAATATTGGAGAAGCAGTCAAAAACGCTAAATCTGGTCAAGTTTGTTATCGTAATGACAAAAACGGCATAATACATCTTACTATTGGTAAAGTAAGTTTTAGTTCAGAGCAATTAATTGATAACTTAGAATCTTTTCTTTTTTCGATAAAAAAATCCAGACCTCCTCAGGTAAAAGGACTTTTTATTAAAAAAATTAGTCTTTCTAGTACCATGGGCGCAAGTTTAACAATAAATCCAGTAAGTCTTAAATCCTGTATAACTTAATATTTACATTCTCACATATCTTAATTATTTTAATCTTAAATGTTACAACTTGTATTTGAATTGCGTCCATATGAAAATATAATTTTCAAAAAAAAATCACTTGTGTAGTGATTATTTTACATTTTAACCTACAGAAAGGAAATAGTCATTGCATTATATAATAGTTGATTATTAGGTACTTTAGGTACGATAACTTGAAAAATATCGACCGTATCAAGCTCTCACTGATTTAAAGGATTGCGCAGTTTTAAACACATTAATCTTAATTCATGAAACCACATTAGAGTGTTTATTAAAACATAGGCGTCTCAATCATATATTTTGTATTTAAAACCGAATGATATTGATACGAAATATTTTATACCATAATTTTTTGTGCAATCGGTGATAAAAGCAAAAATAATTTTAACATATATTCTTAACTTTAAATTCTGCTTATCATAATGCTTTATAATCAATGTGTTCTGGCATGAATGAGTTAAGTAAAATATGAGTTTTTAGGTGATCTCAGTTATCACCCAGGAGAACATACTAATGCCCTTGAATCTTCAAGACAAAAAAGCAATTGTTTCTGAAGTTACTAAAATAACGAAAAGCGCATTATCTGCGGTAGTGGCAAATTCCCGTGGTGTAAATGTAGACAAAATGACTGAACTGCGCAAATCAGGCCGAGAAGCGGGGGTGCATATGTGTGTCATCCGTAATACTTTATTACATCGCGCCATCATAGGAACAAAATTTGAGTGTCTAAAAAATATTTTGACTGGGCCAACTTTAATTGCTTACTCTATGGATCATCCAGGGGCTGCAGCCCGTCTATTTAAAGATTTTTCTAAGAAAAATGTTAACTTCAAAATCAAAGCTGCAGCTTTTGATGGGGCGCTAATTAGTTCAGATCACATTGATCGACTCGCGACTTTGCCAACTTACAATGAGTCCATTCAGCAGCTTATGGCAACCATCCGAGAAGCAGCTGCCGGAAAACTAGTCCGAACTTTAGTTGCCGTTTATGACCAAAAAAAAGCAACTGTGACAGTTTAGTAAAAATATCTTAATGAGACTTTCGCAGTTTTACACATTATATAATAAATTATTTTTAAATCTAGGAATATGAGATGTCACTCACTAAAGAGCAAATTATTGAAGGCATTGCAGATTTATCTGTAATGGAAATTATTGATTTAATCTCTTCTATGGAAGAAAAATTTGGGGTATCAGCAGCTTCGTATACCGTTTCAGGGCCTGTTGACGAGGCGGAAGATATAGAAGAAAAAACTGAATTTGATGTAATACTTAAATCTATGGGTAGTAATAAAATTGCTGTCATAAAAGCAGTTAGAAGTGCCACTGGATTAGGCCTAAAAGAAGCTAAGGATTTGGTGGAATCTGCACCGACTACATTAAAAGAAGGCATCAGCAAAGAAGATTCAGAATCTTTACAAAAAATACTAGAATCAGCGGGTGCACTAGTAGAAGTTAGATAAATACTATTATAGATTATAAGACAATACAGTTTGGTCACTAGTTGTTCCTAAAGTATCAAATATTTTGATAGATACAGTATAATGTTTATTATATTTTACATTTTAATCTAAAATTAAATTAATAGCTTGTGCTGATTAATAACTAGAGATTAGAGATTCTGTTTATGATTATAATCTCTAAAGTGGATAGACGGAAATACTATCAAAAGATTATCTACTATCTGAATCATTCAACAGCATTAAAGAACTGTCCCCATGGACGGAGAAAAAGGTTCTATTTTTCAGCGAGCTGAGGAACCCCATGGTTTACTCTTATACCGAAAAAAAACGTATTCGTAAGGATTTTGGTAAGCGTCCACAAGTTTTGGACATTCCTTATCTCCTTTCTATCCAACTTAACTCGTTTCAGAAATTCATCGAGAAAGATCCAAAAGGTCAATACGGTCTAGAGGCAGCATTTCGTTCCGTATTTCCAATTCAAAGCTATAGTGCTCATTCTGAACTACAGTACGTTAGTTACTGTTTAGGCGAACCTATCTTTGATGTAAAAGAATGTCAAATTCGTGGCATTACTTTTTGTGCTCCACTACGCGTAAAGTTACGACTGGTCATCTATGAACGAGAAGCGCCATCAGGTACCGTAAAAGACATAAAAGAGCAAGAGGTATACATGGGTGAAATTCCACTTATGACTGCTAATGGTACTTTTATTATTAATGGTACAGAACGAGTAATTGTATCTCAGCTCCATCGTAGCCCAGGTGTATTTTTCGATAGCGATAAAGGAAAAACGCACTCTTCAGGTAAAGTATTGTACAACGCACGTATTATTCCATATCGTGGCTCTTGGCTAGATTTTGAATTTGATCCAAAAGATCATTTATTTGTTCGAATTGATCGACGTCGCAAGCTTCCTGTAACTACTATTTTGAGAGCGCTGAATTATACTTCTGAGCAGATTTTAGATTTATTTTTTGAAAAAGTAGTATATCACATTCATGATAATAAATTACGGATGGAGTTAATTCCCGAGCGACTACGTGGTGAAACAGCAACTTTCGATATCAAATCACATGATACTGTATACGTCGAAAAAGGACGACGCATTACTGCACGTCATATTCGTCATCTGGAAAAAGACGGAATAACTGATATTCAGGTACCACTTGATTATATTAATAATAAAGTTATTGCACAAGACTATATTGATAAAAATACTGGTGAAATCCTGATTACAGCAAATATGCCCTTATCAATAGATTTGTTGACAAAACTAAGAAAATCAGGGCATAACACCATTAAAACTATTTTTACTAATGATCTTGATCACGGTCCATATATTTCCGAAGTTATGCGCATTGACCCAACAATTGATCGTTTAAGTGCTTTACTAGAGATATATCGCATGATGCGCCCTGGTGAGCCACCAACTCATGAAGCAGCAGAAAATTTATTCGAGAATTTATTTTTTTCAGAAGAACGCTACGACCTATCTAAAGTAGGTCGTATGAAATTCAATCGCTCCCTCAATCGTAAAAATGTAGAGGGTCCCGGGGTCCTAAATAAAGAAGACATCATTCAAGTCATGCAGAAACTTATTGGGATCCGTAACGGCATGGGTGAGGTAGACGATATCGATCATCTCGGTAATCGTCGTATTCGCTCTGTTGGAGAAATGGCTGAAAATCAATTTCGTGTTGGTCTGATTCGTGTAGAGAGAGCAGTAAAAGAACGCCTATCTTTAGGTGATCTCGATACGCTGATGCCTCAGGACATGATCAACGCAAAACCTATTTCTGCATCAGTAAAAGAGTTTTTTGGATCTAGTCAGCTATCTCAGTTTATGGATCAAAATAATCCTTTATCTGAAATTACACATAAACGTCGTATTTCTGCCTTAGGACCTGGAGGTTTAACACGTGAACGTGCAGGATTTGAAGTAAGAGATGTTCATCCAACTCATTACGGGCGTGTATGTCCTATTGAGACCCCAGAGGGGCCTAATATTGGCTTAATTAACTCTTTATCTGTATATGCACAGACAAACGAATACGGTTTTTTAGAAACTCCATACCGACGAGTTCATAATGGAGCTGTGACAAATGACATTCATTATCTCTCAGCTATAGAGGAAGGTAACTACATTATTGCACAGGCTAACACAAACCTTAATAAATCAGGTGAAATTATTGATGATCTAGTCACTTGCCGTAATAATGGAGAATCAAGTTTATTTAGTTCTGATCAGATTAATTATATGGATGTTTCCACTCAACAAATTGTCTCTGTTGGTGCCTCGCTCATACCATTTCTAGAGCACGATGACGCAAATCGTGCATTAATGGGGGCAAATATGCAGCGTCAAGCAGTTCCTACTTTACGCGCTGAAAAACCACTAATAGGTACTGGCATGGAACGCGCTGTCGCTGTCGATTCTGGTGTAACTGCTGTAGCAAAACGTGGTGGTCTTGTTCAATATGTAGATGCTTCACGTATTGTTATTAAAGTTAATGACAATGCAATTCATTCAGATGAAGCTGGCATAGATATTTATAATCTTACCAAATATACGCGATCTAATCAAAACACTTGTATTAATCAAATGCCATGTGTAAATCTTGGTGATATCATTGAACGCGGTGATGTCCTTGCTGATGGTCCTGCAACTGATCTTGGTGAGTTAGCTCTTGGTCAAAACATGCGCGTAGCTTTTATGCCATGGAATGGCTATAATTTCGAAGACTCTATATTAATCTCTGAACGCGTACTGCAGGATGATTGTTTTACTAGTATCCATATCCAAGAGTTATCCTGTATATCACGTGATACAAAACTAGGAGCAGAAGAAATCAGTGCTGATATTCCAAATGTAGGTGAAGCTGCACTGTCTAAACTAGATGAATCTGGTATTGTGTACATTGGCGCTGAAGTTACCGGGGGTGATATTTTAGTTGGAAAAGTTACACCAAAAGGTGAAACTCAATTAACACCTGAAGAAAAGCTACTCCGTGCTATTTTTGGTGAAAAAGCATCTGATGTTAAAGACTCATCCCTTAGAGTGCCTAATGGTGTATCAGGTACAGTAATTGACGTTCAAATTTTTACACGTGACGGAATAGAAAAAGATGAACGCACCTTAGATATTGAAGAAATACAAGTAAAACATGTAAAGAAAGATTTAGCTGAAAAATTAAAGATCCTTGAAAAAAACTTATTTAATCGCATTCAAGCTCTTCTTCTTGCTAATGGTGTAGAAGCAGACAAACTTAATAGCCTTCCTCGAACAAGATGGTTAGAAATTAATTTATCTGATAAAGATAGCAAGAGCCAATTAATAAATCTCACTGACCAGTATCATGAGTTAAAAAATGAGTTTGAAAAAAGACTTAATGAAAAACGCCGAAAAATCACACAAGGGGATGATTTAGCGCCCGGAATATTAAAAATAGTTAAAGTGTACTTAGCTGTAAAGCGTCAAATTCAACCTGGTGATAAAATGGCTGGCCGCCATGGAAATAAAGGTGTTATCTCAAAAATTAATCCAATTGAAGATATGCCTTATGATGAACATGGTATTCCAGTAGATATTGTCTTAAATCCATTGGGTGTACCATCACGTATGAATATTGGTCAAATTCTCGAAACTCATCTTGGCATGGCTGCAAAAGGCATTGGAGAAAAAATCAATAAACTTCTAGAAAAAAAATCAGAAATCTCTGAATTACGTGAGTTTATGCAGATAGCCTACAATCTAGGTACCAATATACGCCAAAAAGTCAACTTAAATAATTTTACAGATAACGAAATATTATCTTTAGCTAAAAATTTAAAAGCAGGTATGCCAATTGCTACCCCGGTGTTCGATGGCGCGCAAGAGAGTGAAATCAAGGATCTATTACAACTCGGTGGACTACCATCTTCCGGTCAGATTACTTTATTTGATGGTCGTACTGGTGAAAAATTTGAACGTAAGGTTACTGTAGGGTATATGTATATGCTTAAACTTAACCATTTAGTAGATGATAAAATGCACGCACGTTCAACTGGATCATACAGTCTTGTAACACAACAACCCTTAGGTGGTAAAGCGCAATTTGGTGGTCAACGCTTCGGTGAGATGGAAGTGTGGGCATTAGAAGCATATGGTGCAGCGTATACCTTACAGGAAATGTTAACTGTAAAATCTGACGATGTAAATGGTCGAACCAAAATGTATAGAAATATTGTCGATGGTAACCATCAGATGGAACCGGGTATGCCAGAATCATTCAATGTCCTCTTACAAGAAATCCGATCTTTAGGTATTAATATTGACCTAGAAGATGAATAATTAACTGGCATCTGCTGTACTGTTTACAGTGCGCTCAAGGTTCTTAAAGTACCTCTGAGCAGTCCTATCCGACCGGAGCTAATGCGTGAAAGACTTAATAAAATTATTAAAAACACAACATCATGCTGAAGAATTTGATGCAATTAAGATTGCTCTGGCATCGCCAGATACGATTCGTTTATGGTCTTTTGGTGAAGTAAAAAAACCAGAGACTATTAATTACCGGACCTTCAAGCCTGAACGTGACGGACTTTTTTGCGCACGAATCTTTGGCCCTGTCAAAGACTATGAGTGTTTATGTGGTAAATATAAGCGCCTGAAGCATCGCGGTGTTATATGTGAGAAATGCGGTGTAGAAGTGACACAAACTAAGGTACGTCGTGAAAGAATGGGGCATATTGAACTCGCGTCTCCTATTGCACATATTTGGTTCCTTAAATCACTACCATCACGTATTGGGTTACTATTAGATATGCCGTTGCGTGATATTGAAAGAGTGCTATATTTCGAATCTTATATTGTTATCGAGAGTGGGATGACTAGTCTTGAGAAATATCAACTCCTAACGGAAGAGCAATATCTTGATGCCCTGGAAGAGTTTGGTGATGAATTTGAGGCAACAATAGGAGCTGCAGCTATTCAAACTCTTTTTAAAAATATTAACCTCGATAAAGAGTGCGAACAGTTACGTGTTGAATTAAATGAATCTAACTCTGAGACTAAACGTAAAAAATTAACAAAACGTATAAAATTACTTGAAGCATTTATGCAATCTGGTAATAAACCAGAATGGATGATCCTTAATGTTCTTCCGGTATTACCGCCTGATTTGCGACCTCTTGTGCCATTAGATGGTGGTCGTTTTGCAACATCTGACTTAAATGATTTATATCGTCGTGTGATTAATCGTAATAATCGTTTAAAGCGCTTACTAGATCTAGCGGCGCCAGATATTATCGTGCGTAATGAAAAGCGCATGTTACAAGAAGCAGTGGATGCTCTCTTAGATAACGGACGTCGCGGTCGTGCAATTACTGGTTCTAATAAACGCCCTTTGAAATCTTTAGCAGATATGATAAAAGGTAAGCAAGGTCGATTCCGTCAAAACCTTTTAGGTAAACGCGTTGATTATTCTGGTCGATCAGTTATTACAGTAGGACCATGCCTACACTTACATCAGTGTGGTCTACCGAAAAAAATGGCATTAGAACTCTTCAAGCCATTTATTTACGGAACTCTAGAACTTCGTGGTCTTGCGACGACGATTAAAGCAGCAAAAAAAATGGTTGAAAGAGAAGAATCAGTAGTCTGGGACATATTAGAGGAGGTTATCCGTGAACATCCAGTACTGCTAAATCGCGCTCCAACTCTACATCGTTTAGGTATCCAGGCTTTCGAACCGGTTCTGATTGAAGGAAAAGCAATACAATTACATCCATTAGTCTGTGCAGCATATAATGCTGACTTTGATGGTGATCAAATGGCTGTTCATGTTCCTCTAACTATGGAAGCTCAACTAGAGGCGCGTGTTCTCATGATGTCAACTAATAATATCTTATCACCGGCAAATGGTGAGCCAATTATTGTTCCATCTCAAGACGTAGTACTAGGTCTATATTACATGACTCGAGATTGCGTTAATGCCAAAGGTGAAGGAATGATATTAGGTAGCGCAAAAGAAGCTGAACGAATGTATCGCGCTGGCCTTGCTTCACTGCATGCTCGCGTTAAAGTACGTATTACAGAATACACAAAAAACGAAAAGGAGCAATGGAACTCTAATACTCATATTATTAATACTACCATCGGTCGATCTGTACTATGGATGATCGTACCAAAAGGTTTGCCTTTTTCAATAGTAAATCAAACATTAGGTAAACAAGCTATTTCGCAAATGCTAAATACTTGTTATCGTATTTTAGGACTAAAAGAAACTGTGATTTTTGCTGATCAAACTATGTATACTGGCTTTACATATGCAGCGCGTTCTGGTACGTCTGTAGGTATTGATGACATGGTTATTCCTCAGAAAAAAATAGATATCATTCGAGAGGCAGAGGCAGAAGTCACGGAAATACAAAAACAATTTCAGTCTGGCCTGGTAACAGTTGGAGAAAGATATAATAAAGTGATTGATATCTGGGCAGCAGCAAATGAACGCGTTGCTCAAGCTATGATGGAAAACCTATCTACAGAAGTTGTAGTTAATTCTAGAGGTGTCTCAGAACGTCAAATTTCTTTCAATAACATTTTTATGATGGCTGACTCTGGTGCTAGAGGCTCTGCAGCGCAAATCCGTCAACTAGCAGGCATGAGAGGGTTGATGGCAAAACCAGATGGGTCCATTATTGAAACACCTATTACCGCAAATTTTCGTGAAGGGTTAAACGTTCTTCAATATTTTATTTCAACACATGGTGCACGCAAGGGGCTTGCGGATACTGCGTTAAAAACTGCTAACTCAGGTTATCTAACACGTAGACTGGTGGATGTAGCACAGGATCTCATAGTTACTGAAGATGACTGCGGTACACACGAAGGTATTTTAATGACACCTTTAATCGAAGGTGGAGATGTGAAAGAGCCACTACGAGAACGTGTACTAGGTCGCGTAACATCAGAAGATGTCCTAAATCCAGGAACTCTTTCAATACTATTACTACGCAATACACTCCTACATGAGCAGGAGTGTGACATATTAGAAGCACATTCGGTAGACAGCTTAAAGGTAAGATCAGTAGTAAGCTGTGAAACTGACTTTGGCGTTTGCGCTCATTGTTATGGTCGAGATCTTGCACGGGGTCATATCATCAATAAAGGTGAGGCAATTGGAGTTATTGCT
This sequence comes from Candidatus Erwinia haradaeae, assembly GCF_900698985.1. Classification (GTDB taxonomy): domain Bacteria; phylum Pseudomonadota; class Gammaproteobacteria; order Enterobacterales; family Enterobacteriaceae; genus Erwinia_E; species Erwinia_E haradaeae_B. The sequence continues at coordinate 673,033 of NZ_LR217730.1, forward strand.
GCTCAGTCTATAGGGGAGCCGGGTACGCAATTAACAATGCGTACCTTTCATATTGGTGGAGCAGCATCACGCGCAGCAGCTGAATCTAGCATTCAGGTCCAGAATAAAGGAACAGTAAAATTAATAAACGCAAAATCAGTTACTAATTCTGAAGGGAAGCTGGTAATTACATCACGTAACACTGAACTAAAAATAATAGATGAATTTGGGCGTACCAAAGAAAGCTATAAAATTCCCTATGGAACTACGATGCTAAAAAGCACACAAGAAAATGTCTCCGCTGGGGAGACGGTTGCTTACTGGGATCCGCATACTATGCCGGTAGTTACTGAAGTTAGCGGATTTATTCGGTTTACAGATATCATTGATGGTTTAACTATAACTCGCCAGACTGATGAGTTAACTGGTCTATCTTCTCTTGTGGTCCTTGATAGCGCTGAAAGAACTACTGTTGGGAAGGATCTGCGTCCAGCCCTTAAAATACTAGATAGCAATAATCAAGACATTATGAATCCAGGCTCTGAGATGCCTGTACAGTATTTTCTTCCAGGAAAAGCTATTGTACAACTGGAAGATGGCGCAAAAATTAGTGCTGGTGATACACTAGCTCGTGTCCCACAAGAGTCTGTCGGTACTAAAGATATTACTGGTGGTCTTCCTCGCGTTGCTGATCTTTTTGAAGCTCGTCGCCCTAAAGAGCCGGCTATTTTAGCTGAAATTAGTGGTATTATTTCCTTCGGTAAAGAAACAAAAGGTAAACGTAGGCTTCTCATTACACCCGTTAATGGTAATGATGCATATGAAGAAATGATTCCAAAGTGGAGACAGTTAAATGTATTTGAAGGTGAACACGTAGAGCGGGGGGACGTTGTCTCTGATGGTCCTGAGTCACCACATGACATTCTTCGCTTACGCGGTGTACATGCCGTTACTCGTTATATTACTAATGAAGTCCAAGAAGTGTATCGCTTACAAGGTGTAAAGATTAATGATAAACATATTGAGGTTATTATTCGTCAAATGCTACGTAAAGTCACCATTCAAAACGCGGGAGATTCTGATTTTCTGACTGGGGAGCAAGCTGAATTCTCTCGTGTAAGGATAACTAACCGTAACTTAGAAGAGAACGGTAAAATTGAAGCAACTTTTGTTCGTAATCTTCTAGGTATTACAAAAGCCTCTCTAGCAACCGAATCGTTTATTTCTGCTGCTTCTTTTCAAGAAACAACCCGTGTTCTCACTGAAGCTGCAGTTGCAGGTAAGTATGATAAACTACGTGGCTTAAAAGAAAATGTTATTGTTGGTCGATTAATCCCAGCGGGTACTGGTTATTCATACCATAAAGATCGTATTCGCCAAAATAAATCAGATGAAAAATCTACTTTACATAATATTACTGCTGATTCCGCTGCCGCGAGCTTAACGGAGTTACTCAATTCTGGTTTTGATAAATTCACATCAGATTCATGATTTTATCATTACTCATAATTATTTATATAACACATGAGTGTAACTATCATGAATAATATAGTTCGTATTGGTATTGTTGGTTCCGATGGACGAATGGGAAGGCAATTAATAAAATCTATCATACAGACTCCTGGGGTTCTTTTAGGAGCTGTAGTAGTAAACACTTGCTCATGGCTGATAGGACATGATGCAGGGACATTAGTTAATCATTCAGTATTAGGTATTCCTATTACTGATAAGCTTGATGCAGTAATTAATAATTTTGATATTCTGATTGATTTCACTAGTCCACAAGGAACCTTAACCTATCTACCATTTTGCAAAAAACATCATAAAAGCATGGTAATTGGTACGACTGGATTTAATGATGTAGAGATAATGCTGATCAAAAATTCTTCTCAGGAAATACCAATTGTTTATTCTTCTAACTTCAGTATCGGAGCTACTTTAATACTGAAGGTAGTAGAAAAAATAGCAACAGTTATGGGGGAACGCGCGGATATTGAAATAATGGAAGCGCATCATCGAAAAAAAGTCGACTCACCATCTGGAACTGCATTAGCTATGGGAGAAGCTATCGCTAAAGTACTGAAATGGGACTTTAGTCGACATGCGGTCTATTCTAAAGATAGAGTTACCGGACCACGCTTAGAAAAAACTATTGGTTTCACAAGCATACGATGTGGAAATATCATCGGAGAACATAAGGCTCTATTTGCAGATATTGATGAACATATTGAGATTAGCCACAAATCTTTAGATCGTTCTGTCTTTGCAAAGGGCGCGATTACAGCAGCTTTATGGTTGCATACTAAAAAAACAGGTTTTTTTAGTATGATTGATGTATTAGAATTACAAGATATATAATATATAATTATATTATATATCTTGTATATTCAAACGATAATAATTTTTTTATTTTAGCGTTGTAAAACATCAGGACGCTTCATAAAGCGAAAAAAGTCAGTTTCTGGGCTCAAGATTAAAATGTCCTGATGGCTGCTAAAACTATTTTTATAAGCACGTAAGCTACGTAAAAAGGCATAAAAATCAGGATCTTTGCTAAATGCATCAGAAAAGAGTTTTGCAGACTCTGCGTCCCCTTCTCCTTTAGTAATTAAAGCTTGACGACGTGCCTCTGCAAGAGTGCGCTCAACCGCATAATCTGCTTGTGCTCTAACTATTGCTGCTTCCTCGGCGCCTTGTGCACGTTGGCTGCGCGCAACAGATTCTCTCTCAGCACGCATACGTGCGTAGATGGCATCAGAAACTTCAGTTGGAAGATTAATTTGCTTAATGCGTACATCAATAACCTTAATGCCTAGTGCTTCCATGCTGTTTTGATTAACAGGCAAAGTTACAGAATTTTCATTATGATGGTGCAATACATCCAGAGCATTATCCTGGCTTGAGCTACCAGTATTTAATGCGTCACGTACATCAGTAGTGAGTCTACCATGAGAATCAGTTACAATATCCTGAACATCTAGCCGGCCGATTTCAGAACGTAAACGATCACTAAATTTACGCTTCAGCAATACTTCAGCCTGCGAAATATCACCACCATCAGTAGCAAGATAATAACGACTAAAATCACTCACGCGCCATTTGATATATGAATCTACAATCAAATCTTTCTGTTCTTTAGTAACAAATCGATCTGCTTGATTATCCATAGTTTGGATGCGGGCATCAAGTAACTTTACTGATTCTAGTCCAGGAATTTTAAGATGTATACCAGGCATATATACTAATGGTTGATTCTCAGAATTACGTAACACCTTACCAAATCGCATAACAATCCCACGTTCACCTTCCTGAACGATACAAATTGACATACATATTATTCCTAGAACAACCAATACGAAAATAAATGGTTTACGCATCGTTACTCTCTCCCTTGGTTCATGGTGTTAGTGCGTTTAGCATTTATTCGTCTTGCTTCTATAATATCATTTGAGTTAAATATAGTAACATTTTGATGGGTTTTTTCTTTACTATTAACAGTTGATAAAGGGGCAAGATTTTGTAGTTTTTTGACATTATATTGAGGTGTTTTATCAATCTTAGTAGTCTGATGAGAAATAAATTGCTCTATAGGTAACATTATTAAATGATTAGCTTTGTCATTAACTAAAACTTTTCTTGCATAACCTAAAACATGTTCCATAGTCTCGATATATAAACGCTCACGAGTAATTTTTGGTGCAGCTTTATACTCAGGTAAAATACGTGAAAAACTATCTACCTCACCTTGTGCTTCTAAAATAACGCGTGTTTTATACGCACGCGCTTGCTCTAAAATACCTTGTGCGTCACCACGAGCGCGTGGTAATCGATCATTAGCATAAGCCTCGGCTTCACGAACTACTTGTTCTCGATTTTCACGGGCAGCTATTGCATCGTCAAAAGCTGCTTTTACATCTTCTGGTGGACGTGCCGCCTGAAGATTCACATCTAATAATGTAATACCCATATCATATAAGCTAATTGTTTCCTCTAACTCACTCTGTGTCTTGCTGCGAACTACTGTGCGCCCTTCAGTTAAAATACGATCCATTGTTAAATGCCCAATAACACCACGCAAGGCACTGTCAGTTGCCTGTCTCAAGCTATCATCTGCACTATTGACAGAAAATAAATAACGTTCTGGATTAGTAACACGATATTGTACATTCATTTCTACTCGCACAACATTTTCATCAGAAGTCAGCATAGTTCCGGAAGCTGATAATTCACGTACTGCCTCAACATTTACTGCTTGTACCTGATCAATAAAAGTTGGCTTCCAATTTAAACCTGGGTACACTATATGACTAAATTTTCCAAATCTAGTAATTACACCTCTTTCAGCCTCCTTTATAGTATATAGCCCGCTAATACCCCAAACAAAAACTATAGAAGCAATAATAATATACACAAACCGTTCATTAGCACCAGTAACATGAGGAGGTTCACTATGACTATTTTTTTTAGCACTACCTAATCCAAAAAACTGACGAATAAGCTGACTAAACACATTGCTCCAGTTAGTTTCTCTAGTGTTGCATGTTCCTTTATTAGTATTACCTGTAGAATTATCACCCGCATTATGGCTACCGCCCCACGGGTTATTATCCTGTCCATGATTTCCAGGGTGATTCCACGCCATATTTGTGCTCCATTAATAATTTTATGTTGTTATCCGGACAGGTATGACATATCAGGAAATTTATAGAAACAGTGATATCATACAGGTCATAAATCTGTTTCTATTGGTGATTGATTGCACCATATACTAATCAATAATTATTACTACTATTAATATAGATGTCATTTCTTTCACAACACGAACATAATTAAGTTGTGTAGATTGGATACTATATGATCATATTTTTATAAATAACATTCAGGATAAATACAATTTATCTACACATTAATAAAAATTGAGTATGTTAGATATGTGTTATATACCATGATATGTACTATAATAGCGATATATCACACTATATTTATTGCTATATAATATATTTTTAAATAATTATAAAAGTAACATACCTTATTCATAAGTTACCATATTTAGAAAAAACTCATAACGAATTAACAAAAACTCTTTTTAAACTAGGTTATACAAGACAATGTTTATAATATAAAATTTTATAACCATACGACTATACTATTGATTAGTATATCTGTAATGGCTTGCAGACTAACCTCTAAAATCTATCTTAGTAGATTAACAATCTCTAATATCTAATATTTTAGTTACTGCATGTTATTCAAAAACCTAAAATTTTTCAATAAATGGATTGCTTAAACTCAGTATTTTTTATATGTCCAAAAAAAATATTATAACACGATCTCCTAAATTCTAATGCCAGCCCAAATGATACTACTCTAAATATAATGCACTTATAAAGCTATTTGAGTGATGATAGTTATCATCATTAGCACTGAATATAATGATCAAATCTGATCATAGTATTTATACTTTTTTATATAATGAATAAAAAATAAAAAAATACTTACATATCATTACTTAATAAAATTCGTTTTTTACAATAGATTCTGTAATTAGTGCGATTTAATTATTTTATTATTTAAATAAATTTTCTTAAGTGATTTTTTTGTTAAAAAATCTCTAAAATTACATCAATGTAACATCTTATATAAAAAGATTTATTATTCTTAATCCTGCATCAAAATAATCTGCAAGATTTTATTATAAGCATCATCAAATTGGTCACTATCCAGCCAATATACACTGTCCGGCCAACTACGAAGCCAGGTCATTTGGTTTTTCGCTAATCGTCGAGTTGCATAGATAGTTTGACATACCATATTCTGGTAATTTATTTTACCAGATAGATAAGACCACATTTGTCGATATCCTACGCATCGCATAGACGACATGCCAGCATGTAAGTCGCCTCGCTCAAAAAATTTTTTTACCTCATATTCAAACCCTAACTTCAGCATATCATGCACACGTTTTTCAATTCTCTGATTCATTAGATCCCGACTTATAGGCGCAATTGCAAATGTACAAATATTATATGCTAAAGATTGTCCGGATCTTTTAGTTAAGTCAGTAAAGGTTTGACCAGAAATCAAAAAAACCTCTAATGCACGCGATAATCTTTGAGTATCATTAATATGAATATATTTTGCTGCAGTAGGATCGATATAATATAGCTGACGATATACAGTATTCCAACCTTTTGTATGTGCTATATCTTGTATGTATTGACGCACTTCTGGACTTGATGGAGGAAGAGGTGACAATCCATCTTTGAGAGCCTTATAATAAAACATAGTCCCTCCGACTAATAGCGGAATACGTCCACTTTTAGTGATACTGTCCATTTCAATTAATGCATCACGACAAAACTCAGCTGCAGAGTAAGTTTCGGATGGATCTCGAATATTTAATAAACGATGCGGTGAAACAAGAAGCTCTTCTAAAGAAGGCTTAGCAGTACCAATATCCATACCTCTGTAAATTAATGCTGAATCTACACTGATTAGATCTACTAATAACGATTTTTGTAGAGCAAGAGCTAAATTAGTTTTACCTGATGCTGTAGGTCCCATTAAAAAAATGGCCCGCGGATAGTTAATATTTAGTTGTTTACTCATCCTACAATACATTAATCTCTATATGAGTCTATATTTTTTTGAATCTACATCTATTCAGAAAATTAGTGTAATACTCATTTTTTCACACCAAATCAATTTTTAATTTTTTTCCAGAAAAAATTTTAGTCTAGAACATTATATCATTAATACTTTTCCAGAACATAACATGTCCATACTTAGTAATTTGCATTTATTCTATAAATATTCATCTATAGAATATAAAAAAAATCATTTTAAATACAATGCTATTTGCGCCTAGTGATAATCAATAATTTTATTGATATAATTTACTTTTTGATTGTAACTAATTTAGTTAAGCTTTAATTGTAATTTACAAGATCTAGGTTTTTATTTAGCATAAATACCATCTCTAAATTCATATCATCACAGGTAAGCAATGTATTATGATCAATATATTATACTTTTCTATGCTAATAATGTATATTAATTTCTTTAACATTAATTATCTAAACTAAAAGTTTTAATTATAGCTAGAAATAACATCTAATAATATTCCATTATATCATAATCCATTAGTCTCTTAATAATTTTATGCGCTTATAGACAAAAAGTAATATTATTTTCATTTAAAAAAAAATTATATAATAGAAAATTGAATTCATCTTAAATGTTAAAATATAACTTAATTAGAAAAAATTACTATTTAAAAAATTTTATCCTTATGGGTAAACTTATAATTTTACAAGAATAATTGTTAAGTACGTTCTGACTTGATGGTGTGATTAATCGTCATTATCTAACTTTTTCTTTTGCTTTAAGTATATCTTAATAATTATCTCTTTAATTAAGAGACGCCACATTTATTATTCGTATTATTATCAATTTTTTATCATAGTAGAGCTAATAACACTTATAATGAAAAATATCAATATATCATTTAAATTATTTCAATAAAAATATATAATCTATGCTAGATGAAAAAAACCTCAGATCAAATAATAATTGAATAAAATCTATATGATATTATTACACGAAAGTATGACCAATAATTATATTTATATATATAACACAAAAGATATAATTTAAGTAGTACGTTTATTTTAAGCTGCTAATAAAAACAAGAAGCTTACAAAGCAAAAAATTAAATTTATATATGTTACAACCTTATATAGATAAAAAATAGTAATTAATTATATTATATGTTTAAATTAATCAAATAAAACTCTCTAAAAAAGTTAGATTTTTATTGTTACTTCTAGCTTCTAAAGATTAGATATATGTTATAAAATATCTTGATAATAATTAAATAAAATTTAGTATTCATTAATGAAACTAATAGTATAAATTAAGTAAATATTTAAAATATTAGAATAAATCGCTCATGATTAACCTCTCTATCATATCTTATTATATTATATAATATTTTATTCAGCTTAGCTAGAATTGTGCATTTAATTTTGCAATGTTATACCTTAAAAAATATATAGACTTTTCTAATCCCATATTGCTATATATAGATATTTAAGATAAGAATTTTCTCTTTAATGATAGAACTTTTATAAAACATCTAATCAATTAATGCTTCCACCTTCTTGTGATTATAATCTCATCTCAACTAATTTAGCTCTACTAATGAAAACCAAAAAGCTAGTTATTATTCGGCGATACGGATTATTCATTTCTATAGACCACTAAATAATAATAATTATATATATTTTATTCTATCTAATATAAAGCACATGAATCTATATTGTTTATCTTTTGCAATAATATTTTTGATATGATAAGTCTATGGTAAAAATAAATTTTTATTTTATTTTACTTTTTAACATGCATACTTCTTTTAATTTTAACAGAATTGATCCTGTTGGAATCAATTCTGGACATTAATGTTATTTTTGAATTTTACTATACCACACTTAATAATTTTAGAAGGCTACGCATGGTAATACCACAGAAGCTATATTATCTTTTTAATTATATATATTATGATAAAAATACAAAAACAAAATCACACTTTTGAATGAATTTGCGATTTTTTTATATTAAACTATTAGTGTAAATAATATTTATTAAGCTTTCTTCGTAGATATATATTATGGTAAATGCAATGCAAAATAGTTATGCAGGCCTTGATATAATGACTTGCTAAGTCTTTTTTGGTAAAAATGATTAGAAAGAAGTCTTTCTTCTCTGGTATTACTGATAAAACCGATTTCAATTAACAAAGAAGGAATATAAGGTGAACGCAAAACACCAAAGCTTGCATATGCCGGTTTAGACTTATGCAAAGCGCTAACATGCTTTAACTGACATAATACTTTAGTAGCTATCTCGTAACCTACTCGCTGAGCATAAATAAACTGAAGATCCAATAGGGCTTGTCTAACATACCGATCAGTGTAATTACCATCAAGTAAGCTATTTTTATTTTTACGCAAAATGTTAAATTGACCATCTTTTTTTCTCAATCGATTTACTAATTCACGACTAGCACGGCGATTAGATAAAACCCACGCTGAAGCTCCATATGCTCTACGATTATATGCCGAATCTACATGAATAGATATCAGTATACTAGCTTTTTTCTTGTAAGCTATTAATGAGCGCTCTGCAACAGAAATAAAGTGATCGCTATTACGAATCATTACCCCATGAAACATAGGATCGGAATTTAACCATGCCTGAAGTTGACGCGCGATAATAAGAGTTATGTTTTTTTCTTTTAAGCCATATTTGCTAATAGCACCAGGATCTTGTCCACCATGCCCAGCATCAATCGCAACTATAATCTTATTTTTAATATTAGTAGCACTAAGAGTTGCACACCCCTTGGTATTTTTTTTAGTTTGACCAGCGGTATGGGAATATTTTGAGATACTGAGGACAGGTGAAAATATTAGTTTTTTCTTAAACTTACAAGGATGAGCAAAACGGTTTAAACCAATCTTCTTATTGCGAATTATAGTAAATAGAAGATTATAACGAACACCAGTATGATTCATGATAGCTCTTATTTTTCCACAATTTGCTAATTGAAATACTAAACGTAAATTGTGAGAATTATTTACCCTCACTCGAATAAATTGTACGATGCCATCAGAATTAAAGTCCCGTGGTAATCCATTTAGAATAGTACTATCACGAACATTTAAAATTATACGATCAGGATGATGTAAAAAAAAGAAAACATATACTGGCTTATTAGAAAAACTCAGCATAATATTTTCTGAGTTTTGGGTGTTAGAAATATTAATCTCTAATAAAGTAGATGCCTGAACAGAAAAAAAAAAGAATAATGGCATGAAAAATAGCCAATGTTTCATATTTGGTATCATGCTAGAATTTTTGATGCATTATCCACTATAAAATATTTAAATCATTAAAAATAACAAGATATACCTAATTTTAATATATTACAAAATCATTAGATCTGAAGTATAATTTCACATTTGATATATCTACAGCATATTAGATGCGCTATTTAGTTTCTTATTTTGCATGGCTCTGTTTGGTCAAAAGTAATAAAAACATGTATTCTCCTCATTTTAGTTCAGATCATCTATATTATTTAAATAATAATCATATCAAAAAATTAAGCAATTAAACAACTTTTACTGTAATATCAGCATGATTTATGGTCTTTTATTACAATCTGTCATATATATTCTATGTTTTTTAAAAAATAAAATTTTAGATTGCACTTAATAAGTTATTATATGTATAATAAATTAAAATATGCATAAATAGCAGCACTAATATCCTAAAGAATCGAACACTTATGCTACGCTTAAGATAAAATTCTTAAGGTATTTTAATTAAAGAAGCTGATATATACACATTATGAGCAGGAACATAACAAAAATCTAATAACATTAAATATTTTTCATGTATCATAAGCGATTCATAGAATTTATGATCACATTATAGATAGCTAAGAAATAATTAATATTATTCACCTTTAGTAATACTATACCTTTAAATTTTTTATATTCCCTGAAATAATTAGATAATTATATTAATATGACTTAGAACCTTGCACATATTATAACTATATACAAACAATGTAGCTAAATGAAAGCTACTATTAATCATCATAAGAATACATAGATCAAATAAAGAGGTGCAGCTCTTGATAATGTATAAATATATGATATTCCTAGAAATTATTTAAAAAATCCCGAAACATTCAGTTATAGAAAATTAATGCAATATAATTATTGCTCTAGCTAAAAACCAGAGCATTAATTATTCTTGACAAAAAATAATACACGCATCTTCTGTTACTACCAATAAAAATAATATCATCCTTAATGATAGAATAAGAATTATTATAAACTCTATAAAATAACTATCACAAAAAAAGCACAGAGCTCGCAATATTTATAAAATATATGAACGATAATCATATCAATACTACACAAGTCAATAATAAAACAAACGATTATGTGTGTATTGTTAAACGCTCAATATTACATGCTAAATTATTCAGACACTTTGAGACTAACTAATATAAGAAGTTTTTATAAATGATGCATTATTTTACAGTCAAGTGACTTATAGCTATATTTTTTCTAAAATAACTAATATAAATTTACATTTTATCATAAAAATAGATAACTATCTCCTACTAAAGTATCAATCTGTAAAAAATAGATTAACATAAACGCACAGCTGTTTTTAAGAAAAAATAAGAAAGTGAGGTTTATAAAAGATCAATTATCTATTACAATGCAATATCATAGGTTTTTATAATCTATCAATACCTAAAAGATAATCAAAACTACATAAAATGATTAGGCGCATAAAATGAACACTATAAATAAATGGCGTCCAAGTGCGTCACTTGTTAATTTATTTCACCGTGCAAAAATTATCGCTAAAATAAGACGCTTTTTTTACGACCGAGCAATACTAGAAGTGGAAACGCCAGCTATGAGCCAGGCTACGGTAACTGACATAAATATTTCCTCATTTGAGACTTTCTTTTTAAAACCTGAAGACCTACAACATATATCTGGTCTTAAGCTCTGGTTAATAACTAGCCCTGAATATCACATGAAACGTTTACTAGCAGCGGGTAGTGGTCCTATTTATCAGTTATGCCGTAGTTTTCGAAACCAAGAATATGGGCGTTATCATAATCCAGAATTTACAATATTAGAATGGTATCAGCCACACTATAATATGCATCGTTTAATGACTGAAGTTAATGAATTATTACAGGCTATATTATACTGTCCAACAGCAGAAACTTGTTCATATCAGACAGCATTTTTACGCTACTTAGATCTTGACCCATTATCTGCAGATAATTCTCAACTACGCATAGCTGCAGAAAAACTTGGCCTCAATAATCTTACTCAAAACGAAAAAAATCGAGACACAATTTTACAACTTCTCTTTATCAATGGCATAGAGAAGAAAATTAGCACAGAAAGACCCGTATTTATTTATAATTTCCCTGCAACTCAGGCTGCGCTTGCTGTTCTTAGTAAAGAAGATAATCGTGTAGCTGAGCGTTTTGAGGTTTATTTCAAAGGGATTGAGCTTGCAAATGGGTTTTGTGAACTAACAGACGCCGATGAACAACGTCAACGCTTTGAAAGAGATAATTATGAACGCAAGGCTGCAGGTCTATCACAAAAACCTATTGATACTTATTTTTTAGGTGCGTTAATCCAGGGTATGCCAGAGAGCTCTGGCGTTGCATTAGGTGTTGATCGTTTAATTATGCTAGCTCTAAAGGCAGAAAAGTTGAGCGACGTTATTGCCTTTCCAGTAGATCGTTGTTAATTATATATTATCACACTATAATCATTCTAAAAATTACTTACTCTAGCTCTTAATCATCTTTTTAATCCTATGATAATTCTCTGTAGAATTAGTATGAAAAAATTACATAGATTAACCTATAATATTAGATTATACATCCTACCAATTTTTGGTAATATTTATCTCTTACACTGACTGGATTGAGATACAGATAAATCCATGCGTATCTGAAACGTTGGACATGGAATTTCTAGACCACTTGCTTTAAAACCTAGTAAGACTAACTGATGAAGATCATGACGTAATGGCATGCGATCTTCCATTTCAGCAGCATGAACACGTAATTCAAATAACTGTATACCTTGTTTAACATTTACTATAAAAGCTTCTGGAGGTGGAATTTTTAAGACAAAACGACAATGTTGTGCAGCATCAAGCAAAACTTTTGTCACCTTCTCGCTATTAGCGGTTAATGAAACAGGAATACTTAGCACCACACGCGTAACAGAATCTGATAGTGACCAGTTAATCAACTGCTCAGTAATAAAGGATCGATTAGGTACAATGATCTCTTTTCGATCCCAATCAGTTATTGTTGTGGCGCGGGTGTTAATACGCGTAATAGTACCGGTAAGGTCACGAATCGTTACAGTATCACCTATGCGAATTGGTTTTTCAAATAAAATAATTAATCCAGAAATAAAATTAGCAAAGATTTCCTGTAAACCAAAACCTAACCCTAAACTTAATCCAGCAACTAGCCATTGCAATTTAGACCAATCTATACCAATTAAAGAAAAAGCCGTCAAGCTACCAAATACTATAATTAAATATTTAGTAGAAGTGATAATAGCATAACCCGTGCCAGGCGTGAGACTAAGATGCTGCAATAGAGCTAGCTCTAATAAAGCCGGCATATTCCTTACTAATTGAGTGGTTACAATTAAAACTAGTATAGCATTCATTACTGATCCAAGCGTTATTGCTCGTATAGTATCAACCCCTTTAATGGTAGTGCTTACATCCCAAAGACGTATATTTGCTAAAAAACTAAAAGCAGCATGAATTTCTGACCATAAGGCAATCATAGAGAGCAAAGCGATCCATGTAAGAAGTGATCGCGCTAGTTGTAAGGATTGCGCACTAATAGCATCTAAATTAATAGTTGTATCTTCTGTATCTATATTATCAGTGATATGCTGATAAGATGTTAGTTTTTCTCCAGTACGAATACGTTGAGAAAGGATTTCTGCACGTCGAGTACGCGCCCGATCAAAAGCAATTCGACGTCTCTGAATTAACATCCATCGACGAATAACATGATAGATTACTAGACAAAGAAAACCGATCGCTAATGAGGTTTCAAGTCTAGCTAATAAAGCTTGAGATGTTTCCAAATAACCAATGCAAGCAGCTAAAGATGCTATTACAGGGATGATAATCATTATATTCCATAAAATTTTATTAATGACAGTTGAGTAATTTTCTTTATTATCAATATATAATGAAATCCCTGCACGTTTCAAACTGACTGTTACTAGGCTTAATACACCACAAATACAAATAAAACATAAGCGACCAAGAGTGGGATAAAATTTACGATCTGAAAGAGTAGCAAAGGCTATTGACATCATAATTAATGGTACTACTACTCCGATACATAATGTATAAAAACGCATAGCAAGATCTACTCGATATTTTGGCCAGCGAAAATGCACAATAAATAAGCCTTTTTGACAAGCAAAGACATTGCAAATCATAAATCCCCATAATAAGGGTACGCTGGCACTGACGCCATCACCAATCGCCACTGCAATCGAATAAGGCCAAGCATGCTGCAGGCCATACCCTAAAGCTTCCCATAATACCGGTAATGGCATTGCGACCAGAATAGACCAAAAAACAGTTCGTATAGTTAGATTGAACTTGTCTTGTGTAACTTTTCCAACTTTACTGGCGGATCTATTAAGAAAAGCGCGAAAATGATGACGAGAGCTAACAGTAAAAGCAACGAATATGGTAGCCAAAAAAATTGGTAGAAATGTATCACGGCTAGTCACCATCATTACCATTGCTCTACTTAATTGACCTAGTGTATCTAATGATAAAAACTGCTGTAGATCCTTTAATAATTCAACTGGGTAAGTGATATGCAATGCGCTAACATCAGCTGTCCAAAATAGATAACGATGAGTGGCATCTTTTACTTCATTTAATGCATCTACTAATTGACTATTGCTGACATTTAATTTGGTTAACTCAAGGGTTAAAGCATCGCAACCAGATAATAATGAGGTTAAAAGTTTATATTGATTTTGAAATTGTGCAGTAAGTAAATGCTCGTAATCCTTGTTAAGAAAATGATGGTTAGTATGTATTGCTAATGCTGTTTGTTCTAGTAGATCTGCATAATACAAGCGTTTTGCACGTAGCTCAGCCATTTCGCTACCTAATTGCTGTGGTTTTGGAATCTTAGGAAGACGAGCAACTAATGCACGAAGCGCCTCACCTAAAGCATTTGAAGCTCCTAACCATTGAGATTGCTCACAAATAGTGCTTAATGCCTGACGAATTTGCATTGTTTGGATAATAGCCGTTCTCTGTTGAGAAGCCACTAAATCCATGCGAAAAGCTTGCCGTTTTAGTTCTAATGATAATTCACGATTAATATGAAATTGTTCAGTAATGCTATTTGGGATCTTACTATGAAATCTTACTAATTTCTCATTAATTTCTAAAGCGCGCTCTATAGAATTCTGCTGCTGACTGTGTAATTGATTCCGTAATCTTTGCAATCTCTGAGTTAGCGCCGCAGCTGTACGTTGATGTATTTCAGCCTGCATATGTGCGAGCTTTTGTCGATTATTTGCCGATAACTGCTCTAAAATAAGTTCATTTAATTTAGCCTTGTGTGCAGAAAGCTCTGCCTGATATTGTATTTGTTTTAACTGCTCTATAGTAGTAGTTTGGGAGGGTGAAACATATAGTTGACGCGATAAATTATGTAAAGAGTGACGCAATACAGACTGCCTATCTGGTAAAAAAGACAGAGAATCATTAATGTCTTGAGCGCGATCATTCTCTATTTTAGATTGATGGTATTCCTTTACGATTTGTTTACTAAGTTTTTGAATCTCTTTTTCAAGTTCAGCAATACTCATGTTAGTTAATACTGATTGAAACGAAAGTATCTGCCGATTCATTTCTTGACGAAACTCACGAGACTTCTTAGGAAAATTATCAATACTCTTCTGATAATCTTGAGCGCGATTGAAAGATTTTTGATATTCTTTCAGCCAATATAGAGACGTGGAAAGTATAGAATGATTATTCGTTTCTTGATAAATTGTATTTTTTTCAGTCTCTGGCTCCTCATATTTTTTAATAATTTGCAATGTACTTTGTACATTAGAACCATAGACTGGCTGGAAATAAATCCAACCTATAACAATAGTAAGTAAATATAACATGGCTATCTCGTAATCAGTTGATGATAACCACCTGTAGTTTATCCTAGCTACTGCACGATAGCAATCGGATCACCAAGACGAATGTAGTTTTCTGCTGCAAGATTGTGATTTAAGGTAACTGCATTAGGAGAAAATAAATTAATCACTGTTGAGCCAAGCTTAAATCGACCCATCTCCTCCCCTTGCATTAAAGAAATAATATTTTCTTCTGTTGTGTTATTAACAGACCAATTCCAACACCTGATAATTCCTTTACGTGGTGGAGTAATGGTTCCTAACCAAGTAGTTTCAATGCTTCCAACAATAGTAGCACCAACTAAAATTTGTGCCATAGATCCAAAATCAGTATCAAAACGACAAATCACACGCTCATTTCGTGCAAATATATTAGGAATATGTCGCGCTATAAATGGAGTCACCGCATAAAGCTGACCAGGTATATACATCATTTCACGTAAAATACCATTACATGGCATATGAACACGATGATAATCTCTTGGTGATAAGTAGGTCGTAATAAAACTACCATTTTGGTATAAATTAGTCATAGCATAATTTCCAGCTAATAGCGATAAGAGAGAATAAGAATACCCTTTAGCCTGAAAGATCTGATCACCTTGAATAGTTCCTATTTGACTAATTTTTCCACTGACAGAAGAGATCAACAATTCTGGTTTATTTGTTATAGGATAAAGATCCTCACGTAGAGAGCGCGTAAAAAAATCATTAAAAGTATGGTAGCTCGCTGTGTCGACAATCTTAGCTTCCTGCATATCTACTTTATAATACCAAACAAAAGTATCAATTGCAGCCTTAGTAATCCATCTAATATGTTTACTTGCTCCCCAGCCAAGAAGTTCAGTTATAACTGTTTTAGGAACAACTTGATGTAAGGCGAGTTTTATGCAATCTAACATATCAACCTCATGAGCTCAAAAAACTGTAAATTTAATAGACTAAATGCTATTAGATAGAAATATATAACACTATTAATGATAATTAATACACTATAATGATATTATGTATGATAAGTATATTAAAAATAACCCATTAACTCTTTAATGATTCATTTATAATTTTAGATTTATCTGTAATCGATAACACATCCAATACAGGAGATCTTAAAATAAGAGATAAATATCTAATATATATACTAAAAACTATATGCAAAAAATAAAAATATGCCATATTATTATATTTAATTTCTCAAGTATTTTATTATTATTTTATATTATCTTTTGTAAATCATTAAAGATAATTTAATAATCTATTAATATCTTATTTGATTACTTGTAAATATTGTAATGTATTTTTTATATTATTCACATATTTAGAGTAGGATATTCTTTAAATATTTCTTATAAATATACGTTAAAAAAACTTTATTAATAATTTTGATAAACTTAACAACTAATATCCCTTTACATCAATGCATATAAAGGACTTTATCTTTATAATCATTTTAATAGGCCCCATGAAAGTAAACGGATCAATTACAAAAGACAATTAAGATCTTATTTGTGTAGTGTATTACTGAGTAAAAACATCACTTTTTTTTAATTAGTTTTTAATCTTACATTAACTTAACTATATACTAATGAGTATAAACAACAATTTATTGTATTATATCACATTAAGCATATTCATACTTAACATATCATAAAATATAGATCAATACTCAGCTCTACTAATCATGCATCTCTTTAAATTATATGACATGTACATATACACTCACAGGTCCTATAAAACAAAAAATACAACTTTGTAATCTTATGAACATATAAAATATATATTCAACAGTATATTTTAAAGGGAGCATTAGAAAAACTTGACATCGATCATATTTCATCCCACTCTTAGATAGCAGTATCAATGTTGGTGATATATCAATAATAAAAATTAAAAAATCAATAACGAATTTATAAATACTAAAATGATGAAGGTAGGTGTATTCTTCTAGAATACTGCCTCTACATCCAGAAGCGTGGACAATTAACTAAATATGCTGTTATTATATACTTTTGTATCATATAGCATGATTGCTAATATGAAATATTCAGAATAATATCTAGATGTGAATCTTTAATCACTAATTAATAGAATATAATTCTATATTTTAGTTTTTACTAACTAAAGTTAGTATTTGATGTATATTAGTTTATAATTAAACAATAATACATTATTAAATACTAATATTCAAATCTCTGGCTATAATTATGACAATATTCCTAAACAAGCATTCTAATCTTCCTAGATGTATTAGTCATTTTAAATAATCGATTATTAATTAAAGATATTGATATTTATCGTAAGATGTGTGATTTATTATATATTCTGTTCTATATATAGTCATATTAATATATATTTCACACTACACAGAAATCATTATACTAATGATCATATCGTATCTGCAATGAAATAATTTAAACATAAAATATAAAAATGTATTTTTTCTACATGATAGTGTATGTGGATACACTAACTATTTAAAAGCTAAATCTTGATATAGTTATGGATAAATTATGAGCAAAATATATTCAGATAACTCTTTTACAATTGGTCATACTCCATTAATCCGATTGAATCGTATTGGCAATAAACGAATTCTTGTAAAGGTTGAATCACGAAATCCCAGTTTTAGCGTTAAATGTCGTATTGGTTCTAGTATGATTTGGGACGCAGAGGAACGTGGTATTCTTAAAAAAAATATTCAATTAGTTGAGCCAACTAGCGGAAATACTGGAATCGCCTTAGCATATGTAGCAGCAGCACGAGGATATCGCTTAACACTTACTATGCCTGAAACGATGAGTATAGAACGTCGAAAATTATTACAAGCATTAGGAGCTCATGTAGTTCTGACTGAAGGTTTACAGGGTATGAAGGGAGCCATTAAAAAATCAGAAGAAATTGTCGCTACCAATCCAGATAAATACCTTTTGCTACAGCAGTTTAATAACCCTGCTAACCCCGCGATTCATGAAAGTACAACTGGACCAGAAATTTGGAAAGATTGTGATGGTAATGTGGATGTATTTATCGCTGGCGTTGGTACCGGAGGGACCTTTACAGGAGTAAGTCGGTATCTAAAAAAGACTCAAGGACTGAAGAATCTCATTTCAATTGCAGTAGAGCCAAGTGATTCTGCTGTTATCTCGCAAGTTCTTAATGGTAAGAAAGTTACCCCGGGTCCACATAAAATTCAAGGTATTGGCGCCGGTTTTATTCCAAATAATCTTGATATTAGTCTGATAGATCGTGTAATAGCTATTACAAATGAAGAAGCGATCTCCACTGCACGTCTTTTAATGCTACAAGAAGGTATTTTAGCTGGGATTTCTTCTGGAGCGGCTTTAGCTGCGGCAATAAAATTACAAAAAGAGGAATCATTTCTAGAAAAAAATATGGTAGTAATCTTACCCTCTTCTGGAGAACGTTATTTATCCACTACCTTATTTGCTGATCTTTAACTTTTTAATTTCACACAATATATTTTGGATTTGTGAAAAACTTCATTTTAGGTTATATATCTATTAAATATATGTGGCATGCTTATTTTTATTAAATTATTAAGATGATGTCTCTTTAATTCCTCTCGCAATTTTAGCAGTCAAAATATTTTAAGATATACTTATCTTAAAATTTACTATCATCTTAATAATTGCAAGGCTTCTTATTACAATACCAAAATAAAACTTATAATTTATGTACGAAAATATCGTGTATTCTATTTAATTTAGTAAAAATCTTTATTTAGATAATTTACTCTAAATGATATGAGTTAGAGATGCTTTTTTATTTTTTTAGTATAGTAAAATTTTTAGATCTTTAGAAAAGTTATAAAAAATACCCATATATAACAAAACTTATAGCTTTAGTTATAATATTGCATAGTTCATTTAAAATATTTAAAACAGATATTTAAAACAGCGAACATCTTTCATGGTGCTGATACCCAGATTCGGACTGGGGACCTCATCCTTACCAAGGATGTGCTCTACCGACTGAGCTATATCAGCATATTTGGAGCGGAAAACGGGAATCGAACCCGTATCATCAGCTTGGAAGGCTGAGGTAATCCCATTATACGATATCCGCTACTTAAATGGTTTATTGTATCCAGAAGATATTTTTAATGTATATTCTGTCACTCTACATAATTAGCGTTCTTTATACTTTAATAGAAAAATATTGATCAGTGTTATCTTCTAGAGCAATGGTGGTGGGAGAAGGATTCGAACCTTCGAAGTCGATGACGACAGATTTACAGTCTGCTCCCTTTGGCCACTCGGGAATCCCACCAATACTTTTTAAATGGTGCCGGCTACCGGAATCGAACTGGTGACCTACTGATTACAAGTCAGTCGCTCTACCAACTGAGCTAAACCGGCATTAAATAACTATTAGTTTAAAAAGACCAGATAAGATATGCAACAAAAATTTACATATTTATTTAAAAAAAAGACATACATACACAAATAATCAAATTAATTATATCATAATAAAAGAAAATTCCATAATTTATAATTACTAAAATCTAGTATATTTAAAAATACAACGCTCTTATTAAAGAATATTTAGTATATATATCATAATCCTAACATATAAGCTAATACATCGTGTTTGGTTGCCCCTGCGTGATTAGCTACTACCAATCCTACATTACGTACAATCTTTACTGATAGACACTGATTACTAAAGATGCGGTATAATAAATCAATCCCATTTTGCATAAGACGATTATCTTTTTGACGCTGATATTGGTAGCGTTGTAAGACATTTACTGACCACCAGTTATCCGATTGATAGCGAGCATCTTTTAGGATTGTAATCAAAGCCAATACGTCACGATAACCTAAATTAACACCTTGTCCTGTGAGTGGATGAACGGTATGTGCTGCATCACCAACTAATACTAATCCTGGTAATATATAATTCATAGCATGACTGCGATTTAGTGCGAATGAACCAGCCATTATCGGGGTGATTTTTCCAATGCGAGCCGGAAAATGTAACTGAATCTCACGTTGGAGTTGTAACATAGTCATGAATTGTAGTTTTTTAATATAATCAGGCTCCCCATACCATACCAACGACGCCCAATATCCAAATAATGGTAAAAAAGCACGAGGACCTTTAGGAGTTAATTTCTGCCAAGTAATATTCCCAGGATGATTAAAACAACGGACGCTGATAAGCATACAAGACTGCGTGTATTGCCAACCATGGGTTCTAATATTGGCTAATTTTCTTACCTGTGAGTGTGATCCATCTGCACCCACAATAAGATATGCTCGCAAAATTTTACCATTATCTAAAGAAATCTGCCAAATTCCATTTATTCTTTGTAAGTTCTTTAAGCATGTTTTATATAGTACAAATACATTTTGATGATATAATCGTTTCGATAATGCATATTTTAATACATCATTTTCAACTATATATCCCAGATTAGTTAAACCCAGAGATCTAGCATCTAGTCTGACTCGTGCCATAGGATGTTCCCAGATCTCCTGCACACAATACGGAGCACAACGCATAAGAAGAACCTGCGGCCAAACTTCTAACTGCTGTAATAAGTTAACTGAAGCATTGCTGATAGCCGAGACTCGAAGACCTGGATTAGATAATGGATTAAAACGAGGCGTATCTTCCTGTTCAATTACCGCAACATCAAAACCATATTTTGTTAAACCACTAGCTAATGCTGCCCCTGTCAACCCGCCCCCAATGATCACAACCTCCACAGTCTGTTGCATCTGCAATATAATTCCTTTATTCAAGTCTATTTAATCTATCATAATACTATACCTAATAAAATTAGTTATTTTATATACAAATGATAGATCTTAAATAACTATTGATCTATTAATATGTAGTAAATTAGATTTTCAATTAAAAACTTTCTGAAATATTTCTTCAGAAACTATTATAGATAATTATTTTATATTAAAAATTATCTTTACAAAAGTATTTCTATATACACTAAAGTTATAAAGATTTAAATTAAAATACATTGACAAAATCCATGCAAAGTTTTATTTTTCTTTATCAAGATAGTAGTTTTATTTATTAATATAGTAGACTATAAAATTTTTTAAATACTAAATTAATTATCTCAAAATAATTTTATTATGACATATAATGTAACATAACCTCTAGTACATGGATACTACATAAAAAAACTTATAGCTTAAATATAAAAATAAGTATGATAATCTCTGAATTGCATTATGACAGATGATCTGAAATAATTCTGACAAATATAGCTAGAACAGAGGTTAGAATAAAAACAGAAATTTACTTGAAAGGTATAACTTAAGAGTTTTTATGAAAAACATATTAGTAAAGAAAGTTAGTCAAAAAAATTACATATATTTTTACTAAAAAATTAATAATTTTATTATTTTAAATAAATAAAATATATTATATACCATAAACTTATCTAAAGATTGTCGCATATAAAATTATAAATAATTGAGTATAGATAAAAATAATAATTTACAATATCTTATGTAATTTTTTGTGTAAACATAAATCCTTAGATTCTAATAAATTTTTAGACACTTATTAATTATCATACAACTTTTCAAAGCCTCACCGACAGAGACCAAATGAATAGTAAATTTATTGCCATTGAGGGATTAGAGGGGGCAGGCAAAACAACATCATCCCTTGTAGTAGCTACTATACTACATGAATACGGTATTCATAATATTATCCATACACGCGAACCAGGTGGCACACCACTATCAGAGAAGTTACGTCAATTACTTAAGAACGATACGTACCATAAAGAGAAAATAACACATTACGCTGAGCTATTTGTCGTATCTGCAGCACGTGTCCAATTAGTAGAAAATGTGATAAAACCAGCATTAGCTCGAGGAACATGGGTGATAGGAGATCGTCATGAACTATCTTCACAAGCATATCAGGGGGGAGGGCGTGAGATTAGTCATGATTTTATTCGTTGCTTAAGAAAAGAGACTCTTGGTAATTTTACACCAGATCTGACGTTATATTTAGATATTTCTCCTGAAATTAGCTTACAACGGGTAACAGAACGTGGACAATTAGACCGGATTGAGAAAGAACCATTACATTTTTTTACTAAAATTCGCAACAAATATTTAGCCATAGCTAAATCCGATATGACAATCTACACTATTGATGCGAATCGCTCAAAGGAAAAGGTTAAAACTGATATAGAAAACATTATTAATCCATGGTTGCGAACGATTCCTTAAATCTATAAACTATATTATATTAGATAATATAAGATAGTTAAATTTTTTAGATATATCAAAATATTTAAGCATATAATGATATTATCGCATATCTTTTAGAAAAAATAAATAAAAGTATTAAGAAGTCATATTTTAGAACAAATTTATAAATTATGAAGCATATATGTTAAACGATCATTAACATATGATGTTATTTAATATTAATGACAAGAGTCTAAAGTGATTTAAATTATAACCTTATTAAAATATCAAAATAATGGAAATTTTGCAATTAAAAAAAATAATGTATAAAAATTACTTAATAGAAAAATTGACATGTTTCTAAGTAAAATAATTTTTTATTGTATCAAACACCATATAAAATAATTTTTAGCGGTACGGGTAAAATAAAATTTAACATATAGATAGCATGTTATGACGCAAATCAATTACCAACATACCATCAATTAATATTTTTATATTTCTTTATGAAGTAGAGATACATTGTAAAATACAATACACTACATAGAGTATTACATAATATGAGTGATCTTAAATTAATAGTTGGACTTGCCAATCCTGGAGAGAAATACACCAAAACTCGACATAATGCCGGAGCATGGTATATTAATAAGCTAGCTAAACGTTATAATCAGATCTTACAAAAAAAGAATTTTTTTGGTTATACAGCACATTTACAGATAGGGAATAAAAAAATATGGTTATTGATCCCCACAACTTTCATGAATGATAGTGGTAGATCAGTGGCTGCTATCTCACTATATTATAAAATTCCTGTGAGAAATATTCTCATAGTACACGATGAATTATATCTCCCACCAGGTATTGCAAAATTTAAACAAAATGGCACTCACGGAGGGCATAATGGCCTAAAAAACATTATCCAAAATTTAGGCAATGATACAACGTTTCATCGCCTACGTATTGGCGTTGGATGTCCAGAAGATCGTGATAAATTAGTAGAATTTGTCTTAGGTACGCCAAAAATAACAGAACAAAAACTCATTGACAATGCAATTAATGAAGCAATTTTTTGTACTGAGATTTGGTTAAAAGAAAATCGAATAAAAGCAATTAGCCGTCTGCATTGTTTTCGAGCGATTTAATCTTTAATCTTATTTATTATAAAAAAAAAGCCTTCAATAATTTTAGATAACTAAAATCCTTATTCAAAGCTCATCCCTTCTTAAATATTTTATATTTATCGCATCATTAACTAGAATTGATTGAGTGACATACACGATTATCATAATCTTTACTTAAAAATGTTAAAGTCTATATTATATATAATAAATATTATATATAATATATGAGACCTAAATAGGCCAATAGCTACACTTTTAAAATTAAAATATAATATTTATTATATAATATATTGTTATATTGTATAATAAATTTATATTAATAGAGTAACGATATATTATTTCATACTTGTATAAAAAATTTATGAGTATCTTTAATTAACCTCTTTGCGAATATCAAAGAAATATCATTGCAAAAAATACGTTAACAACTCCCATTTTTCTATTTATAATAAATGTTTACATCTGTAAAAATCACACTAAATACTTTACATGATGCATGTTTAATACATTTTCCGATCATATATAAGATAAAGAGAGCGACAGGTTCTATCAAAAAAATAAATAATTATACTGCTGATGACATGATCTATATATGTATATAAGAATATAATGCAGAAAAAATAATAATTTTAAATTATATAATTATGGTAATAATTGTTTAGCTATATCTGAGGTACACAACATTTATGCACACAATTAATATAAAAGTAATGCTCTTGGGTGTAGTTGCTTAATAAATAAATAGATCCAGTTTGGTTCTTTTTATCGAGAATATGATCACAACCTGACATACATTCTAAAATAAAAAGCAATTCTAAAAATCCAAAAAACTCTAAAATAGGAGATATCCTTACTTATATCCATATACCATTAATCTTCAATACATAAAAAAATTTTATGGGAGATGTAAGATATTTGTATGACTACTATATCTAGTTATGATATGAGGTATGTGCTTTAATAACTTAGATCTGAGGATAAAATGAAGTAAAAACCCTATTTATTTATTTAATATACCACTTATTACCTAAGTACATAACATTTAAAATGATAATTAGAGTATTATATACTTTATATGTGTTATAAATAGATAAAAGAATCTCAAATTTAATTACTATCACTTGTGACAACAATTTTAGTCCAAAACCTTTTTTAAATAGAGCTGTACACTGTATATTAATTTTTTAGCAGTATATTTTTTACGCCACAATTATTATATTACTAATATCATATAATAAATGCTTGAAAGAATTAGCGAATGAAATACAAAGAACTTATATAGAAAATAATTTTATTATTTTACTATACTTATACGCACTAAAATTACTATAATTATAGATATAATTTGTCTTACCAAGATTATTGGACGCTTATCAAAAATTCTATAAACATTAATATAAATAACTCATCCACTATTTTTCTCCTGATGAAGGATTATTAATCATTGATCGTACAAGATTATTATCTTGCTAAGTTCCTGAGTTACCTTAGAAAAAATCATTCTCATAAATTCTTACAAAACTCAATTTGTATATAAAATTTAATAGTGATAAAAAGTATTATATTTGTATTATCTTGTTATAATATCAAGAAAATTTAATATAATATTAAACTGTTTTTCTATAAAAAATTTATCCCTTACATACAAAGTTTAGCAAAAAACAAAGTGCTCTTTTATTTAATACCAATTTTATATATTGATGCTAAAATAAATTTTCGTATCAGATTTGAGTGCAAATAAATACTATCTCAATTATAAAATAATATTAACATCCCTATATTTTTAATAACTACAATTTAATTATTGAATTAATATTAGTTAAACTAAGATAAAGGCTTACTAAAATACAAAATTTTAATAAAAATGCAGTAATTGCAAAATAAGTTATAAATATAATCCGACATATATTTAAGAAAGAGTTTTTTTATACTATAAAAAAAATTAATCTTCAAGAATCACCATAGCGCAAGCGTATTTCTTTTCATCAGATAACGTAACATGAATGCGTGTCAGACATAAAGTCTGTGCTATTACTTTGGCATGTTTTAAAAGACATAAATAAGGCCTGCCTAAATTGTCATGGAACGTTTCTACTTGGTTAAATGCTAAACCACCTCTCATACCAATGCCAAACGCTTTAACGGTTGCTTCTTTTACTGCAAAACGTTTAGCAAGAAAAAGCTCTGGTTTGATATTTTTCTTATATTGACCGAACTCAGTATCACTTAGTATACGCTCTGCGAATCGATCACCTACCTTCGCGATTACTGTATGTATTCTAATAATCTCTACAATGTCAATTCCTATACCACAAATAGACATTATAAAATAACACCAAATAGTTGTTTCATATTTTATTTGACCCTATATAACCAATACATATAAAATCATCTCTTTTTTTGTTATTTTTTTAAAACTACAGAAAAAAATATATCAATCCTCATTGATCTATCCACTATTAAGATAAAATGTAATAAAATGATCTACTCTAAATATTATTAGTGTAGCTGAATAAAAATAAAATCTCTATTCAAGAATATTTAAGTTTTTCTAATAATTTTTTATGATCAAAATTACCCGATGATACAAATTGATAACACGTATTTTTTAGGCGCGGCAACTAAAAAGTAAGCACCTCTAACACAATATTATATATTGAGTTAAGTATAATACTGATTATATTATAAAAAGATTTTTTTTAAATCATATCTTAAAAATTTAAATTATTTTACTGTATGATAACTACTAAATAAGTTCCATGCATTATAAATAACCAGTGAGTTTTCCTAAATCTCTTACATTACTTCCAGTTAACTTATGCTATGAGTAATAAATACAAAATTATAACACTGAGTTATTATTTACGAATTACAAATTATTAGCAAAAATACGCTATTTACTTAATATTTATTTAATCTAACCGCAATAAATCTTTACTTAATCTTAACTG
The DNA here is from genome assembly GCF_900698985.1 of Candidatus Erwinia haradaeae. GTDB lineage: Bacteria > Pseudomonadota > Gammaproteobacteria > Enterobacterales > Enterobacteriaceae > Erwinia_E > Erwinia_E haradaeae_B. The sequence goes on from NZ_LR217730.1 coordinate 700,113, forward strand.
TTTCTAAAAATTATAATCATAATTATTATCGTAAAAATACATTCTATATTTTAAGAAAAATCACTTCTTATTTTATGAATTATTAGATCTTATATACAGTAGATATAGAATTTTTTGCATTAATTCTCATCTAGCTTGCAATCTTAAAGAGTACCTTAGTAGATACCGCTCAAAAACCAACTATAACTTTTGATTAAATAGAGTCCTAGATTTACCGTGATCATAAATTACATACAGAAATAATTTGATTCAGATGAAAATGTAACATTTTATCTATACACAAGATCTTATAACACATCGATAATGTATATATAACAATGCAATCTATTTTTTAAATATAGTAAAAATTTATTATAAAATATATCTTTACACAGATAAAAATTCATAACTAATCAATATTGGTAGTGTACAATATAATTGAAAACTTAAATTTGTTCTAATCGATTAATGTATCTTTCATTAATCAGGCATTAAATAATCATTTATTTCTATATATATTATATATGCACTTTAAATTATGGCTTATGCTAAACAATATTTAAAATATCGTTAATGTTAATATATTGATCTTAAGCCATCAGGCCGTGTTTTAAATCGACGATGCAACCACATATATTGATTTGGAGCTCGCATAATTTCACGTTCAATAATTTGATTTATATATCTAGCCGCTTGCATTTTATTGTCTATTGGATAATCTTGAAGTTCTTCGTTTATAATTAACTCATAACCACTGCAATTATTTTTGCGAATTAATACCACAGGCATGAGTATAGGTTTTGCTAAGCGTGTAAGCACCCAAGTCCCACTAGTTGTGGCTACCTCAGGAACAGAAAACCACTGAACGAAAACGCTACCATTTGGACCATAATCTTGATCTGGTGCAAACCAAACAGTATCACCCTCTTTTAGTGCATGCACTATACCACGTAAGTTGCGTCGGTCTATCATTGCCTTATTAGAACGCATTCTACCTCTAGTCTGAACCCATTCTATTACTTTATTATTATGTGGACGATAAATAGCCGTCATTGGATGACACAAACCCATAGTTCGACCACCCATCTCAAGCGATAAAAAATGTACACCAATCATAAGAATTCCGCGACCAGTTTCTTGTGCGGCGCGCAAATGATTAAGACCTTTAACATTAAACCAATGCTTGATTCGTCGATCAGACCAAAACCAAGCCATACCTGTTTCTAATAATCCCATTCCTAGAGATTCAAAATTACTACTGATGAGATCCTCTAATTCATCTCTAGCCATGTCCGGAAAGCAAAGCTCTAAATTACGACGTACAATATACATACGACGCTGCATAAAACGCATAGATAAACGACCCATCCAAGTGCCTAGCCGATATAATAGAGGATATGGAAGCCGAACTAAAAGAAACAAAATACTAATACCAAACCAAGTTAGCCAATAACGAGGACGTATGAAGTCTCTATGAAAATTTGATGCCTGATGCATATATACTCATATACATATTAATTGGTTAACTTTAGAACCTTTTAAAAATTAGTAGAGTGTTTTTTTGAATTAGAATATATACAATACATAATATAATTATATTCAAAAAATAAATTCTTATTATATCTGTTATAGATAATACTTATCGTCATCTATACTAGGGATATCATGCTTGCTAATAGAAGAGTCCTACTTAAATTATCTAAAAGAAATGCAAAATAAGTATTTATTGATGATCTTTAGAAAAAATTACCTTATAACCTATTATTATAGCATAGTAAGTTGCTATCATAAGTATTTATATACATGGACTATTTTTAAAAATATAACATTACTTAACTATATAAAGTATGTAAAATTATTAGAGAACGTTCATCCCATGAGTGATGCTCAGAAATATTTACACTCTTAACTATTTTTATCATGTACAGCTCAATAAAATCAGATGATGTCGTTTTGTAAATATTGCCTTAATTGAATATCTAGAAAAATTTCATGTATATAATATATCTGATATTTTTATGCAGACACACAACTATCATAACTTTGTTGATCAATTAATGAGACAAAATAATAAAATAAAAAAGATATTTTATATATTGCTTATTAAAAATAAAAATAATCCTAACAATCAATTAATATGATTAATCTTACAATTATATTAATTTAGAATATATATACTCTTGATCTTAAAAAATTCAGCACTATCTAAGCCTGATATTTTTCGATTAATTAGATATTAAATGTTAGATAAACTATAGATATTTTTAATATCTTCTGATACATCTATAATGCAGCATACTTTATTAAATATAAAAAAAATAAAACTATTAACTCTAATAGTTCAAAAAATACTATTTTTATTTAAGTCAAAATAATAAAAATCTTCCACCATGTCTCTCGATTTTTATTAGGTAAAATTTAGATCGATCTATATTATTACTATAATGTAGAAATATTATTATAATTTATATTATAAATCATTCTTAATAGTATAAAATGAGACAAGAACACAAAAATAATCAAACACTATGCACCATGCAGTGTATGATCATATTATAAAAATTATAATATACGTGACGCCTCTTGCAACATAAAAATTTAAATATAAATTAGTTTAATTTCAATCTATAAAAACATTTTATATAAAAATTAATTAATAAATCTCTATAAATTTTTACATATAATCGCATTACCAGATAATATTTTATTACAAAATATACCAATAATTTTCCTGATCTTCTGAGTATTCATAAATTTTATATAACTATTTTAGGTAGGTAGCTTCTTTTTGGATATTTAAAAAGAGCATAAAAAATGATAGAATTTTATATACTTGTAATATTTTTCTAACATCTTTATATTTTAAACTATATCAAATATAACCTAACCATAAAAGATCAGGATAACTTAATTATTTATACAAATATATCTACATTAATAAAATTATATAACTACAGCCTGAAAATTTTTTTATAATTGTTTATAATATATAAATATTCTACATAATTAGTCACGATGCCCATTTTCTGAATTAATATATACTAAATTATGCTAATAAATATAATGTCATTTTTTGATAGAGAGATTTTTTCTGTCAAAAAGCCTAACTTCTCTCTTGATGCTCCAGTAAATCTACATCAGATGATCTTATACTTTATTAATATTGAAAATAATTAAAATTTTCATCATCATGATACTTCCAAATTATCCCACATAAACTATAAAATAACATTTATTTATATCACAATAAAATCTAAAAGAATCTGCCTTTATAGTAATCCTATCTATTATAGTACAGAGTACTAATTACCGATCTGACTCACTTATAAAAATAATTATATGATATGTGATAAAAATATAACCAAACTACACAAGTAGTAAATAATTTAATAAACACGAATCTAATTTTTATTAATATTTTTTTTAATAATGGTTTTTTTAATGTTTCGTATTATTACATCTATTTAACTCCAGTTACACTATAAACTCAAATACTCTTATAACAAGCCTATTGATCTAGAAAAGTCAAAAAAATATAAGTTATTCAATAAATACTGAATACTTTATATCTACTTTAATAGATCATTTCTGATGTAGATAAATGCATAAAAATTGAGCCTATTTTTATAATAGAATATAGCATTTATTACAGATCTTCAAAATATAAAATATTATTTTCATCATTTTAGAGATATTTCAATTTTATCAGATTATTTTACAAAATATTTATAATCATAGATATCATATAATAATATCTTTTATAATTTTAAATTATAAAATTATTCAACTAAAAAATATTAAATAATCTTAAATAAAATAAAAGATTTCCTCAGAGGGGTTAACATAAAATAGTCAAATATAAATATTTTAAAATATATATATGAATATTTATGCAATCTATATTTATTAGAAAGAATAAATCATTACTTATATTAACTAAGTATTAATATATTTAGTTAAACAAATAATTTTTATTATAGTATGAAAATAGATCTATATAACAGTCTTATCTAAGACTAATAAGAGATACTTTAAACAAATTTCTGCATATAAAATAATTTTTTACAACCACTTTATAATTAAGTTAGTATTTTTATTTGAAACTTCTATAGTAGAGGGTATATTCATAATTTTATTAAAATTATATATAATTAAAAAAATTCTCTAATATATTCTATCATTCTATTCTTAACATCTAACATAGATAGTGTTAATTTTATAGAAAATATAGTATATTTCTTATTTTTATTCTATAAAGATTTAATGACCTATGACAGTATAACGCATTAAACCTATTTTACTAAAAAATGTATTATTTATATCTTAATAGATACTATAAATAAATTATTTTATTAGGTATTTTAGTAAAAAATAAAAACTATATTTTATATCTAAAGTAGATCTTAGAATTTAAAAATAACATCAATATTATATTCATCATAATCTAATCTAAAATTAGATAATTAAATAGGTAATAATTCATAATGTTTTTGAAGATACAGACATAATATGTGTATATCATATGAAAAAGTACTATCTTCAATTATCATTTCTTACCAAACAAAATCTCAAAAATTAAGATTAATTACTATATAATGATCACTATATAAATTACACATAACTTAAATTAATATATGTTTGTGATATATAATCCTTGATTAAATATTGTTATATACCATCAACTGACTTCTATTGGATGACTATAAGTTGAAAGTATTTACTACAAATAATTCAAATAAAAATCACACACTAAACAATTATTTCTACTAATTATAGTATATTGTATAGTACAAATTAACTGCTAATTGAAAACTTTTAATACTTTTTCTAAATAATATTGTAATCTAAATAGAAAAATATACATACATAAAGAGCTTTATGTTAATAACATTACTATTAGTTTTTTATTTTCATAAATAGAATTCTTCTCTGAAGTAAGTTAAAAACTTATATATTACTATCATTAAATGTAACAATAATTTCTGCTATTTTTCACGAACTCTTTAATTATTCCCTTACAAATATTTATAATTATTAACCAAATTATTCAGTTTTCTAAAATCCTGTGCTTCAGTGATAAAATGTGACAAATAAATAATAATATAAGTAAAATTCTAAAACCATACCATGAGTGTTTTTACCCAATAATTTTATATACTTTAGAATTTTTATGAATGAAGTCACTATAATGTTTTTTAGGAGCTATTAATATTATCACTATGAATGTTCTTTTTTATACTATTGAAACTCTGGTCATCCGTAGTACTACTAATAAATGATCATAAAAAATCTACGGGTTCTTTCTTGTCAGTTATAGCTGTATTATTCATCTAAAAATTTAATTTATTTCTCTATATCCATATAAGATAAACCTGTATCTAAATTTATAGTGTTAATATTAAACAAATAATTACGTTTGATCCTTGCAATCAATAAACATTAATGCATTAATTTTTGTATTCCTTTCTGTTAACATAAATCTATTTAATACATGTTATAATTTCTTCATATACTAAAATTAAAAACATTGAATTTAATATTTTATCATTTTCCAAATAAAAAAATAACCATTTATTCTCATCAAATTTTAGAAATATTAACAAAATATAGCATATTACTATATCTATAGTAATATAAAAAATAATAGAAGAGTGCTTACGCTATAAAATAAACATACTAATAATATTATTTGGCGGTTTTAAGTGCATATATAGATTATATAGACTTATATAAAACTTAGAGATACTTTAAAAAATTTACTCTATATCAAAAAAAAGACTTAATATCTATGTAAAAGACAAAATCTAACTCATGATCCAAATATATTTTTCATTAACTTTCACTCAAGATCTCTACTCTCACAAATAAAAATATTATAAATGCAATGAAAGAAAATATAATGAAATGTATCCAGACTTGTTCTACACTCTTCCAAAAATTAACTGCATTAGTCACTCTGAAAAAATTTGTAAAAATAACAATAGTAGATAATACAAATAAAACACACTGAAAAAATTTTTTGTATTTGTGGGCTACATTAATGATAGAAATTGCGGTTTTCTAATATTTGTCTATTGACAAACTAAAGATAGTCCAGTTATCTATTTTTTATGAATTATCGTCTGAAAGTTCTTATACTAATCATAGTATAATTATAATATAAAAAATAAAAAAATATAATTTTAAATTATATTAAGATTTCTTTGGTATGATTAAACAATTACTAGATCATTTCTAGAATGCCATGATAAATAATATTAACTATCTATTTTTAGATTACACTAAAAATGTACTATATAATACCTAGATTTAAATACCTATATAATTTTGTAACTTACATCCATAAAATATAGATTAATTAAAAAATATCTTAAAAATATAAAATATTCAAAGCGAAATGCACAATAATTTATAAAATTCAAACATTAAAAATTTTGCTTATTTTGTCTCTTGTTTATTAAATAGGCGCTCAATTTTTAAAATTTTAAAAAATAATGTACTTTATATCAACTCTGATTGAACCATCTAAATTAAATAAACCTAAAACTTTTAAACCTGCTAATTGTAAACAATATATTCATATATATAGATTTTTTAATATGTATAAAAATATTATCACTAGATAGATATCCTACCCTCGGATTATTTTTGCCTATAAAAATATTTTTATATAAAATAGTTACAAAAAACCACATAAAACCTTTAAAAGGATAACAATTTTCATATAACAATATATTACACATTGTACAAAATTATAAAATATCTATAATAATTCTATGCTTTATGCTATCTTAACTAAAATTTTTCATGTATTGGAATTTTTAGAGCATGAACAAATAAGATCCTTGATTAATATAAAGATTATACAAGTTATATCTTAATTGATTTTAAAAACTGTTTTTAAAAAAAATCTCCTCTAAATCTAGATAAACAGGGTTTTATCTAGATATATCTAAATATTTTTATAAAGGTTAATCAATAATTAATTGATAATAAAATTATTGAATCTCCGTAGGAATCTACCTAATATTTTGATACTCTTTTTATTATAGTGTAAACTATATATAATCAACGTATTAAAAATCTAGTGTTCTATGTATATATTATTTTTTATATGACGCTATATTATGATTAATTGTAAAATGCACAATAAATACGTTTATTATATTTAAAATCTACTGAACAGTGCTAAGTTTTAGTTATAATAAATGCGGATTCACCTCTAATTTATTAAAGACTAATAAAAGTACTAATCTTATAGATCCAAGTAAATTGTTTTTTATTATAATATAAACCAGCACACTATTGAGCACTAGTCATGATTATAATTACACAATCTGCCCAAAAACACTTTTCTAAACTTCTATCCACACAACCTTATGGTACTCAAATTCGTGTATTTGTGCTCAATCCAGGAACCCCTACTGCTGAATGTGGGGTTTCTTATTGCGCAATAGATGAGATCAGTGAACATGATGTCGAGTTAAAATTTGATAAATTATCAGCATTTATTGATAATAACAGTGTTGCTTATCTTAAAGATGCTGAAATTGACTATATCGTAAATAAAATGGATGCTCAATTAACACTAAAAGCGCCTTATGCTAGGATAGGAAAAATTAGCGATGACGCTTCACTTTTTGATCGTGTAGAATGGGTTTTACAAACACAGATTAATCCACAATTAGCAAGACATGGAGGAAAAGTGATTTTAGTTGATATTAATAGTGAAGGATATGTTATCCTAAAATTTAGCGGAGGTTGCAATGGTTGTGCAATGATTAACATGACTATTAAAGATAGTATTGAAAGGGAACTATTAAATCAATTTTTAGAATTAAAAGGTGTAAAAGACCTCACTGAACATCAGCATGGCAATCATTCATTCTATTAATTATATTAAACATTATGGTTAAGAGAAAATTATAAACACCATAAAAATATATCAGTTTATAAATTAATTTAACTAGTAATATTTTATTATACAAGCATATGATATTATATATAATAGACTAAAAGTCTAATACTTCAACTATGTCTTACTAAATATTTTTTATATACTATTATTCTAGTTAAAAATAATATTTATTAATTATCTACATTTTAATATAAAATTTATAAAAAAAAATAAAAACTTAAATATTTATAATCAAATAATATTATTATATAATAAGAATAATTATAATAAATTTTATTGATTTACTAAAAATTAATATCTTGATTGATTAATAATAGAATTAAAATTATTAAAATATTATTTTGTATTATTTTATGTTAAAAAGCAACCTATTTAATGAAATAACAAGTTACTCTATACGAATAAAATCAATATGTTGCAGTTTGTCCTTAAATGGATGACGTTGTATAGCGTGTACTTTAACTTGAATAGCTGTACCTTCTATCATAATAGTTAAGGTGTCCTTATAAAAATCAATCCTTAACTGCATATTCATAATTAATTCTTGATTTAGTATGATAGGAGAAGGAGTTGTATGTTTACCGTAGATAATTGCAGGTAATTTATCCGCTTTGCGCAAACGACGACTTGAACCTGTGCCATATGTTTTACGGTTTTCAGCATGAATAATAAACATATAAATTCTCTTTAAGTAATATAACTGTTGTATTGACAGCTTAAAATGTAGGTGGTTTTTATGCAAGTTTTATAGTCTTATTGGGAATAATCACTTCGTATTAAGTTAGCAATAAATATACTATTTTATTTATTTACTGATATTTATTTTATTATAATATAATAAATAATTTTTTATTTATTATTAAACTAACTGGTCAGATTAAAACATGCAGGATATTAAAATTAAAATATATTCTCTATATACCATATATAATTATTTTTTATTTATTTATTTAAAATAATATGGATATAATATGATATATAAAAATATTTTTTATCATTTTCGTATTACAGTTTTATTAACTAATTTTATTCACTATAATATATTCATAGTAAAAACAATATAATATTTTTTATAAAATTTAAATATTACAATTACTAAAAACATAATATACTTAATGATCTCTTCTAAAAGCATTATCAATTCTCGAAGACATTCTTTAATGCAGAAAATCTTTTAATGATGCCCGAACTTGGAATCGAACCAAGGACACGGGGATTTTCAGTCCCCTGCTCTACCGACTGAGCTATCCGGGCTATAAAATTTATTACATCCTAAACACTTATAAAAGTATCGATGATTTTATTATGTAGAATTCCCATATAACTTTGATTTTAATATCACCAAATTAACCTTAGTTAATAAGAAGATCATAGCTATGATCTAACATCTCATAAAGATTCTAATATATACATATATATACATATATATAAATACATACATAATCTACTACCGATAATTAATCATGTTTTTTATTATCTATCTAAAAAATGTAAACTACTTAATCCTTTACCTGCAGATCATTATAAAAAATTATCTATTATATTATAATAATTCTAACATACCTATAGTTAGATCTAATCTAATATAAAGTCTATGCTATAATTTTATATATACTTCTATAATCTCTCTATAGCTATACTAGTAGTATGAAAACTCGATGAGTATAATACTAATAAAATATTAGATATCTGTTAAAAAACTCTTTGCATTTTATAATAATTCAAATAAAGAACAAGAAATTTTTCTGATAGAATATTAGTGAGCATTAAACACCTAACATATGTTAATTAAATTGTTTTTAACAATATATCAATTTTATTGAATATTAACCATATATATTTAAATTTAAATTATATTCTTATATTTCTATAAACTAATGTTATAGTATTAATAATACTAATTGTTATTATTTCCTATTAATGACATGTTATATTTTATTTTAAATATAAAATAATATAATATATTAGGTAATGCCTTATTAAAGTTTTGATAAGAAATAAAAAATTAAATCCAAAAGATTCACATAAATATAAATATTGAATATAAAATATCATATACTTTGTTTATACACTAATTATCGATATATCATTACTTAATAGCTAATCTATTGGCTAAATATCACTCACTAAGTATTATTAAAAAATTTCTGATATTATCTGTCTTATGTATAATATCTCTTATCCTCTAATCTATAAAATTACAGTGCTATAAAACTATATTAGTTTTACTATATATTGATTATTCTTTTATAAAAATTTTATATTTCTATTTTTTTAGTGCATATATAATAATATGTAATATTATACATTTATTAGTAATATATATCAAAATCAAAAATATAAAAATTATATGATAATATTTATTTTTAATCTTCTTTTTGCTAAAAAGAGACTAATCACTTACCTAATAAAATATATTAAAAAAATATTCTATATAGCTGATATAATTTTCAGTTTTACTAAAAATGGTGCCCGGAGCGGGACTTGAACCCGCATAGCTATAAAGCTGAGGGATTTTAAGTCCCTTGTGTATACCAATTTCACCACCCGGGCTAAATATAAAAGTGGAGGCGCATCTCGGAGTCGAACCGAGGTGGACGGATTTGCAGTCCGTAGCATAACCACTCTGCCAACGCGCCTTGATATCAATCGTTATAATATAACTTTTTGAACATTTTTATTGTGTTATTAACATAAAAATAGATTTTTTAATTTTAGATAAATTCTAACTCCTGCTACATTACTATTTAATTCAATGTACTCCATTTCTAATACTTAGAAAAAAATATTTTTTTATTTTTATTTAACATATGCAATTCTTTTAAAGATTCTAACTAAATCAGTACTCTTTCCTTTATTAAAATAATAATACATTAAAAATATAAAATCAATAAATAACATTTACTAGCATGTAAACACAAGTCAATTAAATTTCCTTTAATTATTATCTAATATCCTTTTTAGGCAACCCTTCTTATTCTTTTCTAAGCCAGTAATATCGTGACATATAAAAATATTGCAACATAGACCACAATGTTAGAATCGCTGCAATGTATAATGCCATAATACCTACTATTTTAACGATACTATTGGGATACCAAAGCAATACAAATAAAGCAAGCATTTGTACAGTTGTTTTCGCCTTGCCAGTCCATGATACTGCCACACTATCACGTCTTCCTATTTCCGCCATCCATTCACGCAAAGCAGAAATAACAATTTCACGAGAAATCATAATAGATACTGGTAATGTAATCCACCAAGAATGATAACACTCAGCTATCAATATTAATGCCATCACAACCATGATTTTATCTGCCACTGGATCAAGAAAAGCACCTAATTGTGTTGTCTGTTTCCATCGACGTGCAAGAAAACCATCAAACCAATCTGTAACTGCTGCACAAATAAAGATTAAAGCACAAACTAAATGAGCCCATTTAAATGGCAAGTAAAAAACTAATACAAAAAAGGGTATTAAGACTATACGCAATAAAGTTATCAAGATTGGAATATTTAGTAACATAGATATACTAATTGGCTCTATTAAGTCAATTATCTGTAGGTATTATTCTGAAAATAATATGCATTATATACAAAAAAAATATAATCTTAACATCTATACTACTAGGTAGCACTTTTAAGAATTGCAATTATAATCATTCCTGCATCAATTTATATTAAATATACATACATAAATACTTTCTTTTAAACAAAGATTGATAAGTTGAATTATTTATTAATTATTAATATAATGCTCTAATAGACTTAATATATCGTCATCATATAATACTAACTGACATTGTACTAACACACATAACATCTTAACTGTACATTTATTTTACTTTCCCCTATTAATTTTAAAGCTATATGGTCATGCAGTTATTCTATTTTTTAAAAAAACAAAAAATACTGAATATTATACATAGTATAATAGATAAGATTTTAAGTAATATTATTTCTTATTTATTGTATACTGATTAATCCTTCTTCATGATTAAACAAATAAATTTTTAAAGATCTTTTCTACAGGCTACTTCGAACTTTATCATATCTCGGCTATTTTTTATTATTATCTGTAAAAACAAAATATATATCTAAAGTATTGTATATGTTCTCTGGTATTACATTTTATATTTAGCTAATTATTGTATAATAATTTTTAAATTATTGTATTAATTAAGTCGTTAAAAAATTTTTAATTTTCTATAATAATTCTTATTTATTGCATATTACAAATAAATAAATTATTTATTCACCATCATCATACAAATGATGTTAAAATACTTAATAACAATCAATAACCTGCAATTATATAACTAATATTAATTTTTCATACTCTTACAATATGTAACAAAATATCACAATATATATAAAACTTATATAAAAACTATATTTTTTTTTATAAATTGCACCTAATTGTAGTTAGTTACTTTTAAATATTTTTGAATAATGACGCATCTATTAATAATTTTTGTGAAAAATAATTACTATTTTCATCCTTATATAAAAGGATATCAAATTAATAATAGTAATAGAAGGTCAATTATAATTTATGTTATCTTATATGTAAAACTATCCTATATGAATCTAAATAATTTTAGACTAATTAATAACAGTAAATATTATTTTAAATCACTATAATTATCTGTATATTATTAATTAATAATATATTAATTATTTTATAATACAAATAAAATTAATATAAAACTCCTCTATATATATTTCTTTATCAAAAATAAACAGAGTTTTTAATAAAAAGAAAACCTGATTTAATTTTACCAATGAGCAGCTAATTAAATAAAAACTAAAAATTTTTTATTATTTCAACCAATAATTGTAACACCTAGAAATGCGTCCTAATTTTAAAAAATTTATATAAAAAATACAAAAAATTCTTTCTTCTTCAGTAACCAATTGCAGTGAAAAACTTAAATAATAAATAGTAATTATCTGGATAACAAAAACAAAGATATAACTAATTTTAGTAAAAAATCATGGTATCTCTTACTGCACCAGAGATATTTTTAAAAAAAATACTATTTTCTTGCTCTATAAAAATTATAAAAAATTTAAATTTTTAACCTTATCATATTTATTTTAAATTATTATAGTCACTCATTATAGTCACTTATAAAGATAAAAAATAAAAAAATTTAATCATAAAAAAATTAATACATAATGATATTATATGTTTATTTCATATTGATATTACTTTCTAGCAATGTTTATCTTGATGATAAAAGTGATTTTTTTTGTTTTTATAATTCAAACATTGAAGAGGTACAACTAAAAACTAGTAAATTATTTTTACTATTAATTAATCTTCTAAAATTATTCAATTAAAATCAACCACTCTTATATCAAAATATTAAAATTATATAAATAACATGTTGTCTAATAATTTATTTAAAAGAAAGATTTTGCATCAAATAAAATTTATTTTTAATATATCTACAATATTGCTACAGACTCAAGATAATATACTTTGTAGTGTTCCTATCAATTCCTTAGTTATATTATTTTTTTTAAATATTAAAATAATATAACTATATTAAGGTGCTCTATTGATTAATATTAAGATTTAATAATAAGTGAAAAGTATATATAATATCATATACCAAATGATAACATTTTAATATATTATAAATATACGATAATTTATTATAAGAACAGAATATAATTTACGATATAATTTATTATGCAATATCGATTGCAAGCTTATAAATTTATAGTATCTATATAGATTATATTTTATCACTATTGTTTTATTAATAAATATCTAATGTTTAAATAAAATAATATAAAAATACTTTTTTGATCTTTGATAAATAAAATTGTACTATTATGAATTTTCATTCACATGATTATGAATATTTTTATAAAATATAGAATTCATAACAAATTATTATCTTTAAAACATGTATGTACACCGCCATCAACATATAGCCATATATATAAAATGTTATAGATATTATAAACAAACATTTACAACGATACTAATGTGCTTGTAAAACATAAATAAAAACAAAAAATCACACATATAATATCAAAATATTATATTATATATGAATCATGGTTATATTTTTATTAACTTACATCTAATATCTAATGATAATAAAAATATAAATTTTAGTATTTATATTCCTATTTTTTAAGAATTTTTAAATAAAATAAAAAATTTAACAACCTATGGTTCACTATAAAATAAAATAATACTTTTAAAATATGCATTTACCATTGTGTTTATTGATAAAGAATGAGATTCTAATAGAAAATTATGGAACTAGTAAAATATCCGTACCTCTAAATAACATAATAAAAATTGCGTAAATTCTCCTTTACTTTATCGTGCATCCTTCTTATGCGAAAGAATAAGATTCTATATAATAAAAGTCTTCTAAATCATATATATTGCAAATCTTTGTTTAGATCATTTTGTATGATAATTTAGTCTAAACTATATTATAGAGCATATACATAAAAAAACTTTATATGATTAAACCATGATTTTATATTTTTATAATCTTGAAAAATCTCTTGTTTTATTACTTTCTTGGATGATACTAATTATTCTTTTAAAATGAGCATCTTTTGGTTGTTCGTGATTCATCAACCAATTAAATAAGTCAGGATCATCATTCTCTAATAGATCAGAAAAAAGTTTTTTATCTTTTTCATTGAGTGAATCAAAATTATCTTTAAAAAATGGCATGATTAATAAATCTAGCTCTCGCATACCTCGATAGCATGCCCAATGAATACGTAATTTATTGTTACTATTGATTTTCATTTTGATTTGTATACTTATTAATTATTGTTAATTTATTTTATTCTTACTGAGGAATAACACATATTCTTCTTGTCTAATATAACATAAATCTACTTGTATCTGTCCTTCAAATTTTTTCTAAAATAGTTCAAAAACAATCAACATTAAGTGACTAAGCGCAGAAAATGATACTTCCTCATCTATTTTTATTAAGAATTATAAGCTTGATCATATTTAAAATGTTTCCAGTATCAAAGGTTATGGCTTATTATATGAATGTAGTAGACTATATTTGTTTTGTATATACAGTACGCTTTACGATACAACAAAAAGGAGTAACCTCGTATATAATAATTAAATTATCTGAAACGTTTGTTTTTACTACATTGTTCCCTAAATAAATCATTACCTCATTTAAGATACACGATATTTATTCTCAAAAAAAATACATTGCTACTCTGCAGGGAGATAATATATGGACATGCATGCATGGAGTCCGGAAGCTAAGCGCATTCATAAGGCATTACTAGACTGCGGTCTTGAAACTGCGTTTCAGTTACCTCAAAAAGAAATAAATAATAATAAACGAAAACAACTAATCGCGCAGCATATAGCTTCAATTATGCAACTCTTAGATCTCAACTTAAACGATCCTAGTCTTTCACAAACACCGCAACGTATTGCTAAAATGTATGTTGATGAGATATTTTCTGGTTTAAATTATGCTAATTTTCCTCAAATTACTTTAATTGATAATATAGTAAAAACTGATGAAATTATAATTGTACGAAACATTAACTTAACCAGTATCTGCGAGCATCATTTTTTAATGATTGATGGCAAAGCTACAGTTGCATATATTCCACAAAATAAGGTCATTGGTTTGTCCAAAATAAATCGTATTGTTCAATTTTTTTCACATCGCCCTCAGGTACAGGAAAGACTTATTCAGCAAATTTTTATAGCATTACAAATACTACTCCATACTACTCATGTAGCCGTCTCCATTGAGGCAACCCACTATTGCGTTAAGGGCCGAGGTGTTCGTGATGTGACCAGCTCTACAATAACCACTTCTCTTGGCGGACTATTTAAATCTAGTGATAATACCAGAAAGGAATTTTTACAATCAATAAAGCATACTTAATAGATCAACCATAATGATCAAAAAGATATAGACCAGTTTTTACTATATATCAATTAATATCTATTATAGCACTATATGATAGAGAATCGTGAAACAAATAGTCTCCGGATTGTCTTAGTGATAATATAAAAGCATTAATATTATTAATCTTATTATTTTTTAGTTAAATTTAAAATAAAAATAGAGGATATATACTATAAAACATGATATATATTACATAAAATTAATAATAATATACATATATTATGCATTCAATACTACATAGAAATAGTTTTTATGTCGTAAAAGTAATCATTAATAATATTCATTAAATATCACCTGTAAAAAAAATCTCGTATACTGTTAATGTAGTTTTATTCTTAAAATTAAAACCGCTTTTAAAACTATTTACAGTAGATTTATATAAATTCGATTATTATATTCTTAATACCTACAGCAATAATTTTTACTATTATAATATATAAACAATACAGTCCGTATAATGCTCTATAAAGCAGATGAAACACTATGAATATTATGGTATCATTTTTTTATAAAAATATTTAATTAAAAATATAAATATATCAATTATCTCTCATTTATTAGGAGAAATAATTAATGATATGGAAAACAAATACTTTCTTTTATGTTTTTATGCGCACAGCAACTACTCATTATATAACTTATAACTTTACTATAACTTATAATTTATCTGTATTCTAATCATAAGAAAAATATTAATTGTCTTAACAATACAACACAATAAAAGATAATTTGTGGCACTTTGAGCAATATAAGCACCACATTATATATTGTATATAACAATCATAAATAGAAGATTTTCTTCTACTGTAAAAATACAGAAAAAGTTAATAATAATATCAAAAAACATAAATAAATATATTTATACATATCTTAATTATTACAGAATGGTAAAGGCAGTTGTAACATGCTTGACACCATGAACCTTCCGTGCAATTTCTACTGCAGTAATCGCTTCTATATTCGTTACGGTACCTAAAAGAAATACTTCACTATTTTCAGTGTGCACTTTGATATGTGAAGATTTGATCTGATTATTATAGAGCAATTGAGAAAGAACTTTAGTAGTGATCCAAATATCAGAAGACATAGTATTCGCGTCTACCTGATTTGTGAGACGAATCTCGTTGTATACTTCGCGGGTACCATCGAGAGCCATAGCAATTTTTTGCGCATACTGTGATAAAGTAATATCTGAAGTTTGACCGGTTAGTAACACTCTACCCTGATAAACGGTAGAAACAATATGAGAACATCGTTGAATTTGTTCGTTTTGATGTAATTTATGCATTATACGAAATTCTAAAGTCGCGTCATCAATCTGAGTTCCTAAGGTCCTTGGATCACTGATCGCTTTAGTTGCTACCGCGGCGCTAACAATGATACCAGCCATACAACCTTGCAATATCAATACCATAATAATAATTATACATTTAGATAGTACTTGCACTTAGACTCCTTAATATATTGTAACGTGTACTAAATATTTTTTATAAAAGAGACAAAGATAATAGACGTCCTATATTTATTATCTCTGTCTCTTGCTTTACAATTTTTAGATCTTTACACTAACACCTACCGAACTTAAAACTTCATAATATTAATGCATGCTATATTGAAAAATAATAATAATACTATATATTAATTAATTTTTAAAAATTTTAATCATATCATAAAAATAATCACTATATGATACAAAAAATTATTTTTTGCATTTTATTGAATATACTTAATGTATATAAATCTATCAACCTATTTATTAGTTAATGTCTTTCATAAGACACGCTCTAACAACTCATGCATGAGGACGAGCATTAAAAATGACTAAATTCTCTATAAAAAATTTACACATGCAATTAAAATCTTTCTTAAAAAATCATATAGGACATGATCACTTGTTTATATTATTCATTAATAATTTTATCACTTAGAAAGACATTTTATTGAAGTAAAAATACAAATAATAAAAAATTACATATACTTGTTCATACTAGTAATATTCTATATGATTTAAATATACTCTTATATTTTTAATATTCTAATGTAATACTAATTAATTATTGTACAGTTTATATAGAATTAAGAAGAGACCTTAATAAAATGCACTAAAATTAAAATAAATCTTGTATTAAATAATTATATTGTATATATCTATATTATTATAGATATATATAATATATGCACAGTACTTTTTCCTTATATCATAAGATATAGTAATATTTATAATATATAAAAAATATTTTTACTAAAATGTAATATTTAAAAAAATTTTTATAAAGTTATGTAAAAAGACCAAAAAAAATATTATTCTTAATATATATTATATTAAGTTATCGAATATTATAATTAGTGAACATGTATAATAATTTAGTAATTCAATAAGAAATTTTATATCAATTAAAAATAAAAAAATATTTTAACAATACACCTTAATCTTATATAAAATAATAAATGATACTTCGATTAAGATAGTGATAATTTCACATATCACCAATTATAAGATTAGTTATATAAAATATATAGTTTATAAATACGCTACCTTCTTAAGATATAAACAATTAACATTATGCTTTTTTAAAAAAACAGATCTAACCAAAAGATCAAAAATATAATTTTAGAATCACAGAAACATAATGATAGTCATTTAATGTCATCAAGGCTATAACATTAATACACTTACTAGAATTTTCCATAACTATGTTACTAATATTATTTTTATAAAACAAGATTGATGTATCTAAATAAGTATTAGATGTTTTTAAGTAATTAACTCAAACAAATAATAATTAAAAAAACTAAAAAATGCTATTGTTTAAATTAAAAATAATTTAACATATCCTTAAATTTCTAAAAAATTATAATATATTTTATTATTAATTTTTATAGCAGTTATTATAATTTTAATATATTTGATCTTAATATAATATATGTAACATATTTATACAGAACATAATCAGACCAAACAAATCACTCATGTAATCTGCCAAATCATATATAATTATTTTTAAAGTAATGAACGATTATATCTTATCTTTATAACCTTTTATATTACATCTATAAATAATTTATAATTTACTAATTTAACCTATATAGGATGAGCGATCCTTACTTAAGTAATTATAGTTATATTTAGGTTATATAAATTTCAAAGAGCAAAAATTTTCGACATATAAATCCAATAATTATTTATAAAAGACGAAGAAGTAGTTGATCTATATGCATTCTCCGTAAGAGACGAATGCATTTACGTACTGGTTTAGGATAATCAGATATACTTTCTAAATCCTGATAGTTTTTTATGCACACAGTATGTTGACGGATAATATTTAATTCATTAAAACGCTGTTGCGCTAATTGTTGTAATGGGTCATGTACTAAAATAGCATTTTCTAAATCTAGACGCCATGAACGTGGATTTAAGTTACTTCCTGTCAGCATCATCCATTCATCATCAACCCATAATCCCTTAAGGTGATAGCTATTTTTACCGTGCATCCATACACGAACTATTAACTGTCCCATGTTGATATAATTTTGTAATCGGCTAAGAAAAGAACGTAAATTAATCTCATATAAGTAAGGTAATACGCCAATCATAGTAAAGGGCTGATCTTCTGGAATATAGAAATCATTAGCGGTTTTATCGCCAACAATAATCTCTATAATCTTTCCCTGTCGTAATAAAAATAAAATATTTTTTGCCAAGATTGCTGGCAAATTAAAATAAGGAGTGCAAATCATTAGAGCATACTGAGCAGACAACATAAAATGATGAATTGCTTTATTAAGAACGTTATGTTTTCCTAATCCTAATAAAGGGATTATAGAAAGAGCTTCATATTGCTCATTCGACTGAAATTGGTAATAACATTGACGTAAGGATCGACGAAACTTTCGAGTGCAATTTTTTATATCTGAACGGCTAGAACGATTTCCTTGATCTATTCTATGAGCGGCTTTATCTTCTAATAGGTTTTTTTGAATCCATTGTAACATAGTATCCGCTAATACACGATTATTCAGGCATTGATAGCGATCATAGCGATAAGTATCTTTCTGGTGTAAATAAGCATTATTAAAGCTTGCGCCACTGTATAGTACAGTATCATCAATAATAGATCCTTTTAGATGAAGCACACCCCATGCTTCCCTAGTATTTACAGGAATCCCGTAAACAGGAACAAAATCATTTGGGTTTTGATTAGCCATTAAGTAGTACCAATCAGCATTAGTCATTCCAACATGAATGCCAATACGGCAACGTTGCGCACGATGCCAATCTACTAATACACAAATATCTAAATTTGGTTTTTGTTTTTTAGCAGCGTAGAGTGCAGAAAGAATTTTTTGACCTCCTTCATCATTCTCTAAATAGAGCGCAATAATATAAATTCTGTACATAGCAGAAGAAATTTTTTCTAATAAAAAAGATCTAAAGTCTAGTGGTGAAAATAATGTACTAAAACCGACCACTGATTGTGAAATTTTAGGTAATTGTATAAGGTATTGTTGATGCCTATTACGTTGAGATTTGAACAACATTACAGCGCGCTTCTTTCCTATTGAAATAATTAATGAAAAATTGGCAAACTGATATGCCTAATTATGAATAATCTTGTATTATATGCAGTGCGGTTCATTAAAAGCATCAAACTATAAAAATAGTCCGAATAAGAAGTTATTTTCTTATTGCATGAATATATATCTGAAGTATTCTCGAGAAAATTAATGATATTTTAACATAAATTATTTAGCCTCAATAACACAATCTATATCATAGAACCATAATGTACTAAAATTTTAATCAATATAAATATAAATATTTAGATATATTTTAGTAAAAATTCACTGCAAAATTGCTCTTTTCTATATACGATCATTATATATTCTATATTAATATGCTATAAAATAACTATCTCACTAACATGCGGAACATATTTTTCTACGATGTTTTTAACCTATAAGAATACATCTAAATTATACACTAAAATTAATAAAATCTCGTGATATCTTATATTGATCAAATTTTAGAAGATTATTAGAGATACATATACTGCTATGCTCAAATCGAGTATACATGGTATGTTCTGAGACAAATATACTCTAGCATACATAGAGAGTTCATGTCATACATTGCATCTTTTTATAGTAGATATATTTTACTAGTATGTGTTGTATAACTATTGAATCTATCATATCTACCTAAAGGTCTACGATTCTATCTTTCGTAAGAGATATCTAAATAAAAAAGCATGTATATTTAAATAAATATTTATACATTATTTAATAATAGAACAATTGAAAAAAAATTTCCGTTACGAATAATATAACTAATAGTAGACTCTATAGATTTAAGTGCAGAAAGAATTAAAAGAGGTATTTATAGATAAAAATCTAAACAAATATAACGATCATATCTGCATACAATTAAAGAAAATTAGTGTATTTTATCTCTTGTTAAAGTTATCTGCACTAATATTTATGTTGTTATAACCTAAAAAATATGCTTCAAGCATTATCTAATCTGTAAGTTATTTATTGAAAGACGGTACCCATTTAATTTTGATCATTAGCTATAGACGCTATAAATTTAGCCATCAAAAAATATAATATATTTATCCTATAATATAAGATTATTACCACAATATATTACATGATCACATAAAACATACTCAGCGAGTGCATATCATTTATAGTAAAGATTGCTCATTTTAAATATTAGATAAGTTGTATTTTCTAAAAATATTCAAATCACATTACCTCGGCGCATGAAATGCATCATGCTTTATTATAAAAATTTCTCTTAGTAGGAGGTCAATTTTGATCCCTGATGTATCACAAGCTCTTTCTTGGTTAGAGTCTCATCCCGATTCTATTAAAGGGATAAGAAGAGGTATTGAGCGAGAAACTCTACGTGTAAATCCTGATGGATTACTTGCTACCACTCCACACCCTAAATGTTTTGGATCACCACTAACTCATAAATGGATTACTACAGACTTTGCAGAAGCACTTTTGGAATTCATTACGCCAGTTGATGATGATATTGATCATCTATTAGCATTTCTCAGTGATCTTCACCGTTATACGTATAAAAATCTAGGAAAAGAGCTTATGTGGCCGATGAGCATGCCATGCAAAATACATAAAAACCAAAAAATACAACTTGCGCAATACGGATCTTCATCTCTCGGACAAATGAAGACACAATATCGTGAAGGATTAAAAAATCGCTATGGCGCTTTAATGCAAATTATTGCAGGGGTACATTATAATTTTTCACTACCATTATCTTTTTGGAAATCATGGGCAAATGTATGTAACGAGAAAAATGAAAAAGAGATAATTTCCGCAGGTTATTTACAAATGATCCGTAACTATTATCGCCTTGGTTGGGTAATCCCTTATCTTTTTGGTGCGTCTCCAGCTATTTGCTCTTCGTTTATGCAAGGTCAAACTAGCGCGCTACCATTTGAGTATAGTGAAAGCGGGATGCTTTTCTTACCTCACGCAACCTCATTGCGCCTAAGTGAAATAGGTTATCTTAATAGATCTCAAAATGGCTTAGATATTACCTTCAATAATCTTGAAGATTATATTTTTAGCTTAAAAAAAGCCATACGAACCCCTTCAGAGAAGTTTATCACAATGGGGACAAAAGATAAAAATGAGAATTGGATACAATTAAACACAAATATTCTACAAATTGAAGATGAACTTTATATACCTATACGACCTAAGCGAATAACAAAATACGGAGAAGCTCAATCTGATGCATTAAAACACAGGGGAATTGAATATGTAGAGGTCCGTGCATTAGATATTAATCCATTTTCACCTATTGGCATTTCATCTGAACAAATACGTTTTTTAGATATGTTTTTAATCTGGTGCACAATTGCTAATGCTCCTGAGATAGATAGTTTAGGGCTACTGAATACACGTAAAAATTGGGATTTAATTATTACTGAAGGCCGCAAATGTGGACAAACTATCAATATTGATTGTCAAGAGACTCAGTATTTAGTCTCTGAAGTAGGAAAAAATCTCTTTTATGATTTAAACCGCATAGGAAAAATATTAGATAATTTTAATAAATATCCTGATTATCAAAAAGTCTGTCAAAATCTACAAAGATTTTTTGAAAACCCTGATTTAACTTATTCTGGTCGTTTATTACCACTATTACAGTCTAATGGACTTAAAAATACTGGTCTTTCTTTGGCTTGGCAATATAAAGAAAAGTTCAACCATGAATCACTAAAAGTACTTAACACTCGTTGTTTTATTAATGAAGCAAGACAATCTAAACTTAACCAAGAAAAACTTGAAGCTTCTGATGTGTAAATGTAACAATTTGATACCATCAATACTATACATGATTAATAATATGTTTAAATTCACATATTATTTTTTTCTAATACCCATATTTTTAATAAAGTTAATTATATTTTAATCTATATATTATTATATATGAGCAAAATAACTCGATGAAAAGTAAATCTTTCTTTAATATTCGTAATGCCTTTCTGGATTAATAGACAGAACAGATAGTTACATCACTATTCAAGATAACAATTAATGTTAGAAAAAATTAATTCTTATACTTCTTATTCTAATAAAAAAAATAGATGATTTTATGTGTTTTAATATAATAAAATTGCAATTTTAATTCTATTTGCTTTCTTATTATACAGTAAGAATACTATAATATAACTTATAGAAACATTACTTATTATGATAGTCATAAACAAACTTTATAAAAAAATAATAAAATTATTCAAGATATCTTTTTAAATACAATCTTAAAAATGTTAAAAATATAAAAATAAAATATCACATAAAAAAATCTAATAAGGTAACCTCTTACTATAGGTACATATAGTTATGGTACTACTTTATAAAATTTTTAATTAAGTATCTTTCTATGGATTTTTTAATTTATAAGAATCGATTTTATTTAAATATTATTGAAAATAAATCTATAATCATATTATATAATCAATCAACAAAAATAATAAAGATATCACAAATATATTTTATATAAAACAAAAAAAACAAATATTAACTAAAAATAATTTTTTATTAATCACATTTGAATATAACATTTCATATCCAATCTCATGGATATATAATATACTATATTAAAAATCATGATTATAAATATAAATAATAAACTAAATTGGTGGGAACCATGCTAGCTGTATTCAACACATGTATTATCTGTTACGGCTGCTTCCTTCCGAACCTGACCGAGTTGGCAAATTAACATTGCAGATGACTAGCAAGGTCCCCTTAGTAAAATACTCATTATATATTATAAAACATTATCTATTATTTTTATGAAAAATACAAGCATTATATTAACATGTAGCGTATTTTTTATAATAAAACATGATGATTTAATTTTTTCTGATAGTATGATCTATACTAAACATTTTCATTGCCGTATATAATATATATTAGAAAGACTCTCTTAACTAAAATCATAAGTGTATTTATTATTAAAGTATATCTTATAAAGTTTTTGTAACAACTACAAAGAGAACAAAGATATATTACTCTATTAAAGAGAATCTCAGTATAATATGCTTTATGTCATGACATATTAATTATAATTAAGATTAATTAAATAAACTAGAGATGTTAAAAGAATTAATAGTTTTATTATTTCTTACTAATATATTACATATAATACAATTCTATTAAATTAATTATGCAGGTGTGGACGAAAAATTTAATATTTAGTATCCTGTGCTTCACTCCAATTTTAAGCGTGCAGATTAAAATAATATCATTCAATACATTAATTTTTCTAAAATTTTCTAAAATATAAAAGATTAGGATTATTAATCCTTTCTAGAGGTTGTTATTGATCAATAAAAACAGATATTACTATAATATTAGTTGGAATACAGTCACAGAACTCTCTAAAGTATTAAGTTATTAATAAATAGAATTCTTACATAATTATGATCACTCTTACCTATGAACCTTTTAGAAAAAAATAATTTTAAATCTATTTTAATACAATGTATTTTTAATAAAACGTATTGGAATTATAATATATAATAAATAAAATTGAATTTTTTTATATAAACTTAAATTTATTAATAATAATATCGCATAAAAATTACTATTAGTGCGCTCATAATAGAAAAAGATTATGCTTTTTATAAAGTTTGTACTATGTAGGTATAATAAAATATCTAAAATCTAATATTATTACATTTTAGATTCTGATGATACGTCCTGTATACCAGGTTATTCTCAAATTTAAAACACCATTGTTCTAAATAACATCTATATACTCTATACAAAATAAATATAACTGGCCACTGATGTTCTTGATGAAACACTATTTCAAATACAATCGAAATACATTGAAAATTACACTCAAAAATAAATTTTATAACAGATAATAACTAAAAAAAAAGGTTATTCTAATTTGATGTATTGCAAAAAAAACTAAATGCACTACAACTGATGGTTCATACGTAAAAATCCCTTATCTATTAGATCATCATCAATCATTTTATTTTATATAAAAATATATTTTCTATGTTATTATTGAAATAATAAAAAAATTATATTTTAGAACATTTATTAAAATCAAAATGAAATATTTCCTAGTTCATCGTAAAGCAGTATATATAAAGTTAATAATTCTAATGAAGATACAATTTAACTACTACACAAGTATCTAATATGAGATGATATTAAAAATAATCAATTTACTTCTCTGTTTACTATTAATACTGTTAATAAGAATTCGAAAAAATCTAATATTTTATATATCAACTCTTAATCTTTTTGCATTATATATTATAATGTCCATATTATATATTAAAACTAGACTTTCCCTATGTAAAAATAAGAAATAATTATTATCTTTTTAGATATTGTTATAGTTATAAGACTGTTATAATATAAAAATATTTATTGCTCTGTTTTAATCTGTAACTACCTCTTGCTAATAATTCTAATAAAAAGTAAACTATGTAATTATCATTTTAAGTAGACAGAATCTAAAATGGATTGATTTTTATCATATCAGTGGATTTTGCCAAGTTTTTATTTTTTATTGAATCAACCAGTATCTTTATAATAAGTTAATACAAGATACTTATCTTTTGATAAGTATCTTGTATATTTATATACTCAATTATAATAACCTATATTTATTTAATAATTACTTATGTTTTAATTTATAAAAAATCTAAACACATATCATTAAAACT
Organism: Candidatus Erwinia haradaeae; assembly: GCF_900698985.1. Lineage (GTDB taxonomy): Bacteria > Pseudomonadota > Gammaproteobacteria > Enterobacterales > Enterobacteriaceae > Erwinia_E > Erwinia_E haradaeae_B. The sequence continues at coordinate 726,191 of NZ_LR217730.1, forward strand.
AGATATGTCAAAAAGTGCTGTATACACATTATATTATTTAATATTCTACAAATAAAAAACTGTCTTGACTATCCAAACTATAATAATGATACGGTCATTATTGATGATCTCTAAAATATTGACCAATTTTATTCCTATAAATATATTTGTCATTCAGTACGTTTTGAATTATATCTAGTTTTTTTATCTTTTGATCCTTTAAACTGACATAATAATAATTAATAATCATTAGATATAAGTATCTAGTATTACCCATGCTTTTATATCATATTTTTTGTAAACTAATTCCATTGTAATTTTTTAAGTAATAAACCCTGTAAAAATTTTATGCTACGTAAAGCTTTAACTAATAAAACATAAACATACAATTAATACACTCCTAAAATAACACAACTAACTAAAAATTTTCAAAAAAAAACACACTAAGACTAATTCAAGTAACAATATAAAAAATTGCATACCCTATTAAGTAATTAAAATTTATTACTAAATCGTTATAAAATCCGATAATCATATATATAATAAAAATTATAAAAATAACTCCAAACATAATAATTTTTTATAAAAAACCGTCCTGTTATTTAAAAAATCAGGTAAATTTGAAAAAAAATTAACATAATACTTACATTTTATGATCTTTTATCTAAAACAAATAGCCAGTATTCTACTATCCACAGAATAAGCGAATAATATTTTAGAGCTATAATACATGCCCTTATAACCTTAATCTTAAGCTATATTATGTTATTTTATAATATTATTCACCTATCAAGATTTTATATATAACATATTAAAATAATAGAATAGATAGAATTAATCCTACCATTAATGTTTTTTACATGTAGCGCAATATACTGAACGTTTATATAGAATTCTAGTCTATAGGAACTATTAAGCTATAATAATAAATCGTAAATAACAGGTCTCTGCTAGATTAGAAAACATAAGTTCTTTAATATACGAAATGTTAGTTCTGTAAAAAAATAGCTAGATTCTATCTAATAGCACGATATTATGCATATAGGCATATTTCTGGTGCTGCAGAAGATAAAAAATCTTTCTAATATGTAATTCTAGATATTTTGATAGCTGAATATCATAGAAATTTTATATTTTAACCTATTCTAGTTAGGAGATATTCTTTTAACTTCTATAGCTTTTATTGTAATACCTAAAATAAAAGTATAGCTCACTATTTATTCTAGAACGATTTCTTTAACGGTATATCAATACGGATCACCACTACTATCAAACCAAAGTATTACAATACAATCATCAATTATAGTAAAAACTAATAGAGCAATACATATTCAAAAGATATAAGCTTATTACTACTTTTATACCTCGTCGTAAGATATGTAACTATTCATGTAGTGACTTTAATAAAGTGCTTATAATCTATATTATTATGTACATAAAAACTTAATAGATTAAAAAGATTGCAGTACAAAATCTTTAATATACATGAACTATTACATGAGATAATTTTAAGAAACTTCAGTCAGTATTTATCAGACACTATAATTATCCCCTGCTAAGAGTTTCCTTTTCTTATCAGGTCCAGATTTCTATAACAAGTTAAATATGCATCTGTAAATAGGATGATTAATGTGATTACAACTTTTTATACTACAATCAGTTGGTTACTAATATTGGGCTACTGGTTGTTAATAGCCGGTATCACTTGTCGCATTTTAATTAAACGCCGATCAGTGCCCTCTGCGATGACTTGGTTATTAATTATTTATATTTTACCTCTTCTAGGAATTATTGCCTATCTTTCTCTAGGAGAATTACATTTAGGTCAGCGCCGAGCTCAACGAGCGCGTAGAATGTGGCCTTTCATGGCTGTCTGGTTTAAAACCTTACAATCTCTTCCGAGCCTTTATCCTATAAAGAATAGTGATGTCGCTCAACCACTATTTCAACTTTGTGAGAACCGACAGGGAATTTCTGGAATCAAAGGAAATCAACTTCAGTTGATAACTAGTAGTTATGATACATTACGCGCATTAATTCACGATGTACGCAAGGCATCTCATAATATTGAAATGGTATTTTATATTTGGCACCCTGGTGGACAGGCTGATGAAGTTGCAGAAGCACTCATCTCCTCTGCACGACGCGGTGTATACTGCCGTCTTTTACTTGATTCTGCTGGTAGTGTAGAATTTTTTCGAACGGTTTGGCCAAATCGAATGCGCAACGCTGGAATAGATGTAGTAGAGGCATTACCAGTTAGCTTACTCCGAATTTTTTTTAGACGCATGGATTTGCGGCAACACCGTAAAATGGTTCTTATTGATAATTATATTGCTTATACTGGTAGTATGAATTTAGTAGACCCACGCTTTTTTAAAAAAAATACGCGCGTTGGTCAATGGATAGATTTAATGGCACGTATGGAAGGCCCCATCGCCACTATTATGGGGGTTATTTATTCTGGTGATTGGGAAATTGAAACTGGAAAACGAATTTTACCACTAAAACCAGATAATAATGTTATGTTTTTTGAGAAAAAAAATGATCATACTATTTTAGTGATTGCATCAGGTCCGGGTTTTCCAGAAAATATGATTCATCAAGCGATATTAACCGCGGTTTTTTCAGCGCGTAAAAAATTAATCATTACCACTCCCTATTTAATTCCAAGTGATGATTTATTACATGCTATCTGCATCGCTTCCTACCGTGGTGTTGATGTCAGTATTATTATTCCACTTCATAGTGATTCATTATTAGTACGTTGGGCTAGTAGAGCATTTTTTAGTGAATTACTTGAATCTGGAGTAAAAATATATCAATTCAAGGGTGGACTTTTACACAGTAAAAGCATTTTGGTTGATGAACAACTCAGTCTGATTGGTACAGTAAATCTCGATATGCGCAGTTTATGGTTAAATTTTGAGATCACCTTGGTCATTGATAATCATCAGTTTGGAAGAGACCTAGCGCGTGTCCAAGAAAATTATATCTCTCAATCTTGCTTAATAGATATAAACTATTGGGTTCAGCGCTCTTACTGGAAACGTATTTTAGAGCGATTATTCTACTTCTTTAGTCCATTATTATAAATAAATAATTTTAGTAGTATAAAATTATTTATTTATCAGAGATTAGAATAATTTTCTAATAATATTATTAATATTAATCAAGCAGTATACTCTAGATAAAAATACTACTTACTGATATCTTTAGATATACTTTTCTGCTAAAATTTCAAAAATATTATCACTACTATTAGTAGATAATACTATCTGCTTTTTTTCTAACTCAGTAAATTTTACTAAAAACTTCAATAAACTAATAAAAATCTAAAAATAGTATAATATTCATAATACATTACATGAATTTAGAAAATTTAAATATCAAAGATACAATCGACTACATTGACAATGTAGTGTGTCTTATTATATAGCTTCTATATTAAAACTATTAACAAAAACAGTATCAATGCTTAATAAGTCACTAATTAAAACTGTTACAAATTGATTATTGAAATGTATAAACTTGATAGAAACTAACTGTATATCACTCAATCTTAAACTGTTATACATATTATACTACTTATTAAAGTAGATAAATTAAAATCAGTGATTATCATCATAAATATAATATATATTAATAAATACGTTATATATGTATATTACAAGTGATGAATTTATTTTTTATTATATACAATAATTGAATGATACATCTAATAACATATTAAATAAGATGTATGTCAATTGGGTTATAACTTATCAAAAAAACTATCTAATTCTGGACTTCATATTAGAAATATATATAAATAATTTCTATAATCTCAATCTGATTACTTTTTTCTCTAGCATATTCTATGCAATAAATACCAATCTATTATACATAAAACATTACAATTTACATGTAAATTTTACATGCCAAGTTAGTATCTAAATAAAAAAATCTAATTTTACCTGAGGGCCCTAATCTATAGAATATATAAATAAAGCATGTTTACTTAAAAAGGAATGTCATCTTCAAAATCAACTACCGATTCAGCATGAGATGAGGTATTATCTAACTGGGAAGACTTTTGCATGGAACGAGAGAGCTGCACTTCATTACTTAATGAATGATTTCCCTGTATACGCCCACCAAGCATCTGCATAGTTCCACCTATATTTACTACTACTTCCGTAGTGTATTTCTCGATTCCAGCTTGATCAGTCCATTTTCGTGTTTGAAGAGACCCTTCAATATATATTTGGGAGCCTTTACGCAGATATTCACAAGCTACTTCAGCAAGCTTGCCAAAAAGAACTACACGGTGCCATTCGGTTTTTTCTTTTGTTTCTCCAGTCTGTTTGTCACGCCAACTTTCAGAAGTAGCTATAGCTATATTAGTAACAGCACTACCGTTAGGTATGTATCGTATTTCTGGATCCCGCCCTAAATTTCCAACTAAAATGACTTTATTAACACCTCTGCTAGCCATACTATTCTCTCCAATAAATAATAATTTAAATAACTAAGTTAGATATTGCGCATAAACTTTAAATCTTTTCAACTATATTTCTTAGTATTTTTTGATAAAATTAAAATAAAAGTTTTATAAAAATACATATTATATATAACTTATATTCTTACATCTCCTATTTACATCTAATGACTAAATGTATCCTTTAGTCATTATGCACAGTAAAGGCACACTAAATACCGTAGATAGAGTCTATATTTTAAAAACCTGCAGCATAAAAGTACTAATTCTCATTATACGCAACTTATTCGAGCTAACTAGTCAGAGCCATATACTCTGTATATTGATAGCTAAATATAATAGTGAATTGTATGATGTATTGACTAACTCAATTTTTTATTGCATTAAAATATTTATTACTATATCACTATAAACTAATATACTAACAGTATAGTTTTTTTAACTATTATTAAAATAACTAAATATTTTTAAAAAATATTTGTGTCTAAAGACATATATTAATAAAATAATTAATCAATAGAATAATAAAATAATCCTCTTCAAACGTTTGTTTATTGATGATATATTATATATGATATATCAAATTACTTAATTTTTAAAAAAATTCATTTAATCTTTTCATCCCAAAAACAAGCTATTCACTTATACTGTATATTTAAGACACTTGCAGTCTAGAAAAAAGTTGTTCTTAAAAAAAATCAGATGCCCTATTTAAAACCAAGATGTTTTTTACGTATTTTAAACTAAGAGATTTACCTCAATATTATACCTTATATAATAAGTATATTCCCATATAGATCTTAACTACAGAGGTATTAAATTATGTTTGTAAAGAGATCACATAATAAAAATCACAGTAAAAGCATATTATATATACGGTCTAACTATAAAATACTTATATCTTTAATGAAGAATGCTAAAAGCTTACTCTTAGAAAGAGTAATATAATGCTTATATATCTAAAAATTATCTTTTATGATCACGTAATAATAAAACTTCATAACAAACCTACTATCACTATACTGATAGTATGCAAAAATTCCTTGAATACTTCTCCTTAATCGACACTATCTAGTTTTAAAATTTTAAGAGTTTTCTGTGAGCTTGTTTTCGATCATTCTCTTTTAGATAACGCTTACGAATGCGAACCGACTGAGGAGTAACTTCAACTAACTCATCTTCATCAATAAACTCTAAAGCTTGCTCTAAAGACATTTTCATAGCTGGTACTAAAGTAGGTGCCTCATCAGTACCGGAAGCTCGCATATTAGTTAGTTTTTTCCCCGTTAAGCAATTTACTGTCAGATCATTGGCCCGTGAGTGTAAACCTATAATCTGCCCTTCATATACTTCAGCGCCATGTCCAAGAAATAATTTTCCTCTTTCTTGAAGAGAAAAAAGAGCAAAAGCAACTGCTTTACCTTGACCATTAGAAATCAGAACTCCATTTTGACGCTGTCCAATTGTACCTGGACGGATATTATCATAGTGACTAAAAGTTGCATATAATAATCCTGTTCCAGCAGTTAATGTCATAAACTCAGTACGAAAACCAATTAAACCACGAGAGGGGAGAAGATAATCAAGACGCACACGACCCTTACCGTCAGGGACCATATCTTTTATATCCCCTTTACGTTCACCAAGGGCCTTCATTACACTACCTTGATGCTGTACTTCAATATCTATAGCAACATTCTCGAAAGGCTCTTGAGTATGCCCATTAATTTTTCGATAAATCACTTCAGGACGAGATACTGACAACTCAAAGCCTTCTCGCCGCATAGTCTCAATAAGAACGGATAAGTGTAATTCTCCTCGTCCTGATACTCGAAATGTATCAGTATCCTCTGTTTCTTCAACCTGTAATGCAACATTATGTACTAACTCTTTATTCAAACGATTTAAAATTTGACGTGAAGTTAAAAACTTACCTTCTTTGCCGCAAAAAGGAGATGTGTTAACGTTAAAAAACATAGTTACAGTAGGTTTATCAACATTTAGTGCTGGTAGTGCCACTATATTTTGTGGATCACAAAGAGTATCAGAAATATTAAGTTCACCTAATCCAGTAACTGCGATAATCTCACCTGCCTCAGATTTACTAGTTTCTATACGCTCCAAACCTAGATGAGTTAAGACTTTGATCACTTTAGCATTACGTATTTTTCCGTATCTATTAATAATAGAAATATTCTGATTTGGCTTGATTACGCCACGAGCAATACGACCAATACCAATAACACCAACATAATTATTGTAATCCAACTGAGAGATTTGCATTTGAAATGGCTCACTAACCTGCACTTGTGGTGCAGGAACATGTTTAATAATTGCTTCATACAAAGGGGTCATATCATTTGCCATATTTTGATAATCTAGCGCTGCAGTACCATTTAAAGCAGAGGCATAAATAACTGGAAAATCAAGTTGCTCATCATGCGCGTTCAAGTTAACAAATAAATCAAATACTTGATCAACAACCCAGTCAGGGCGAGCACCAGGGCGATCAATTTTATTAATTATTACGATAGGTTTTAGGCCATTTTCAAAAGCTTTTTTAGTGACAAAACGTGTTTGCGGCATCGGACCATCTATTGCATCAACCACTAGAAGGACCGAATCAACCATTGACATAACACGCTCAACTTCACCCCCAAAATCAGAATGCCCAGGAGTATCAACAATATTGATGCGATATCCATTCCATTGAATAGCAGTATTTTTAGCAAGAATGGTAATCCCACGTTCTTTTTCTAAAAAATTAGAATCCATGATGCGCTCAGAAAGCTCAGTTCGTACATCCAAAGTACCGGATTGTAGAAGTAACTTATCGACCAAAGTAGTTTTTCCATGGTCAACATGAGCAATAATGGCAATATTACGCAAATTCTCAATCACAAATTATCCTCAAGTATCATAAGTATAACACTATCATAATACTTAGATTCGTGCAGTAGTCAAAATAGCTTATACCATTTAATATTAGTTACTCAATGTTACCGCTTAATAAATATTAACCTTCTGTGTAAGGATATATGAATAATAATGTAACTTCTAGTTTTTGGATTCAAAGAGAAAATAATATATTAATATATTACTTGCTTATTTGATTATATAATAAATTTATTAAATTAAATATTAAATCAATCCTTTTTTCGCGTAGCTGTCACTCTTTTCAAAAATAGACCTTAAATCAAAACATTACAACTTTTAACCACGCGATCAAAAGTATATTATCCTATAATCTAAATAATAGAAGATAACAAATTATATTCTTTATTATTTGATGTTCTTTGATGCTTGATAGATAAGTAAGTTAGAGTAAAAATCAACAAAATAATCATACATCACATGACGCTATTGAGTAATTATACATAATATCTATGCACTATTACTCAAACGTAAGTACTGTTACAATTCTATAAGGATAAATTATCCTATAAGCATTAAAATACTGCTCAGAACTCATAATCTAAAAAACACTAGCAATACTATATTCCGGTAAAGATGTAACATTGCATGCTTCATTCATAATGATATAAATAAAAAAAGATAGGTTTATATATACATATATATAATCATACTATATAAAAACATACAGAGAAATGTAGTAATTTTCTCCTCTAGTAAAATAAAAATAATTACTAAAAGAAAAAAGTATTATAATTATAACGCATACTCCTACTAAACAGTATATAAAGAATTTTTATCGCCAATAAATCTATACAATATGGTATAGAAAAACAATATACTAATCATTATTTTTTCTTATATTGCAAGTATATTTACTTAAAAATCAAACCATAAGGCATTTTTACATAATATATATTATACTGAATTCTCATAAGATAATCTTCATGATAGATTCCTCTTTAATATGTACTAATCAAGCCTAATCATACACATCCTCTAAAGCAACCTGCTACAATCTACTTTTGTAGGCTGGTAGCACAATAATAGGGATACTGAAAAATCAAACAAAAAAATATTGAAATCAATTGTTAAAAATATTTATAGACCTATTCTTTCACGAAAGTATCTATTTATTACTTATTATGATAACACAAACACATAAAAAAATCACAATTTTCAATGTTATAGTAATGACTACGCCTAGGAGATGTTAAATATGTCAGCTGAATATGTTCTGTCAATGATTCATGATAATCAAGTGAAATTTGTTGATTTACGTTTCACCGATACTAAAGGTAAAGAACAACATATGACTATCCCTGCTCACCAGGTAAATCAAAATTTTTTAAAAGAAGGTAAAATGTTTGATGGCTCTTCTATTAATGGTTGGAAAGATATCCATGAATCCGATATGCTTTTAATGCCCGATACTATTACTGCTGTCCTTGACCCCTTTTTTGTAGATACAACACTTCTTTTGCGTTGTGACGTTTTAGAACCGGATACTATGAGAGGATATGATCGCGATCCGCGTTCTATAGCTAAACGAGCAGAAGATTTTTTACACAAATCTGGCATTGCAGATAATGTATTTTTTGGGCCAGAACCAGAATTTTTTATGTTTGACGATATTCGCTTTGGACACAGCACTTCCGGATCACATGTTTTTATCGATGATATTGAGGCTCATTGGAATACTAGTAAAGAATATCAAGGCGGTAATAAAGGTCACCGACCAAAAATTAAAGGAGGATATTTACCAGTACCCCCAGTTGATTCTTCACATGATATTCGAACTAAGATGTGCTTGATGATGGAAAAGATGGGTATCACTATTGAGGCACATCATCATGAAGTCGCTACCGCGGGTCAAAATGAAATTGCTACTCATTGTAATACTATAATAAAAAAAGCTGATGAAGTTCAGATTTATAAATATGTAGTACATAATGTTGCGCATACTTATGGTAAAACCGCTACTTTTATGCCTAAGCCAATTTATGGTGATAATGGATCTGGTATGCATTGTCATATATCTTTATCTAAAATGAATATTAATTTATTTTCAGGTGATCAATACAGTGGATTATCTAAACTTGCGTTATTTTATATAGGAGGAATAATTCAACATGCAAAAGCACTTAATGCATTAACAAATCCTACTACAAACTCATATAAACGCTTAGTGCCAGGCTATGAAGCACCAGTCATACTCGCTTACTCCTCTCGTAATCGTTCAGCTGCTATCAGAATTCCAATAGCTTCCAATCCCAAAAAATGCCGCATTGAAGTCCGTTTTCCTGATCCGTCGGCTAATCCTTACCTATGTTTTTCTGCAATGCTAATGGCTGGCTTAGATGGTATTATTAATAAAACCAACCCAGGTGAAGCAAGAGATAAAAACTTATACAAGTTATCAAATTTAGAAAAGAGCTCTACACCAAAAGTCGCAAGCTCTTTAGAGGAGGCTTTATCGGCCTTAGATCGGGACCGTGATTTCTTAACCAAAGGTAATGTATTTACTGACCATGCCATCGATGCATATATTGCATTACATAGAGAAGAGATAGAACATCTTCGACAGATTCCCCATCCTGTCGAGTTTGAACTTTATTACAGTGTTTAGCGTTATATATTCAATATTTTTTTATCCTATTTTACTTATTAAGTTAAAAACATAAAATATTACCTATAAATAAATAGTAGCTAGAGCGCATTGAAAGATATGCTCTAGCTCTAAAGCTAATATAGTTAAATTGTTTTATGATGAAGTACATATAAATCATAGAATACTTTTAAAACACTTATACAAATTTTTAATTTTTATCAAGCAGCGCTATGTGCTTACTACTTCAGGTATTTAATTAATATTAATTATCTCATTCGCAATAGTTAAATACATATAATATAAAGCAGATCCTTATTTATCCTACTTGATGAGACCGTATTACTGGAAGAAGCCAAGTCTCTGCTGCTAATATCATAGTCTGCATCTCTGAGGTGTCTAAATAAGGCAGTAATCGCTGTAAAAAATAATCATGCTTTTCCCCGTGCATATAATCAGATCCATTCCAGCGCTCTAAAAGTTTTTTGTATGCTTTGTTCTGCGTTACCCCATCATAACAAATTATATCTAAATTTTTATCAAAACATTCTTGTAGCCAAGCACCTCCAGAATGTGTCAATACTAAAGGATTAGACATACCTAAGAAATACCCATTCATGTAGTACTCTAAATGCTGTTTTGCTTTTTCTACTGATATTGGTAAAAAACGCCAAATACTATTCTGGAGTCCTAACATAAGACTAATACCTTGACCACCTATTGCACAATATATTAAATGCTCTAACCATAATATGAATCCATCCCGAACATTAAGAACACCAGGGCGCCATCGTAATAACCCATCAGTTTGGATTTGATCAAGAACGCCACTCAATGTCATATCTTGAATATTTAATAGTATTTCTTTGTTTTCTGTAGACGAACGAAATCGCAAAATCTGTTCAGAAAGACCATGCAGTACTCTTTTTCTCTCCTGCCAAAACAATTCCCCCCATACTCCATGAGCTAACTGTCCTGAAGATCTATAATATTTATAAAGTCGTTCGGAATCACTCTGATTTATTAGCTCTTTTAATAAATTTTGATCCAGCTGATAACGAGTAAGGCTATTTAAAACAAATGGCTCTGCATCCAATAATAGTGCGTGCTCTACCTGAAAGGAAATACCAAGTCTACATTTAAAAAAATAGCGCACTGGATGTCGCCAAAATTGCAGAAATTGATATAAAGTAAAATGTTTTTTATCTTCATGAGGTGATTCTTGAGGAATAGGTGATAAAACAAAACCTTGATGATAAATAATAGGCGACAATTCTATTATACCATTAATAGATTTAGTTTTTGATATAACAGACTCCTGAAAAAAGGGGGGCATACAGGTATGCACATGCTGCAGATGTTGTACAATAGATTGAGCACTAGTATCCACGTCTTTATCTCTATCTCTAGCCAAACAAAAACTTTGGCTAATATATTGTGTTAACTCGCTGACTAGAATAGAGGGATAACGTGTAGTATTATCTTGAATTGACTGGGAAATATAGCTAATATAAAATTTTTTTTGGGCAGCATTTAAAGCTTCTAAAAAAAGGTAACTATCATTATAGTTAATATTATCCTTTTTGGTTGTTTGATTAATTAAGTTCAAACTTGATGGCATTTTAATACATGGAAATACTCCTTCATTCATTCCTAATAAACACACTACTTTTATTGGAGTGAACATCATTGGCATTAAAGTACAGAAATTTATAGATCCGGGTAAATAATAATCTCTTGAACATGTTTCTTTCAGATGCAATAATAGATCCTCTCTAAGAATAAAAAACGGAACAGTCTGATGATAAGAGGCTTGCATGCCATGGTATAATATATTATACCAACGCTCTTCAATCAGCGCTAACTCTGTTTGATTATCTGCAGTTCTGAGAAAAAAATCATCAAGCATCAGACGACACATTGGCACCCAACTTTCTAAGTCATGCGGTTTACGTATACATTCTCTCCATCGATTAAGGGTAAGCATAAATTCAGATAGATACCCTGTTAATTCTGCAATTAACCCGTGAGACTCGTCAAAAGGTAATACTCCTTTCCACTCACCTGCTGTACTATGCATTGCATAACCTAACAACATACGATTTAAACCAAAACGCCAAGTATTCTGATTAGTCATGGGCAAATCAAGGTCTCGTATATTATCATCATCTAGGCCCCATCTTATACCGGATTCTACTATCCAGCGACGTAACACAATTAACCCTTGCTCATCAATAGAAAAACGGCTAGCAACTACAGGAACCTCTAAAATAGACCAGACTTCTTCTGCGATAAATCGACCATCCAGCAGATTTAATAATGCAGAAAAAGTTTTAATAAAGATATTTTTCTTAGAAATACGACTATCAGAAATAGAAAATGGTATATATCGACTAGGCAGAGCATTACTGAAAACAGCTTGAATAAATGGTGTGTAAATATCAATATCTACCGCTGTTACAATAATCTCATGAGCAGACAGCGCTGGATCTGCGGCCATCATATCAAGTAACTGATTTTGCAAAACCTCAATTTCACGCTGTATACTATGACATAAATGGATCTCTATGGATCGATCATTTACTTCTAAAATACGCTTTCCTAAACTATTATTCCATTCACTATTACTGAGACCTATTACTGAGTAATCTTCTAATTCTAATATATCCTTCTGTAATGTACATAAAAGATTGATAGGTACAATATCAACAAACGCACATATTTCTTTTGGTGCGCTCTGCGCCAAAAGAAATAAATTCTCTCTCTCTGAGTGTCCCCACGAATCTAAGAGCGGATTAGTAAGCTGTTGTTTTTTACAAGATGAATTAAATAATAAAGAATCATCTCTAGAATCACGAAATTGTGGCAGACAGCTGTCTTCTTTATAGTGATAACGGTGACAAATTGATAATTCCTTTAAAGAGGAATCACTCCAGATATCTCCCCAATAATACCGACATGGATTAGTAAAAAAAATGTGTATATCTATGTATTTTTCTAAAGCCTGAATATAGTAGTTAGGTAACGCTGAAAGACCAAAAATAAATACACGCTCTGGAACAGTAGATAAACGCTTATCGATATTTTTTAGAGTCAACAGAAGACGCTGAAAAAGAGCAGAAAAACTCCATACCGGTTCTCCTAAATATTTAGTATATTCTACTAATGCTAACCATAGAGGTCCTTGCCATAACTGAAAATCGCCACACTCTTTTATTATGCGACCCTCTTCCCAAGCATGAATCCAGTGCGGACAATGAAAAATATACTGTTCAAAAACATTTGCGATATGTTCTGTTAATTGGAATAGCTTATGATTATCACTATCATCACGCAGATAATAACGCAGCATACTGAACGTATCATCTAGAAGTAACTTTGGAATCACCACTCTAAGTTTCCAACACATACTTGATTTACTAAATATTTTTTTTTTAAAAGAACCTTGAAAATCTAGAGTTAGAAAATTCCAAATAAAATCAGAAGATGATAAAAAGTTAATATTAGCAGCAATACCAAACTCTAAAGAAAAAGAAAGTTTTAACCATTGAACCATATTAGGGCTATTGACTAACATAACTTCCGGAGATAATGGATGACGCAGGGGCTGTTTATTTATCTCTCGACAAATTAACATTTTAAGCATTTCCAATTGATTAGAATGGTAAACAGTAATCATGCATATATATCCTATGGATCACACAAAATTATTTGATAAATTACTCGGTATAATTGCTTGGTCGCATAGAAAAGACTGTCAAGAAGGTTATCCAGAATATAATTATTGCATAATGAAAGTTACTATCATATAATAATTAATTATATTTTTATAAATTAGCGGGAATAGCTCAGTTGGTAGAGCACGACCTTGCCAAGGTCGGGGTCGCGAGTTCAAGTCTCGTTTCCCGCTCCACATAAAACATACATTAAGTCTTTAGATTTTATCTCTTACAGAGTCCTAATTTTTATGGATAACACTTGAATGTAAGATATATAAATAATTATATTATATAATATAGAGATATATAATTAATATGTATTATATACATTTAATTACATTTAAAGTGCATCTTTTAATATCTTTTTGCTAATTTTTTAAAGAAGTATGAGGTAACTGCTTCATATAGTTATTTTTTTTCAATAAAATACACAAACTAATAGTAACACTTACACTATGAAACAAAAATTACATATACTACATAATAGTAAGATAAAAAGATTCAAAAAAAAACATTAAAATGCCTATTTAATAGGTATTTTAATGTTTAGTAGCGTAGCAAATCTTTAAAAGATATCTTAAAAAGAAGATAACAATCTTTTATATTTATAAATTTATAATATGAATTATTAAATATCTTTTAGTTCTTCTTTTACAATTAAATAAAAACATTAAATTCATTATTTAAAAATTTTCAATAATATAAATTATGATACTGTCTAATTTTTAGATACATATACGTATGATATAAAATCATTAAACTATTTCAGAAGCATACTACTTAAGCAATTGATTACAGAAAAAACAGCACGCGATAATATTAACATAAGTATGGTTCTTAATTAATTATAAAATCTATTATCTGTACTAAGCGAACCACAGAAAATTGAATAAAAATATCTTATAAAATTATAAATAATATTAAATTAAAGAGTCAATGTTGCATATTATCTTAAATACTAAAAATTGTGACTATCTTATTAAAACATAAAACATAACAAAAAAACTATTGAATTATTACATTAACTAGACAGATTAGTCTTTATAAATATAATCTAATGTTTTTTATTAAAAATAATCTGATTATTATTAATACTTGTTACTATTACGTTCCATCTATATCTGTAACACACCCAAAAGAGAAACATTATGAACTATATAACTATAGTGGCATGTCCTATTTGTAGTAAAAAAATAATATGGAGCAAGTTCAATAAATGGCGTCCATTTTGCAGTAAACGTTGTCAATTAATTGACCTAGGAGGATGGTTACATGAAGAAAAAAATTAGTCAATTGCTAATATTTAATAAAAATAAAAAATAAGACTTATATAGTTATATTTTTGATAGTTCTTTTAATAAGTTATTTTATTATCTGATAATAGTATTTTGATTATTTATTTTGCATGTCTATTTTTTTAAATTTTTACAGTAAACTTATTATAATAAATAAAAATAACAATTTACGTCTTATAAATTTTATAAATATTTTTATTTAAAGTATTATTTAAAAAATATTTATTTGTATTGAATATAAATATAAATTTAAGCTTAATTCTTTTTGTATACATTTTAATAAAAATTAGTTTAAATGTTATAAAAATTTTTATTTATCAGAATGGTTTACTCAATCATCCCCTTAAAGAAGCCTAGAATAGGCTCTCTGAAGTTAAAAAAAATATATAAAGTTATATTAAATTATCTTCTTTAAATCTTTCTATATCTAAATTCTGGCTACATTTTATAAATTTATAATTATATAAATTTTATAAAATTTATATGAAAATTTATATAAAAAAATAATTCATATAAAAAGATAATATCCATTATACTTGTTATTTTAAGCATTATTAAAAAGTATTAACTTTATACACATTAATAGTATTATATTTTTATATTTAAAATAATAAAATTATATTAATAATATTATCTGTGTGTATTTTATTTTAGGATTTTCTTATATCTTATTTTTGGATAAAATATTTCAGAACATAAAAAATCTTAGATTTTTAGTACAAACGATCTCTTGTCCATATCATTATCTTTTCTTTAAATTCATATTATATAAATATACCTATTCTAGATTAGATTCTATACTGGATCGATTATTACTGGCTTTACATTCAGGCATCAGCTTAATCTTTGAAATAAGATTAGATTTATAACGTGCAGCCTTGTTTTTGTGAATTAAGCCTTTAGAAGCTTGCCGATCTACTAGTGGTTGCATAACACTAAATGCATTTAGTGCGATAATCTTATCACCAGTTGCAATAGCTACATGTACTTTTTTAATAAAAGTACGTATCATAGATCTGCAACTTGCATTATGTTTACGACGTCTTTCAGATGTTATAATCCGTTTCTTAGCTGATTGAATATTAGCCAAAATTTTACCCCTAAACCAAATAGTGTTTTTAACGTTTCTATCTAAACTTTTATAAAGTATTATCTGTGCTCCAACAATTGTCAATAAGTTTTGTTAGACAAAAATAAAATAAATATCATGAAAATAGATATCTTTAATATATCCAGAACATAAATAACCTATAAATAAATCTATTAATTGACCTAATAGATAGTCACAAGACTTCAATAATTACACTTGATATTGCAACAACCTACATTAAAATGTTAATAAACTCAGTAAATGTTTTTTAATTTCTAACTATTTTAGTATAGTATTTTTTTAAAAAGTAGTGTTGTTCTTTTTATGTCCATACTATTATGATAATAAGTAAAAATATCGGATTTTATTTACAAAATAATACACAAAATTTATATTTTATCACTAGCGCTATATGCTTTGCATATAATGCATATTAAATTATGGTTATATTTACAAAAGCGCGCAAAAACATTATAAACCATTATAGAATATATATAGAGCAACAAGTTTAATAAAAATAAAATATTTTATTTTTTTAATTAATTGAACCTTATTAAAATTAAATTAATAACTGATATTATAACTTATCACTATATAAAAGTAATCTGACTATATAAATCATCGGTTATCTTTAATTTGCTATTAGCACTTAAAAGAATTGAACAAGAACTAAGAAAATAAAAAAATGTTATATAAAATATATTTTAACATATGATAAATACCTTACATTAACTATGACATTACAAGGTGTGATCCATATTAGTTAATATTTATTATTAATACAACCGACAGAGATAAAATCGAGAATCTTAATGATTGACTATAAAACTACCTTAAATTTACCAATGACAAATTTTCCAATGAGAGGTCATTTAGCGAAAAAAGAACCACATATCCTACAACGTTGGCATAATGATAAGCTATACAATATAATCCGAAAAGCAAAAATAGGACGAAAGATATTTTTGTTACACGATGGGCCACCTTATGCTAATGGTAACATTCATATTGGTCATGCAGTTAATAAAATTTTAAAAGATATTGTTATTAAATCAAAAAGCTTATCAGGTTATGATGCACCTTATGTTCCTGGTTGGGATTGTCATGGTCTACCAATTGAACATCAGGTTGAGAAGCTCCTCGGCAAGCCTGGTGAAAAAATTAGCCCAGCAGAATTTCGGATAGCTTGCAGAAAATATGCTAATAAACAAGTTAATGAGCAAAAATCTGATTTTATGCGTCTTGGCGTATTAGGAGACTGGGATAACCCCTATCAGACTATGAATTTTCAAACGGAAGCTAACATTATCCGAACATTGAGAAAAATCATTAAAAATGGTCATGTATATCAAGGCATTAAACCGGTGCAATGGTGCTTGGATTGTCAATCTGCTATGGCGGATGCTGAAATTGAATATCTAAATAAAAGGTCTCCGTCTATAACTGTTCTATTTAATGCTGTAGATAAAAAAGAGGTACAGAGAAGATTTATCACTACTTGTGTTCAAGGTCCAATTTCTATACTAATATGGACAACAACTCCATGGACTTTGCCTGCAAATCGCGCTATTGCAGTAAACCCAAAATTCAGCTATCAGTTGATACAAATCATGGGTAGAGCGATTATACTTGCCGAAGATATGATTGATGTAGTTATGGCTCGTATTGGAATAAATCACTGGACTGTACTAGGATCCTTGAAAGGACAATTTTTAGAAATGATAGAATTTCAACATCCATTTCTATCTTATATTGCTCCTGTCATTCTTGGTGAGCATATTGCGCTAGACACGGGTACTGGTGCAGTACATACCGCCCCTGACCATGGCTTAGATGACTATACCGTCAGTCAAAAATATTCTATTCAAACTATTAATCCAGTAGGACCAGATGGTTGCTATCTGCCAGGAATTTGGTCGAAACTAGATGGTGTAAACATTTTTCGAGCTAACGACATTATTCTGGACTCATTAGATAAAAAAGGTGCCTTACTGCACATGGAAATTATTGAGCATAGCTATCCACACTGCTGGCGTCATAAAACCCCTATTATCTTTCGCGCTACTCCACAATGGTTTATTAGTATGGATCAAAGGGGATTGCGTACACAATCTTTAAAAAACATTAAATCAGTATCTTGGACACCAAGTTGGGGCGAAACGAGAATTCATAGTATGTTATCTCATCGCCCAGATTGGTGTATCTCCCGTCAGAGAACCTGGGGTGTCCCTATACCTCTCTTTATACATAAAGAGAGCAATCAAATACATCCTAATTCTCTAGAGATAATGGAGAAAGTTGCCAAACGAGTAGAAAAGATTGGTATTCAAGCTTGGTGGGATTTAAATAGCTACGAGATTCTCGATGTTGATGCAGAAAATTATAGTAAAATATCTGATACATTAGATGTTTGGTTCGATTCAGGATCTACCATCCATTCAGTGATTAAAAACTATCCTGAATATTACGGTAATACGCCAGATATGTATCTAGAAGGTTCAGATCAGCACCGTGGATGGTTTATGTCTTCTCTATTAATATCAACAGCCACAAAAGGAGTGGCACCATATCGACAAGTAATAACTCATGGATTTACCGTAGATGGTGAAGGTCGAAAAATGTCAAAATCTCAGGGCAACTCTATCAGGCCACTAGATATTATTAATAGACTTGGCGCAGACATTCTTCGTCTTTGGACAGCATCAACGAATTATTCAGGAGAAATTGCCTTTTCTGATCAAATTCTGCAAGGATCTTCCGATAGCTATCGTCGAATCCGTAATACCGCGCGTTTTCTAATAGCTAATCTAACAGGATTTTCTCCAGTAAAAGATAAAGTAAATAAAGAGAAGATGTTAATATTAGATCAGTGGGCAGTAGGTCGTGCTTTAGAAGCACAAAATGCTATTATTGCCTCATACGAAACCTATCAATTTCATGAGGTGGTACAACGTATAGTACATTTTTGCTCTATTGAAATGGGAGCTTTTTATCTAGATGTGATCAAAGATCGTCAGTATACCACTAAAGTTGATAGTGTAGCCCGGCGTAGTTGTCAAACAGCATTATGGTATATTTCTGAAGCTTTAGTGCGTTGGATAGCACCTATTCTTTCCTTTACTGCAGATGAGATATGGCAATACTTACCTGGTAATAGGGCAAAATATGTCTTCACTGAAGAATGGTATAACAATTTATTCAGCTTATCTGATCATGAAATAATGAATAATATGTATTGGGATCAGATCCTCAAAGTACGTGGAGCAGTCAACAAGATTATCGAGCAAGCTCGCATTGATCAACTCATCAGAAATTCACTAGAAGTTAACATAATACTCTACGCAGATTCGGAGTTATCAAATAAATTACTGCGTCTAGATGAAGAATTGCGTTTTGTTTTACTTACATCTAAAGTGATAGTTTTAGATATAAACCATGCACCTACTCACGCCCATCAGAGTACACTCCTAAAAAATCTTAAAATCGTGCTGCATAAATCTAACGATAAAAAATGCTTAAGATGCTGGCATCACACAGATGATATTGGTCAAAATATAATATATCCAGACATTTGTAATCGTTGCATTACTAATATTATTGGTGACGGTGAAGAGCGAAAATTTGCATGATTAATTTGAATTTACGCTGCCATAGCTTGCGCTGGATATGGATAGCCATTATTGTAGCAATTATCGATATAAGTAGTAAAGAATGGATTATTCAGCATCTTATTCTACATGAATCCATATCAATTATACCACTTTTTAACTTTTATTATACCCGTAATTTTGGTGCAGCATTCAGTTTTTTGTCTAATCAAGACGGGTGGCATCGTTGGTTATTATCTAGTATTACTGGGATGCTAATTATGGTCTTATTAGTTAAAATATACTTTTATTATACTAATGATAAATATAATAGTCTTTTCTATACTTTAATAATAGGTGGCGCATTGGGTAATCTTTACGATCGTATTTACCGTGGTTTTGTTATTGATTTTATTGACTTTTATATTGGAAAGTGGCATTTTGCGACATTTAATATTGCAGATAGTGCAATCTGTATGGGGTCTATTTTGCTTATACTAAGAAAAATAATAAAACATAAAAATAAAAAAAGCTAATATTATATTCTAATAAGGTATTTAAAAATAACCTCTATAACCAGATCACTCAATACTTTTAGAAAGTAATCTAAAGCTTGAGTGCGCAAAATAAAACTTATAATCAGTTTTATATTATTACTTAGTAATTAGCAATTAATATACCTTCTATCATAACGTTAAAATTATTCACTATTATACAAAAAGTATAATTAAATTATAATTAAATTATAATTAAAGAGGAAACCTTCAAAATCATCGAATCCTTAATGAGTTATATATAGAATTATATTATAAATGAATAATTTAATGACCTATTTTGTAATATATGCAAAATACTTAATAAAAAAAATTTTAATATATATTATATATAACTGAATAAAGTTGTAATTTTGAAAATCACACAAGAACCAATGTCTATTAGTAGAAGATCATGCTAACAAATCAATAATATTTTTTTTATAGAACTTCCCTAATAAAACATAACAAGATAACATATATTTATTTATAAATTACATAAAATAAATTATAAATATATCTATTTATTGCTCTTATCTTAGTTATAGAGTCGATGTTGAGATTAAAATATCCATAATTAATAATGCTATATATGTTGCTATCAGATATTTTATTTTTGATAAAAAAGAAAAATTAAAAACTGCTATCATACATTAATATATATAAACACTCCCAGAATCAGATTATTTTTTAATATAATAAACACAAATTTCATAAAAGTTTCTTAATGCGGTTAAACATCTTTTAAAAAATCTATTATTTTCCTATTCCATGTTCTCAATATTAGAAATATATCATAGGTTAATGTTAATTACTGTCATCTGATCGTAATTGGAGATCAGTTATGAAAATCTTACTAGCTAATCCACGCGGGTTTTGTGCTGGCGTTGATCGAGCGATTAGTATTGTTGAGCGCGTTTTAGATATATATGGCGCACCAATTTACGTGCGTCATGAAATAGTACATAATCGCTATGTCGTAAATAATTTGAAAAATCGAGGAGTTATTTTTATTGAAGACATCGGTCAGATACCAGATAGATCTATTGTGATCTTCTCTGCTCATGGTGTCTCTAAATTAGTTTATGATAAAACAATAGAACGGGATTTTTTAATAGTATATGATGCTACCTGCCCATTGGTAAAAAAGGTTCACCTGGAAGTATTACGCGCTAGCCAACAAGGTATAGAGGCTATTTTTATTGGCCATAAAGGTCATCCAGAGGTAGAAGGCACTATGGGACAATACACCAACCCACATGGTGGAATGTATTTAGTTAGCACATTAAGTGATGTATTTAAGTTGCAGATAAAAGATAAAGAGAATCTACGATTTATGATGCAAACAACTTTATCAATTGACGACAGTCAACAAATTATTAATGCTTTGTATTCTCGTTTTCCCAAAATTATCGGATCACGTAAAAATGATATCTGTTATGCCACAGCCAATCGACAGCAAGCAGTTAAAAATCTTGCGCATTGTTCTGAGCTAATATTAGTAGTTGGTTCAAAAAATTCCTCTAATTCTAACCGTTTAGTAGAACTTTCTAGACAATTAGGATGTCAAACGTATTTAATTGACTCTGAGGAGGACATTCAGGAAGAATGGCTACAAAATATAAACTGTATTGGTATCACCGCTGGAGCATCAGCACCAGATATTCTTGTAAGGCGGGTTATTAGAAAACTCATGGAACTTGGTGCCACGCACAGCGTAGAGTTTCTTGGTCATGCAGAAAATATAATATTTCAAATACCAAAAGAATTACGAATAAAAACTAAAAATTCTTATTAATTACTTGATTAAGGTTTACCATCACATGGGATAAAAATATAAAAAAAATATTTTTTAGTATTTGAAAAATCTAAAAGGCATTATAATTATATTATTATCATAATCTATTAATAGATATAAACCTAATTAAGAAAAATTCGAATAAAGTCTTATGATCTCCATAGCTCCTAAAAATATAAAAAAAATAAATTTATAGCCACTTTTTTCGTTTGAAATAAGCATAAGGAGCCAGACCTGCTAATATCATCAGCAATATTGCTGATGGATATCCTAAGCTCCATCTCAGCTCTGGCATAAATGAAAAATTCATCCCGTAGCTAGATGCTACCAAAGTTGGAGGTAAAAAAACTACTGATACTACCGAAAAAATTTTAATAATACGACTTTGTTCAATATTAATAAAACCCATTGCTGCTTGCATTAAAAAATTTACCTTCTGAAAAAGTGATTCAGTATGTGGTAATAACGATTCAACATCACGCAAAATTTCACGCGCTTGTGCTAACTGATTGCCAGGTAGTCGAGTCTTTCGTACTAAAAAATTTAACGCTCTCTGAGTATCCATTAGACAAAGGCGCACTTTCCATCCTATATCCTCTTGACCTGCCAAAGCTAAAAGAGCATTATCAAATTCATCTCCCTGTTGACCTTCCATAATTACTCTACTAAATTTTTCTAAATTACTAGAGATATTTTCTATTTCATCAGCTAACTGTTCAATTTTTGTTTCAAAAAGATCAAGTAAAATCTCATAGGCATTACCATCAATTAATACTTGATTCCGTGCTCGCATACGATATAAGCGGAAGGCTGGAAGCTCTCTTTCACGCAAGGTATACAAACGACCCCCACGGATAGTAAATGCTACAGTTGAATTTCCTGCATGATCATCTATGTCCTCATATAGAAAAAAAGAATGGATATGTAAACCATCTTTATCTTCGAAAAAGCGAGCTGAAGCCTCTATATCTTCTAATTCTGGACTTGTAGCTAAAACTTGACCTAGTACGCTGTGCACACGAGCACGTTGTGTTTCTTCTGGCCCAATGAGATCCACCCAAATTGATTCACTAAGATTATCGCTACTATTGGGCCCCCCCAATATAAGTCGACGCAGACGACTTCTTTCTAGTTTAAATGCGTTCAACATAACTTTTTCTCAAGTTAAGATGGTAAATTAGGTAAAGAGCTGAATACAGTTTAACTTAATTAAAGTAGGATTTATTATACAATTCATTATGTATCATCTTCTGCTACTCAAAGTTTATTTTAAGTATCTACTATTTAAGATGGTAATAGTAAAATATAGAATAAATTCTATATAATCCCCTGAATTTTAACTAGAATTACTATACTTTTTTTAGCCTACTGGTATTTTAATACAAACAAATCTCTCTAAGGTATTTAATTTATATAAATCTACATAAGAACTTAACATTTTTAGTCAAATTATTTTTATTTATAGTCACACGTTATTAGTATCCTTTAATTGTAATTAATATTTGAGATACACAACATATTCCCCTATATATACATTTATATACTCTATGAGATTAACTAACTAAATATCTGATCTAATATAAAAAACTAATTCAGCATATTATTTGCTAATAACATTTTTAAAAATATACAAACTCTTCATTTATCATTTCACATCCCAAGATGACCTTTTTTATCACAAACATACATCATATATTATGTCTATTATGACTACTTAACTCTTATGAACTCTTGTTCATATACTAAAACTACCCGACAATATCTTTTTTTAATCTTATTCCATTCTATACAATACTACAGCGAGAATTTAATATTTTTATTAACAATGTTAAATCGACTTTACCTCTGAAGTATAACCTAATCTGTATCATTGTTATCATTATAATATTCTATATATTTTACGCATGTAGTCTATTTATATCAGTACTA
This sequence comes from Candidatus Erwinia haradaeae, assembly GCF_900698985.1. Lineage (GTDB taxonomy): Bacteria > Pseudomonadota > Gammaproteobacteria > Enterobacterales > Enterobacteriaceae > Erwinia_E > Erwinia_E haradaeae_B. Next base: position 750,122 of record NZ_LR217730.1, read on the forward strand.
TAACATTTATATTAGTTTTTTTATTTATTACTCACGCTAGAAAAATCATAGTTTTTATGCAGTATAATACAGTATTATGCTGTATTATGAGATATTTGAGCTATTCAATTGCCCTAGATAATACTTAAAACATATATAACACCAGAAAACCTGGTCTTCATAGAACTATATATGCTATACATACTATTTGTGTACTTTAATTTTACGGAAATATTATAGTTATCTATACAGATCTAGAAAAACTTATTTGCTATACTCTTAAAAATTTTACTCAATTTAGACTAGATTATATTATAATCATTATGGATTTCTTATTCACTCACCTGGAGATAAGCGTATAGTGCAGAATATATAACTACTAAAACCATATATAATATGGTACATGAACTAAAAAATGTTTTGTGAGATATTTACTATATTACGCAGAATGACTGTAAAAATTATTAATACTACATAGAACGCTTTGCTGTTCTAGTTTGTAATCACAAAATATTAAATATTACAATCTATGAGCCTAAATTAATATACTAAAGTAGCATATTATTATCTCATACCCATTCCTCAAACACAGAGGCTTTGTTATAGTTTATATTTCTGCTTATTATTATATCAGGGTATGCGACAACATACTTGTAAGTTTTGTAGTACGTTGTAGACTTTAGTGCATTAAGGAACCAAGTTCTTCTAGAATTATGGTAGAAAGATAAATAACCTGAATCACTTGGCAAAGAGATGAACCGAAAGAGCTAACTTATGCTCATTGCTTATTTAAAATGATAACGAGGCATAAAAAATGAAAAAAACAGCTATCGCAATTGCAGTGGCATTGGCTAGTTTTGCTACAGTAGCGCGAGCTACTCCTAAGGATAACACTTGGTATAGTGGTGTTAAATTGGGCTGGTCTCATTACGATGATACCGGTTACTCTAATATCCCACACCAACAAAATGATGGCCCTAACCATCGGAGCCAACTAGGTTCTGGTATGTTTTTTGGTTATCAAGCAAATCCGCACTTAAGTTTTGATTTAGGATATGACTGGTTTGGTCGCATGCCAAATAAAGGCAAGACCATTCATGGTGCCTTTAAAGCACAAGGAGTCCAACTAGCAGCAAAAATTAACTATCCAATTTCTAATAATCTTGATGCATATACCCGTTTAGGTAGCATGATGTGGCATGCCAATACAGTGCAGACTAATCCGACCAATATTAACCTGCGCTCTAAAGATAGCGGTGTGTCACCACTTATAGCATTGGGAATGGAATATACTATCAATAAAAATTGGTCCACACGATTAGACTACCAATGGGTAAATAATATCGGAAATGCTAGAACTATTGGTGCACGCCCTAACAATGGTTTACTCAATATCGGTGTTTCTTATCATTTTGGTAAAGATGAAGAAGAGAGTGTTATTCCTTTATCACCTTCCGCTCCAGAAAATAATCATTTCACTTTAAAATCTGATGTACTATTTGCGTTTAATCAAGCTAATCTAAATGCAGATGGTCAAAAGATATTAGATCAATTGTATACTAAAGTTAATAGTCTAGACACTAAAAACGCTTCTATAGTAGTAGTAGGTTATAGTGACCGCATTGGTTCGGAGCAATATAATCAAAAACTATCTGAAAAACGAACTCAAGCAGTTGTGGACTATTTAATAGATAAGGGTGTACCAAATACCCAGATTTCCTCACATAGTGAAGGAAGCACTAACCCAGCTTCTACACATACATGTGATGCAGTGCAAAATCAACAAGAATTGATTGTCTGTTTAGCACCAGATCGACGTGTGGAAATTGAAGTTAAAGATATGCAAGATATTGAAAACCAGTAATTTAATAAAGTATGATGTCTATATATACCTCTGATTATAGGGGTATATATAGTTTATATATAGTTAATTATTGCATAACATTATATTACTTAAAAGAAAACTGTTTATTTAAGAAATAACAAATACATTAATGCTATTTATAGCATGGTAACTAATAGCAAAAAATTGTTAATAACATATATATTTTGCAAAATACAGCATAAATATTTTCAATATTATTTGATAATAACACCGTATCTGACATCAATGTAAAGGTAAATAACTATACATGCTTATTATTTTATAATAACTAATACTTTCAAGTGTTTCTAATAAAGCAGGTAAAATTAGATAAGTATCTATAAGATACTACTTTTCATGTGTCAATATTCAATTACTAATTATAGTATAATATTATATATATGATATTATGTCTTTTGATGTCTGTCTTATTTATAATTAAGATATACATGTATTACTAATACATAAAAAAACTATAAAAAATTAGTGTCATGTACTAGTAAAATATCTGAGCTATTTTATATTGCAGAATATTTGATAAATTTCGAGTATTATCTATTTACGTTTAATTATAAACATACTTATTTAAATAATATGACAAAATAGTAGATATTAATAGAAAAACATGATGATTTATAATTACTATGAAAAAAACTAGTAATATATTCTTTATATATAAAAAAATTATTATGTGGTAAAAATATTATAAAGAAAAAAATTTTTAATTTCTTATATTATCAATAATTATCTATTAAAATCGTATTTTATCCTCACATTGTATAACTATCCTATCATGAAGCTCAACTCATGCAAAAAAAACTAAAATAATATAATCTTATTATCGATAAACTTTATCACGAACTTTTCAAGATAAAACGATATGACTGTGATTGATTGTAATATAATTAATTCTCTCCAATTAAGAGACTTTATAAGTAAGGAGTGAATGCAGTATCTAGTTAATCGAATTATACTCTTAAAATAAAAATGTTTTCTCAAAAACAAACGAAATAGGTCATTCGGAGATAAAAATGAAAGCTTTAACAAATAATACACAAGATTTTAATAAGTGTATAACACTAACTATTGAAAAAATAGTGATTGAAGACACAGTGAAAAAAAAACTAGCACAAATAGCAAAAAAATCAAAAATAGATGGCTTTCGTCCAGGAAAAGCTCCGCTTCATATTATAGAACAATATCACGGTCACTCTATCCGACAAGACGTGATCAACGAATTAATGCAGCGTTACTTTATGGATATGATGATAAAAAATCAACTTCACCCGTCTAGCAACCCAGTATACATTATACTGGAAAGCGCAGATGATAAAGATATCACCTTCTCTGTAAAATTTGATGTGTATCCAGCTATTGAGATAAAGGGAATTCAAAACATACAAATTGAAAAACCAATTATAACAGTTACTGAATCCGATGTTGATTCAATGATACAAATACTTCGTCAACAAAAAGCTATCTGGAAGGAGACTTATGCTCCTATTAGGATAAAAGATCGTGTTACAATAAAATTTAGCGGCTTCAAAAACAACGATGCATTACCAAATCTTAAAGAATCAAATCTTGTATTGATCATCGGAGATGGACAGATGACCTCTGTTTTTGAAGAAGGTATTATTGGGCATAAAACAGGTGAACACTTTACCAGTGAAATATGTTTTCCGAAAAATCACAATAATTTAGCGTTACAAGGGCAAACGATAAAATTTGATATTTTAGTAAAAAAAGTAGAAACATACACTCTTCCAGAAATTGATACAGATTTTATTAAAAAATTCGGTGTTAAAGAAGGCTCTCTTAAAACGCTACATGCAGAAGTGCGCCAAAACATGCAGCGTGAACTCAATAATGCAGTCCGTCATTTTATAAAATCACAGGTTATTATCGGATTAGTACAAACAAACTACATAGAGATTCCAGATACGTTAGTGGATAGTAAGATGGCTCTTTTGGAAAAACAGAAAAATAATAATTATCATAATACAACGAAAAAAAAAGTGAATTCTTCTAAAATGATCTCTTTTGAGGAAACCAAGCATAGTATACTAGTGAATTTGCTTCTTACTCAAGTTATTTATAATTATAATATTACAACCAATAAAGAGCGTGTTAGAGCATTAATAGAAGAAATAGCTTCTGCTTATGACGATCCAAAAGCGGTTATAGCTCAATATCAATCGAATACTGAACTCATGAAAAACATATATAATACTGATCTAGAAGAACAAGCAGTAGAAGCTATTCTTAGAAAGGCACAGATAATTGAAAAATGCACAACCTTCCAGGAGTTTATGTATCCACCCATTAAACACTAAACTAAACCCTTCTCGCAAATAAGCTACCTATATTGTATATGACATAAAATAAGTTTCTGCTTCACTAAAAATAAATCAATGCTACTTCTCTATGAGAAACCATAAAGAGCATAATATAGATTAATTTTTAAAAAAATTTTTTTGACCATCCAAGTTTAGAATTCAGTATACTAAAATAATTATAATTTTTAGGATGAATTAAATTAAGAGAATAATTAGTGCGACGAATTAAGATATTTCCATTATTTTGAACAGGCATGGCTATTTGTCCATCAAAACTAATCTTTAGATCAGTGTAAATAGATGAGAAACGTAAACAAATACTACTATTGTTACTAATTACTAGTGGGCGTGCTGATAATGTATGCGGAAACATTGGGACAAGAGCTATAACATCTAATGATGGCGTTAAAATGGGTCCCCCAGCCGAGAGTGCATAAGCCGTAGAACCTGTAGGTGTAGAAACAATCAGACCATCAGAGCGCTCCGAAAAAGCAAACATTTCATCTATATATACTTCAAATTCAATCATATGTGCTACTGTATCCGGATGAAGAACCACTTCATTCATGGCAGTACCAATATAAGGCGATCCTAATTGATTCAATACATGCGCTTCAAGTAAAAAACGTCTTTCAATATCATAATGTCCTTCTAAAACTTCTGAGAGCTGTTTTTGTGAATGATCTGGATCAAGGTCGGCTAAAAATCCAAGCTTTCCACGATTAATACCTATCACTTTAATGTCATATCGTGCTAGGTCGCGCGCGGCCCCTAACATGCTACCATCACCACCTACTACTATCGCAAGGTCAGCAGCGCAACCAATCTCTGATAAAGTACCTATGGCTATTCTTTCGAAAATCTTTAATTCATTCGCAATCTTGTTCTCAATGATAACCTGATAACCTGCGTCGATTAACCAACGATACAGCATACTACAAGTACCAAGCATAGCGGGATAACGCGGATATCCAACGATCCCAATACAACTAAAGGGCTGATTCATTTTATTAATATCCCTTGAAAAGTAAATTTCTCTAATAATGACACTTCTCTTGAAACTGTGATACAAACCCCCATAATAAAACAAAGCAGCGCAATGAATATGCACAAACGCGGAGAAATTTATGAGTAGTCAAGAACATAATATTCCTAATATACCAGTCTCAGAGACCATTGAGAGCGAAGAAACAGAAATAAAGATCAAAGAGAAGGCTAGAGAAGTAATAGAGGAGCGCGATAAACGTCTTACCGAATTAGAGGTGCAGTTAGCTGAATCTCAAAATAGTGCGCGTGATATACAACTTCGCGCTCAAGCTGAAATTGAAAATATTCGACGCCGAACGAAATTAGAGATAGAAAAAATACATAAGTTCACTTTAGAAAGATTTACTAGTGAACTTTTACCTGTAATTGACAATCTTGAAAGAGCACTCGAAATAGCAGATAAAGATAATTCTAAATTAATAGTGATGATTGAAGGTATTGAGCTAACCATGAAATCGTTGCTAAATGCAGTTAAAAAATTTGGAGTGGAAGTTATTAGTACGACTAACATACCATTTAACCCAGAAATTCACCAAGCCATGACGATGATAGATTCTACAGACATCGCACCAAACCATGTAGTCATGGTAATGCAAAAAGGTTATACGCTCAATAATCGTCTTCTTCGTCCTGCCATGGTAGCTGTTTCTAAAAGCAAAATCGTTCATACTGATTAGAGTTTAGATAACAAGATTTATATAAAATACACAATTTATAAAAACAGTAGCTGCATTACATAGCTACTGTTTTTATAGGATTTATGTCTTACATACTCTCTAGTAGACATTTTACTATACATGTTATTTTATAATCTTGTCATGATCTTTAATAATCATGCATAATGAATATTAAAATATAGAATATATATTATTGATAATCATCATGAAACTTAATGAATAGATATTTTTCCTATATTATTTAGCTATCAGTTGCTTTTAGAGAAGTGCACGCAGCCAAAAATCTACAATACGCAAAAAATACAAAAGGATGTGATTTAAGTCATATATAATGACGTCTATTAGTAATTAAACTAAATTTTTTAAGTATCAGAACCCCCACAAGACAAAAGACTATTTTTCACAGTATTAATTGGATAATAGCAATTACTTGATTGATAAAAAATCTCAGACAAGATGGACATAAGAGTGGGATTTTCCAGATTCTACGATTAAAACACCATTCAGTAATAACACCTCTCATCTGCCTAGCTTTTTGGAAATCCGTAAGGTGACATTGAAAATCCTGGAACATGACTAAAAAATTCTTTCTATATATTTATCAGAGACCGGGAGATTATAATATCAGAAAAAACAAAAAACTAACCCATGAGCCTGATTAGGTTCAGGATATAGATCTTAACCGAGAATAATTATGTTGACCTTCTATAGTTCTGTTACATAAAAACATTAAATCTAACATAATAAGGAGGATAGATGATCTTACTAACTATTCGTCGACGAGATATCATATTTATGATATATCTAAAATAGAATTTTTTTTCACTTAGCACAATAATACGCTAGGTCGTTTTAGAAAATAATTTTCTTACTCTTTAATCTTTATATAAAAAATATTATTTGTCAAATAATATCTAAACGATGAATTCAGTTATGATCTATAGTAAAAGATTATTATTATGATAATCATTAATATATATTAATATAAGAATACATTATATAAAGATATCCATGCACTAATATAATATACAGCCTTATAAATACATAGTTTATTAAACATAAAAGCGAAAATTCTTTGAAAAAGCAATGACTATATCTTTTAATTTTATAAAAATATAAAAAAAAATATAATAAATACATGATTCATACATAGTTTTATAAACTATAATTCCAAACCTGTATGGGTTCAATGCGTAACATATTAAAATATTGAATATTCTTTTACTTAAAAATGATATATAATAAAAATTATCAAATGTATGTTTTTAAATTATAGATTAGATAGATAATTCAAAAAGCATTAATTTATATTCTACTATCTTCCTTAATAAGACATACATCTCCATATAATTATTATAGGTATAATTCAATATTATCAATTATATTATTAAATAATTAATTATATTATAAAGAATCATCTTTTAATATAAACAGTTATTTATTTTTTAGATAATCCGCAAATAATTATACAAAAGATATCTTCTAAGCGTACAGTGTAACATTTTAATGAGTTATGTTTTATTGAGCATTGTTACTAGAAAAAAGAAATAGATTTTAAAATTTAAGAAAATTACTAGTAGTTAATAACTAATATGTTATCTTCCAATATATAGAAAATATTAAATATTATTTTGATAATCTTTAATAATGATTGATTGATCATAAAATAAATAATTTTAATTATATAAAAAATAGATATAAATAGCATTTAAATACCGTATAATACCATCTAATATATCTTAATAATCTATTAGTATTAATAATCACTCATATTATTTTAAAGGCTTATTTTTAGTAAAAAATTTATATTATTCTAGATATTTTAAAATAAAATTAAAAAATATAGCTAATATATCTATGAAATTAGATCAAATAGTTAATCTATTCTTTTTATAGGATTTTTTACATACACATACCATATATAAGAAAAATTAATGCATCAACGCTCTTTTAAATCATATAAAAAAGATAAAAATCATATTTATTTTACATGAAAAATTATAATTGTTCTACTTTGTTTTGATCTGTGTGAGATGTATTACTCTCCAGATATCTGCATGTTAGATAGCAATACAGACCCACACTGAATATTGCTACGTTTTTCGATATCATTGCCCATAGAAATTATATTATACCACATATGTTTGAGGTTTCCAGCAATAGTAATCTTATTAACTGGGTATTGTACTATACCGTTTTCTACCCAAAAGCCTGATGCGCCACGTGAATAATCTCCTGTCATCTGGTTCACACTTTGACCTATTAATTGATTAACCAAAAGACCTGTGCCCATTTGTTGTAACATATCATTAAAATCAATTTTATGACCAAGCACAAGCCAATTATGGATTCCATCTGCATGCCCAGTACTTTGTAAACCTAATCTCCGTGCTGAATAACTACTAAGAAGCCAACTCTTTAATACGCCATTCTTAACAATATCACGTTGCTTAGTTCTAACACCTTCACTATCGAATGGAGATGAGCCTAGTCCTTTTAATAAATGCGGATGCTCTTCAATGCTTAACCACTTAGGTAAAATTTGTCGACCCATGCTATTTAATAAAAATGTAGATTTACGATAGATCTGCCTACCACTGATAGCTATAGCTAATAACGCAAAAAGACCTGTAGCAACTTCTGCAGAAAAGATAACGGGTGATTGCATGGTAGACAATCTCCGCGGAGATAAACGTGATAAGGTTCGAAGAGCGCATTTTTGACCAATATCTTCTGGTAATTGCAGATCTTCTATCGCTCGACTGACAGTATAAGCATAATCTTGTTCCATACTGCCATTCTCTTCTGCTATAACATGACTAGCTAATGAGTACCAGCTATTACAATAACTCTGTAGCATGCCATATGTATTACCAAAAACTGTAATACCAATGCGACCATCAAAATGACCACCTTCAGTTCTAATAATGCGTCGATCCCATTGCAGTGCCGCCATTTCTGCCCGAGATGCTAAATTCACAAAATGATCTGTATTTAGCACTGTCGGATGGTATAAATCTAAATCAAGACTATTCAAGGCTAATAACTCACGATCTGCTAAACCGTGATGTGGATCTTTTGAGGTATAGCGCGCTATATTAAAAGCAGAATTTACCGCCTTTTTAATGGCGCCTAAAGTGAAATCAGTAGAGGAAACCGTTCCCGTACAATATTTATAATAAATAGTAACATAAAATTCAGAATTATTATTGAATTGAATATTTTCTATAGCTCCATAATTCGTCCTAATACTAATGCCACTCGTTTGAAGGACTGTAATCTCCATACCATCACAATTAGGTGTAGTTAACTGCAATGCGCGCCTTACTGTTTCTTCCAAAAAATATCGTTGTTCAGTAATGTTGTTTTGTTCTGTCATATGGAATGATTCTTTCATTGATTCTGCCATATAATAATAAAAAAATAATGTTCAGGATTAGCATCCTAACCAAAAAAATAAAATATACTATTCTAGTATATATAAAATTTATTTTACCTATAATAAGATATTTGATATTAGATAGAATCTAATGACAATATGTAGATATTTGTTTATATTAGTCATTGTTTTGTATATTGATCATCTTAAAAAAAATTTCAAATCCTGTAGAGTATTTTAAATTTAACACAAAGAAAATATAAATTCGCATACTACAAGTATTTATATATAGAAGCGATCACTAAATAAATTCCTTCTATACTGATACAAATATAAGTTTATCATTTATTATAATATTTGTTTACTATCACATCTTATCTAAATATTGTTATTATAGAGTGTTATTTAACTTAATGTCAGATCTAAAAAATAAAAACTATAAATTTCAACAATCTTTTGATATTATGCATAAAATAATTAGCATGTGTTTATTAACGCCCCAAAGGACTCTGTTTCTAATAAAACACATCCATAATATTATCTTTTCTCTTTAGGTGCATCTAAAAGGTTTGCATATTAGATAGATAAAATGGATTATCATTAACCTACGAAATAGGCAACCTCTTGTATCTTATATTTATATGTTATACACAATCTATTTGATCTATCTGTCGATTCGTCTCTATTTTTATATACATCTTTAATTTAAACTTTATAAGTAATCATATTACTAAATGTAACTTAGTAAGAAAAATAGATCTTTATAGGTGACAAATAATTATTGATCTAATCAAAACCATACACTAATCGTATCCAAAAAAAATGAAATAACATGGATTGTTATCTTTTTTGAAAATCTTATAATAAATCTCAAAATAAATAGATAAAATATAAATGTATCATATATAAATAAAACAACCTGTTAACCTGACGCTATTTTTATACAAATATCTTACTTTATAATTAATATATATTATGCATATTTTTTATAGAGTAAACTATTGCATAATTCTAGGATAATAATCCATCATGTAACACTTTTTTTATTTATACTTTATATGTAATAAAAAAACGTAAAATACAAAAATCAATCTCAGAAAATTCAGTGAAAGAGGTCCATGATCATTTTAAATATCCATTAATGCATCCATCTATCGATACAGAATTTTAACTTAATAAATCTAAAATAAGCCTTAACACCACTTATTTTTGTATATAAATTTTAGAAGCATGATAAAATAAGTTATCTATTAAAATACTAAAAATTCCTAATTAGCACAATAAGATCACTATAATCTATAAAAAACATGTTTGAAAAGGAATTATTTTTGTATAGAAATCGAGTAATACAATTTTAAATCAAACTTAAAAAGCAAATCATAATGATTACCCATAGAGTCAGATCCAATGGCCAACAACATTCTATCTATCTGTAATAAAAATTTTATTCAACCTCTTTTTTATATAAAATCTATAATCATTATATATATATCTCTTAAACTGAATATAATAACAGGAGCGGTTACTAAAAATAAATATGCTGTTTATAAAAACCCCCTTTCATTTTAACTAATAATGCAATAAATAGCCTCTACTTGTGACTCTAAATAATCTTAAAATTAACAACAAAATCTATTTAAAATAAATACAACTATATAATTATAGAATCTAAAAAAATTATATATATTCTTACCTTTAATTATCAATCGATTGTAATATAACTTTAAATAATAAGTGCTATAAAAGAATCCTCGGCAGGATCAATTTAATATAATATATATTATTAATATTTTTTCTAAAACCTACAGAATGCCCTATAAGCTTACAATAATTTATTGGTTTTAATTAACTTAAAGAATAAAATTCTGCTTATCTTTTAATAAAGATCGTGAGTGACCATTATAGTCCACTGCAACATATATAAATACCGCTTCAGTCGCACAATAATTCTGACCAATGGGCTCTGATGATACTTTTTTTATCCATAATTCTACTTGAACGGTGATAGAACTTTTACCAGTTCTAACACAGTTTGCATAACAAGTGACAACATCACCCACCGTAACTGGCATCAAAAAAATCATACCATCAACACGGACAGTAACTACACGTCCCCCCGCGATTTCTTTGGCTAAAATTGCACCACCCATATCCATTTGTGACATAAGCCACCCACCAAAAATATCCCCATTGGCATTAGTGTCTGCTGGCATAGCAAGGGTTTTTAAAACGATTTTACCTAATGGTTGTCGCAAATCTTTATTCATGGTATACTCTTAATTAATTTTTTAATAACTATGAGTAGCGCACAGATAAATTTAAAAAAAATTTCAAACTAAATATATTTATCATGCTACTAATTATTTTCTCTAGAAATAAAACGAAATACATAAAATCCACTTAGTAGTGCAAATAGTAATGTTAAACCGCCCAATCCAAAGACTTTAAAATCTACCCAAGCATCTTGGGAGAAATAAAATATCCCATAGATATTAGCTACACCACAGAATAAAAAGAAAAGCCCCCATGCAAGATCTAAACGACGCCAAATAATTTCTGGTAGGTGCATCTGTGTGTTTAGCATTTTTTGCATAAGAGATTTTGACATAAAAAAGTAACTAGATAGTAAAGCAATAGAAAAAATACTATCAATAATAGTAACCTTCCATTTGATAAAATCGGGATTATGAAAAATAATAGTAAGGCCGCCTAACATGGCAACTAAAAAAAAAGTTAATAATGATATTTTATCTAATGTGCGATACAAAAGCCACTTTAATAATAAAATAACTACTGATACAGCAATTAATGCACTAGATGCAATAAAAATATTATATATCTTATAAATTATAAAAAAAACCAAAAGTGGCAAAAAATCGAGAAATTGCTTCATGATAGTGATCCAGATAATAGTCAAAATCAATAATTATTACTACAGATTTATTTTATGACTTTAATAGCATGTATAAACGAGATAAATAAATAATAAGTACAGAAGAAAAGAAATTACTCAGTATATCTAAAAACACTATAGCTACATCTGGAGGCAGCATAGAAAGTTTTGAAGCTATTAAAAGAACTAAGAGTTTTCCAAGAATCCAAAAACTAACAATCGGCGCTATCAACTTAATGTTCGTCCAACCAAGTTGGCCACTAGTATATATCGCACTTATAAGTCCGACCTTCTCCGTAGTGATAACCATGGGTGATAAGGCTAAAGTAATAGCTAAAAGAACTCCTGGTATAACCAAAGACATAAATCCAATTTGTATGCTAAGCATCATCAAAAAAGTAAGAGACAATAAACGTAAAAGATTAGAAGATGATGCACCAACTGCGTGTAATGCCGTAACTGGTCTTCCAGATGAAGCAATAGAAATTAAGCTTAGCATTCCAGCTAACAACAATGTATGACCAATTAAAGAAGACAAAGTCCCAGCTACTGAGAGTCGTAACAGCACCTTCTGTTGATCCGGTGACATGTTTTGTACCATCTCTATCAAGCTTCTTGTAGCGCCTGATAAAGCATCTTCACCAAGAAGCTGAATCTCCTCAAGAGATGGCATAAAAATTTTACTAATAACTGCCATCACGCATGACGTAAAAAATACTATTAACAAAATATTAACCAACTGATGGCGTAAAAAATTTCCCGTGTCACGGTATAGAGTGCTTGCCGTGATTAACATGTATACTCCTTGTAAGAAATCTTTAAAAACCTGAGACTCATCATGCACTGCATTATCAGCTCTCCCTGCTTAAGCTTCTGGAATATATATTTATTTCTAGCAAAAGCAATCTTTCTTCTATATTAAGAAGAATTTTTTTAGAAAATTAAAACTATCTCAATAACTAATGTTCTTAATAACATTCTAAAAACATTAATAAAGTTAATGATTTTTCAAATAATTATCATATGTATAACTTATAAGATAAATGAACTGATCAGATCTTTAACAGATAATTATATTTAGAATCCTTGAACATCTTTTCGCATCTATTAATCCTTTTGGATTTTTTCGTATTTTATGACTCCTTATGCATAAGTTTATATAATTAGATATGTATTACAAAACATTCTACTATTTGGTGTGAAATTTCACCATGCTAATGTAAAGTATATTTTTAGAGTACGCGATCTTATCCCTAAGTTCATGAATTACAAATCAACTACTACTACCTAAAGAAACATATCATTACAACACGAATAAATTATTGATTTTTTGAAAAATATCACTTTTATCTAAAAAAATAAATAGTTCTCTTGAATATTTCTAATCAGGCTATCCATTAGAATAACTATATATTAATATTTTCCATAAATTAAATATATTTAAATGATCAGTATTTATTAAATACGATAATATTAAATTTTATATTACTTTATTTTACAGTAAATAAAAAATATGTACTATGCACCATCCTAAAATAAAACTGATTTTCTTTTTTATCAAAAACTCATAAAAGGTAATATCATTTATTAATTTAGTGATTTTTACAAGAATATGCTTTTCATCTATTTAATTTTATTCTGTGTGTAACCCTTAATTAAGTAGATCTTAAAGATAAAATCGCACTACATTCGATTGTATTGATAAATTTTATTATAAAATATCACACAATATCATTATTATCATAACGATAATCACTTAGATTTTTTATGCATCCCAATTTTAGCTGTAATAAATTCTAATACTTTTAAATACCTGAGTATTCTTTTAGAGGAATATACTGTTATAATAACTAATATGTTATTATAACTAAATAATAATTAAAAATAATTGGTAACTTTATAGTATTATGTTGGTAGAATAGTTGGGAATTTATAATGAATAATAAGATGGTCAACATGATACCTATCATTGCATTAATCGGGAGACCTAATGTAGGAAAATCTACCCTTTTTAACCGTTTAACACGGAAAAGAGATGCTCTAGTAGCCAATTTTCCTGGGGTTACTCGGGATCGCCAATATGGTTATTCTCATATCTCAGGGTGCACATTTATTTGTGTTGATACAAGTGGCATCGATGATAAAAACGAAGACATTTCAAGTCAGATGTTACAACAATCAAAAATAGCCATTATAGAAGCGCATATAATACTTTTTTTAGTTGATGCCCGCGCTGGGTTAATGCCAGAAGATGTGATTGTTGCTCAGTATTTACGTCTCAGTCAAAAATCAACTTTTGTTGTTGCTAACAAGATAGCGGGTCTTGACGTGCCCTCGGCGATAGCAGAATTCTGGTCACTTGGACTCGGAGAGGTATATCCTATTGATGCCTCTCATGGAGAAGGAGTCACAAGTCTTATCACACTAGCCCTTTTGCCTTATATGGATATAATGGAGCAAAAATTAAAAGACGAGCCACATAACAGAACGATAAAACACAACTTAGTAACAATACCTAATTTTAAACAATATAAAAATAACAATTATAGATATCCTTTAGCTACACAATCAGCATACACTAATTCCAATCCCAGCAACCTACCTATTAAAATAGCAATCGTCGGCAGACCTAATGTAGGTAAATCAACATTAACTAATGCCCTGTTAGGTGAGAAACGAGTGATCGTTGGGAATCTTCCGGGCACCACCCGTGATAGTGTGCATATTCCAATGGAATATAAAAACCGTCAGTACATCTTAATTGATACGGCTGGAGTGCGACAACGCAAAAAATTAACAGAAGCCATAGAAAAATTTTCTGTTATTAAAACGCTGCAAGCAATTGAGAATGCTAACGTAGCACTTCTTGTGCTTGATGCAAAAGAATGTGTATCAGATCAGGACCTTTCAATTCTAAGGTTTATTCTTGATAGCGGAAGGTCTTTAGTTATCATAGTTAATAAGTGGGATACTCTATCCAATGCTTTTCGCAATGAAATAAAAACTATGATAGGTTCTCGTATAAGCTTTATTGATAATGCAAGAATTCACTTTATTTCCGCGATAACTGGCAGTGGCCTATTACCTCTATTTAACTCTATTACTGAAGCTTATGCTTGTGCAACACGACAAATTCATACATCTGCACTTACTCGCATTATGCAGCAAGCAACTAAAGAGCACCAACCACCGCTAGTTACTACTCGACGAGCTAAGCTAAAATATGCTCATATTGGTGGGTATAGTCCTCCTGTTGTTGTAATACACGGCAATCAGGTTCAAAACCTACCAGAATCTTATAAACGATACTTAATCAACTATTTTAGGCGCTCCTTAAATATAAAAGGCACACCTATTCGTATGCAATTTAAAGAAGCAAAAAATCCATATGCAGAAAAATCAAAAACTTCATGTTATCGTAAATATCGAAAACAATAAAAATATAATCTTTAAAAATCATAAAAATTTTTAATGTTATACACAGTTTATATAATTGTATAATACAGTATGCTTACCCTTCTCAAAATATTTTTCATAAAATTTAAAACTTATAATACATATAAAAATATAATAATAAATAAAAGTATTTATACTATTTATTTATTATTAAATTAATATTAGCGATATTGCCTTTTAGGAGCCCTAAATTGATGTTTACAATAACAATATGTTTCTCTAATTTTTCATTTTTATATAAAAAAAACACTAAAGATTGCCATACATCAAGACGGTCTTTACAATAAAATAATCCTATTATCGCTATAAAATAGACATAAAATGTATTATTAAGTGATTTAGTTTATCGAAAATGTCGTTCTCGTTATATGAAAATATCAATATATAATTATTGAACATAATATTCTCTATCTTATTTTTATTGTTTATTTTATAGGAAGTTTTATCTTAACATTGTACACGTATAGTACCGTGTACACATCATATGTTGTAATATATCTTCAATTTGATTAATTTTTATTAATCTAATCTGTATAGCAATATAACACGGAAAAGAGATGCTAGATAAAATACCTCTAAACTGCTTCAATCTCTTAAAGATAATAAAAATAGTTATTTTAAAATAATATTTATTATTAAACCATCGATACTTGAATGCATAAATAAACTAGAAATATTTCTATAAAATAAAAATAAAAATCTAAGAATAATTTATTTTAGTGAAAATTATTATATCATAGAATTAATAATTAAAAAATCAAACAGAATTACATGTTTTTAGTATTGAATGCTAGATTTTATTTTTTATGTCAATAGTATTTGAATATCAATGATTACAAACATATATTAAAATTTAAAAGATTAAATATCACCTACTAAAAATTATTATCCAAGAATTTAATCGCTTCAAAGAAAATTATAATAGTTAATATAAGACATCTTAATTTTATCTGAAATATTGCAAAAACAAACCTTTGTTTTATATAAAATATAAGAGACAATATTTTTTCTAAAATTCATATTTAAGTGTATTAAAAACATCAGATAACTACAGTATATTAAGATTTTGTATACATATCAAATTTGTTATTAATTATATATTATATATAGTTAACATTTACGATATCTTTACTTAAAAATAGATAACCAAATGCAACATCACAAGGTTGATTAATTTACACCACTTATAAGTTTTCTTAAAAATTATATAAATGACTCATGAATATTATTCACGCCTCATTGTCAGAAAAAAGTAATATTATTTCATTCCCTGTTATTTTAATAACATATTATATTGCAAATAAAATTTTGCAATAGCACTTATTTTAACTAACTATAATGTATAAATATTACACATAAGTAATATAAGAAAATATAGGGTAACATGAATTAACAAGGACCTAAATAATGCTAAGTATTCCTTTTTTGCCTCAACCACTATTAGCTTCAAAAACACTTCCACTTACTGTGATGTCGTTAGAACAATGGGTTGTAATAAATGTTATTGGTGATGATCGCATCAACTATTTACAAAGTCAGCTAACATTAGATGTTGCCTCCCTACATCCAAACCAACATCGCTATGCCGCTCATTGTAGTCCTGATGGAAAAACATGGAGTAATTTATGCTTGTTCCACCGCGGCAGTCAATTAACATATATTGTGCGTCGTAGCTTATATGATCAACAATTAAATGAATTAAAAAAATATGCAATATTCTCAAAAATCATGTTGGTTGCAGATGATCAAGCTATACTTTTAGGTATAGCTGGTATCCAGGCTAAGAAGGCATTAGATAGTTTTTTTTATACCCTTCCAGATATTTTATCACCAGTCATTCAGCAAGACAGTAGTACGCTATTATGGTTTAAAAGACCAGAAGAACGATTTATCCTAGTAACAACAATAGAAAAAGCAGATATGTTTGTTAAACATATCAAAAACAAGGCATACTTCAATAATAGTCCACAATGGTTAGCTCTAGATATTGAGGCGGGCATACCTATTATTGAAAGCAGTACAACTGGAAAATTTATTCCTCAAGCTCTTAATTTACATGAATTAGATGCTATCAGTTTTAAAAAGGGGTGCTATATAGGACAAGAAGTAGTAGCACGCACTACATTTCGCAATTCTAATCAACGTGCATTATATTGGCTAGCCGGAATCTCTGATAAAATTTTAGAACCTAATGACAAACTAGAAATAAAAATCGGTAATCACTGGAGACGTTCTGGAATCATTCTTAGTGCATGCCGACTCAAAAACAATATCATTTGGGTGCAAGCAGTTTTAAATAAAAACCTAAAAAATAGCACTCTATTACGTGCTTATAACGACGAAAACAGTCACTTTAAAATCAATCAGATATCATATAAAATTTAACATGCATACCTTTTTAATTTGATAAATACAATAGGTTAATCTTAATTGTATTGTGTAATACAATTTCATTAAAAATATGTAATTGAATTGACATTGTATGAAATAAGTCGCACAAGCATAAATCAAGTTATTAATAATATATATATTATATATGAAAAACACTGAAATTATTATTGTATATACAATCTATCACTCTATTTAAAAAAGACCCCTAGTAAAGATATTGGCTAGTATATAATCACTTAGACATTAGCTAATCTCATAATCTAAAATGAACTCTATTCATCTAGAGTCTTGTTATATATACAGAATGAAAAAAATCATGCATAACATATTTCAATTATATTCAGAAAGCTCTAGATATTGAAAATATATCTACCCTTTTATTAAAAATTACATAGTATATTATATATTATATCTATAATACTATTTGAAATATTTCGTACCTTGCAGTATTGCATGTTTTATAAGAGCGATCTCTGTAGATCAATGAATTTTTGATATGTGTTTTTTCTAATATAATTATAATATATAATTAATACATAATTTTAGATAAAAAAAGGAATATAGCTACACTTCATATAAATATATATTTTAATGTATTTTTAAATTAATAAAAAGCTTTTATTTTAATTCATAACTTCTTGAAAAACATTGACAAGATAAAATGTAATATATGAATATCAAAGGAAATATTTTTATTAAAAATACCATATGTACCTATTAATCTAATACAATCTTAAAATAAAGCGAAAAAATTTTACCTTAATTCTGCATAATATTTTGATATTATAATTATTGAAAGTCTGTATATATAAAAAGAATATAAATCAATGATATAATTAAATGATATCAGTCATTCTATAGAAAATAGAACCAAAAAAATTATCCGTTAATGATAAATAAAAAGATACAATTCTTTGAACCAATATACAAATTTCAGATGTTTTTCTTTAGGAGTTTTCCGTTGCAATCAATATAGCGCGCTGCGGAACAGGATATTCTTCTACTATTTTTTTGTCTGATCTTTCGGAGCAAAAAAGCCTGATAAGGCTACGCTAATCATCCAGTTAGTGCTCTTTTTTCCTCAGTGCTTATTATAATATTAGAAATAATACATACATTAAAAAAACCAAATTTTTCTATCCACCACTTCAGTACTTAACTTAATGGAATAAAATATACATTATGCATCCGAACGTAACGTTTATAAGGTTCTAGAATCCTTCAATTATTACTCTCTAATAATCAATGTTATTAACACTAGCTTCTCCACTTTTATTAACTATAATTTCAATTAAAGTAAATCATCCAATGGAGCAAGACAATGATGGAGTTCTCTTATAGAGAATACGTATCAAGTTCTTTAAAAAGAGACATCTTTTTTTATGTCTAAAGATATTAACTGCGTTTTTTCTCATTACCTAATAATTTTTGTATTGCTTCAAATGAATACAAAAAATAGGCATTAGATCCATTCGCACCACTAGATACGTATCGCACCCGAGCATACGCCATATATAATAACCAGTAACACAGCCTGTATCTAGCACAAAACAACCAGACAAAGAGGAAACATGAGAAGAGAACTTATCCCACTTAAAAATCTGATCGCCATTCACTATCAATATGCATCTTATATAATGTACAAGGACCTTTACGCCATGGTATAAAATTTTGCAATAACTTGTTAATTCTTATACGCTAATGCTCTATTATCTGATCTTTGCCCGCTAAAACACCATACAATCAGTTTAAAACTTCTAGTTTTCCATTAGGTAAATATTTTATCGACCGCTCTCAAAACTTTAAATGATTATGTAGTAATTCACGTTACCAGGAATAAGTAATTATAAGTCAGGTGTTTAACTAATACTTCAAAGGAATTTTAGAGATAATATAATAAAAATTATAAACATTTTATTATCAATAGAACCTAATTTTAATGCAAGTATTGAACCAAAATTAAAATACTGAAACCAGAGTGTATAATGCTGAAAACCAGTATTCTTTAGTCGCTGAATGTAAGTTGCAAAGGTCTTTGTCAATATAACCTTATCTAACATATAACGTTTTGATAAATGTCTAAATCACTACAGCCATTGATACGATTAAAATCATAGTACATATCTAACAAGATATGATCAATCATTATATCAGAAAAAGTAAACTTTTCAGATAAAACTAATATACCATATGTATTAAGCCCACTTCATATCACATTTAGTAAGTTTGGACGCTCTCCTGTTTAATCAAACTGCAAAATAAAATTCAATACCGCTAATAAGGCATTATAAATTTCAATATTCTGCAGATCATCCTTAATTATTTTAATTGTTGTCTCAGCGATACAGAAAGACTATATGTCAATACAGAAACGTTTGATCATTTCGTCCAAATTATCTACAGCAATAATTTTACAACTTCTGCCATAAATATTTTTCTCATGTTCAATAGTAACTGCACCTGTAGAGCAATCAAGATCATAAACCTGGGTACTGCTTTTCACGTAACGTTTAGCTAAGTATCCAATCATTGATAGAAAATTGTGATTATCTGGGACAGAAAGTTTAATGATATCAGAAAATGCTTCAGGGAAATAATCATTAAATATCTACCGATCTAAATCTACAATAGGTTTTGATAGTAAAGTATCGCGTTTATATTAATTAATCATTCTAAATAAGAATCTCTCTATAGCTTCAAATTTATCAACCTTATTTAAGAATTGGATATTTTTATATATATTAATATACATATTTTTAATATAATGTATATGATATTAATAAGCTATTTGAATATTAAGTGTACAATTTTTAAGTATATAAAATAACAGCAATTTTATTAATTTAAGTCCTTTAGCAAAACATCATAATATAAAATATAAATTTAAACGCATATCTTAACTAGAATTTAAAAACTCAAACCACTACCTTTATCTGAACATGATGCCCTTCAATCCTTACTTTGGTATTACATAAAACAATATAATTAAAAATCCGTGTAAAAATTAAACTATATCAAACATCTCACAGAAACATTCTTATCTAACATATTTTAAGTAAAAATATAGATTGCTTTTAATTCATAAAAAAAGATAAAACACCTATACTGAGTGAATATATATGACATCAAAACATGCATGCTAATCTTAAATTATTATTAAGGAGATAGTTTATTTTACATAAAATAATCTTGATTTATTTAAGATTAGGCTATTTTTTACTAGAAAAAAAAATTATTTAGGTATTAGTCTAACTTATACAAGTTTTGTGATTTGGATAAAAAATTTATGCCCTCTTTTTGTAAGCTCGGTAATAGCGTTACTTATGCTCTCAATATAAATAAATAAAAAAATTTTATTTTTCTATCTTAGTCATAGTAAATGATTACGTATCCATAATGATAATACCATATTAACCGAATACTATATGTCTTCTTGAAACTGATCTTTTTTGTAACGCAATAGTTTAAATATCTGACTCTCATTTAAACACGATCCATTTATAGTAATTTTTTTTTGCAACTCTATATCTTTAGTTCTAAGAAAAATATTGATTTTTCTCTCATGTGCTAGTGTTGTTGGTAAAGTTCTGATATTCTTGGTACGTAATTCCTTAACGTGATAATAATACCCTCTTATATCAGAATCTTCTGGATAAAGTGCATGAGCAAAAGTCAAATTTGATAAAGTGTATTCATGTGAGCCACATATTAATGTATCCTCGGGCAACCTATTTAAATTCTTCAAAGACTCAAACATCTGCTGTGATGTCCCTTCGAATATTTTTCCGCAACCTGCAGAAAATAATGTATCTCCACAAAATAAATAAGGATAGGAAAAATAAGAAACATGCCCTAAAGTATGCCCTGGTGTACCAATTACTCTAAAATTCATATCTAAGATATTGATATTATCTCCATGTTGGATAAGTATATTTGCCCCATAATAACTGGTCTCCGGGGGCCCAAACACAATAAGATCAGGATAAATAGTTAGTAGTGTTAATACACCACCTATATGATCATAGTGATGATGTGTTAATAAAATTGCTTTAAGCTTCCAGCGTTTTTTCGCTATCAAGTCTAAAACGGGAATAGCATCACTTGGATCGACCATTAAACATTGATCATTATCATTATTTAAAACCCAAATATAATTATCCTGAAGGGCGATGATGCTTGTTAAGGTTATCTTTTGTGAATCCATACTCACACCATGAAAAATTATAGTATATTATTATGATAATATCTAAAATATAATCCATAAACTAATCTTTACAAGATTACAAATATCTTTAAAAAAACAATTCCAGTTTATTTATTAATGTCTTATATTCTAATTTCATACAATATCATTATTATCACTTATCTAAAAAAATCATTTACTGCAGCTTTTCTTGTAGAAGAAATAATTCTTTTTATATAATACATTACTTAAAAAGTTATCATAAGTATAATAAGAATTATACTCATAATATAAACAATCGCATATTTTAAGAATGTGAGTATAAATATTTTTATATTCTCGTAAAATATATAATCATTTAAGTAAAATATTCTATTAGATAAAACCTTGAATAACTATTGTTCAATAAAAGAAAATTTTTACAATAAGTGTGTAACTATCATTCACTATTAGGTCTAAATTAATCAATATTATTAGTGCAAAACTATGCAATCATAGAATTTATAGTTACATAATAGTGTCCATTTATTAAAAGACTCCATTCATTCACAAAGTAAAATCTAAATTATTCCTTGTTTTTACTATAAGCTCTGTATCTTAGCTTAAAATTATGTAACGTTTAACATATAGCCATTCATTATTGATGAATGGATTTTTTCTTATAATCAAATGATTTAGCACTAGCATTTAATGTAAAATATCATTAAATGTTGTATATCATTTTTACGATATATTATGTATACTGTATATATTGTGCATAAATATTATTATTTTGTTAATAAAAAAACTTAATAAAGACTTATACAGTATCACTATCTATTCTAATACCTAATGCAGAAGATTGAGATTGCAACTGATAGCCAAAATCATATAAAGTTGGATTTCCTGCTGCAGTTTTAGCTATTTCGTCACAACGCTCATTATCTATATTACCCATGTGTCCTTTTACCCATTTCCAGGTCATATGATGCTTAATTATAGCTCTTTCTAAGCGTTGCCAGAGATCAATATTTTTTACTTTTTGATTATCAACAGTTTTCCACCCCCGTTTTTTCCAATTATCTATCCAAAGAGTAATACCCTGTCTTACATATTGACTATCCGTACTAAGAACGACTACACAAGGTTTAGTCAATGCTTCTAACCCAGCTATTGCTGCCATAATTTCCATACGATTATTGGTTGTTAGATAGAAGCCAGCGCTAAAGGTTTTTTCATATCTCCCATAACGCATGATCGCGCAATAACCCCCTTGACCTGGATTACCCAAGCATGAACCATCAGTAAACACTTCTACCTTTTTAAGCATTGATCAAAGACTCCATTATAGTATAATACAAAAAACCTAATATAAATGAGCCCAAATAAGAGAGAACAGATTCCATGCGTCAAATTATACTTGATACTGAAACTACTGGAATGAATATCATTGGTCCCCCGCATGAAGGGCATCGTATTATTGAGATCGGAGCCGTAGAGGTAATTAATCGACGTCTAACTGGAAATAATTTTCATTTTTATATAAACCCAAATCGTTTAGTAGAACCAGAGGCGTTCCGTATACACGGGATTTCTGATGATTTTTTAAAAGATAAGCCAACTTTTTCACAGATTGCTGATGATTTTTTAGCTTATATTAAAGGTGGAGAGCTAGTTATCCATAATGCTTCATTCGATATTGGTTTTATTGATTATGAATTTTCTAGATTGCATCGAGGAATCGCAAAAACTGACACTTTCTGCAAAATAACAGATAGTTTATCCATAGCTCGTAAGCTATTCCCCGGTAAACGAAATAACCTCAATGCACTCTGTACACGTTATAAGATAGACAATAGTAAACGCACGCTGCATGGTGCATTACTGGATGCAGAAATTTTAGCAGAAATTTTTCTAATGATGACTGGAGGACAAATTACGCTACCTTTATTCACGCAAATATCATGTGATTCAATCATAAATAATAAAAATAATCATCAAACATCTCATGCTTCTACAAAACTTTGCGTAATTCACGCAACTGAAGATGAATTGACAGCTCATACAGAACGCTTAAATTTAATAAAAGAAAAAAATGGAATCTGTTTGTGGGATCCTCATCCCGCGCTAAAAAAATGATAATATGCTAATACTTTCCTATATAAAATTATTGACGAATATTCTAATCCCATCTATGATATATAAAAGTTTTAGTAAATACATAAAATTAAATAGTATGGAGCGGTAGTTCAGTTGGTTAGAATACCTGCCTGTCACGCAGGGGGTCGCGGGTTCGAGTCCCGTCCGTTCCGCCATATATATTCATATATCATAACAGTCTGTCTTATAGAAGATATTTATCTGAAAATATCATTATTTTATATATAATTATAAATGGAACATCAAATTTTGACCTTTTTTATATTATAGGCGGTTAAAATCTAATGTTCCATTTATAAAAAAATTCTAACATGAAAGTTCATATTCTATAATTAAAAATCTTTTCTTAAAAACATATTTTACAAATATGTATTATATTACATAATTTATATAACCTCTGATACTAAAAATACACTATTAATTAAATTTTGTTTATGTTAAACAATCTTTTATTTATATTTAAAAGAGAATCTTATTAGAAGACATTCTTTTATGAGATGATCTGAAACTTTAATACAAAAGAATAGTAAATACATTAAAGTTTTTGATAAAATTAAAATAATCTTTAATTCTTTAAGTCTTAGGGATTATATTAATAATAAGTTGAGCCAATACTTCAGTATGAACCTGAAAGTTTACTACGTGTTCACCGATGGTTCTCAATACACCATGCGGTAAACGAACTTCACTTTTGATCACTTCTACGCCAGCCCTAGTCACAGCTTCTGCGATATCGCGAATACCAATAGATCCAAACAATTTACCCTCGTTACCTGCTTTAGACAGAAGTGTGACCATTTTTAATTCATTGATTTTCTTAGCACGCTGATGAGCTATAAGAAGAATCTTATTAACTTTAGCTTCTAACTCTACACGCTGAATTTCAAAAAATTCAATATTTTTTTTTGTAGCAGGAACAGCCTTACCATGTGGAATTAAAAAGTTACGAGCATACCCTGACTTCACATTGATATGCTCCCCCAAACTACCTAAATTCACTATTTTATCAAGTAAAATCACTTGCATAACTTATAGCCTCTTTGAGTACTGAATAAATAGTTCCATTATTTACTGATGGTGGTCAGTATATGGCAGCAAGGATAAATAACGAGCTCGCTTTACTGCACGAGCTAGCTGACGTTGATATTTTGCTCGTGTACCAGTAATACGGCTTGGTACAAGCTTACCACTTTCTGTAATATAATTTTTTAACACAGCAATATCCTTATAATCAATCTCTTGAATCCCTTCAGCAGTGAAACGGCAAAACTTACGACGACGAAAATAACGTGCCATATAGCTAGTCTCCAGACTCTATAAGTTCAATCTTTTTAGCATGCAATGCAATTTTATACAATCCATGACGCCCTTTATAAGAACAAAGAAAACCTTGAATATTCAACGATATCCCCATTACTATACATTGAGCTATACTTGGCTCAACTTGACCATTAATAACTATCGGTAACCAACACCAAACTCTCCGATAAAAACCGGCTTCTATATGCCTTGAACGGTGCTCAAGAATAAATTGACAATGCGGTATCCCTGAGGGGCTCACTGATCTCCTGGGCTCCTTATACACAGTGCCAGAAAAAATCACCAAATTATCTCTACCTGCCATAATTATCCTTCAGTAGTTCTAGTCTCCAAATCATGAGATATGTCATTTGAAACGTCTTCTCGGTGCTCCCGCCGGTCATCTTTAGCTCTAACCATATGAGATGCTTCAGTGACTGCTTTTTTCATACGTATAACCATGGCGCGAATGATACAATCATTAAATCTAAATTGATTTTCTAACTGATTAACAACCTCCTGTGTTGCTTCTATGTTCATTAAAACATAATGAGCTTTTTGTAATTTATAGATTGGATAAGCTAATTGACGACGCCCCCAATCTTCTAATCGATGTACAGTACCTTTAACGGCACTAATAATAGCAGAACATCGCTCAATTATGCTAGGAACCTGTTCGCTTTGATCAGGATGCACCATAAAAACAATTTCATAATGACGCATAAATGCTCCTTATAGATTTTTTAGCTTTGCGAGATTATACTTAACCTACATTAAAGAAACAAGCAACAGTGTTATTAACATTACTATATATAATATTTGTCGCATTAATCTATAATTATGTCTATTTTATATAGATAAATATAATAAGAATAAGTACAAATAATATTATAGATTATATCTCATATTAATGAAGTGCAAGATAATTAATAGAAAGCTCTAGTTTCTAATAACAAGTTATTTTGCATTAATTTAATTAATATTTATAAAAAACATATTATAAAGACTCTTTCTTAATATAATTATAACATATATTATAAAAAATAATCTTCAAACTTTAGTCTATATTTTTAGTAAATAAAAATTACATTTCATTAATTAATAATTATTCTTTAAAAATAGGAACCAATATGAAATTTATTATATATGGTTATAAACCAAGAGACTAACTTGCAGACAATTCAGAAAAAATCCATTCCCTACTATATTAGAATACAAATAAAATAGATGATGCTTTCTAAATAAAAATTTAAGATTTTTATTTTACTTTTAGCTTTGTTAATTAAGTTTGAATGCCTTAAATTTCCGTCTACCTCCTACATATATTGCTCTAATTTTTATCTATATTCATATTATCATCAGTCAAGTCGTCAATTTCTATTATTAATAATATCATAGTATAGTCTATTAATACTACTCAAAAACAGTAACATCAATTATTAATAACTTTACTTCTCTGCATAACCTAAAAATCTTTTTTAATGAAGACATTCAATAACATTGCAAAATATAAAAATTTCTAATTATATAGTTTTTATTGGGCAAAACGATATAATATTTAAAAAAATTTACATAGTAAACATAAGTTTTATATAGTATACTTATTAATATATTTATATATAAAATATATATACTTAATTGATTATTCCGACAACATTTTATCTGATAATATACAAGATACAGCTATTTTTGAGAGGATGATTAAAAAAAATTAAAAAAACATACACAAGGAATACATATAAGTATTAAGTTCTCTATTTTAAAGAAAAATATATCCTTGAATTGAAACAGTAATAAAAATATATAAAAGATTTTCAATAATTTAAGAGAATCATTCAATTAAAAATATATTTAAAAAGAGTGCACGTATAATATACAAATTTATAAACATGATAACTAATTACATAAAATTACCTCTCTAAAAATAAGAAAGGATTTTTGGACTTTTATTAAAGATAGAATATTTCTATCTTTTAAAAATATAAAAATTTATAAAAAATTTAATCTCATTTTAAAATAAGGCATTCTTCATTATATATGTATTGAATGTATACATTTGTTTATTAAGTTTATATCTTAATTTAAAAAGGATCTCATTTTATGCTAGCTTATTTTATTGTAAAAACCTATAAGATCTGTTTAAATCATGCTACAAGATAATCCATTATTAACGCAGCTAAAAGAAACCCTCCGATCAAAAATTAGATACGTAGAGGGTATAGTAAAAAGCACCGAAAAAGATTTTGGCTTTCTAGAAATAAGTCAACAAAAAAGTTATTTTATTCCACCACTATTTATGAAAAAAGTTATGAATGGTGACCGTATAATAGCAAGTATTAAACATGAAAAAGATCGTCTTATTGCGTATCCAGAAAAACTTATACAACCTTTTCTAAAACGTTTTGTTGGGCGAATAGAAAAAAAAAATAACCAGCTATTTGTCATACCAGAGCGTTCTTTACCAAAGCAAGCTATCCAATGTAAACCAAATATACATTTCATGAGATATTCTTTACAAGAAGGTGACTGGACAATAGCAGAAATGCTCCATCATCCACTTACAGGAAGCCAATTCTTTTTTGCTGAAATTATTGAATTTATAACCAATGAAAAAAATGATTTAGCTCCATGGTGGGTCACTTTAGCACGTTATAATCTGGAGCGTGAATCACCAAATATAGAATCTCCAACAGAAATGTTAGATGAAGCTCTAGACCGTGCAGATCTCACTAAAATGCCTTTTATTACTATCGATAGTGCTAACACTGAGGATATCGATGATGCATTATACATAGAAGACATCGGGCATGGCAACCTAAAACTTATTGTTGCTATTGCTGATCCGACTGCTTATATATCTTCTGGAAGCGTAATTGATACTGTAGCTGCCGAGAGATTATTTACCAACTACTTACCTGGTTTGAATATTGCCATGCTACCACGACATTTATCACACAATGTCTGCTCGTTACTCCCAAACAAACGAAGACCAGTTCTTGCTTGTCGAGTGATAATTTCTTCTAATGGAACCCCTGATAGTGATGTCCAATTCTTTGCTGCTTGGATTACTTCCAAAGCTCAACTTATTTATAATAATGTTTCTGATTGGTTAGAGGACCCTCAAAATAGTAATTGGAAACCAAAAAATGCAATAATTTCTCAACAAATAAATCTACTAAATCAGCTACGCTTATCACGCCACCAATGGCGACAAAAACATGCGCTTTTATTTCAAGATCGTCCAGATTTTCGTTTTTTATTAAATAAAAAAGGAGAAGTTCTAGATATTATTGCTGAACATCGACGCATTGCAAACCGTATTGTTGAAGAATCTATGATCCTTGTAAATATTTGTGCCGCTAACTTACTACGCGATCGATTTGGTTTTGGTATATATAATGTTCATCTTGGATTTGACCCCATGCATAGAGAACAAGCAGCCACAATGCTAACCAATCATGGCATCAACACTCATCCAATAGAGATAGCAACATTAGACGGATTTCGTATACTACGCCGACAACTAGACGCTCAACCAAATAATTTTCTCAATACTCGTATTCGACGCTTTCAGTTAGTGTCTGAAATTAAAACTACCCCTGGTCCGCACTTTGGTCTAGGCCTAGAAGTATATGCAACCTGGACATCTCCTATTCGAAAGTATGGAGATATGGTAAATCATCGCTTAATAAAAGCTATCATTAAAGGTGAAAATGGTATACGCCCTAGTGATGCTCTAACAACAAAAATGTCTGAACGTCGTCGACAAAATCGTATGGCTGAAAGAGATATAAATGATTTATTATACTCACGTTTTTTAAAAAAATCAATTAGTAGTGCTAAAAAATTTAGCGCCGAAGTAATTGATATATCAAAAAATGGTATGCGCGTTCGATTGCAGGACAATGGTGCAATAGCATTTATTCCTGCTTCTTTTATCGAAGAAGAACGTAATGATCTCGTATTTAGTCATATTTATGGCCATGTAAAAAATAAAAACGGGATACTTTACCGTGTAACCGATATCGTAGAGGTAGTAATTATAACAGTGAGGATGAAAACGCACAGCATTATTGCTCGTCTAGCAAAAAATTATTAATCATTATTGATTATTCAAAATAATGTACCTGTGTCAGTATTTTCTGTACAAAAGAGTATTCGTCACGATAAATCTAATTTCTTTCTTAACATATTTTTAAATAAGAATAAGATATATCCAGATACTATCTATAACTTTATAGTTAATTTTTCTCTTGTAGAATATTTTACTATCATTGAAAAACCTATCTCCTTTTTAAATTCTTAAGAACAAAAGATCAATATAGATATTTAAAAAAATATGTACTCTTGATTCTTCTATACAAACCAATATATTTTTTAGGGTTTGTTTAAAAAACATTATCATTTACTGAATGAATAATATTCACGATACGCTTTGTATCACTCAAGAGCTACTTGTTATATCGTTTAATCATATACAAATACTCTGTATCTTAAGGAATAATATAACTACTATAAAAGTGTAGTATTCTAGATTATTAGATGCTTATATTTTTTGTATCTAAAATAGATAACTCTCTATTTTTTTAAAATATTTATATAACTACTATTTTCGTTTTTTAACTGATTTTTTTTAAAAAATAAAAATATATACAATATATATCATTTATCAATGCTTCTACAAATATATAACGGTAGTTTATCATATCTTCATACTATTATAGTAATAAAAGCTTCTAACCATCTACACCATTATAGATCAAGCTTTGCTATACATATATAATAAAAAAATAAAAAAGAGTTATCGTGAGAAATAGCTTCTGTTTTTTAAAATTATGATAAAAAATTTTATAAAAACTATAATACTAGAAAAGTATTCTACATTAGAATAATTACACTATAGTATAGTAAGAATTATATCTTTATGAAGACACAGGAATGAACCTCAAAAGCAAATTAATATTATATAATGCAAAAATTTTCTAGAAACTCATGATTTTGTATAGTGCATATTTATTAATTTTATCTATAGTTATACATAGTTACTTAATACATACTACTATCTAATAATAGAAGGGAACCTGTTTATGGATTTTAATAATACATGGCGCGAAACACTTTATTCTGGCATAGGACAGCATTTTTCTATTGATAAAATCCTCTATCATGAAAAAACTCATTATCAAGATTTGATGATTTTTGAAAATATGACCCTAGGGCGTATTATGGTACTCAATGGTATAGTTCAAACTACTGAATATGATGAATTCATATATCATGAAATGATGTCACATGTCCCTTTGCTAGCGCATAGCGCACCACGTCATGTATTAATTATTGGCGGCGGGGATGGCGCTATACTGCGTGAGATCAGTCGCTATAAAAACATCCAAAAAATTACAATGGTTGAAATAGATCACAGTGTAGTAGAACTATGTAAACAGTACCTACCAAAACATAATGCTGGCGCCTATAAGGATCGTCGATTAAAACTAATTATTGATGATGGAGCTCATTTTATTCAAACAACCCATGAAAAATTTGATATAATTATTTCTGACTCTACCGATCCTATCGGACCAGGGACAAGCCTATATACTACAGATTTTTACCAAGGATGCCGAAACCACTTAAATGATGGTGGTATTTTTGTAGCACAAAATGGCGTCTGTTTTTTACAACATGAAACAGCAATTGAGAGCTATAAGAAACTCAAAAATTATTTTAGTGATGTTAGTTTCTATCAGGCTACTATACCAACTTATTATGGTGGTATCATGATCTTTTCTTGGGCAAGTAATAATTCTTTGCTTCGTAAGATAAATATGAATACGTTAACAAATCGCTATAAACAATCGGGTATCCAGTGCCGATATTATAATCCAGAAATTCATGCTAATAGTTTTGCTCTTCCACAATATTTATTAAATATGCTCTAATACTAGTTAGTATTTTAAGGAAAGTCACTTGCAAAAGCTAAAACTACATGGTTTTAATAACCTAACAAAAAGCCTAAGTTTTTGTATCTATGATATTTGTTATGCTAATACTGACGCAGAACGTGACGGGTATATTTCATATATTGATGAACAATACAATGCTAATCGATTAACCGAAATTCTCAGTAAAACTTGCTCAATTATTGGTGCTAGTATACTAAATATTGCACGTCAAGATTATGAACCACAAGGTGCTAGCGTTACCATGCTAGTAAGTGAAGAACTTATTGACCTACGTGATATTGACACATCTGAGCATCCTGGTCCCTTGCCAAGCTCAGTAATTGCACATCTCGATACAAGTCACATATGCGTTCACACTTACCCGGAAAGTCATCCGGCAGGAGATTTATGTACTTTTCGTGCTGATATTGAAGTATCTACCTGCGGGGTAATCTCACCATTAAAAGCCTTAAACTATTTAATTCACCAACTTGAATCTGATATTGTTACTATAGATTATCGGGTACGTGGTTTTACTCGTGATATAAATGGGATTAAGCACTTTATGGATCATGAAATTAATTCAATACAAAATTTTATATCAGAAGATATAAAAGCGATGCATGATATGCTGGATGTAAATGTTTACCAAGAAAATATATTCCACACAAAGATGCTTTTAAAAAAATTTGATCTTAGACATTATCTTTTTAATTCCAAACTAGAAGACTTAGGTACACAAGAGCATAAACGGATTACTAATCTACTCTGGAAAGAAATGAGAGAAATCTATTATGGTCAAAATATTCCTTCTATTGGTTAGAATACCTTAATTTTTTAATTATAAATTAATTGAAATAAATACACGTTTTCGCATTGAAAAAACTTTTTATTTATCATATTATCTTTTTATTTGGATGTTATATTCATAATAAGATTAATCAATAAATTGATAATAATCAATAAATTGATTCACTAATTAATAATCTATTCAAACTGATATATAATATAATTATATGATAGACATCATTGAGATGTCATCTTAATAATGCATCGAGCATATAAATACCATTACTACATAGTAAACAATTATAATTTTTAATCTGACACTTTTTTTATAAGTTAATTTAATGTTAAAATTTTAAGAAAATTTTTTAGTAATTATTTTTTATCTAGATTGCTAAATTCAAAAATTATTATATGACACAATTAACTCCACAAAGATCAGAATTAATTTTATTAAAATATGCATCGCTGAAATCTTATTTTATAAGTAACATATATATGGTAATTTTAATCTAATCATTAACACTATTTTAGATTTATTTCAAATATTAAAAGATAACCTTATAATTTACATATAATATCCAGAGTATTTTATAATTTCCACTATCAACTCAAAACAATACGATTATCATACCTACGTACAATAACAGTGGCATACTATTTTTATAATTATAATATATCCGATACTCACGATGTTTCTTTATTATTGTTGTTTTATATACTATTAAATCAGTAATCTTCTAATATAATTACTTTATTACTATTTTATAGCTTTTTACAAAACTCTTAAAATAAAATAAAAATAAAAAATTTTACTATAATCTATCTTTAGCGCCAAAATTATTTAATTAATTTCATTAGTTTTGTTACATATCACCTACAAAACTCATGTAACTATAACTACTATTTTAACAGAACCACTTGAGTATTTATTTTATATCAATTACACAGAAATTCAATAACCAGCCCTTTTTAGTACTGTAAAGAATTTTATACATAAAGACTAGACTAAACATACTAAATGTAGTAAAAATACTTCTTTAAGTTAAAATCAATTTCGAAAAAATTTATTAAATAAAAAAATAAAGCCATATATTCCTAATTTATGTATATGTAAATTATTTAAAGTATAGCATTATTTTTTATACTTAAATTCAAAACATAACTAAACCATCATTTTAAGTAAATTAAATAACTTAAAATAATATTCTATATTTAAGAGACTTAATTCAATATAGCAGTAATAATTTAGTGTATCTTATGATATAAAACACTCAAACGATCGATCTTATTAAAATCATAAATCATTTATTCATTCCAAGTACATATTGCTATCTTAATTATATAATAACATTTAGGAGATATAAAATATATAATATCTAATATTTTTAATTAAGTCTCTCATTTCTATATAAAAATATTATTTTTCTTTCATATGCTTAAAATTATTAAAATTATTCTATAATAGCTAAAATTACTGAATATTTCTTGTATAATTTACTGATAACAAGTAATACTGAAAATTATACAATTACTAATTTTGTAAATATATATAAAAATACTTCCTTATTTTTAACACAGTTTTTGTAAAAAAATAACTGCGTTCTGCGTTTAAGTGTTATATTAACTAATTTAATCCAATATATATTAATATGTTATAAAAAAATTTCAAACAATTATGCGTTAATTAGGATCTATTAACTGTCACAGTTGCCTGCTATGTTTTATAATTAACAATAACAAGACTCCTTCTCTTTATCGAGGAATATTATATTTTTTATTAAAAGACAATAAAACTATTTTTTTGAAAAAAAGCTAATAAATAAAGAAAACAAGATATTATAAAGAAAACTACCTATTGTTTATTTTTATAATGGCTTCTCCAGAACTTAATTAGCAATATCTGTACGAAAAAATTTATCCTTCCAGGAAATTAAACTAGATACTTGATAAACATGATTCTTGGCTTCAGACATATTTTCTCCCAATGCGGTTACGCATAACACACGACCACCATCAGTAATTATTGCATCATCCTGGAATACAGTACCAGCATGAAAAACTTTACACCCTAATATTTCCGAGACAGGCAACCCATTGATCTTGTAACCTTTAACATATTTTTCAGGATAACCCCTAGAAGCAAGGACTAGCCCAACTGCCGGACGAGGGTCCCAAATAATCGATCGCTGGTCTAATTCTCTATTTATTGCTGCAAGACACAAATCCACTAAATCAGATTTTAAACGCAACATCATAGGTTGACTTTCTGGATCACCTAAACGACAATTAAATTCAATAACTTTAATCTGGTTATAACGATCAATCATTAAACCTGCATATAAAAATCCTGTATAAGGAGACCCTTCTGACATCATTCCATGCACAGTAGGATAAATTATCTCGGTCATAATACGTTGATGCATTTCATTCGTCACGAACGTTACTGGAGAATAGGCCCCCATACCACCAGTGTTTAATCCCGTATTGTTATCACCTACTCGCTTATAATCTCGACTGGTTGCCATTGGCAAAATATTATTACCATCTACCATAACAATAAAACTAATTTCTTCTCCTTCAAGAAACTCTTCTATTATGATACGGTTACCTGCTGAACCAAATGCATTCTCACATAAAATACCTTTTATCACTAATTCTGCATCTTGCAGTGTATCAGCAATAATTACTCCTTTTCCAGCAGCTAACCCATTTGCTTTAATTACAATAGGAGTGCCTTTTTCACGTACATACTGAACAGCTGGTGCAACCTCAGTAAAGTCATTATATTCAGCTGTTGGAATACCATGACGTACTAAAAAGTTTTTAGAAAATATCTTTGATCCTTCTAATACAGCTGCTGCCTGAGTAGGGCCAAATATTTTAATACCAGCCTTACGAAATACATCTACTATACCCAGCAATAAAGGTGCTTCAGGACCAACAATTGCCAAGTCGATCTCTTCAGCAATTGCAAAAGATAATAATTTTTGAAGATTAGTAGACTGAATAGGTATATTCTTTAGCATAGGC
Organism: Candidatus Erwinia haradaeae; assembly: GCF_900698985.1. Taxonomy (GTDB): domain Bacteria; phylum Pseudomonadota; class Gammaproteobacteria; order Enterobacterales; family Enterobacteriaceae; genus Erwinia_E; species Erwinia_E haradaeae_B. Next base: position 785,529 of record NZ_LR217730.1, read on the forward strand.
TCTAATGAGGTTCCCGCATTACCTGGTGCAACAAATATTTTGGTTACTAATTTTGATTGCGATATTTTCCATGCCAATGCATGCTCACGAGCACCATTACCGATTACTAGAATTTTCATCTTAAACTCATTCTAATATAACAAACGTAAAATTAATTTAATGATTTCAGTTACTAAAAATGATTATTTTTTATAAAAATTTACAAGATATAAGAATATGATTCTTATCTATTTAATTTGCACTGCAAATAATCACATTATTTAACATATACTTGTATTTTTCTTGTGAAATTGAAATTAAATATAATGCAAATAATATGTATATTATATAATATAACATACATATCATATAATATAAAATATATGATATAAGTTTATTGATTTATCTTGTCTAAAACGCTATTTTAATCTCTTAATAATAATAATAACTTTAATTTTATAAAAAGATTTTAGTCATTCTATACAGTTAAAACGCTAAATATTATAAAAAAAACCTAATTAAAAATATTAAAATTAACAATTTTACCTATCAAAACTCTATAGTTCAAAAGTTATTAACATAATATCTAAAATAAGAATATATCGCTATACATATCTAATTTATTAAAGCATGAAAAGATAATTATATATGAAACATTTTTGAAAATACTAAATAATTAATATTAAGTATATCTTTTATATCTTAATAATTATTTTAGTATCTAATCTTTAAAAATTTTTTTATTCGTACAATAATTATTTTTTAATATACTACTTTATAACGTTTAAATAAAATAATATTTTTACATGCAAATCATGATGTAATTTTTACAATAATCAAATAATTAAATTATCAATGCACAATATAGTTGACACAATCAATTATCGATACTCTCACTAAACACAGTGATTATTAATGACAAAAATGACGCATATCAGTAAATATCATAACCATCTCATGTTCATCAGCTGCAGCTATGATTTTATCATCATGTATAGAACCTCCTGGCTGAATGATACAAGTTACACCCTGATCAGAAGCAATATCAATACTATCACGAAACGGGAAAAACCCGTCAGATGCCATCACCGATCCTTTTATGCTTAAACCTACCTCAGCAGCCTTCATCGCAGCAATTTTTACTGAATATACACGACTGGTTTGACCAGATCCTATACCGATAGTCCTGTGATTACATGCATAGACAATAGCATTAGACTTTACAAACTTTACTACCTTCCAGCAAAATAGTGCATCACTTAATTCCTTTTGGCTAGCTGCACGCTGACTCACAATGCGTAATTGATGTTTATTAATTAATGCAATATCATGATCTTGAACTAATAAACCACCACGTACACTTTTTAAATCTAGACTTGTTTGTTGAGTATGCTGTTGCCCACAAATTAAAACACGAAGATTTTTTTTAGTAGCAGTGATTCTTAAAGCATCGTCGCTAGCAAATGGAACAATAATAACTTCTACAAATTGTCGATTAATAATTTCCTGCGCGGTAATAGCATCTAAAGCGCGATTAAAGGCAATCACCCCACCGAAGGCAGAATCTGGATCGGTTTGATAAGCGCGTATATATGCATCAAAAATATTATCACTTAATGCCGCACCACAAGGATTAGCATGTTTAATAATGACACAAGCCGGTTCCTTAAACCCTTTTACACACTCCAAGGCAGCATTGGCATCGCTAATATTGTTATATGAAAGTATCTTGCCTTGCACTTGCTGTGCAGTAGACACTGACGGTACTATACTTGTATTATTTATATAAAAAGCTGCTAATTGATGCCTGTTTTCACCATAGCGAATATCCTGTTTTTTAATAAAATTTAAGTGTAAAATATTTGGAAAAGAATCAGGTAAATGACTTGTATTACTATGACATTCCAGAGTTAAGTTTTTAAAATAATTAGAAATTTTACTATCATACTCTGCAGTGTATTCAAATGCTTTTATTGCTAAATGAAACCTAGTATCCTTCGTAAGTGCATTATTGTTTATATCTAATTCTCTTAGAATATTCCTATATTCACTGCTTTCTATCACAATAGCCACATCTTTATAATTTTTAGCAGCAGAACGCACCATCGCTACACCACCGATATCAATATTTTCAATAGCAGAATCTAATGCGCCACCATGAGATATTACCTCCTGAAATGGATATAAATTTACAACTACCATATCGATAGGTACAATTCCGCATGAAGTCATAAAATCATTGTCTTGATCACGACGACCTAAAATGCCACCATGAACTTTAGGATGAAGCGTTTTTAAACGTCCACCCATCATTTCTGGTACTCCAGTATAATCGGATACTTCAGTAACAGATAAACCAGCATTAGATAAAAAACGAGCGGTTCCTCCAGTAGAAAATATCTCGATCTCTCTTTGACATAATGCTTGAGCAAACTCCAGAATTCCTACTTTATCAAACACACTAATCAATGCTCGACGTATAGGGCGATATTCTATCATATCATTTACAGTCCTTATCATATTATAAGTATATGTGAGATATTACCATGATAGTAAGATCTGTTTTATCATTAATATATAATTATATTTCTTAATATAAAACTTATTTAAACGTTAAATACATAACTCAATTTACACTGTAGTCAAAATTATGTAAAATATCTTTATAAAACTTAAATAAAATATTAATTTCTAATACTTAACTAAGTATTAAAATAATGAAAGTACCGCATCATGCATAAAAGTTATAATGCTAGAATCCGTGCTAGCAGATATTAAGATTTTGACATGATACTATTTAATAATATATTTTTATTATAATATAATTTATCTGCTACACTTCTGTATTAAATAGCTCTACTATTATTAATAGTTATTATATTTTTATTTTAATTAAATTATTAATCTATTCTATCTATTTTAAGTTAATATAATAAAAACCTATAAATTCAAAAATAGGAGCATTCAAGTAAACTCTATAGCATTTTTTTAATATTAAATTTAATATTAAAATATATTTAATTAAGATAAATTGTTTTTTTTGAAAAATAAATATAACAGTTAGGTCTCCGTATTCTACTAAAACAATAAATAATGAATTTATCTAGATTCAAATAATAACTAAATAATATTCATAATACTATTATATATAAACAATATATTTATACAAAATATAATGAATTTATCGACATTTTATATTTAAAATTAACTCAACCACAATTAATGATCAAAAAATAACTATCACTATCACAAAATTCTCTTTGATATTGAGATCAAAAATTTATTTTCGATGATACCAATATCATAATTATAAATTCAGATTATCAAAAAATAAAATATAAAAATATAATGAAATACATATAATAAAATTATTAAAATATTTATAACATTGTATGATTAATTTAGTACGGATTTTGTTTATAATCTTTTAGATATATTAAAAATAAACATCATTATTATTTTCTATAAAAGACTTACACTATAATAAATTATCTTTTATATTTTATTGTTAATTAATCATGCAAATAAAAATTTTTATTATTTGTTATGAAATCTATTCTGTAGTTTTATCAATACAGAATAAGAATTCTTTTTTATTTTTAATTAATTAATATATTCAATACTTCTAAGTAATAAATAGAGAAAAATTCACTAACATTTTGATTTTCCTGTGAATAAAACTCAGTAAAATTTAATAAAAAATACTTAATAATTTTAACGTTTTAGAACTTAAATAAATCTTATCTATATTATTTTAATAAAAACTTATATTTATTTTTATATAATAAAATTAAAAATAGTTTTTCTATATGTTAGGGTTTTTTATAAGATAAATATAGTGCAGTACTACAATGTAAAATTTTCTAACTCTTTAAAAAACAAGATAATAATAGTTATTATTAACATAATCACGTAATCATATTATTTAACATGATTGTAATAAAAATATAGAATTACTATTCTGCTGTTTTTATGTAACATATATTAGATACTTTATAAGATCAATATAATATCAATCTATACTGGATGTACTAATAGATTATTAGATGAAACAATATTTTAACAGATGCTAAATTATTCTGCACGAGTACTTCATAAGACCAATTGCAATAAAAACTATATAGAAGAAAAACTATTCTATTTATATATCAAAAAACAATTTAATGAGACAAAAAATTTATCTAATATTTAAATATACCTAACCTAGTTTAAAAATTATATCTAATAAGTGTTCTTCATAAGATTAATAATCTAATATAGTTTGCCCATGAACATTGAATAAAAAATTTAAAAAAAGTATTTATTTTTCTTAAAACAATTCTTAGTATATTTATATATTAACAACTTTTATCACTTAATCACTGATAATAAACTATTAAAAATTTTTAAAAGACTTAGATATATATTAATCAGTTTTTTATAAACCACTTGACTTTAAAACTGAAATACAAAAGATCTCTAGTACCTAAAAACTAAAACATTAAAAATAACCAAATAACACAATATATTTTATGAGTACATGAAAATATTACTAACTTAAAAGACTGATGATCAGCTACAAAATATTAATTCATAAAATATAGAAACCTACTTTCTGTTGTATACATAATTAAGGTCATACGAATTTATAATAAAAACTCTTTTTTTGAGATATTTATCACATTTCTATTACCTATAAGTACAATATAAATTTATTTCCAATAAAATTTAGTGTAATATTATAAAATATACACTGTATCTTTCAGTTATTTAATATAAAAAATTATATATAATATTTTGCTAAAATTAAACATGTCTATTCTAGTCAATGAGTAATAACATATCATTTTTAATAATAATTCACAGAGCTTATATTTATCTTATAACAATAAAATTGTTATAAGAGAGAATCAATATCATACTTAAGATTCAATACATACTTAATATAGGACCTATAATCTACATATAAAAAGTGACTCCATAAAGTTCTTAATAAACTATCTTAGACAATAGAACTGTTTTAGTAGTAAGAGACTAATATTTTTAGTCAAAATATCTTACTTATAAAAATATTAATAACATTACTTAAATTACGTCATACTTATCATAAATTTTGTAAATTAACAATTTATCTAAGCAACTTATTAAAATTAAGAAAGATAATTTTCATTAATCATAAAACATTATATGTAATTTTTTAAAATCACTAAATATTCAGAAATATGATTGTTCAATGGTAAATTAGCTACACAAAAAAAATCAAAAGATTATATAGCGAAATTTCTTTTAAGAAAAAAGTAATACAAACATAATTGCTTCACACGATACCGTAATGATTACTAATACTTATTAATATATATCCAGAATATATATTTTATTTTTCTAAAACTTTTAGAAAAAATTTTTTATTGGCTAAGAAAAATTTTTCAGATACCGGGATATATGATAAATTGTGATATAAAATTTAATAAAGAATTATTTAACACAAAATAAATAAAATTAGTCAATATATGTATTTTTTTGAAACTATCTTCTTTCATATCAACTTCAGCATTCAATTCATCTAGCTTACGAAGCATTAAGTTACGACAATAATGAGCTAGTTTTCGCACAGATTGATTAGTATACTGACGCGTATCAATGGGGGTAAGCATTTCAATGATCGAAAAACCATTACTAAGTCGATTTAGTTTAATTTTTTGGTGAGTATTAGATACCACTACTGGAATAATAGGTATACCAGCCTCTATAGCAATATAAAATGCACCAATTTTAAAAGGTAATAGACCGCGACCATAACTACGTGTACCTTCTGGAAAAATCCAAAAAGAAATTTTCTTTGTTTTACACTGAGACACTAAGTCTATTATTGTCTTATATGCCTTAATACCATTTTTTCTATCGATTAAAAAATTACCGCTTAACCAATAGAGAAGACCAAAGAACGGTATCCATAAAATGCTAGTTTTACCAACTGTCACAGTAGTTGACTGTAGCATGTTAGCTGCAGTGATCATGTCAAAGTTATTTTGATGATTACATATATAAATTGCATTTGGATAATGTTCAGCCCCTTTGGGTTTTCGTAATTGCACCTTAAGGCCAAATACTGGGGCAAGTCGTCCAAATAAACGACTAAAAATAGCTACGTGTCGTGGATCTCTTGGATGAGGCGCGCAATAAATACAACCAAAAACACAAACACATATCGAATATACTACCACTATAAAGGTACGCAGTATAGCAAGCATCGGATCTTAGTCCTTTAAGGTAATAACCCCATTATTGAAATATAAAGATTCTTTGAAATTATGCTTTAAAAAATAGGAATGATTATTACTAGGATCTTCCTGCCAATAAAACAAATAATATGAATGAAATTTTTAAATCTATATTTTTTTATTCTAAAATTTAAATTTTTATACAAATTAATTAATTATATGACCGATTCATAAAAATTATTATTAATATAGAGCATTTAAATTAACAAAAGATATATGATTACGGTGTTTTAACAGTATACAAAAATATATCTTTTGAATCTTACCAGCAATATCCACTATTTTTTGTATGCGCATATATTGTAAACCCCATGACAGAGCTCTTGATTATTATAAATTTTTACAGCATAATAATTCTTCTTGTAGTATAAAATATATGCGGATGTTTATTCTAGAATAGGTATGTAATTAATAAATTATTCATACCTGTTATATTAAAATTATTAATTTTTTAAATTTAATTAGTATAAACCTATCTCACTTGTCTTACTTATCTAATTATTCAAGCATTCACTATATTCAAGTTAACCCTTCAGTCAATCACTATTAGAAATATAAAATAGTATTTTATATACATAAACAATGTCATGCTAATATCTATATGACATAAAACTGTAATATTAATAGATCATATTATCTTAATGATTCCATAAAAATGCACAATTAGTATTCTCTTTTGAGATCTCATCAGCACCAAAAAGCTAAATTGGTTACAAAATACAATTAATCATACAATAACTAATCATCTATAATTATCTGTTTAAATAAAATATAATTAAAAATTAATAATCGTGTGACTAAAAAGTGGTTATGCTAACAATAGCAATATAAATAGTACCTACTCTACAGTTTCTTTATCAGAATAAATAAAAATTGACTCAGTAATAAACACCTAAAAACATTGAAGGCTATCTATACATATTTATAATAAATCAGGATTGCATTATATAGAGTAGGCTTAAATCTAAAAAATTATTATCAGTCCACTAATGCCTTTAATTAAAGGATCATATATATTTTAAATATAATCAATACCATATCATACCATTTTACTGAATAATAAATCTGACCAGAGTCTTTAAAATAATTATTCAATGTATAAGATATTATACACAATCTATAATTCTTATGGTCCTATATGAATAAAATTTACTGAATTTTAATTTTTTCATATAATCAATTTAAATACAAAGATCTAGCTTACTCATTACCAGTGTAGCGTTAGTACCTCCAAAACCAAAACTATTAGACATTACCGTCTTAAGTACTTTCTCTGAATAAGAAGTGATAATATTAAAACCCTTAGCTTCTGGATCTAGTTTATCAATGTTAATGCTTGGAGCTATAAAACTATGTTCCATCATTAATAATGCATAAATAGCCTCTTGTACGCCTGCTGCACCAAGTGAATGACCAGTCATTGCCTTTGTTGCTGAAATTGCCGGTTGATAGTCAGAAAACACAGTACGAATAGCACCTAATTCTTTTAAATCACCAATTAATGTTGAAGTGCCATGCGTATTTAAATAATCAATAGGTCTATGAACACCTTTCATAGCCATTCGCATGCAGCGCATAGCACCCTCTCCAGATGGAGCTACCATATCCAAACCATCAGACGTCGCACCATACCCTACGATCTCAGCATAGATGTGTGCATTTCGAATTATAGCATGATTCAATTCTTCAACCACCACCATACCTCCACCACCGGCAATAACAAAACCATCACGACCTATATCATAAGTACGTGATGCTTTTTCTGGTATATGATTATATTTAGTCGATAACGCTCCCATCGCATCAAACTCACAAGACATTTCCCAGCACAGCTCTTCTCCACCACCTGCAAATACGATATCTTGTTTACCTAACTGAATCTGCTCAAAAGCATGACCAATACAATGCGCAGATGTAGCGCAAGCAGAACTTATAGAATAATTTACACCATAAATCTTAAATGGGGTTGCTAAGCATGCTGACACACCTGAAGCCATTGCCTTTGTCACCATATATGGACCAACCCCTCTGAGACCTTTAGCTCGCATGCCGTCTACACTAGCAACTTGATAAAATGGAGAACCCCCTCCTGATCCAGCTACTAACCCAACACGTGCGTTATTCTGATACTGTTCTTTAGTTAAACCGGAATCTTGAATTGCTTCCTGCATGGAAATAAAAGCATATACAGACGCATCACTCATAAATCGTAGTGTCTTTCGCTCAATACGTGATGCTATATCTTTTTTAGATAATTTTATATTCCCCCACACATGACTACGCATACCGGAATTTTTTAATTCCTGTGAGAAGGTGATTCCGGAGCGCCCTGCACGCAAAGATACTAAAACTTCGTCTTGATTGTTTCCAATACTTGAAACAACTCCAAGACCAGTAATCACAGCCCGCTTCATTCTATACCTCTTTCGTCACTGTCTGCTGTTAGAGTTTAAGTGGCGCCTTCTCGTACCTCTGTACATTGAAAAAATCCAATAAATATACTACTCTACATGTAATATACTTATATTATATAAAATATATTAAAATATAAAATATAATACTTGAAAATCAATACATATATGATGATATGCTTACTTTTAATATAACTGTTAATAAAATTATTTTCTCATATAATTTTACTTATATTCTCTGTGAACTCATATTGAAAAAAATGAAATTTTATACGATTATATGAATTATTTAATTATATACTATATCTAAAGCCGTGTCATAGCTATACCAGAAAACATGAATTTTTTAATGAATATAAATTCATCATATATCATATATAATAACTTTATATAATCTATCTTAAAAAGCTTCAGATATCAGATATCTAAATTTATATGTTAATTTTATTTTATTCTATAATATAATAATAAAAATATGGATATAACTTAATTAGGTATAATAAATTCTCAAGAGATATGATCTTACTAATTCTGTCTATGTATTTAAATATATATGTATTTTATATATAATTAAATTTTTGAATAAATAAATAATAAGTCATAATTAAAAAATATTAGATTATACCTAATTATTAATTAATAGGTTTTTCTTTTTCTAGCATTTCTTTATAAATCTAATATATAAAATATTCTCTTTTTATTATAAATTATAAATTCAATACTATCATGTTTTTTAATAAAAGATAGCAAAAATAGACCTAGGTCATTTATACTTATAATAATTTCATTATAATTATTTTATGTATTGATATATTTAATTATTTGAATATCTTTATTATAGATCGTATCATAAATAATATATTTATATTATTTATATCTACTAATAATTATATATTTTAAAATACTATTTATATTCTATACTATATCAATATACAAGATCAAAATATGAACCAGAAATAACCATAATATATAATCGGATTATTACCAAATAATAAAATACTTTATACTTTTACTTTATGTAAAATTTTTGAGATTATTTTATTTTTAATAATTTTATGCTATAAATTTATCTTTAGCAAACATTGAGTATAAATTATTAAAGTTATTTTTTAAAATCTGTACTCTAAACTAATTTTAGACACATGATCTAATTTGCTACTCTTCGTAATAAAAATATAACTCTTTGATAGTTCTTCATAATTACTGATAGCATGCTATGCTACGTAGAATCTAACTATATATTCATATATATATTAAATACTAACTTTTATATTCAGCTTTGCAATATATTTTTAACATTAAAAATTGATCCTGGCAATCACAAAAAGTGTATTTAACTAAGATCAAAATTATTAGTCAAAATTCATCATAAATTTGGCTAATCTCACTTAGAGTAATCACAAAATCTAAGATTTTTCTATAGACAAAAAGAAAGTATTGATTAGGCTGAGCTAAATATAAATATTTTTCTTAAGTAAAATATAAAATAGGATACTTTTTATCATTATAAAAATGTTATTTACATAATTATCCAACATTCAAAAGACGGTAGTACCACTATAATAATTATATTTATGAAATATTATTTACTGGATATTATTAATTATGACACACATTTCTTTTTAGAAATAAGATGTTTCTCAGTAAAACAAGATGCTTTACTGAGAAATCTTCACTGAAGACCTAATTTATCGTAATACATATTTAATTAAATATATATATGATGCATATAACATACTAGGTAGTATTTATAACAAATATCTTTCATATGATGAAAATCATATAATGTTAATAGATGTGTCTAAATTTAATCACTCTAGATATATACTAAAATTAATCATGAATCAAAATATAATTGAAATTTTTAAGGAATAATATATTTAATGCTTATTAAATTATACAATCAATAAGTACTTCTATTAATTTTACAATTTTATTACATGCAAGAGTGATTGCAAAATTGATATACGATTGTATCGCAGTAAATGTTAATGATCTTTTTTCGATATATTTTTAAATAAGAATAAAAATATAATAAATCACTCACCATCACTCACCATCACTAATCCAAAAATTAGGAATAATCAGTGACAAACATCTATAAACTTGTCATACTCCTTATTGAAGCTGACTAAACAGTCGCTGCCTGACTAATCTATTTTTAATCAGCATGGAAAATTCAGGGAGAGGAAAGTCCGGGCTCCATAGGGTATGGTACCAGGTAACACCTGGGGAGCGTAAGCTAACGACTAGTGCAACAGAAAAAAAACCGCCTATGACCAATTAAAACAGGTTAGGCAAGGGTGAAATGGTGCGGTAAGAGCGCACCACACAGCTGGTAACAGCAAGTGGTATGGTAAACTCTACCCGGAGAAAGGCCAAATAGGAGCTCATTAAATGCGACCCGTATAGAGCTCGGGTGGGCTGCTTGAGCCAGTAAGTGATTACTGGCCTAGATGAATGACTGTTCACGACAGAACCCGGCTTATCGGTCAGCTTCTTTTAAAATAAAAATAAATTTTAAAAATAAAAGACATTTTATAAAATTATTTTATAATCATAAGATCTTTATTCGGTGCTATTATTTAGTAAGTACGGATTTATATGATTATAGCAAATAAATAAAGATTTTATATTATATTGTATATATTGTTCATTACATGTATTGTGAAATATATTTTATAGATTAAGACATGAAACATACTAAAGAGTATTTTAATTATTATATAAAAAATATAAAATTATTAATAAAAATAAATTAAAATAGGTATTATTGACTGTTACATATATCTTAAAAATACCTTTCCATATGTATGGATATTAGTCTTGATATTATAAGTTCACAAATAAACATTTGATGATTATTAAATAATAACTATATATAATTTTATAAAATTATTAAAAATATTAAATATTCATTTACATGGTAAACACTGAAATATCATTTTTATACAATAGATTATACCTCTTAGAAGTAATTGCAATTTAACACAACATACCTCATTTACTCTACTATATCTAAAATATTATAAGGGACACGAAGAATAAACATAAGAACAACTCGTGAAGTTTAAAACACACTCAAAATTATTTCATGCAACGCACGGCCTTTCGAGTATAATAACCAAAAAAAGTGTAATTATGTGACCTAAATTCCAGTAACTCATTGTGATACCAAAATAGTACATCGTGCTCTAGATGAATCGTCTACATAAAACTATAAAAAGCACAATAAAACTATTTCATATATTTATAATTGAGGTAAGTAATGATTATTCAACCACGAATTCGTGGATTTATATGTGTAACATCTCACCCTGAAGGTTGCAAATATAATGTAAAGCAACAAATAAAGTATGTTTTGTCTCATGGCTCTATTGATTCCGGACCTAAAAAAGCATTAATCATTGGCTCTTCAACAGGGTATGGATTAGCCGCTCGGATTGTTTCCGCTTTTACCTACTCGGCAAGCACATTAGGGGTCTTCTTAGAGCGCCCAGGTACACAAAATAAACCAGGGAGCGCTGGTTGGTATAATACCGCTGCTTTTGAAGAATTAGCAAATACGGAGGGGTTGTACTCAAAAAGTATTAATGGCGATGCATATTCAGATCTTATGAGACAAAAAACTATTAAGCTTATTAAAAAAGATTTGGGACAAGTCGATCTAGTAGTATACAGCCTAGCTAGTTCTCGCTGTGTAGATCCAAAAACTGGTAAAGTTTATTACGCTACATTAAAACCAATCGGTAAAGTATTCAAAACAAGAGGATTAAATACTGACACAGAAACTGTTATTGATATCTCTTTAGATCCTGCTTCACAGAAAGAAATTGATAGCACAATAGTTGTAATGGGTGGAAAAAATTGGCAAATGTGGATTCAAGCATTGATAGAAGCAGATGTACTCGCAAAAGGTGCAAAAACTATCGCATTTACTTATTTAGGTGAAAAAATTACGCGCGATATCTACTGGAATGGATCAATCGGTGCAGCAAAAAAAGATCTAGATCAATATAGTACCAAAATTCGTCAGATGTTAATAACGCATTGCAATGGTGATGCTCGCGTTGCAGTACTAAGAGCAGTAGTAACTCAAGCAAGCTCTGCAATTCCAGTTATGCCTCTTTATTTATCTCTACTCTTAAAATTATCAAAAGAACAAGGTACACATGAAGGTTGCATTGAACAAATATATGGATTATATAAAAATAGCTTATACAATAATTTACCTATATTAGATGCTATTGGACGTCTAAGAGCGGATTATACAGAGGTTCATCCTGATATTCAAGAAAAAATTATTCAACTTTGGTTTACGGTGAACAATGAAAATTTGCATGCTATAACTGATTTGATTGGATATAAAAAAGAATTTATGCGCCTATTTGGCTTTGGTTGTAAAAACGTAGATTATAAAGAAATGATCAATCCCGTTGTAAATATTAAGAACCTTATTCAGATATAGTTGACTGGGCAAATAAATTAGTTATAATTATTATAAAAATTATCTAACATAATAAAAGATTTTTGTTAGATTTGAGAAATTCAGGTATTCATATTTTATAAACTAAATCTAAAATTGCTTAAAATTGAAAATATATAAGAAATATATTAATATTATTAAATTACATTATATATAAATATATAATAAAAATATTTAGAATATTTATAACAAAAATATTTAAAATATTTTATTATTTTAATGTAAAAAATAAACAATTTCAAAAAGTACTAATATACAGATATTTAAGATTTTTTTATTATTAAATAGAGGCAGCGCACGCTAGAATAATAATGCAGTAATAGTGTTTCTATACTATAAATATCTTTGTAAAAAAACAATTAAGTACAATTTTTATAAAAATAAAATCATAATTTTGTATTTATTGATTATCTATAAAAATTAATTTTAAATTTTTTTATAGATAATTTATTCTTTACTAGAATAAAAAAAATCTCTTGGGCCATTTTCATCAACTAGAGAATCACATGACTATTGAACGTACTTTATCGATTATAAAACCACATGCAGTAGCAAAAAATATTATTGGTAAAATTTTCTATCGATTAGAATGTGCTAAACTTTTAATTATTGGTTGTAAAATGTTACAATTGACTCCAACTCAAGCAAGAGAATTTTATATAGCACACCAAGAAAAAATTTTTTTTAAAAATCTTATTCAGTGTATGACTTCAGGTCCATCCATGATTTCTGTTCTTGAAGGGGAGAATGCTATTTACTCTTATCGTCAGTTAATGGGTGCAACAAACCCGATACATGCCCTTTCTGGTACTATACGAGCAGATTATGCAGATAGCTTGACTGAGAATGCAATTCATGGTTCTGATTCATCTATATCTGCAGAACGTGAAATCGATTTTTTCTTTAATGTTCATGAGCTGTTTTCAAAATAATATTCACCATAAAATAGTAAAAAATTAAAAAGTATTGAGTAAAAATATATAGATATGATCTACTCTAAACTTTCTCTCCAATTTTTGGCATAAATTTTTTTCATAATATGTAATTAGATCACATATTATATATATATAAGTTTTATTTATTTTTGAACAATTTATACTGATTAATTAAAATGTCTTCTAAAGAGGCTTAATATAATCTGATATCTAATAATTTTATCTTATGAAAATAACGCAAAGACTAAATTACTGAAATTGTTTTAGATAACTACTAATAATATAAATTTTTTATGCGTTTATTTAGTTGGTTCCTTAAAAAAATTTCACATAATCTTGCTTTTATTATTAGAAAGAACCTCTGCGATAAATGGAATAGCTTATAAATTCTGTATCTTATCATTTTATGTGGCGCACCACTCTAACGAATTAACAGAAGGTCAAACACTATTCATGCACACACTAATGGTCAGCCCATTATCTACATTACCTATTAATCTAATAAAAAAACAGACAAAAATAAATCTATTAGACTTAAATCGTCAACAAATACGTCAATTTTTTATTAGTATAGATGCACCACCATTCTATACTGAGCAAATTATGAGATGGATTTATCGATACTATTGTTCTGATTTTTCTCAAATGACGGATATAAAAAAAATACTTCGCATTAAACTCCAAACTATCGCCGAGATCCGAGCACCCGAAATAACAAAGGAGCAAAAATCATCAGATGGCACAATTAAGTGGGCTATGCAGGTCGGTAATCAAAATATTGAAACAGTGTACATTCCTGAAAAAGATCGCGGTACATTATGTATATCTTCACAAGTTGGATGTGCATTAGCATGCACATTCTGCTCAACAGCACAACAAGGCTTTAATCGAAACTTACTAGTATCTGAAATTATTGGTCAAGTATGGCGAGCTGCACAAAGACTCAGCATGAATACTAGCATGCGTCAGCGTCCTTTTACCAATGTGGTCATGATGGGCATGGGAGAGCCACTTTTAAATCTTACTAACGTTATATCAGCGATCGAGCTTATGTTAGATGACTCTGGTTTTTGCCTATCTAAAAGACGAGTGACTATCTCGACTTCAGGGATAACTCCAGCGATAGACAAGTTATGTAAAAAATTAGATGTTGCATTAGCAATTTCTCTACATGCAGCAGAAAATAAGCTACGTAATCAAATTATGCCTATTAATAAAAAGTATAATCTTGAAGATTTACTCACATCAGTGCGGCGTTATATTAGTAGATCTAAAGCTAATCAGGGGAGGGTTACTATTGAATATGTCATGTTAGATAAAATTAATGATAAAATAAATCATGCATATGAACTAGCCACCCTTCTTAAAAATACTCCATGTAAAATTAATTTAATTCCATGGAATCCTTTTCCTGGAGCATCATATAGTCGTAGCTCAAATAGCTGCATTGATCGTTTTTCTAAGATTTTAATGGCGCATGGTTTTACCACTATTGTGCGAAAAACTCGTGGACAAGATATTAATGCAGCTTGCGGGCAATTAACTGGAAATGTTTTAAACCATACTAAATGTATATTAAAGAATAATATACAAGCTCATAAAATGGTATGATGAATACTAATATCGCTTTCTATAAATCTAAGCTCCATCTTCAAGTGAGCTTAGAATATATAAATACTAGTACTAAATTTTTCCAATACAATAAACTTAAAATTAACATTTTATATTTATATATAAACACTACTCTAGTGAAAGATAGTTATTTCTTGAATCACTAATAGCTTAAAGACTTTATTAAGAACATTCAGTTACATTTAACCTCTAGTTTAAGAGACGAAACAAATAAAAAGTATTCTCATATAATCTAAATTATTCGTATCTAATCTAGTATAAAATGGATTCCTAATAATTTTATAGAAAAAGAATTAATATAAAAAAATTTACTATAGCACAATTTTACTATTACTATTATAAAGTATATATCTTCCTCACTTCAGCATACATTTACTACATATTTAAAATATATCACATCGATCTAAAACTTAACAATCATAAACAGCACTTCTCTGTATCAGAGAAAACACAATGCACTTAAACAGTTACTGACTGTATAAACATCTTGACAAATCTTATTAAAATAAGTCACCCCGGTGCAATATATATCTCTAATAATATTTAGACCTTTAAAAAAAACTACACGTACTTATTCATTATAAAAGGATAAAAATATATTATACTATAAAGTACAACATGCATTTTTATCCAAATTATATATATTTACGCTAACCCAAAACGTCAAGTTAATTCATGTATAAATACTAAAGGATCCTTTATTATTGATGTATAAAATCTATAGCAATATTAATCTTTTATTTTAGTAAAAAAAATAAGAGATCACAGATTGTATCTGATGCGCAAACTGACGTAATTTTTTTATTATCAACATAATAGCAGAATGCTTAACTCATGAAGACCAACAACACTCATAATATATAAACAATCATTTTAATAAAAGAGCATCTACGTAGTGCCTGTGAAAACCTAGAATTTACTTAACAACATATTTCTGAACGTTTTTGCTTAAAAATATATGTAATTCGAGAAATTTAAGATAATAATATACTTGTCTCACTAGTACTAATTTTTTATCCAGGTTATATTAGATCCTGTGTTCGCCTAGTTCGCTTCCCTGAAAAGGAATGGATGTCTGTAATAGACCAGCGATCTTCAATAAAAAATTCACATATTTCAGTAACGAAAAACTATTATGCAGATAAGGATATTAAAGAAAGAAAAAATTATTAATAATTTATACATGACTAACAATGTCTTGTGTTATAGCAACAATTATTATTTTTTTAAAAAAAATCACATAAATTTTTAAGATAATCTGCTCTTCAATAAATAATCGACGTGCAGAAATTGCAGTCAATAATTATTAAGTGAAAAACTATGGATCAACCTGAAGTAGATTAATGTAACCTCTAATGATATTATATGTAGATATAGAGATAAATTCTAAAATCCTTATCTCTCTGTTGTTAGAAATTAATGATCTTCCATATATCATAGTTAAATGTTATATCAATTATAAAAAATAATACTTGATTATTTATATGCTATATCATAAGTACTTTTTCTATACAGCATAACCGAAAAGAAGTAGCAATTCTAATCTATAGGCTGTAATTTTTCTAGAAAACACAACTTGATTTTCATTAATGATAAATCAAATTACAAACCATGCCTCATGTATCTTTGTTATCACTACATACAGATAAAAGGCTTTCCATCTGATAATATATATAACTATCTAAAGAAAAATTTAGAATTTAATAAAAATATACTCTGCATATATATTAATACAGTACTGGTTAAGAATTATATATTAAATTTTCAGCAAAAATTAGCATGAAAATTATTAAGTATAGTATATATACTACTATATAAAACAATGTATCGGTTTAATCTTTATTAAATTCATATACATCTTTCTCACGTGATAAGTAACTGTGGAAAAACCATGTCCCATGTCAAACACATTACACGGCGTCAGTCAACACGCATTTATGTTGGTAAAGTCCCCGTGGGTAACAATGCGCCAATTACTATTCAATCTATGACAAATACCTGTACAACTAATATTCCAGCAACTGTTAATCAAATAAAAGCCCTAGAACGTATCGGTGTTGATATTGTGAGAATCTCAGTGCCTACAATAGAGTCTGCAGAAGCCATTCGTTTAATAAAAAAACAAGTTAATGTTCCAATAGTTGCAGATATTCATTTTGACTATCGAATTGCTTTAAAAGTTGCTGAATATGGTGCAGATTGCCTACGTATTAATCCAGGTAATATTGGAAATCAATCACGTATTCGTTCTGTTGTGGAA
Source organism: Candidatus Erwinia haradaeae (assembly GCF_900698985.1). Taxonomy (GTDB): domain Bacteria; phylum Pseudomonadota; class Gammaproteobacteria; order Enterobacterales; family Enterobacteriaceae; genus Erwinia_E; species Erwinia_E haradaeae_B. Next base: position 803,492 of record NZ_LR217730.1, read on the forward strand.
TGCGCTCGATATCATAATATTCCTATTAGAATTGGAATAAACAGTGGATCACTAGAAAAAAATTTACAAAAAAAATATAAAGAACCCACTCCGCAAGCATTACTAGAATCCGCTTTACGTCAAATTGAATATTTAGATAAATTAAGCTTTAATTTATTTAAAGTTAGTGTAAAATCATCTGATGTTTTTATTGCTATAGAATCATATCGTCTCTTAGCAAAACAGATTCAGCAACCTATTCATGTAGGTATTACAGAATCTGGTGGCGCACGGGCTGGCGCAGTAAAATCAGCCATTGCTATTGGATCTCTTTTACTAGAAGGTATTGGGGATACGCTACGTATCTCTCTAGCAGCTGATCCTCTAGAAGAAGTTAAAGTTGGATTTGATATACTAAGGTCCTTACGTATTCGTCCACGTGGCATTAATTTTATTGCATGTCCAACTTGTTCACGACAAGAATTTGATGTAATTAGCATAATCAATACCTTAGAAGAGCGCTTGTCAGATATTCTAACGCCAATGGATGTCGCTATTATAGGGTGTATGGTAAATGGCCCTGGTGAAGCTAAATTCGCAACTATAGCGGTATCTGGTAGAAAAAAAAGTAGCAGCCTATATGAGGATGGTATTCAATTACATGAGCGTTTGGATAATCAAACGATCGTCGACCAACTTGAGAAACATATTCGACGTAAAGCGCATAAAATTAATACTACTCATCATATTGATATAAAAACAATTACGAATCTATAAAATAAAACAATTTTTACTGTTACTAAACATAAAAATAACACAAGATAAAAAAGAAATAACTGAAAAAATAAATAATAAAATTAAAGACTCATCTTCAATAGATGATCTTAATTAAATAAACTGATATCATTTAAAGTTTATATTTTAAGAGAATATATGTAGTGACAAAAATAATACAAGCAATTCGTGGTATGAACGATTTATTACCCGATGACGTTTCTCTCTATCAACATGTAGAAGCAGTTCTTATTAAAATATTTTTAAATTATGGTTTTAGTGAAATTCGAACTCCAATTATCGAATGTACACCTTTATTTAAACGTGCCATTGGCGAAGGTACTGACATTATTAATAAAGAAATGTACAACTTTCATGATCGTCATAGTAAAGAAATAACATTACGCCCAGAAGGAACTGCTGGCTGTGTGCGCGCAGGAATTGAGCATGGTCTTTTGTATAATCAAGAGCAACGGTTATGGTATATGGGTCCTATGTTTCGCTATGAACGTCCACAAAAAGGTCGATACAGACAATTTTACCAAATCGGCTCTGAAGTGTTTGGATTAAAAGGCCCAGATATTGACGCAGAAATTATCATCATGACCGCTCGATGTTGGCGATTGCTAGGTATAGATAATCATGTTCGATTAGAACTAAATTCTATAGGCTCAATAGAAACGCGAAAAAATTATCACCATACACTAGTAAAGATGCTGAAAAAAAATATTAACATACTAGATAACGACTCAAAACGTCGCATATATTCTAATCCAATGCGAATACTGGATAGCAAAAATCCCTCTATACAAGCATTACTTGACAATATACCACCACTTGTAGATTATCTAGATGATGCATCACGCGAACACTTTAGTGAGCTATGTCATTTATTAGATCTTGCAGATATTTCTTATCATGTCAATCAGCGTCTTGTACGTGGTCTAGACTACTATAATAACACGGTTTTTGAGTGGATTACGAATAGCCTTGGTTCTCAAGGTACGATATGTTCTGGTGGACGATATGATTGTTTAGTTAAACTATTAGGTGGGCCTGATATTCCCGCTGTTGGTTGTGCTATTGGGCTAGAGCGCTTAATATTACTTGTTGGGTCAGTTTACCCTCTATTAAAAACCAAAAAAATTGTTGATATCTATCTTATATCTTCAGGTCAAGGCACAAAACATTCTATGTTGACTTTTTCTGAACATCTCCGAGATCAACTACCAGAATTTAAAATAATGAATCATTTTGGTGGCGGAAACTTTAGCGCCCAATTTTCTAAAGCAAATAAATTATCTGCACGCTTTGTTGTAGCTTTAGGTGAAAATGAAATTGCACATCATCAATGCATTATTAAAGATTTATGTAATGGAATTCAAAAAACAATATCTCAATGTCATGCCGCTGATACACTGCGAGCACTGTTAACTAATACACTAGAAGAAAAATATAAGATTTAAGGTAAATCCAGTTTAAAATAGACTATTATTGTAATCAATATCATAGGAAAAAACAATTTTTATAAAATTATTAGTTAATTTTTTCATCTAACCTGACAAATATATCATATATATGATAAGATTTGTTCATCTGCACCTAAAAATATTTATATATTATAATATTCAAAGTGTTATATAGAAAATTTATAAATACTACTAAAATAATTAACTTATCTATTGTATATATAACAATCTATTAATGCTCAGGATAAATGTAATATTCAAAGAAAAATCATTATAGCACTTTAAAAAATCATTATCTTTTTATGTGTTATAAAATCATCGCATATAAAATCTAACCTTATACACTCTAAGTATCTTACTGAATCATATTGTGCATAGCGATATTAGATAGTATTGATATTTGTAAAATACTTGTAATATTTTTAATATCACATAAAAACTATCTATTAGTAAATCTTAAAATATATACAATCATAATCTTCTATAATTTTTTCGTACTATATATTAACTTATCTAAATTATTTTGTGTATTCTGATTTTAAACTCTAGTTTATCTTACCTATATTTATAATCTATGATGAAATTATTTTGAGGTTCTTTTTTTTCACAACAAAATTATGTTAGAGTTAAAAATCTAATATAATTTGGTTGTGAACCGTTTATTTAAGATAAAAAAATCTTTAAAAAATATAATACTTTATCAAAAAAATATGCATATACTATATGCATAAAATGCATTTTATACACTCATTAATAATAATAGTCGCTTCAATCAAAAGATTATCATTGATTCAAACAAGTACACTATATATAATATTTAAAAGCATCTTAATAAATAGTATACTTAATAAACATAAAAAATCAATAAATGCACATAACACATCTTCTCTTGTAATCTACACAATAGTTATGCTCTAAAAATAATTAGTAAAAGAAATTGATATATAGTGATCTTATAACTTAAATATGTAAAATGTTTTATATATATGTTATAATTAAAATTTAATTCATAAACTATTCTACAATAATTATAATATAGTAACAGATAATCACAACCATACTTATGCGTAAAGATAAATATGATTAAAGTATAATAATGGTATATTTAAGAACATTATATATAAAGTTTTACGCATTAATTTTTATGTCAGATAAAAAACAGATAGCAGCATTGATAGTTAAAAGATAATATCTTTATCAAATATTATTAATAATCTTAATATATAAAGATTATGTTATTTTAACAACACATGATAATTCTTATTATTTATTATATTATTATAATAAATTAAATATTTTAAACTGCTTAGTAAATTTATAAAAAAAATTACTAAAAAATTTATAGAATATCTCTGATAATCATAAAAAGATACAATATACTCTACTAATATATTAAAGATTAGCCTATGATAGATAAAATTCTTTAACTCTAAGCATAACAACATGAACATTAATATCTTCTCGATACATCAAAAATCATTCATTCACTTGAGGGGAACCTCACAGGAATCACTAAAACACAAATGATACTGGCCTATTAAGATAATCAAAGTAAGTTATTATTTTATACATTAAATTTTAAGCAAAACTTAGTATATAAATTAACCAGTTACTGATCGTGCGAAAAGTCCTTTAAAATTCCAAAATTACATTACTAAAGGCAACTGACATATTACGTTTATTTTTCGTTCTACTTTAACGTTAATGATGAGTAATACATAAAAGACTCAACCTGATAAATTTTATATTCTTCCTTCTATCGGTTAAAAACAAAATATCAGTAATTACGTAATAAAAATTTTACTTATTCAAGTCCTATATTTAACTTCAGAAAAAAATATCAAAAAAAATATATGCATAAAAATATTATACTGTTCAGACTCTAAAACAACAGACTGCACAACAAACTTATTATATAATATATATTTACGTTTATATTACAAGGAGAAACATTGATGGCCGTACAACAAAATAAACCTACACGTTCTAAAAGAGGCATGCGTCGTTCTCATGATACCTTAACTGAGCCTAAACTTTCCATAGATAAACTATCCAAAGAAACACATCGTCGCCATCATGTCACTTTTGATGGTTATTACTGCGGAAAAAAAATTATCTTTAAGTAATTCTACTTTTTAAAATATATTGAAAAATTTAACTTTACGGATAAACACCATGGGTGAAAATTATGATCCTGTATTACGTCACCCTTATTAATAAAAAAAACCTTAGTATCTAATCTAGATTTATACATTCTTTTTGGTTGATAAATCTAATTTAATTTTATAATTATTTTCAATATAGATGCTTTTTTAATAAAGAATACATAAAAAAATTATTACTGATCAATTAGGTGATTAGAGAAACACTTATCCTATGTAAAATTACTAAAATATATAGACATTATTTTCTATGACTAATATGATAACGAATCAAAAAAAGGGATATCATCCGCATATTTAAGTGCTAAAAATACTAACAAAAGCGCTAAGTTGATCAAGTTGTTATTTAAACCACTTAACCTTATTAATAAAATAATGTGAATGAGTATTCAGCCACAAAAAAAGGAATAATGTAGTCCTAACTATAAACGTGTTATTAATTAACATACTATTTTTGAGTACAGTTTATCATCATAGTTTTATTAATCATAAAAGAAATCTAGATATTTATAGTCTTTATATCAGTCTAACAAATATTGACATAAAAAAATAAAAAATGACAATCTATTTAAGATGTTTCATTTATATTATTCAAAAATCTACAAAAATTCATTTTTATTAGATATATATGGGCTACTGAGCTCCTTACTGATAAAATAAATATGCTCATGTATAATGGTTTTTCAAAATGACTTATTATAAACACTATAAAAACGTTACTCAAAGGATATTGCTATTGAAAATAAAAATACTAAAATATAGCATAAAAACGCTATATCAGTTCTTGCTCAAAAAGTTATATAATAAACATTTAGTAAGATAATTCGGACATAAAAATCCTGATTATTATAACAGCGTTTGTTTTTGATATTTTTAGAATGTAATAACAAAAACCCCCTAGTTCTACAAATTAAAAATACATTGATCTCAGCTATTTAAAAAAAATAGTAAGCTATACAGAAGAAAGCCTTTAAAAAAAATATTTTATACACATCTACAAGCTATCTCATTACCAAAGAGCGACTAAAGTACATGTATACAAAGATTATTGGTACAGGTAGCTATTTACCAAAGCAGATACGAACAAATGCCGATCTAGAGAAAATGGTAGATACGTCAGACGAATGGATTAGGTCTCGCACTGGTATTTGTGAGAGACGCATTGCGCACCGGAAAGAAAACGTAGCGACAATGGGTTTTCAAGCAGCGCTTCAAGCCTTGGAAATGGCTGGTATTGAAAAAACTGATATTAATCTAATTATAGTAGCTACTACATCTTCCAGTCATGCTTTTCCAAGTTCTGCTTGTATGATTCAAAAAATGCTAGAAATTAATGATGCAGCATCTTTTGATCTATCTGCAGCTTGCTCTGGGTTTACTTATGCACTAAGTGTAGCGGATCAGTATATTAAGAACCATTCCATAAAATATGCATTAGTAATTGGATCTGATGTTTTATCCCGTATGTTAGATCCTCATGATCGTGGAACGCTAATTTTATTTGGGGATGGCGCTGGCGCAGTGGTTCTGGGCGCCAGCAAAGAAGAAGGAATTATTTCAACACATCTTCATGCGGATGGACAATACGGTCCTTTATTGACTTTACTTCAACAGGATCATGAAAAACTACAGCGTCCTTCTTATATTAATATGGCTGGGCATGAAGTTTTTAAAATAGCTGTAACTAAATTAGCACATATCGTTGAGGAAACCCTAAAAATAAACAACCTTGTCTGTTCTGATATAGACTGGCTAGTTCCACATCAAGCGAACCTGCGCATTATTAATGCCACCGCTCGAAAATTAGGCTTAGATATGGCTAAAATTATTATTACTCTTTACCGTCATGGTAATACTTCTGCAGCCTCTGTACCTTCAGCTCTTGATACAGCAGTACGTGATAACCGTATTCAGCGCGGCCAATTACTACTTCTAGAAGCTTTTGGAAGTGGATTTACTTGGGGGTCGGCTTTAGTGCGTTTCTAATTATTAAACTATAAATCAAATAGGAACAATTATGAAATTTGCAATGCTTTTCCCAGGACAAGGAGCGCAAAAAAAAGGTATGTTAACCGATTTATTTACAGCCTATAATAGAGTAGAACAGACTTTTACAGAAGCTTCAGATGTTCTTGGGTACGATCTTTGGCAATTAGTGCAAAAAGGTCCGAGCGAAGAATTAAATAAAACCCGGAGAACCCAAGCAGCTATATTAACAGCATCTGTTGCCATTTTTCGTATTTGGAAAGACAAAAGTAAAAATATGCCAACAATACTCGCCGGGCATAGCTTAGGTGAATATAGTGCTTTAGTTTGTTCGGAAGTACTATCATTTACTGAAGCCATTAAATTAGTAGATTTACGTGGAAAATTCATGCAAGAAGCTGTACCCTGAAAATGCAGGCGCGATGCAGGTAATTATTGGTCTAGAAACTGAAATAATAGCTAGAGCTTGTCGAGAATCAGCACATAGTCAAACTGTATCCATAGTGAACTACAATTCACCCAATCAAGTAGTGATTGCTGGTCATAAAGCTGCAGTAGAACGTGCAGGTATTGTTTGTAAACTTGCTGGAGCTAAAATTATACTCACTCTTCCAATTAGTGTACCATCGCACTGCTCTCTCATGAGGTCAGCAGCAGAAAAACTGGCAGTAGTACTTGAACAGATACATTTTCATACACCGATTTATCGAGTAATAAATAATGTTGATGTGATGATTCACACCTCCCCAAATGCAATAAAAACAGCTTTAATCCGTCAATTATACAACCCAGTACGCTGGATGGAAAATATAGAATTTATTGCACAACAAGGTCTAACTTTATTGCTAGAGATTGGTCCAGGTAAAACTCTTAGCGGCCTAACAAAGCGCATCATTCCAACTTTAACATCGATATCAATTAATGACCCAGATAGCCTCATCGTAGCGTTACAAAAGTCACAAGGAAAATAATATGAATTTCGCAGGCAAAATTGCAATGGTTACTGGTGCTAGTCGAGGCATCGGACGTGCTATTACAGAAACACTAGCTGCGCATGGCGCTAAAGTTCTTGGCACAGCAACTAGTCAAAATGGTGCGGATGCCATCAGCAACTACTTAGGTGATCAAGGTAAGGGTATTCTATTAAATGTAAAAATTATATCTTCCATTGAACATGTTTTAGAAGAAATTCATAGTGATTTTGGTGAAATTGATATATTAGTGAATAACGCAGGAATTATACGTGATAATCTCATTATGCGAATGAAAGATGATGAATGGCATGATGTCTTAAACACCAATCTCACCTCTATATTCCGCTTATCAAGAGCAGTTATTAGAGGTATGATTAAGAAACGCACAGGCCGAATTATTACTATTGGTTCTATAGTGGGCACTATGGGCAATATCGGTCAAGCAAATTATGCAGCGGCAAAAGCAGGGATAATTGGATTCAGCAAATCTTTAGCTAGAGAAATAGCCTCTCGCGGTATTACGGTTAATGTTGTATCTCCAGGTTTTATTGATACCGAAATGACACGCTCTTTAAGTGCAAAAAGACGAGAAGATATGATCTTGAAAGTTCCCGTGGGTCGTTTTGGACTTACACAGGAAATTGCTCATGCCGTTGCATTTTTAGCTTCTGAAGAAGCTGCGTATATTACTGGAGAAACATTACACGTTAATGGTGGAATGTTAATGATCTAACCTTGTGATCATGATAATATATCATAATTATATATAATAAGATAAAATTATTAGGTAACTTATCGAAATTTAGTTGCATCTTTTTGAGCATTTTATACACTACAACAACCATCGCGCAAGCGAGTTGTGATAGGAAATAACACTATATGAGCACTATAGAAGAACGCGTTAAAAAAATTATTAGCGAGCAGCTCGGAGTCAAACAGGAAGAAGTTATTAACATTGCTTCTTTTGTAGAAGATTTAGGTGCGGATTCTCTAGATACTGTAGAATTAGTCATGGCTCTAGAAGAAGAATTTGATACTGAAATCCCAGATGAAGCAGCTGAAAAAATTACTACTGTTCAAGCTGCTATTGATTATATTAACTCTCGCTAGAAATTTGATGTACCTACTAGATATACCTTTCAGGCGATGAAGTTATTATCGCCTGAGTATGTTAGTTTTAGTAAATCATTTATACATCGCGACGACGCAATATATGCTTCCCATCATTAGAATTACCAAAACGACGTTCATGTTTTCTCTCAGCAGTATAACGATTTCCTCCTCTATCAGAGGACACACTTAATCCAATACCCGACGAAACAGTACCAACATTGCGCTCACTGAAACGATCCCGATTGCGATTTATATAACGAGGTTGTATATCACCGATTAATTTTATATTAATTGGTTTATTGAGAATATGCGTTTTGACAAGATTCTGTAAAATCGTATGTGAGATATCTTTTGGTAGTTCAATCGTTGCATATGTACTAAAAAGTTTAATATGTCCAATATCACGACTACTAATGTTTCCTTCATTCACTATGGCGCCAACAATATGACGCACTTCTATGCCATTATCGCGACCCAAGTCAATACGATATAATTGTATATTACTGTTTTCTTTACGGAAACGACTTGTATGCTCTAAAGTACGAGAACCACGCTCTAAACGATCATTTCGTCGATTATTATTAACGTCTCGATACTCCCGACGTATACGTTGTTGCGGTGGATCTATAGGAACAATAAGTGGACGTTCACCTTGTGCCATTTTTAACAATGCTGCAGCTAGGATTTCAATATCTATTGCATCTATAGGTTGTATTTTACATAACAAAGCGCGATATTCTTCTAGATCACCACCATCTAATTGTTTTTTTACTTTTTTGGAAAAATTAGCTAAACGACGCTGCGACAAAATTTGAGTATTCGGAAGCTCAACTTCAGGGATATGCAGCTTCATATTACGCTCAATATTACGTAATAAACGCCGTTCTCGATACTCTACAAAAAGAAGAGCTCGACCTCTACGACCTGCACGACCAGTACGTCCAATACGATGCACATAGGACTCTACGTCCATTGGGATATCATAGTTAATCACAAAGCTAATACGTTCAACATCCAAACCACGTGCAGCAACATCAGTTGCAATCAGAATATCTAATCGACCATCCTTTAAGCGTTCTAATGTTTGTTCACGTAGCGCTTGATTCATATCACCATTTAGTGCGGCACTATTATAACCACTGCGCTCAAGCGCCTCAGAAACCTCTAGTGTCGCACTTTTAGTACGTACAAAAATAATCACAGCATCAAAATCTTCTACTTCTAAAAAACGAGTAAGCGCATCTGTTTTTCGACCATAGACAGTCCAATAACTCTGATTAATATCTGGTCTCGTAGTAATACTCGATTGAATACGTATTTCTTGTGGATCTTTCATGAAGCGCTTAGTAATGCGACGAATCGCCTCTGGCATCGTAGCAGAAAACAATGCAGTCTGATGAGAATCTGGAATCTGGGACATAATCGTTTCTACATCTTCAATAAAACCCATGCGAAGCATTTCATCAGCCTCATCTAATACCAAGCCACGTAAATGAGATAAACTCAATGTACCGCGTTTCAGATGGTCCAGTAAACGACCTGGTGTTCCCACTACAACTTGTGGACCCTGGCGAAGAGCACGTAACTGAATATCATAACGCTGCCCCCCATACAGTGCTACAGTATGAATACCTCTCATATGTTTAGAAAATTCTGCTATAGCTTCAGAAACTTGCATCGCTAACTCACGGGTAGGTGTCAATACTAATATTTGAGGCGCCTTCATAGTTTCATTAATATTGTGAATCAGTGGTAATGCGAATGCTGCAGTTTTTCCACTACCAGTCTGCGCCATGCCTAATACATCTCTGCCGGATAAGAGATGAGGAATGCATTCAGCTTGAATGGGAGATGGCTTAATATAACCCATACTATTCAAAGACTTTAAGAGGTCATCTTTTAGACCCAGGGAAGAAAACGTGGTATAGATATTCGTCATGTAGTACGTATGCCTCTTAGATTTCATCGGCCAGTCTACATAACTTATCGTGAAAATTATTGGTTATTTTCAGTAAAAAGTGTGAACCGGCTTAAGTTAATGATTTAGGTAAACTACAAACCTCATTTATAAAATACTGGTTATTCAAAATTTAAAGACATGAATAACATAACAGAAGATTACTTTCCTATCATGATCTGATAAATATCTCCTATTTCTCTCGAATACAGGATCTACTAAATCAATTTATGTCCGTAATTAAGAAAATATTAATCTCATAGTTAGATTTTTAAGATAAATATTGTTTCCTCACAATCCTTCTATTTATTTAATTAAGGTAACGCATTTTATTTCAATACAGTGCGGTATAATTGAGATATTTAGAATACTAGATATAATTTTTTATTCTTATGTAAATTGATTTCTATTCTATTATTAGCAAGATAAACTTCATAATAATAAAAGATTTTGAAATCGGTCTCCATTGATATATAATAATATTTTTTTTGGTGCTTATCTTTCAAATCTTATAGAAAAGATGAAAGTTTTTCTGCTTACTCAAAATAAATGAATATATTAATGATATGCAAAAAATGTCTAGAAAAACCTTCTGTTGTTTTTTCTAAAAATACCATAATGTGATTCAATTATATGCCCCTCTATATAATATCTGAGCTTAATACAACATACAATATCAGTACAATTTTTTACTGTCTCTATATAGATATGATCACTCTGAGTACAATTAAGCCCCTAATTTCGTTCGGGGCCCTGAGCTCTATGCCCTCCCCATCCTCTATATCAATATTATCATCTAATATTATGAAAAAAGATCCTGCAAATATCCATAATTTGTCCAAAAAACAAATAAAGATACTACATTATATGTTATCGATATAATCATAAAGTAAACGACTAGCATAACACTATCATAATCAATAAATTTTATTTATAACATAACTTACAATACTGTAGTACAATCTATAACAATTATTATTGTATAGCGTCTTTTATACTTAGACGAACACGACCTTGTCTATCAACTTCTAATACTTTTACTGGAATCTCCTGACCAACTTTTACATAGTCATTAACTTTTTCAATGCGTTTATCAGCAATCTGAGAAATATGTACTAAACCCTCTTTGCTACCACTAATTGCAACAAAAGCACCAAAATCCACAATGCGTGTAACCTTACCATTATAAATACGACCTACTATAATTTCTGCAGTAATTTCTTCAATACGACGAATAGCATATTTCGCTTTATCATCATTATTAGCCGCAATTTTTATCGCACCATCATCTTTAATTTCAATACTAGTTCCTGTTTCTTCGGTTAGCGCCCGAATTACTGAACCCCCTTTACCAATTAAATCTTTGATTTTATCAATACTAATCTGAATAGTATGCATGCGAGGAGCAAACTGGGATAGGTTATCACGAGGTTTGCTAAGCGCCTGATCCATCACGCTAAGAATATGTAAACGTGCACCCTTGGCCTGAGCAAGCGCGACCTTCATGATTTCACGCGTGATCCCTTCAATTTTTATGTCCATCTGAAGCGCAGTGATACCTTCTCTACTACCTGCTACTTTGAAATCCATGTCACCTAAATAATCTTCATCACCTAAAATATCAGAGAGAACGACAAAATTCATATCATCTTTTACTAAACCCATAGCGATACCAGCCACTGCAGACTGAATAGGGACACCAGCATCCATTAATGCTAAAGATGCACCACAAACGGACGCCATAGAAGATGAACCATTAGATTCAGTGATCTCAGAGACTACACGTACTGTATATGGAAAAGAATCTCCTTTTGGCATCACAGACAAAATACCTCTTTTAGCTAAACGACCATGACCAACTTCACGTCGTTTAGGTGAACTCACAGCGCCAATTTCACCAACAGAATATGGAGGAAAATTATAGTGGAACAGGAAATTATCACTACGCTCTCCCATTAACTCATCAAGATTCTGTGCATCACGAGCAGTACCAAGTGTAGCGGTAACCAATGCTTGGGTTTCACCACGAGTAAATAACGCTGATCCATGCGTACGTGGCAATATACCCGTACGTATATCTAAAGCACGAATCATGTCTTTTTCACGACCATCAATACGTGGCTCACCACGCAAAATACGATTACGTACAATCTTTCTTTCTAAAGAGTGCAAATAATCATTAATTCCATAAAGATCTAATTCTGGATTTTCTGATAATATTTCTGCGCTTACTTCAGATTTAATGCGGTTCACCTGTACATACCGCTCTTGCTTCTGAGTAATATGGTAAGCCTCACTTAAACGAGATTGAGCTAAATTATCTATCCAAATACGCAGTTTATCACTGAGAATTTCTGGATGCCAGTCCCATTTTGGTTTACCTGCTAAAGCAACTAAAGAATTAATATTCTCAATCACAATCTGTTGTTGTTCATGCCCAAATACTATAGCATCTAAAACATGATCTTCATTTAATAACGAAGCTTCAGATTCAACCATCAAAACTGCTCTTTGAGTCCCAGAAACTACTAAATCTAGCGTACTTTTTTTTAACTCATCACTAGTTGGGTTTAAAACGTACTGGTTGTTAATATAACCAACACGTGCAGCACCAACAGGTCCATTAAATGGCAAACCAGATAATGCTAAAGCAGCAGATGAACCAATCATAGCAACAATATCTGGATTGACTTGAGGATTAACAGAAACTACGGTAGCAATCACCTGCACTTCGTTAAAAAATCCTGCTGGAAATAACGGTCGCATTGGACGATCGATCAAACGTGAGGTTAACATTTCATTTTCACTTGGACGTCCCTCGCGTCTAAAAAAACTACCGGGTATGCGACCAGCAGAATAAGCGCGCTCCTGATAGTGCACGGTCAAAGGAAAGAAATTTTGACCTGATTTTGCTGTTTTTTCTCCAACTACAGTGACAAATACCGTAGTATCGTCCATGCTAATCATAACAGCTGCAGTAGCTTGACGCGCCATCATTCCAGTTTCAATGGACATCATATTTTGGCCATATTGAAATTTTTGTATAATCGGAATAAGCAAAATTAGTTCCTTAATATTAAGTCTTGAGTATAGTAACTACTATAACTGGATCTACTTAGATAGATCATCATGTCACTTGTTGATATAAACACATTAGCAACTGACTACAGTCATTAGATTATGAAATTCCTTGTCATTGTCATCAATCACGTATTCAATAAAAACTGCGCTGAATTATATAAAATAATACCTACCTCTAACTTTTATCACATACAAAATAGTCAATGATCCCTCTGAGGCAAGCATGAAAGACATCAATCATATAATCAAAAAAGACCTTTTACTAGCGTCTCAAGTTCAAGAGATCAATCAAGCGAGTATAACGAGAAATCTTTTGACGTTTAAGATAATCTAGTAACTTACGACGCTTTGATACCATACGAAGCAATCCTCGCCGACTATGATGATCTTTTTTATGCTGAGAAAAATGACCTTGTAAATGATTAATCTGTGCAGTAAGAAGTGCAACTTGCACTTCTGTCACACCACTATCATAAGAATTACGACCAAAATCAGAGATAATTTGTGCTTTTATTCTGGTGTTTAGAGACATAAGATAACTCCAATTTTCTAAAATCTATACAAGAATTCTAACTGATAACTCCAATACTCTATACATCCTCTAGATAAAGTATTTGATAGTATGTAGTCTTATAAAAGAGAAATGTGCAAGCATTCAAGTTTTTTTAGAATATTTGTAGCATAAGATAACCATTTTTCTTTAAGCTAAAACTAACAAGTCTAATGATAAAAATAACAATAAACTACATAGATAAAAAAAATAAACTTTAATGATAACCTTTATAAAATGTGCATTTTTAATGCAACACTTCTGCTTTTCTATTAATCTTAAATGTGCTATCCAAAAAATATTTAGATACAAGCCTACGTGGTACTAATAGACTGTTATTAATAATTTCTCCTATTCCAAGAAAATTAGACTCTAGACCTTCAGTAACACGCACTAACCCATTGGCTGGTGAATTCAACAATGATACTGAGCAACCATTTTTTAAATGTTGCGCCATGATACTTGATAAATTAATCAAGGGATAATTAGAAACCGGACTATCCATGGGCATCAATAGAATATCAAGAAAGTTCTGTGACGCGAGACCGATATCTTTTGCATGATTAATAATTTTCTGAAGAGATTGCATTGTAATCATCTGAGTCATAAGATAATGAGAAACTTGTAAGCGACGCAAATAACTTACATGTGCACCACAACCTAGCTTTTCACCAAGATCATCGATAATAGTTCGAATATATGTTCCTTTTGATACACGAAGATCTAGCTCTATTTCGTTTCCTTCACAGCGTATACATTGTAACATATTTACTACAATCTTACGTGATTTACATGGCACATGCACTCCTGAACGGGCATATTCATATAATTTACGTCCCTTATATTTAATCGCTGAATACATTGAAGGAGTTTGCTGTGTTTCACCACGAAAACTATCTAGAGCCTCCTTAAGCACTTTAGTAGTAAACATCACTGGGCGCTCGCTCAATAAAATACCACTAGAGTCTGATGTATCAGTTTTTTGTCCAAGTCTGGCAATGACACGATAATGTTTATCTGAATTTAATAAATACTGCGCGAACTTAGTGGACTCACCTAAGCAAATAGGTAACATACCTGTTGCTATCGGATCCAGTGACCCAGTATGACCCGCCTTCCTCGCATGATATATGCGCTTTACTTGTTGCAACGCCTGATTGGAAGAAACCCCGTAAGGTTTATCTAAAAGTAAAACTCCATGAACATTGCGCCGAAGGTCATAGATATTTTTCATAACTGCACTGAATCTAGTGCCAATGATTGTTTTAATGCAATCTCACCTTCTTGATAACTTGGAGTAATATTAGAAACTAATTTAGAAATACGCATACCTATCAAGAAAGAATTGTCATGGTAAAAACTAAGCTTAGGCGTCATTCTGATATTCATTGTTTGACTCAATAAAGTACGTATATAACCCGAAGCCCTAGATAAAATTTGTAAATTAAATGCTATCTCTACTTCATTTTTATCCTGAAGAAATGTCACAAATACCTTTGCGTATGCTAAATCACGGGACACAGAGACACTAGATACGGTAATCATACCATCTAACCGTGGATCTCTTATTTTACACTGTAAAATGATTGCAATCTCTTTTTTTATTTCTTGAGCAATACGTTTCAGTCGACCAAATTCTTTTGCCATCTTTTAAATCTCCATGTACTGTACTTAGTCATACACAATTCCTTTCGTGCGTTACATTAATAAAAAACTAATCTTATATTGTGATAAATACTAATATTTTACATACTATCTATACTTGATTAGTAATTAACCAAGAGTACGTTGAATTTCAAAAATTTCAAATACTTCAATCATATCCCCGATATGTACATCATTATAGTTTTTAACACCAATGCCACATTCAATACCATTACGCACTTCGTTAACATCTTCTTTAAAACGACGTAAAGATTCTAATTCACCTTCATAAATTACTATATTATTGCGCAAAACTCGGATAGGATTATGACGTTTAATAATTCCTTCAGTGACCATACAACCAGCAATAGCGCTAAATCGAGGAGACTTAAATACATTGCGCACCTCTGCTAAACCTATAATTTGTTGTTTATACTCAGGACTTAACATACCACTCATAGCTAGTTTTACTTCATCAATAAGATTATAGATCACAGAATAGTAACGCAGATCTAAATTCTCTTCATCAATTATTCTCCGTGCTGTGGCATCAGCTCGGACATTAAAACCTATTATAATAGCACTAGATGCAGCTGCTAGTGTAGCATCAGTTTCAGTAATTCCGCCTACACCAGAGCCAATGATCTTTACTTGTACTTCGTTACTGGATAATTTTACTAAAGATTCTGAAATTGCTTCGACTGAACCTTGCACATCAGCCTTTAATACAATATTCATTTCAGATATCTTACCTTCTTCGATGTTAGCAAACATTTTTTCCAGCTGCACTTTTTGTTGTCGCGCTAATTTTACTTCACGGAATTTACCCTGTCGATACAGCGAAACTTCGCGTGCTTTCTTTTCGTCACGTACTACTGTGGCTATATCACCGGAAACCGGTACACCAGACATACCAAGAATTGTAACTGGAATCGATGGCCCTGCTGTTAACACTTCGCAACCATTTTCATCTCTCATGCCACGAATACGTCCATACTCCAAACCACATAATACAATATCACCTTTTTTAAGTGTACCTTCTCTTACCAGAATAGTCGCTATTGGACCTCTTCCTTTATCTAAAAAAGACTCAATAACTATCCCACCTGCCATACCTTGATGTGCCGCAGTAAGCTCCATAATCTCAGCTTGCAGCAAAATAGCTTTTAAAAGGTCATCAATACCAGTACCGATTTTAGCAGAAACGTTGATAAAAATATTATCACCTCCCCAATCCTCTGGAATAATTCCATACTGTGTTAATTCCTTTTTAACGCGCTCTGGATCAGCGTCCGCTTTATCACATTTATTTACTGCGACTAAAACAGGTACGCTTGCTGCTTTTGCATGCTGAATCGCTTCTACAGTTTGAGGCATAACACCGTCATCTGCAGCTATCACTAGAATTACAATATCTGTAATTTCTGCACCACGTGCCCTCATGGCAGTAAAAGCTGCATGACCTGGTGTATCCAAAAAGGTTATCATGCCATTGACAGTTTCTACGTGATATGCACCGATATGCTGAGTAATACCACCTGCTTCACCTCGAGCTACTTTAGTAGAACGAATATAATCTAACAATGAAGTCTTACCATGATCTACATGACCCATGATAGTTACAACTGGCGCCCTAGATTCAAGGATAACATTAGTATCTCGATCACTCATAAGCGCAGCTTCTAGCGCATTTTCACAACGTAACGTCACTTTATGACCCATGTCCTCTGCCACTAACTGTGCAGTATCCTGATCAATGATTTGATTAATTGTTGCCATAGCACCTAATTTCATCATAGCTTTAATTACTTGGGAGCTCTTAACAGCCATCTTATTAGCTAACTCTGCCACGGTAATAGTTTCACCAATAATCACATCTCGATTAATAAACTGAACCGGTTTATTAAAACTCTGATGTAACAAGCTGGGTTTACGCTTGCCAAACTTTCCACCACGTATCTGGGCGCGCGCTTCTTCGCGATCAGTTTTGGCCTCTGCGTGCTTGTTGCCCTTTTTTCGAACATGAACCTTGCTTGTTCTAATAGCACGACTACGTCGATCACCCTCCACTTGAGCATCGTTTTCATCCTCTGCTTCTCGCGCATGTGTTGAAGTAGTCAGATGATAATCTGTGGCATCTTCAATATCTTTCGTTACTGACGTCCATTCTTCACCTTTTTCTTCTGCCATTTGACGTGCCGCCGCCGCGACTTGCTTAGCAGCTTGTTCGATCTTACGATGCACTTCTTCTTCAGACTTGCGTTTCAATTCAGCAGACTGCGCTTCACGACGGGCCTTCTCGGACTGAAAAATACGTAATGCATCAGAAGTCTCTTTTTTGTTACCTTGTGATTCATCTATTACTTGATATTTAGATACATTAGCTTTTTCAGATTTGAATGCACTACTATGTGAATGTTGTACACTATTTGGAAATTTAGAATGCGCTTTCATTTTAGGATTGTTATTACTTGACTCTATTATGACACGTTTTTCTTGTGCTAGCGCATCTTCCTGTTTAGTGCGCACTATGGATTCTTCTCGTACAAAAGAAGATAAAACGCTCTTTGTATATGTTCTTTTTTTACGTACTTCAATGTGAACCGACTTGCTTTTGCCTCCGGTTCCAAGAATACTTAAAGTACTTCGCGTCTTACGCTGTAAGGTTAATTTACCAGATCTAGCATCATCATTGTGATTAAGATAAGCAAGTAGCATCTCTTTTTCATGCTGACTTACAGAGTCATGTACAGACTTTTTTATCCCTGCATCAGAAAACTTCTGCACTAGACGTTCTATTGGCATTTGAATCTCTGCGGCTAATAATTTTATAGTTACATCTGTTGTCATACTATCCCTTCCTGCTACAGTGGATTACGCATCAGAGCCGAACCAACATATATTGCGTGCAGCCATAATTAGTTCACCAGCGCGAAATGTATCGGTTAGTCCATCAATATCTGAGAGATCATCTACACCCTGTTCGGCAAGATCTTCCAAACTACATACCCCTTTTTCTGCTAGCTTAAAGGCCGTTTCCCGATCTAAACCAGTGAGATTAAGTAAGTCCTGAGAGGGTTGTGCTATCGCACAAGCTTCTGTTTTAGCAAGCGCAAGAGTAGTTAATACGTCTTTAGCTCGGCTTTGCAACTCTTCTACACAACCTGCATTTAAACCATTAACCGCTAGGATCTCATGAATTGGTACATAAGCTAATTCTTCTAAAGAAGAAAATCCTTCCTCCACCAAAGCAGTAGCAAAAGTTGTATCAATATTGAGATACCTAGTAAAAACATCAATAGCAGCATGCTCTTCGGCTTGATGTTTAGCTTGTAAGTCTTCCATTTTCATAACGTTAAGACTCCATCCGCTAAGCTGTGAAGCTAGACGTACATTTTGCCCATTCCGACCAATAGCTTGGGCTAAATTTCCAGATTCTACAGCAATATCCATAGTGTGACTATCTTCATCTACAACAATGGAAGAGACATCTGCAGGCGCCATGGCATTAATCACAAACTGTGCAGGATTATCATCCCAGAGTATGATATCAATACGCTCACCACCTAGTTCACTAGACACTGCTTGAACACGTGCGCCACGCATACCTACACAAGCTCCCACAGGATCAATACGCCTATCATTAGTTTTTACAGCAATTTTAGCACGCGAACCAGGATCTCTAACAGCAGCTTTAATTTCTAATACTTCTTCAGCGATCTCTGGTACTTCAATACGAAATAGTTCAATAAGCATCTCAGGTCGAGATCTACTAATAAATAATTGAGTACCACGAACCTCAGGGCGAATGGCATACAAAACCCCACGAATACGGTCGCCAACGCGAAAATTTTCTCGAGGTAACATGTCTTCACGAAGCACTAATGCTTCGGCAACAGTGTTCGATCCATGGTTTAAACGAACCTCTAGTGAGATATGATCACGAGTAACTTTTTTGACCGTGCTCGTAATAATTTTACCTTCTTTTTTCCGAAATTTATCAATAATCATTGCACGTTCAGCTTCACGCACTTTTTGAACAATAACCTGTTTTGCAGTCTGAGTTGTAATGCGATCAAAAGTAACAGATGCGATTTGTTCTTCAATAAATTCACCTATAGAAAGAAGCGAATCATCATAGCGTGCCGCTTCTAGTGTAATTTCACAGGTAGGCTGTATAACTTTTTCGACAATTAGCCAGCGACGGAATGTTTGAAAAGATCCAGTTTTTCTATCGATACTGACGCGTACATCAATATCTTTTTCATATTTTTTTTTAGTAGCTGTTGCGAGCGCACTCTCTAGCGCTTCGAAAATCTTCTCACGTGGAAGCGACTTCTCATTAGAGACAGCTTCTACAACAGCTAAGATTTCTTTGTTCATCCTAGTATGCCTCAATCTGGACTTTAAAAGGTGGACAACCACGTTCTTTTCTAGATATTACTCAACTCGCATACTGTCTTTTACTGTATATATAGTAACAGTTACCATATTTTTTGTAGCAACTGCATGACATCTCTCCAATCTCGAGGTATTATAAACCTCTTCTAAATAACACTCATACGCAATCTTATCTTTTACAATATACACAACCTTTTAAAAAATCTCAAAAATAGACCATTTATCAAAAAAATCAACCATATTATATATAAGAATAGTTGCATCTTTCTTTAAAGGAATATATATCCCCTACTAGTAATATAACGCTTAAAATAGGCTAATTTTTTTGTAACAGTCTAATTCTATACGTGAAGATATTGGAATTTTTGACTACTATACTTGAGATCTGTCGGAAAAATTAGGAAATAATATTATTTTTCTATTGATATATTACGAGGCAAAGTTATATTTTTCATATAACATAAGCTTATAGATACAAAAAAAGGGCACCTAGCCCAATTATTCTTCTTTTTAATAAAAAAACCCCGAAATTTTTCGGGGTTGATTACAACTAGACATTTGTAACCCGTTAACAATATATCTGCGCCGCCAATGGCTTTATTATAAGTAAGACTGATATATTCAAATCCAATATATATCAGATTCTATCTTTCAAGGCACTGATGTAAAAAAATGGTTGCGGGAGTCGGATTTGAACCGACGACCTTCGGGTTATGAGCCCGACGAGCTACCAAACTGCTCCACCCCGCTGTTTATTATAAACATTTTCTAAGAAAATTAGCAAGTAAAATTTCACTTGGTACCGAGGACGGGACTTGAACCCGTAAGCTCATACGAGCACTACCACCTCAAGGTAGCGTGTCTACCAATTCCACCACCACGGCAATTTATTGATTGATATCACTTAAATAAAATTTATATTTAAAATAAACTGCATCTACATATATTAAAAACAGAATACCGATCCTGATCTTTAATTTTTCACGACACTCTTTTTTATCGCTAAAGGTGCTAATGCAGCGGTTTTGGATTGAGAAAAACCTATAAATTCATCTATATTTTGAGTCTTTCGACTGTTAATATTTCCAAAAATCAAACTAAGAAAAAAAAATAATATTGCTAGAATCGGAATGATTCTACGAGTAATAAAATTATCTGATCCATGAGAGCCAAATAGAGTATTTGATGCGCCGGCTCCAAATGATGACCACATAGAATACCCATTATTATTCTGTATTAATATTAAGCTCACTAAACTAATAGCAATAAATAAATAAATTATTAAAAGAGCTTCGTACATAATAAGCCTTTTTTTATCTTATATTCAGATTATTTATACATAAATTCAAATATATTTTTATTATTCTGTTATCAAACTCTTAAAAATATATTGAATACTTTTAGACATTTCACGCTAAAAAAACAGAAGCAAAACTCTACTAATAATATCAATATATATTATTATCAAATGCAATAAAATTAAAATAATCGCTATTATCTGCAATAATAATATATAAATACATTATCAGCTAATATTTCAATATAAAGCCCCCAAAAGTCTACTCTTGTTGTCACTAAAATCTTTATGCCAATACCCGGCACCCCTAAAGATCTATAAATTTATAATGGAATTTTATATATTCATTTCTACAGCTCATAACAACTGACAGCTAAACCATAAAAACACCAAATTTTATAAATATTATTATATAAAATTTTTACCTGTACTATTTACTCAATAATAATAAAAATTACTCAAAAATATCACATAGCACTCTTAAATACTGAATATAACATTAATCTTTAATAAGAATTAATAAACATTAAAAAATCCACTAATATTATATATATTAACTACACTAAGAAATAATTACATAAAAAATTGTATTATATTTTAAACATATTAATAAGTATGATATGAATATTATCTTTATATAAAAATATAATTAAAAAATTTCTAAACACATATTATAGAGCACCTATTAACATAATTACTAAGAGAATTCTATACAATATCTTTAATTATAAAATAAACTTATGATTATAATCATATACTTTTTTAAAAAACGCAATATATATTCTATATAATGTAAGTAAAAATTTCTATTATATTTACAATTTTTACAAAATGAAATTCTAAGTAATAAACAACCTTTGGTTCTCTAAAAAAACTCTCTAGTATACATTATATCTTCATGTAATATTAACTTAATAAAAATATACAATCTACTCTTATTACTAAAATTCACATACATCACTATAAGTTTTTATGCTTCTTATAACCTCTTGCACTTCATGAGCAATATAATTAGAAACCAAACCTACCTGAACCTCGTCTTCACCCTCAACCATAATACGTATTAATGGCTCGGTACCAGATACACGCAAAATAATACGTCCTTTTTCTTGTAATTCTGCTTTAGCTTTAGCTGTTACTAATTTAATGTGAACATTATCTAATAGATTTTGATGACCAATAAACGGAATATTTACTAATTTTTGTGGAAATAAAGTAATATCTCTACACAAATCATGCAAACTTTTACTAGAATATAACATAATAGCTAGTACTTGCAAACCAGCTATAATTCCATCGCCTGTTGTTGTCTGATCTAACAAAATAATATGACCAGAATTTTCTCCTCCTATCCGCCAACCCTTTATATTCAACATTTCTAACACATGTCGATCACCAACTTTTGTGCGAAAAAATGGAATGCGTAACTCTTTAAGAGCTAACTCTAGCCCCTGATTACTCATAAGGGTACCAACAACTCCACCTATGAGCAAGTTCTTCCGTAACTGTTCTCGAGCAATTAAATATAAAATTTGATCACCATCTACTGCACATCCCATGTGATCAACCATAATAACGCGATCACCGTCTCCATCATAGGCGATTCCAACATCGGCATGCTCTGCCACTACACGTTTTTGTAATAAACAAAGATCAGTTGAACCACAATGTTTATTAATATTTATACCATTAGGTTCTACACCGATAGAAATTATAGTTGCCCCAAGTTCCTCTAAAACATTAGGTGCAATATGAAATGTTGCGCCATGCGCACAATCGACTACAATCTTTAATCTATCAAGAGTAAGCTGACTGGGAAAAGTTCTTTTACAAAATTCAATATATTGACAAGCTGCGTCAAGAATATAACCGGAACGTCCTAATACATCTGACTCTACACAAATCAATGATTTTTCCATTTCATATTCAATCGCATTTTCTTCTTTATCCGAGAACTTACCCCCATTAGTTGAAAAAAATTTAATTCCATTATCATAAAAAGGATTATGAGAGGCAGAGATAACAACCCCTGCTGCAGCACGAAAAATACGCGTAAAATATGCAATAGCTGGTGTTGGCATCGGCCCAGTAAAGGATGAAGATAAACCTGCCGCTGAAAGACCTGCTGCTAAAGATAATTCTAACATATCACCAGATATACGTGTATCTTTACCAATAATAATTTTTCTAGATCCAGATTGAGACAACACCTTACCTACAGAAAAACCTAACTTTAAAAAAAAATCTGGAGTTATAAGTAAATTGCCTGCTTTACCGCGAATACCATCTGTACCAAAATATTTACATATTCTCATTATATTATTGATCCCTAGCAGAACGCACCGCAGAAACAATCCGTAGCGCCTCTACGGTTTCTCTAACATCATGCACGCGTAGAATATGAGCACCCTGTATAGTTGCAATGATAGCGCCAGTAAGACTACCAATTAAACATTGTGTCGAATTTGTATGCAAAATCTGGCTAATCATACTTTTACGAGACAAACCTACTAATAATGGTAAATGAAACTGATGAAAATCCGATAAATACGCTAACAATTTATAATTATGTATAATACTTTTACCAAAGCCAAAACCAGGATCTAATAATAACTGTGATCTTTTAATGCCCTGTTTCTCGCAACGAGAAATGTGTTTTATAAAAAAGTTTTTTATATCACATAGTACATCATCATAATAAGGTAAATACTGCATATTATATGGCTGACCTTGCATATGCATAAGACAGATTGGTAGATCTAATTCTTCTGCTGTACATAACGCGCCAGGCAATTGCAAAGAATAAATATCATTAATCATATGAACGCCAGCGCGAGCAGCTTCCTTCATCACTTCTGGTTTAGATGTGTCTACTGAAATCCAAATATCAAAACATTTTACAAGTGATTCAATAATTGGTATTACACGTGCGAGCTCTTGATCCACGCTCACTGATAAAGCACCAGGACGAGTTGATTCGCCTCCAATATCAATAATTGTGGCACCAGCATTAATCATCTCCTCCACATGCGCACACGCCTGATCAAGATTATAATATGTACCACCATCAAAAAAAGAATCGGGAGTGACGTTTAATACGCCCATAACATGGGGATGCGACAAATCAAGCACGGCATCTCTGGCGTATAACTTCATTATAAAGCGCACCTCCTCGTAATTAAGATAAATATAATCATGGTATATTCAAGTATAGATAAAAGTTAAACAGTTAAAATAACAATATAATGTATTATTTCTCACTAAATTGTTCTAATATAGTATTATCTAAATCTGATATATTAGTCTGATCAACTACAGATGCAGCTTTTGGTGTTTTATTGTTCTTAGAATTATCTATGTCACTAGCATCCTCCCAGCCTGCCGGAGGCCGTACCGTACGTCGTGACATTAAATCATCAATTTGTAGTGCATCAATAGTTTCATATTTCATTAATGCATCTTTCATTGCATGCAATATATCTATATTTTTATATAGCAGTGTACGTGCGCGCTGATAGTTAATTTCAATTAGAGATTTAACTTCCTGATCAATAATACGTGACGTTTCATCAGACATATGTTTAGTTTTTGCAACAGAACGACCCAGAAAAATCTCACCCTCCTCTTCTACGTACAATAGAGGACCAAGTTTTTCTGAAAATCCCCACTGCGTTACCATATTTCTAGCAATAGATGTAGCCATCTTTATATCATTAGAAGCACCAGTAGAAACATACTTCATGCCATAAATAATTTCTTCTGCTAGACGACCACCATATAAAGTTGATATCTGACTTTCTAGCTTTTGTCGACTAACGCTAATCACATCACCCTCGGGCAAGAAAAAAGTTACACCTAACGCGCGGCCACGAGGAATAATAGTTACTTTATGTACTGGATCATGCTCTGGGACTAAACGACCAATAATTGCATGACCCGCTTCATGATATGCGGTAGACTCTTTTTGGTTGTCTGTCATAACCATTGATCGCCGTTCTACGCCCATCATAATTTTATCTTTAGCTTTTTCAAATTCAATCATAGAAACAACATGCTTATCGCTACGCGCAGCAAAAAGAGCTGCTTCATTTACTAAATTCGCTAAATCTGCACCAGAAAAACCAGGCGTACCTCTCGCAATAATAGCCATGTTAATATCATCTGATAAGGGAACACAACGCATATGCACTTTCAGAATCTGCTCACGACCCCGTACATCGGGTAATCCAACAACAACTTGTCGATCAAAACGACCAGGGCGAAGTAAAGCGGGGTCCAGTACATCAGGACGATTAGTTGCTGCAATTACAATAATACCTTCATTACCCTCAAAACCATCCATTTCCACGAGCATCTGATTAAGTGTCTGCTCACGCTCATCGTGACCGCCACCTAAGCCAGCACCTCTTTGACGACCTACTGCATCAATCTCATCGATAAATATAATACAAGGTGAAGATTTCTTAGCCTGTTCGAACATGTCACGAACACGAGAAGCACCTACACCAACAAACATTTCTACAAAATCAGATCCAGAGATTGTAAAAAATGGAACTTTAGCTTCACCGGCAATTGCTTTTGCTAGCAATGTTTTACCAGTACCTGGAGGACCGACCATTAGCAAGCCTTTGGGAATTTTACCACCAAGTTTTTGAAATCGACTCGGTTCACGCAGATAATCTACCAGTTCGCTAACTTCTTCTTTTGCTTCGTCGCAACCAGCAATATCAGCAAAAGTAGTTTTTATTTGATCTTCAATTAACATACGTGCCTTGCTCTTTCCAAAAGACATCGCACCTTTGCCGCCGCCAACCTGGACTTGACGCATAAAAAAAACCCAAATACCAACGAGTAAAAGCATGGGAAACCATGAAATAAAAATCGATCCTAGAAAGCTGTGCTCTTCTAGTGGTTCCCCGACTACCTTCACATTTTTACTTAATAAATTATCAAGCAGCTTTGGGTCATTGATGGGGATATAAGTAATATATCGATGATTGTTTCTTTTGATAACATTAATCTCACGCCCATTGATACGCGCTTCACGAACTTGATCCTGATTAACTTCCGACAAAAAGGTTGAATAATCAACCCTACGGCCATTTGACTCACTGGGTCCAAAGCTCTGAAAGACAGACATTAGAACAACTGCAATAACTAGCCAGAGAATTAAGTTTTTTGCCATATCACTCAAGTGCTTAACCTCATATTACAATGGTATTAATAAATAGCGTTAGGCTCTAACTACCAACTATGAATCCTTTATACTTGAAATGACCGAAGTACTAATAGGCATTCCATCTATTCTGGTTATAGTTTTCGACCTGTAGCTACAATGTACACTTCACGTGAACGGACGCGCGAAGATTCCGGTTTACGAATTCTCACTTGCTTAAATTGACTGCGAATTTCTTTGAGATACTCTTCGAATCCCTCTCCATGAAAAACCTTTACTAAAAAACACCCGCCACGATCTAATACTTTTTTACACATCTCTAACGCAAGTTCACATAAATGCATTGATCTTGCAATATCAACTAGCGGATGACCAGTCATCTGTGGAGCCATATCAGACATTACTATGTGAACTTTATGATGCCCTACACACCGCAGTATATCCATTATAACCGATGGTTTTCGAAAATCCCCCTGAAGAAACTCCACACCAGAAATAGGACGCATACTCAAGATATCACACGCAATAATATGACTAGTAGGGCCAATTTTCATAGAAACATACTGTGACCAACCTCCAGGTGCTGCTCCTAAATCAATGACAGTCATCCCATCTTTGAACAATTTATCACTTCTCTGTATAGAATCTAGTTTAAACCAAGATCGAGAACGCAATCCTTGTTTTTGCGCTTGACAAACATATTGATCAGTGAAATGTTCCTTCAACCATCTTTTAGAACTAGAAGATCGTTTTTTACTAGTCATGTCTTTTTCGGTTGCCGCATAATGAAAGAACTGAAATATAATAAATCATGGTCAATACTATGAATACGATGAAATCACACAGATATATTAATGACTCGTGATATAACATATATCATATCTATAACTAGCATATATAGTCACATTATCTTAAAATTTTTAAAGCTTTAGATTATCTCCCTTTTTAAGTACTCACTCTATTTCTGGTCTCAATAACATATAAGCAATCAACACTTAAAAACATATGACAAATACTAAACCACTCATCACCAATAAAAACAGGTTCTTGATATCACCATCTACTTCCTGAATACTCTGATATGTTGTAATCTTTTATCATAAGGTGATAACTTTCAATAACTCTGCTTTCATATAAAAAATTAATGACACACTACCTAACCTAATATCTACAAATAAACACTCTCTATACATTCAGCCTAATTTATAGTTTATAAAGATTACTTAATATAAAATACTAAAGCCCCTTGCCATCACAATATCAAGCGATTCTACACTCAAACTATTATACTACTAATCTGGTATATTTATATAATTAAAAATTATTACTTATCTTAAGATTAGTCTAATTGAGAAAAATATATCCAAAATATTTGTTATTAAAAAAATGATTATTGCAAATAGCGCAATACGCGATAAGTGTACTCGAAAAAATATTTAGATACCTTAGTATACATAGCTCTAACAATAAATAAGTATTTATTGTACTAATAATATACTTAAGGAATAAAATAATAATGAACATCTATAAGTATTAGAATGCACACTAGTACTATCTATAATTTTATCAAGCACAACCGGAGTACATCAACAAAAACTATCAGATGTACTCTACTTTTATAATGTCATACTCAACATTACCACCAGGAGTACATATCACTGTCACATCACCTGCAATTTTTCCTATTAAACCACGAGCCATGGGAGAATTGATAGATATTAAGTTATTTTTAAAATCGGCTTCATCATCACCCACAATACAATATGTAAATTCTTTATGAATCTCTCTATGAAAAACAGTAACAGTGGATCCAAAAATAACTCGACCATGAGCATTTCCAGACATTTTAACTACATCAATTATATTAGCATGTGATAATTTAGATTCTAACTCCTGAATTCGACCTTCACAAAAACTTTGCTCTTCACGAGCTGCATGGTACTCTGCATTTTCTTTCAGATCCCCATGTTCACGCGCAGAAGCAATAGCAGAGATCATAACAGGTCTTTTAATGGTTTTAAGTTCTTCCAGCTCTTTTCGTAGTTTATTCGCACCCCTTGATGTCATTGGAATCTGATTCATTAATATACCTCGCAACACAGGACCAAGCCTAAATAGATAATTTTGACATGCTTTATGCTAGCATACAAAAAAGTATTCTATAAACATCTGAGCGTCATTTTTCGCAAAAATACATGTTTTTTATTTTTTAAAATGTTCATGTTGTTGTTTTTACTTTTTTAATATTTAATTATAATAACCCATAGTAACACTATTATTGCACGTTCTGACCACAATAGTATTTATTAGAGTGTTTTTATAAAAAAAACAAATAAGATTGTTATTCTATTTAATATTATATTATTTACGTAGATTAGTAATTTACAAAAATTATTATAAAACTACTTTTCTACTTGACCTATGACTTAATGGCATCTCCTACATGATATGTATATATGTACTTTTTTATAAAGTACACTGAATCAGTGGTAAAATATTTATTATCAGTCCTACTTTCCTATACAAAAAGTAGAAAAAATAGATCCTAACAAATCGCTAGAACTGAACTCACCAGTGATCTCACCTAACGCTTTATGCGCTAAACGCAAATCTTCTGCCAGAAGCTCTCCAACTAATTTTGCTCGCAAGTGATTCTGACAATCTTGAAGATGTATCGAGGCTAACTCAAGAGCCTGTATATGGCGACGACGCGCAAAAAACCTACCTTCTATAGCTTCAGACCCGATCATGCTAACCTTTAAATGATTAAGTAAATTTTTAATCCCTACCCCGGTACGCGCTGATAAGCAGATTAATGAGCCTCCATGAATTTGTACTACTTCTTGTGATTCACCCGTGATATCTGCTTTATTGCGTATGATAGTAAACGGTGGAACTCGATCTAACTGAATACTAAGATCTGGCCAAATTGCAAAAAGATCTATAGAATTTGTAGTGGTTCCATCTACTACAAACAGTATGTGATCAGCTTTCTTAATTTCATGCCATGCACGCTCAATCCCAATACGCTCTATTTTATCTTTAGTATCACGAAGTCCTGCAGTATCAACAATATGAAATGGCATGCCGTCAATATAAATATATTCATGCAATGTGTCACGTGTGGTACCCTCAATATCAGTAACGATAGCAGATTGTCGTCCAGACAATCTATTGAGTAAACTAGATTTTCCGGCGTTAGGTTGACCAGCAATAACTACCTTTCTCCCTTCACGCAGTAAATTTCCAAGATGAGCTTCTTTATAAACACAATCTAACTGAGAAATTAACTGGTATAATTGAGATTCTATCTTACTATCTATGATAGGGTTAATTTCTTCATCTGGAAAATTAATCCTTGTTTCTACTTCTACTCGAAGACAAGTAAGTATATCTGAAAGATCCTTAATATACTCAGAAAATACCCCTTGTAATGAACAGGCAGCTGAACGAGCTGCTTGCTCTGAATCAGCACTAATTAAGTCAGAAATTGCCTCTGCTTGTATTAGGTCTAACTTATTATTTAAAAATGCACGTTCTGAAAATTCACCAGGATTAGCAATTCGTAATCCTGGTACTAACAGAATATTCTTCAGAAGAAGATCTAAAGTTATAGGACCACCATGACCCTGTAGTTCTAAGACGTCCTCACCAGTAAAAGAATATGGCGCGGGAAACCATAATGCGATTCCCTTATCGAGAACACGATCATCTTGATCGTAAAATATAAGGTATTCAGCATGACGCGCTTTAGGTAACTTTTTTAACAATTTCCAGGCAACACTAGCAGACTGATCACCAGAAATTCGCAAAATACCAACGCTACCACGCCCTGATGGTGTCGCCTCAGCGACAATAGTATTACTATGCTTCATATAAAAATACTCGCTAATCAGATATACTAAAATATCTTATGGCAAATAAAATCATTACTTTAGTGATAAACTAATCAAGCCTTTAGTAAAAAAATATCTTATTAACCTCAAAACAATCACTACATTAAGTACCCTATTCATTATTATACTATACACAAAATAATATTTCATATAGAGCATGCTCACAGAAACATGATGATTCTCACATAATATGTTTATATTTAGTCACTGTATCATCTTTCAAAAATACATATATAATATGCTGTTTAATTTTATCATAGAGGCGCTACCAGTAGAGACCTTGAGTAGAAAATCAAGTATCAGTACAATACTGTACTTTATCTACTCAAAGGTACGCATAATACAAGTAATTTCATTTATAAAAAGATTATACAAATTATGCTAATACTGTATTCTTGAGCATATAATGTATATTATATTAGTTTTCTAGTTTTCGTGATCCATGCTATAGTAAATTTACTAATGTATCTCAATGACCTTAAATGGCTATCTCTAATCAACATTATGCTACATATAGAATAAAACTATGCTAAAGAATATCTTAGAAAAACATCTACTGTTTTCAATGAAAAATGACCATCTAAAATATCATGGATTTATATTTAACGTTTAATTATGTTATTTTATCTTTTACTAAAAAACATTCGATACATCATACTAAATTAACATCATAAAAATATTTTCTTAAATATCAATATATTTTTTAGATATCTTTTTGTAAAAAATAATCTTCAGATTTTTCTGATTTTTTTATAAAAAAAATTATAATATATAAATGTTAGTATCTATATTAATAACATTTTACTATATGGTTTTTCTTAAACTATTAAAAAATCATTACGCACCTTGAATAAAAATACTTTCTAATGTTTTTTATTACATTATTATGTTTAAATTTAGTCTGCATCTTAATAGTAATCACATGCTGTTGTTGATATTAATTAATTCTGACTGATAAGGTCATCTTATCAATAAAGATCAATCTCTTATGCTAAAAAAAATTCAAAAAATTATAAATAATATATTTTCTTATGTAATTGAGCTAACTAACATAGAAGCAAGACAATAAATCTATTTTTATTCTAATCTAATCTAATCAGGTCAATCTAACATTGATAACAATATAATTAGAGATTGTTTCTAAAAAACCTTATAAAAATAATTAAAATATCATAACGAACGATAAAAAACTAATAGGTATAAAATTACACTTTGTAAAATGTTACGCAATTATTAACAACATTGTTAATATGCAGGAAAGGTTATTTCTATCCTACAAATGACTTAAAAAACTATGGAATGATTAAAAAGAAAATAACTTAATTATATCGTCGATCAAAAACCAATTTTATATATAAATATAAATAATAGTATCTAAAAAAATAAATATGAGTCAATTGAATAAGTGAGTGATTGGTAATCGCTATTAATTGAATTTTTTTGTCAACTCTTGCATATTCTAATTTATGTTACTATGTATAGTGTTTTACGTGTTACGCTATACAGTCTTATTTCTCATAAAGAGTCATCAAAAGTAACGTACTATACTCAGTTGCAATAAGTATATTTGTAGTAAAATATATGTCTTGTTAGGAAACACTATCCAGAACTACCCAGAATACTCAAATAACCTATCATTATTATCATATACAAACTAATATATAATATTATATATAATATATAAAGGATCCTATCGATTCTATCGAGTAATGACCGAGCCCTAGATTGATGTAATAAATAAACATATAGTAATTTACTTTTCATGCTGCTCTGCTTTACTGCTATACAAGACAAAAATAAGTATTTTGTATAAATTATACGGTTATATCTTATTTATTTTAGATACCTAAAATTATGGAGATCAAATGTTTGAGCAAACAATGAATATTGCTAATTATGATCCTACTTTATGGCACGCCATGAGCAAGGAAAAACAACGCCAAGAAGAACATATTGAGTTGATTGCTTCCGAAAATTACACTAGCCCGCGTGTCATGGAAGCACAAGGATCTCACTTAACAAATAAATATGCTGAAGGATACCCTGGAAAACGCTATTATGGTGGATGCCAGTACATAGATATTATTGAGCAACTAGCTATTGATCGCGCTAAAAAACTATTTGGAGCTGATTATGCTAATGTACAACCCCATTCAGGTTCACAAGCAAATTTTGCTGTTTACTCTGCATTATTAAATTATGGTGATACTGTCCTAAGCATGCACTTAACTCATGGGGGGCACCTTAGCCATGGGTCCCCAGTAAATCTTTCAGGTAAACTCTACAATATAATTTCATATGGAACTGATAATACCGGTCAAATCAATTACAACCAAATAAACGAACTTGCTAAAAAATATCAACCAAAAATGATTATTGGTGGCTTTTCTGCCTATTCTGGCTTATGTGATTGGAAGATCATGCGTGAAATTGCTGACCGTGTTGGTGCATATCTTTTTATTGACATGGCCCATGTTGCTGGATTAATTGCTGCTAATCTTTATCCAAATCCATTACCTTATGCACATATTGTAACTTCAACCACCCATAAAACACTAGCTGGTCCTCGTGGGGGTATTATATTAGCATCAGGTGGAAATAATGAATTCTATAAAAAAATCAATGCTGCTGTCTTTCCTGGCGGACAAGGAGGGCCATTGCTGCATGTTATTGCGGGCAAAGCTGTAGCCTTTAAGGAAGCAATGGAACCTGAATTTAAAATCTATCAAAAAAATGTAACTAAAAACTCCAAAGCAATGGTATCAGTCTTTTTAAATCGAGGGTATAATGTAGTTTCTGGTGGTACGCATAATCACCTTTTTCTTTTAAATTTAATAAATAACAACCTTACTGGACAAATAGCAGAAAATACTTTGGGTCATGCGAATATTACTATTAATAAAAATAGCATTCCTAATGATCCTCAAAACCCATTTATTACATCTGGGATCCGTATTGGATCCGCAGCTGTAACACGTCGTGGCTTGAAAGAAGATGACGTGTGCTTAGTAGCAAACTGGATTAGTGATATTCTTGAAAACATAAACAATCAAGAAATTCGTTGGAACGTAAAAAAACAAGTAATAGACCTATGTTCCAAATTTCCTGTTTATGAATAAATAATTATATAACGCGACGATTGTTAGCTTCAGTAAAATTTTATATTTTTTACAGTATATCTGTATCTTGAATGATAAAATAAATGTATAACTCTTCTTAATTAATATGGAAAACTATAAGTATTGCTCTTTATATCTGAACAGATTACTTTAAAATAAATATATATTAGCATTCTAATACTTTAATTAATGTTTTTATAAGATTCAATAAGATTGATATCTTATAGAATTCTCTAGAAATAGTAATTATTTGATGTATACTCCTTTATCATAAACATGATACTTTGCTTTATATTTATAAAAATTAAAAAAAATAATATTGATTATGTACTATAAGTCTATCCGTTATACTATAGATAATAAACATACTTAGTTGGACGAAACAAATCATTATATTTGTAGTATGCATATAAAAAAGAATAAATAATACATTGAATTTTTAATGATTTATAAAGCATTGTGATTGTTTATGAATAACACAAATCATAGCTCCAAGACCATTCGAACGAGATGGTGTTAATTGTTGTATAAGATTAAGGTTTAATAACCACGATCGTACGTTAAAATATATAATATCTTGTGGTGTCATGCGTTGATAGCAACAAAAAATAATGGCCAATAACCCCTTAACAAGTGCTGAATCACTATCTCCATCTAAAATTACTAAACCTTCTTTATCAGTATTGACTGTAATCCATACTTGACTTTGGCAACCAGGAACAATATTTTTTGGATGATATAAAGTTTTAGATGGTATCGGAAGAGCGGAGCCTAACTCAATAATATATAAATATTTTTCTTCCTGGTTAATGCAACGATGAAAATTATAAACTAGTATATCTCTATCCAAAAAAACAGACATGCTTCCTCGCTTGAGTAGTTATATTAGTAATTTTCTATATAGATAATATTTTAGTACATATAGCCTCTAATATGCATCATAGACATGATACTAATGACCATCTTAATCTCAACAAAAATCATATAAACAAATTATAGTAAAGAAATAATCAAAAATAAATTACAAAATAAGTGATTTTTATTATCACATCAATTGAAGGAGATCCTATTTTAAAAAAAACTTTCAATCACCAGACTACTTAAGCATATCGAAATCAACTGATTCATTTTCATATCGTATACGTCAAACAAAAGCACTCGTTACTGTATACTGTGCTATAATATATTTTATAGATCTATTGAGTAATATATGATAGAAAAATAAATCACATCTATTACTAATTTAATATATTTATTTTTCATATAATTGCAGAATACATCTAGCATAAGCGCTGACTCTATACAATACCTCCTATCGTAATGATATTTTTAAAATAAATAAAAAACTACTAATTAAATCTATATAATAAGTAAATACATATTATATAGATTATTTAGTTTTCTTAAAAATTTACATCGATTATTAACATTACAATAGATAATCGGCATCATCAAGAAACATTAAACAGTAATTATGACAATAATATATCGCTTAATATATTTTTAAAAAAGGTCTACATAATATATTTAATACTTTATTTTAAATTTTATATATAATTTAATAACTATAATAAAAACATACTTTTTTTATAGTATCTTCTAATATATAAATTAAAAAATAATTTAACTTAATAAATGATGAATACGAATTAAACCAGATACCAGGCGATCTACTTCATCTTCAGTATTATAGAGAACCAGAGAAGCACGACACATCGACGAAACACCATAATGCTTCATTAACGGCATAGCACAATGGTGGCCAGTACGAATAGCTATGCCATATTGATCTAAAAAACTACCTACATCAAACGCATGATAAGATCCCAAATTAAAAGCTAGCACTCCGATAGCTTGAGATGGGCTATAAATGATTATATCTGGCACATCTAATAATTTATTTAACGCATAATTCATTAATTTCTTTTCATGCTGAAAAATACTATCCATCCCTAGCTCACTTACCCATTGTAACGCAGCTCCCAAGCCAATGATTGACCCAATGTTTGGTGAGCCTGCTTCAAACACCCAAGGAGCTGTAGTATATGTCGTCCCCTTACTAAGACTAACAGTAGAAATCATTGATCCTCCACCCTCCCATGGTGGCATTAATTCTAAAATTTTTTTACGACCATATAAAATACCAATACCGGAAGGTCCGTAAATTTTATGACCAGAAAAAACATAAAAATCACAATCTAAATCCTGAACATCTACCGTATCATGCATGATTGCTTGAGCGCCATCGATTAATGTTACTATCCCAGATGCTTTAGCCTGAGAAATAATTTTTTTTACCGAATTTATAGTACCCAATACATTAGAAACATGAGTTAATGCTAATAAGCGCGTACGAGAATCTATTAAGGATGATAAATACCTTACATCTAATGTCCCAGAACATGTCAAAGGAATATAACGTAATTCAGCATTGATACGCTTCACAAGCATCTGCCAAGGCACAATATTCGCGTGATGTTCCATTTCTGTGATAATGATATTATCACCAGGCTTTAATTGACTACCCCCCCAGCTATGTGCTACTAAATTAATTGCTTCTGTTGCCCCTTTAACAAATACTATCTCTTCTGCGCTCGCCGCGTGTAAGAAATTGGCAACTTGTGTACGAATGTTCTCCATCCTAGTGGTAGCATTAGAACTTAAGGTATGAATTCCACGATGCACCGCTGCATGTTCATGCTGATAGAAATAAGATTCAGCATTAAGAACAAATTGTGGTTTTTGCGCAGTAGCTGCACTATCTAAATAAGCCAATGGATATCCATTTACTTCTTCGGCTAATAATGGAAATTCTAAACGAATACTAGTAATATCAAAACTCACTACACCTATCCTCCAATACGATCAGTAATGCGTTTTTGCACAGCTTCTTTAAGTAGAGAATTAGATAAGAACTCTGTAACTTCAGAACAAAATGCATCTATAATCATGCGCTGTGCAATAGATTTTTTGATTCCACGCGTCCCTAAATAAAAAATCTGCTCTTCGTTAATACATGAAATTGTTGCTCCATGCCCACATTGAACATCATCATTATAAATTTCCAACTGAGGTCGCGTATAAACTTCCCCTGTAGAACCTAACAGCAAGTTGTTATTACTCATCTGTGCGCAAGTTTTTGGTGCATGTAAGGATACTTTAAGTGTGCCATTAAATACCGCTTTTCCGCAGTCGTATATAATATTTTTATGTAACTGCTGGCTATTACAAGAAGCATTGGTATGCTCTAACCAAGTTCGATTTTCAAATACTTCTGTACCGATCGGTATCATTAAACTATTTAATATCAACCTGGAGCTATCTCCATAAAGTTTAACACTAGTCTGATGACGTGTTAACCTGGATCCTAATAAAAAATTATGACTTTCTGCGTGGGTATTAGACCCTACGTTTAAATCGTTATGAGAAAAGTGATAACCACTAGAATCTTCAAAAGAAAAATAATAATGCTTAAACTTAGAATTATTACCAATATTTGCAGTAAATCGTGCCATATTCAAGTAAGATGAGCTATTTACAGTAATAAAGTGCTCAATAACTACGACCTCACTAGAAGAATCTTGTTGTAGATGACAACGATATCCTGAAGTATATAATTTATTAGAAGCACTACAATGACTATAACCACTACCAGTAGTAACATGTAATAGATACAATGGACGCATTGCTTTTTTACCAGAAGCAAGGTGAATAAACGTAACTTGATCAACAAGACTTTCTGTCAAATGCAAAAAAAATTCAGGATAAATAGGAGTCTTAAACGCCTCCTTTTGAGATGCACTAGGAATTATATGAATAGTAAAAGGATCATGCTCAGCATCACTTAATTCAGATGAAAAACGTCCATCTACAAAAACCAATCGTAATGCATCAATCGGAAGAGCATATTCTATAACAATATTTAAACTTAAAATAACAGGATTTGGCAAAACAAACTTCTGATTTAGTAACCAATCTAATGGTATACATCTCCAATCTTCTTGCGTCTTCTCAGGAAAACCCAACCGTAATGCCTCATTCCAATGTTTACGCGCCTGCAAACTATCAATATTATCTCGTGTTTCTAACAAATTTTTCCATTTTCGTAATATATCATCATTCTTGGTCAACAAGCCAGGCATAGCCGTTTTCCTCCAGTTTCTGTACCAACCAAAAACCTCCTGATTTTACAATCCGTCCATGAGATAACACATGCACAAAAGATGGTTTTATATAATCTAATATACGCTGATAATGCGTAATAATAATAAACGAGCGTTTATTATTACGGAGACTATTAACACCATGAGAAATAATTCTTAACGCATCAATATCCAGTCCAGAATCAGTTTCATCTAAAATACATAAAACCGGCTCTAAAAGGGACATCTGTAATATATCATTACGTTTTTTTTCCCCTCCAGAAAATCCAACATTCATAGAACGAGTCATAAGCTCCTCAGAAATTTCTAATAAGCTCATTTTTTCTTTAATCATATCTTGAAGATCAAATCTATCGAGGGCATCCTGCTGACGATATTTACGTATAGAATTAACTGCTGTTCGTAAAAACAGATTGTTATTTACTCCAGGAATCTCCACTGGATACTGAAAAGCCACAAAAATCCCTTCCCCTGCGCGCTCCTCTGGACCTAACTCTAACAAATTCTTACCTTTTAATGTCACACTACCTTGGTCTACTTCATAATCTTTATGCCCCGCTAAGGTAGCAGCGAGGGTGCTTTTTCCTGAACCATTAGGACCCATAATGGCATGCACTTCACCTGGTTTTACCTTAAGATTTAAACCGTTAAGGATTTTGTGATCACCAACACTAACATGTAAATCTTGAATTCTTAACATACAAGTCCTTATGAGCTATGTTTGTAATATACAATACTAACCCACACTATGTGAAAGACTAATAGCAAGCAATTTCTGCGCTTCAACTGCAAATTCTAAAGGAAGTTCCGAAAAAACATCTTTACAAAAACCATTCACGATCATTGAAATCGCATCATCCTCATTAATTCCGCGTTGTAAACAATAAAATAACTGATCTTCACTGATACGCGATGTTGTTGCCTCATGCTCCAAATTAGCAGTATTGTTTTTTACTTCAATATAGGGAAAGGTATGCGCGCCACATTGGGAGCCAATTAGCATTGAATCACATTGCGTATAATTTCGTGCATACATAGCGCTTGGCATAACCTTCACTAAGCCACGATAAGTATTTTGACTGTTACCAGCAGCAATACCCTTAGAAATAATAGTTGAACTTGTGTTTTTGCCAATATGAATCATTTTAGTACCTGTATCAGCTTGTTGAGTTCCACTGGTTAATGCTACAGAAAAAAACTCACCAATAGAATTATCACCACGCAGAATAACACTTGGATATTTCCAAGTAATAGCCGAACCAGTTTCTAACTGAGTCCAAGACATTTTACTTCTTGTTCCAACACATAGAGCACGTTTTGTGACAAAATTTAGAATTCCACCTGAAGTATCTCTACCAGAAAACCAATTTTGTACTGTTGAATATTTAACCGTAGCGCTTTGGTGTAAGATAACTTCCACTACGGCTGCATGCAGTTGTTGAGTCTCACGTATAGGCGCAGAGCAACCTTCCAGGTAACTAACAGAACTCCCTGTATCAGCAATAAGGAGCGTTCGCTCAAACTGACCAGTTTTTTCTGCATTAATTCGAAAATAAGTTGAGAGCTCCATTGGACAATGGACACCCTTTGAAACATAAATAAAAGTTCCATCAGAAGCTACAGCGGCATTTAAAGCAGCAAAAAAATTATCGTTGGCAGGAACTACGCTACCAAGATACTTCTGAACTAAATCAGGATAATTATGAATTGCTTCACTAAAAGAACAAAATATAATACCTTCTTTTTTTAACTTATCACGGTAAGTGGTAGCTACAGATATTGAATCAAAAATCGCATCAACCGCTACCTCACCCTCTTCTCTCACAGGTATTCCAAGTTTCTTAAAAGTATCTTCAACTTCCTGCGTAAGATAATTAGTCGCTTGTCTACCTGTGGAGTCTATACTATCTTCTGATGGAGTATAAGTCTCACTACAACCTTGACAAGACGGCACAGAGTAATAACAGTAATCTTGATAATTCAATGCTTGATAATGAGCTTTAAGCCAGTGAGGTTCTTCCATAGTCAACCAGGCTGCGTATGCTTTGAGACGAAATGCTAGCATCCATTCAGGTTCGTTACGTTTGGATGAAATTGCACGAACAATTTCTTCATTGATACCATCTGCAAACTTTTCAGTTTTAAGCTGAGTAGAAAAACCCTCTGTATATTTTGAATAAGCATCCGCTATATTCTGATCATTATTAAATCTATTATTATCATGCAGCATTAGACTTTACTCAACACTAAAACTCTCACCACAGCCGCAGGCTTGGTTAGCTAAAGGATTATTAAATTTAAACACCTGATTCAAACCTATATGTACATAGTCTACTTCTGTACCATCAATATATGGCATAGCCTTCAATGGGACAAATACACATGCACCATTACAGCTAAACATTAGGGCATCCTTAGATATCTCTGTTACTAAATTCATGGTATAACTTAATCCAGCGCATCCAGAAGTTTTTACATTTAACTGAACCCCCTTAATATTCGGCTCTTTTAATGAAAGATAGCTAATTTGCTCTGCTGCTCTATGCGTTAACGTCAATCCTTTCCAGACAGGTGCGCCTGAATGTGAAGTAATTAATTTTTCTGATGGCATAATCAACCTCATAATACATTATCCAGACAGGGTGATAATTTCTTCTTAAAATAACCTATACTACTATAAAACTTTACTAGATACTTTACTAGCATATCTATAATAATCGTGCATGAGCTAGAAATATTCCTTAACTTCTTTTGAATGATAACTCAACACTACAAATATTGATAAAACTTAAATAATTGTCCGTAATATTATAGACAATCTTTAAGATACCTCTAATATATTGATATATTGGATATCATAATTACCTATAATAAAATATTATTAGATATAATTAAGATATAATTAAGATATAATTAAGATATAATTAAGATATAATTAAGATATAATTAAGATATAATTAAGATATAATTAAGATATAATTAAGATATAATAAGATTATATATTTTTAAAAAAAATTTTCAGATTTTTCTATAATCAGATTTTTAAAAACAAAAAATAATAAATACCTTAAATACATATTACAGAAAAACTTAAATTTTAGATGACCTAAAATAAATCATCACTAAGATAGTGTTATACTTTTACCATAAAAATGAACATACATATTCAATTGAATTATTACTAATCTATTTTTTATTTTATATGTCATTCTTAACATTATAGACATTTACTATTTTCTTTATATATAAAAATGAAGAATAAACTTAATTTTATAAAACATACACTATCAAATACTAAGC
Source organism: Candidatus Erwinia haradaeae (assembly GCF_900698985.1). Lineage (GTDB taxonomy): Bacteria > Pseudomonadota > Gammaproteobacteria > Enterobacterales > Enterobacteriaceae > Erwinia_E > Erwinia_E haradaeae_B. The sequence continues at coordinate 844,533 of NZ_LR217730.1, forward strand.
ACATGTGCTTTTAAATCTAGCTACTAAAAACTATAATCAATAGTATAAATAATTACTTAATAACATCGAATAAAATATGATATAATAATTTTATCTAAACAAATCTAAACAAAAATAAAGAGCAAAAAAATCTAATAATTTATACCTAATGCAAACCTTTGTACTATATTTACATATATTAATAAGTTGTTTATTATATACTCTTTATGTTGCAAACTAGAAAACACCAGTTATTAAAAATATCTGCCTGTCCTATTGAGAACTCAGTGCTTGTGCAGGGCAAAGACGACTAGCTTTTCTGGCTGGGTACCAACTAGCAAACAAGCTAAGTACGATAGATGTAACGAATATAATTACCACATCAGAAATCTGCACCTCTGAAGGAAGAAAGTCAATAAAATAAACATCTCTAGAGAGAAAATGACAACCTGTTAATTTTTCGATAATCTCAACAATAGATGTTAATTTAAGAGCTACTAAACTCCCAATAACGATACCAACTAAACTACCTAACACACCACCTAATAGCAAGCCATACCAAATAAAAATAGATCGAATTAAAGAATTATTTGCACCCAAAGTACGTAAAATAGCAATCTGACGACGTTTATCGTGTACTGCTATCATCAATGTGGAAGAAATGTTAAAACAAGCAATACCAATTACTAGTACTATTGATAAATATATTATAGTACGAATCATCTGAATATCGTGATACATATAACCATAAGTTCCAATCCAACTATGTAAATATACATATAAATTCATTGCTTCTCCCACTTGACGGACAAGTAGGTCAGCCTCAAAAGGATGTTTTGCTTTAATCGCAATACCAGTAATATTATTACCGATACACAATAGTTTTTGAGCATCTTCTATTGGAATGTATGCAAGATTGTGATCAAGAACGCCATTCAGGTTAAGAATCCCAGCCAACTGTAAACGCACGTACTTTGGCTGTAATATTTGATCTTCCATATGACAACTTGGGATCATCATAGTTATCCAATCACCAATTTTTAAACTTAAGCTATTAATTATACCTTGCCCAACTAAAATCTGATGCTTATTTGGTAAAAAATTCTTCCAAGTGTCTTCTGTCACATAAGACGATAGAGCACTCATACAGCTTTCTAATTTAGGATCAATTCCTTTTATCTGTAGCGCCAATACCTTACTGTCGCATTCAATCAAACCGGTAAATCGAATATAAGGTGCCGCTGCTACTACACCGGCTACTTTTTCTATTTTTGATAATACAGAGACCCACGCAGTGAAGTCTCGATTAACCGGTTCAAATTCACCATGCGGCACCACTGAGAGAATACGTTGATTAAGTTCACGTTCAAAACCATTCATAGCACTCAGACTAATTATTAGCACAGCAATACTAAGCGCAATACCAAAAGTAGATATTACTGCAACAAGAGAGGAAATACCACCTTGACTCTTGCCGTAACTAAACCGAAAACCAATAAAATAAGCAAGACTACTAATCATAGGCCATTGCCTAAAACACTTTTTTCAAATAAATGACCATGATGTATCTCAAAATTTCGCGGTAAATTTTTTGCTAAATACAAATCATGAGTAACTACTAAAAAAGTGGTGCCATGTTTTTGATTAATATGAGTTAATAATCTTAAGAGAAGATCAGTATTTCGTTCATCAAGATTACCTGTAGGTTCATCAGCTAATACTATATATGGATCATTTACTAACGCACGCGCAATAGCTACTCTTTGCCTTTCCCCACCAGAGAGTCGTGAAGGGCGGCAGGAAGCTTTATCCTCTAAACCAAGTAATTTTAACATTTCGACTGCTTTAATCTTAGCTTTTTTTGTCGCAACCTTCGCAATAAGAAGCGGCATACTTACATTTTCCAAGACACTAAAATCTGGTAAAAGATGATGAAACTGATAAATAAATCCTAGATCTCTATTGCGCAATACAGATTTTTCTGTAGATGACATGGCATTTAAAGATCTCCCTTTCAAAAAAACATCACCAGAAGTTGGAAAATCTAAACCACCTAATAAATGCATTAAGGTACTTTTTCCTGACCCAGAACTACCAATTACCGCTATCATATCACCTTCTTGCACTTGAAATGAAATATTTTGCAAAACATCAGTTTTTATATTATCTCCCTGATAGCTTTTACATAAATTCTCACATTTCAATAAAATCTTTTTAGTCATAGCGTAAAGCCTCAGCTGGCTTAACAGAAGCAGCACGATAGGATGGGTACAGAACTGATAAAAATGCTATAATAATAGCAAAAAAAACAATCATAGTGATTTGCGCAACAGATATCAATATGGGCAATGACAACCCTGGACCAAATATACCTGCTCGTACGATAATATCAGGTAATTGTTTAGCTAAAAATATCCCTAAAATAGAGCCAATTATAGACCCAATCGCTCCAACCATCACCCCTTGTAAAATAAATATAATTAAAATTTGCCCACGCTTCAAGCCTTGGGTTTTTAAAATAGCCACTTCCCATTTTTTCTCTGCAATAAGTAGACAGAGTGATGTAAAAATATTAAACACAGCTATCAAAATAATCAAACCAAACAATAGTCTCATAATATTTTTTTCTATTTTTACTGCGTGAAACAAAGCTCCTTTTGTCTCACGCCAGTCACGCCATACTAAACCATTTGGTAGTTCTCCTTGTTGCATATCATGTATCTGCAGCGGATTATTCAGCCATAGTCGCCAGCCAGTAATATATCCCTTTTGATATCGCATGAGATGCGACGCATCTTCCTGATTCAAAAGAATCTCGTAACTGTCAGCATCACTATTAGACAAAAATATACCAATTACATTAAATAATTTTTGACTTGGCATGCGTCCTAATGGTGTCCACCAGCTGCTACTTGGTACAAGAAGGCGCACTTTTGAGTTCAACCTTAAACCTAAATGATTTGCTAACGCCGCACCAATAATTACATTGTATTTTCCAGCCTGAAGTTGTTTCTGCTTAACGTTTAAGAAAAAAGGTACTAAAGGGTCATCTTGATTAGGGTCAACACCTAATATTACACCAATAGCAATATTATGAGTACCATGTAAAATTACTTCACCTGTAGTAAGAGATGCAATTCGGCGCACACCTGAAACATGTAATTTACTAGAAGATATCTGTTGCGGATTAATGGAACCGGCTTTGCTGGTAACTAACGCCTGCGGCATAAAGCCAAGAATTTTATGCTCCAGCTGCTCTTCTAATCCATTCATTACTGATGATATAGTTACAAGAACCATGACACCTAAGATTAATCCAATTACTGAAAGCCAAGATAACACACACCCAAAACGATTTAATTTAAAATCACGACCCTTCATATAACGTACGGCAATAAATAAAAGGACAGGTTGATACATAATATTTGTCTTTAATGTAACTGTAATCAGTACTAATTATTAGTAGCGATAGTAGTTATCCTATATTATAAAATAACTTAATTTTAATAAAAAATACTGAGATGTAAGTAAACGGAATCCATACTATTGTCTACTGTCAGTATAACCTGCGCTCAAGACATTCAAATTGCATGATCTAAAAAATTCTTAAGGCGCAGCCTCTCTCAAATACTATTAGCATTTTAAATATAATTAATATTCTCTTTCATAATTATCTAATACCCGTTCTTTAATAATTAACTAAACACATATTTTAACTATCATTAAATTATTATCTACATTCTGAAATATTCAATCAATAATCTAAAAAGAACTTATGAAGCTACTATACTTATAATAAATAAGATATTTTTAATTAATGTGTTTAAGATCGTAAGATCCAAGTAATATAACATATACATTTTTATGCATTTTAAAAATTTAAAACTTGTCAATAATTTTTGAGCCTAATATAAATCTCCTGTTAAATTAAGTTAGACGCCTATTCACGTATGATTTTTGTAGATCTTCATTAAATAATATTAGAAAGTTCTTATTTATTGTGATAAAAATAATACTAGCTCTTAGATTAGAGATAAATTTATCATTTTTGCTAGCTAATCACTATCTGTCTGTTTTATAAGATATATATTAAATAATAAGCTATCTATATCTTTAATTACGCTGTATCTTTAATTAAACACTATTAATAATTCAAAAAAAGGCTTTATTGTAAAAAGAAGTAAAGTTATAAAATAAAGTTATATAATGAGGTAGAATCAACCGTGCATTTACCATCATTATACAAAAACTTTAGTTTATTACAGTCTTTAAATTTATATTTAATATAATAACAGATTAATTAAAATTACATAATATATCTGCTAATAAAAAATATTCAGTAAAATCCAAGCGTTCAGAAAAATATAAGAAATATATGATAAAAAAAACAGTAAAAATAATCATTAAATTATAACTAAAGTTAAAATTTTACTTAGTAATTATTAAAAATTAACGCTAATTTCATAATCTTTGAAAATATATAAAAATGTAATATACTAATTATAATTAGGATGATCCTTAATATAACATAAAATCAATTGTCTCATTAAATAACAGCATAGTGTTTACTTAAACATATTATAATTATTGATATATATTAGCTAATCTAGCCACATTTTGTTATCAAAAAAACTGTCTAAATTAAGACAATAATTTAATGTTTAATTTTATTTAAGAATCAATATCTTTATAACATTTATAGAAAGAAGTGATCTATAAAGCATGATGTTATCGAGATATCCCAAAATTGATATGAGACTAAAAATAACTATCCATGATATTTACTGACGTATATTTACTTTAATTAGATGACCCAGAGGCATTGAAAAATAGGTTTCTAAAAAATTAGAGTAAAATTACTGCTAAATATTTTTATTCATTACTCATGCTCGTAGAGTGTTAATGAGTGCATATCAAGTATGCATATCAAATAAATTTTAAAAATATAAATATTTTTATATTATAACATACAAATAACATACAATACACGTAAAAGATTATACAACGATTATCAAAAAGTGATATTATTGTCATAATGTATCGAAACGATCTCCCTTGGTAAGGGGTATTACATATATAAATAGCTATAATAGTGTACTTAAATCATAATATTTTTAATATATTTTAGTTTCAATTAGAACTGGAATACCTGTATATGATGTAATATATTACTTGCTGTTTAAGAGTAAAAGTATCTCTCAGTACCTTAACGTATCAGATACATTATTTAGGAGATAATCCTAGCTGCATGAAAAATGACTTGCGATTAATGAACGGATATGTGATAAATATCCTAGTAAAACGAGATACAGCTCTGTGTGTGAGTAGCATCTTTCAGTAAAGAAGATCTGAGTAAAGACGTTGACGTTGCATACCGCTTCCTTGCCGAGCTTTAATTAATGCCTCATGCAGTAATGTTTCTAGTTTTTCTGAACGTAAAGCCCACGGGCGAATCATCTCTCTAAGGAATTTGTAAAATGGCAAAGATTAAAGGTCAGGTAAAGTGGTTTAACGAGTCTAAAGGGTTTGGTTTTATTACTCCTGCTGATGGCAGTAAAGATGTTTTTGTGCATTTTTCTGCTATTCAGGGTAATGGATTTAAGACTCTTGCTGAAGGTCAAGGCGTGGAATTTGAAATCCAAGATGGACAAAAAGGCCCCGCTGCCGTGAACGTTAGTGCGATCTGATATTGATTAAAGTTTATTATTGATTTTGTTAGAGTAATCTAAACGAAAATCTTGATATGACCTTAATACCACATTTAGCTCCGTCAGAAATGACGGGGCTTTTATAAAATTATTTGCTAATTATTATATAATATTATTATATAATAATAGAATTATAATATAGTTTATTTTATTTTCATTAACTTTTTCATTAATTAAACACTTTTTCAAAAAGGGTTATGTTTTTTATTAATAAACCTGTAAAACATACGTTATTTTTATTTTCTAAAAAAAAAATATATATTTCTACTCCTATAGATAATTATCGATTATATTTTACGATTTTCTGTTATGTTTACATACCTACTATTTAGAATTCACTTAATATATTTATTTTGTAAAAAATTATCATACCTTACAGGTATGAGAAATAAATTAAATATTTAGAAGTAATCTTCTTCTAATTTCTTAAAAATTTTTTTAATATCTCTATATCATTTAACCACAACAAAAGTACATCAGTAAGTATCTATAAATATTTACTGTTAGTCTTGTATCACTCTCTTGCTAATATTAATAATGATTATCATCATTACGATTTCTATGGAATTTTTTGACAATGTTGATATAATATACATCTGTATGTAATAAAAGAATTTTTCTATTTACAAAAAATCTTTACTTTATACGTTAACAGGCAATTAACCTAATCACATATATATTTATAATATTAACATATCTAAAGAAAACGTACCAATCTGAATACATCTAAAAATCCGATGATCGCACCTTATAAAATTGACAGTATTGAACATCTTAAACATATTATGCGCAGATTAATTTATTTCTAATTCAGAAAAAACAATATCATTTTTTGTAAAAACTCGTATATAATAAAAATTATTTTACCAAAAACTTAAAAAATATTTATATTTATATATTCTATATATTAATCATTTTGTTTTAATGTTTAATTATAATGTCAATCTTTTATAGAATCATCACGGATTCAAATATTAAGTGTTTTAATAAATTTTTAGACTTTCTGTATACAATTACAGAACAAAAATATTAGCAGAATTTTTACTTATCTCAGCTATACGTAGAAGCTAATTACATTATATGCATTATCAAGGGATACCTTCTAAAAAGGTAGCATATTATATCTTTTTCCGAAATGAGGAAGCTTAAAAATATACAGCGGACAAAATATTTTAATATTTTGTTACAAGAATGCACTAAAAATAAATAATATAAGACTAAAAGCCTGAAAAATCCATTGAGAATGTGTATGCTAGTACCAATTTTGTGAATACTGTATTATATTACAATATTAACATTATATCGTATGTATTAGTAGGACACCATTATGGACACGCCGGATATCACTCTAGTGAAAAAATTCTTGCTTAATCTTCAAGAAAATATTTGTCAAAAACTAGAAAAAGTAGACCGCACTGGTATTTTCCTTAAAGATACCTGGAGATTACCAGGAAAAGGAACAGGATGTAGCTGCATTCTCAAAAATGGAACAATATTTGAACAAATAGGCGTTAATTTTTCACATATTTATGGCAATTCAATGCCTGTCTTTGCTACAGCAAACCGTCCTGATCTTGCTGGCTGTAAATTCGAAGCAGTAGGTATCTCAGTGGTAATTCATCCTAATAATCCTTATGTTCCTAGTAGCCATGCTAATATACGTTTCTTTATAGCAAAAAGACCAAAAAATACTCACCCTATTTGGTGGTTTGGTGGTGGATTTGATTTAACACCATGTTATGGTTTTTATGAAGATGTTATTTTTTGGCATAAAACCGCCTATAATCTTTGTCAGCCATTTGGTGAGGGTTTATATATGCGCTATAAAAAATGGTGCGATGACTATTTTTATCTTCGACATAGAAATGAGCAGCGTGGTGTTGGAGGGTTATTCTTTGATGATCTTTATGTTAATGGCTTCAATCATAGCTTTCAGTTTGCGCAAGCTGTAGGTCGTAGTTTTTGTGATGCCTATATACCAATTCTTGAAAAACGAAAAGCATTAAAATGGGGTCATCGAGAACGTAATTTTCAGCTTTACCGCCGCGGCCGCTATATTGAATTTAATCTTGTATATGATCGCGGTACATTATTTGGCCTTCATTCTGGAGGGCGTATAGAGTCAATTTTTATATCTATGCCGCCTCTTGCTCGCTGGGAGTATGACTATAAACCTCAAAAAGGAAGTCCAGAAGCAACGCTGTATCGTGATTTTCTAATAGTTAAAGATTGGCTTCAGTAGATAAACATAACATCGAACATATCTGTATTTTATAATATTATATTATAATAATATACTATAATTTCTAAAATAGTTTGATGGTATTTAAAAAATAATTAAAAGTTCTAAAAACGTATTATTTAGTAGTATCTGAGTACAATCAAGATTGCTATATAATCCAAGCTTATTATGCAAATAATTACACCATGCACGATAACTTAAAAATATAAACATGAAAAAAGTATATATCAAAATCTATAGATACCATGACACAATTAAATATGGAACATATAGATATATTTAAATATCTTAAACAGTTCCAGATTTTTTAATGTCTAGATATTATCAATCTTCATCATTTCAATGATTCTACAATGATGATATAGACACTAATTATATGGGATATCTAATTCTCTTATCTTAAGTAACTTGATCTTGCTATTTTAATTTTTTCTAATATTCTTTAATATATATTCAATGGTTGTACTTTTATTAGTAAAATAGAATTTTTATTGTTTTATGATAAACGTTTAATACAATATTTTATTATATACTATACTAATTTGTAATATTTAAAATTCATGTAAAGTTCAGAACTATAAGTGATATTATACATAGAGCATCGGCTAATATGAAAACTATAATGAATATATTTTTGCAATAGAGCTCTCGTAAGAAAATATTAAATCTATCAACGATAGCGAATAGTTCTTATCTATTTCAATAAAGACACGGATTAAATGATATAATAACATCTTTTAAACTTACCTTTACCTATGAAATAATTTTCAGGTAATCCACTGAACCATTGCTCCATGCCTTCTGCTGTATGCTTTTATTAGTATATAATATTGGCATATCAATATAAGAGTAAACAGCACCTTCAAAGTGATCTAGAATAATGAAAAAAGAGTATAATAGGCGTATAAAATTAAGCTTAATAACGCAAATTATGATTGGATTGGTATGCGGCATTGCTTTTGCTTGGTTATCAAAAAGTCATGCAGTCGTAGCAGGCATACTCGGAGAATTATTTATAAATGCATTAAAAGCAATCGCTCCTATATTAGTCTTAATGCTGATTCTTACCTCTATCTCTAATTACCATAATAGAAAAAATAGTAACATTCGTCATATTATAATACTGTATCTAATGAGTACATTTACTGCTTCAATAGTAGCTTTAATCGCTAGCTATTTAGTTCCACAAAACTTAATATTAAAAACCTCTACTACTGATATCGTAACACCCCCCGTTAGTATTTTAGAGATTTTACATGGTTTTTTGCTCAGTATGATCACAAATCTCGTTGAAGCATTAGTGACTGCTAATTATATTAGTATTCTTATCTGGGGAATAGGATTAGGATTCGCATTTCGAAATAGCAGTAATAATACACACATTTTTCTGAATGATATCTCAAAAGCAATTACAAAATTAGTCTGCATTATTATGAAATTTGCACCAATTGGTATATTTGGCCTAATATCATCCAGTCTAGCTTCTACTGGGTTTCATGTAGTATGGCAATATGCACATCTGATTAGCTTACTGATTGGATGCATGCTTGTGATTGCATTACTGCTCAACCCTATACTTGTATGGTGGTATATTCGTCGTAATCCTTATCCATTAGTCTTTACCTGTCTTCGCGAAAGTGGACTCACTGCTTTCTTTACTCGTAGCTCAGTCGCCAATATTCCAGTAAATATGGCTCTTGCAAAAAAATTAGGCTTAAACCAAAATACCTATACAGCATCTATTCCAATTGGAGCAAATATTAGTATGGCTGGTGCATCTATCACAATTACCGTAATGACATTAGCAACTCTACATACTTTACATATGAGCTTGCATATCTCTAGTGCCATTCTGCTCAGTATTGTAGCTTCTATATGTGCATGTGGGGCATCTGCTATAGCAGGAGGCTCACTTCTTCTTATACCACTAGTTTGTCATATGTTTGGAATTCCCCATGAGGTGGCAATGCAAGTCATTGGGATTGGTTTTATTATTAGTGTTTTGCAAGATTCAGCAGAAACTGCATTAAATTCATCAGCAGGTATTTTATTTACCGCCGCTGTTTGTATAGCTGAAAACAATCAACGTGAAAAACAAATCCAATTTTCTACTACAATGTCACCTTTTTTAGATAAACAAAATATTCATAAGACAAAAAATCATTGATGATCTATATACATAGATAACATTATCAGATATGTTAGATTATATTAAGATAATATATTTATACTAAAATATGCTTAGATAGCTACTAAAATAATACATTTGATATTTTCAGATAATCGTCTCTTGATTGTTATATAATATAATAATACTTAACTATAAGGATTACTTAATGATATATTAGTTGAACGATATTAGTAAATAAGAACTAAAAACACTCTATATGCGTCTTAATAATTAATAGAATAAAATTCTCACAAAATAGCAATTTATTTATTCTAATTAAAATCCTAATATATATTAAGGATTTTTATGCATAAAATATATATTTTATTTACAAGCTTTATTATAATCACACTATAGTTACAAGTATTTATTTTGATCCCATGTAATATACATTATACACATAACTTTTATGATTCTGTGAATAAAGCTTTATGCTGATAGATATTTTATCCAGAAAAATTAAATATATTCAGCGACACTGAATATATGTTACAATATTATCATGTAAATTAATATTTTCTATCTTTGCTCTATAAACTCTAGTATTAGGTAAGTCTCACATTTTAGAAAAAACTAGCATAAATATAATTACACTTTATATTACAAATAATTCAATTAACACGCTTCGATTAGTATGTTGAAAAAAAGATTTTACAACAATTATTACCTATACAAAGATAAAAACATCATACATGTATTATCGCATACTCTGTTAATGTAACTAAATAAATATGCACAAAAAAACTCTGGTTACGTAATTTATATACTTGGCTAATATTTCTAAATCAATCTACCTTTTTCGAAGAATCTTGCTATGCATAACACCTTTTACGTGATTGCGCACTCTACACTAACTAACTGCAAGCGATACATTTGCCAATATCTACCTCGCATTGCTAGTAATGCTTGATGGTTACCTTTCTCAACCACCCGACCCCGATGTAATACAAGAATAGTATCTGCTTCGGTAATCGTTGAAAGTCGATGAGCAATCACTACTAATGTAGTATGCTGTCGAACCAAGCATAATGCTTTTTGAATCGCTTGTTCTGTTCCAGAATCAATATTAGCAGTAGCTTCATCTAAAATCAGTATCTGTGGGATAATAACTAATACCCTTGCTATAGCTAATAATTGCTTTTGCCCAATAGATAAGCAATTACCTTGCTCTCCTAGTTCTGTAAAAATACCTTGAGGCATAGAGCGTGCCAAGTCATCTAATTGCACCGCACTTAATACATCCCATACTGCCTGCTCAGTAATATCTCTACCTAAGGTCACATTAGAAAAGAAAGTATCCGCTAGAACCACTGGATCCTGCTGAACCATTGCTATACTATTTCTTAATACAGCATGGCTTAACGAAGAAATCAATCTACTATCAAGATATATCTCACCGTCACTTAGAGGGTAATACCCCATTAACAAATTAGCTAGTGTGCTTTTGCCGCTCCCAGTCTGTCCAACTAATGCCACAAAATGACGCTCTGGTATTGATATGTTAATGTTTTTTAACACAGGATAACCAGAACGATAGCTAAATGTAAGATTAAAAATATCAATTTTTCCACCGCTTAATGGCTGAATATCTTTACCATAAGACTGACGGGGTGAATCTATTAGCTCAAAAATTCTCTCACCTGCTACAGCAGCCTGTTGCAAAATCGACTGCTGCGTAGTAATTTCAATCAGTGGCTCATTAAGACGAGAAAGGTAATTAATAAAAGCATATAAAATACCAACTTCTATTGTGTTATCTGACGAACAGCCATATAACATCATTAATCCACATAATATTAGCGCAGAAAAAAGACTAAGAAGAGGTCTTAATAAAAAACCTTCCAGTCGGATAATGTCCATGCGCGCCCTATAATGCAAACGGCTGGCTTTACCCATGCGTTTACCAAAACGCTCCTGTTGACGAAATTGCTGGATAATACTCATGCCATTAATAACTTCATTAAAACCATTATTAATATCAGCTAAACAACTCCGTAATCGTCGAACGATTGGTGTACTATGACGTTGATATATTAACATAACTGTTAAAACTGCTGGAAAAATAGTGATTGCCACTAAAGCCATACGCCAATTGAGAGTAAACATTGCTATGAGCATAGATCCAACCAGAGCGGCACTACGCAGGGCGGTCGAAACCACGGTTACATACAAATCCCTAACTACTTCAGTATCATTAGTAACCCTAGAGATAATTTGACCGACAGGTTGCGTATCAAAAGCACTTAATGGCTGACGCAAGGCTGCATCCATAACATTAGTGCGCAAATGTTGCACAACGCCTACGGCAACCTGATTAAACCATAATGCCTGCCAATAATATAGTAATGCTGCAAATACCTGAAGAAAGAGATAACTTATAATAATTAAACCAGAAAAAAAATTAAAAGGCATGTGACGTTCATCAATTTGATCAATAAAATAGCTAATTAAAACTGATCCTAACACTTCAGATCCAGCAGCAATCCATAACATCACTACTGCCCAGAAAAGTGATTTTTTCCATGGGGCACCATAAGACAAAAGGCGTTTAATGGTTGGCCAGAGCCGAATAGAATTACCCATGAGGCACTCTACATGTGATATTATCTTGATCTAGTGTCTCTTCTAGCTGCTGATAGCGATACATTTCTCGATACCAACCTTTTCTAGAAATTAACTGTTGATGATTCCCGCGCTGTATTACTGTGCCATTCTGTAATACTAAAATTTCACTCGCCTCAGATAAAACAGATAGACGGTGAGCTGTAATAATTACTGTACGTTTTTCTCCCCAATGTCGTAAGTTGTGCATAATTTTATGCTCAGTTCGGCCATCTACAGCAGAAAGAGCATCATCTAATATAAGAATTTCAGCATTTAATAATAATGCTCTAGCAATAGCAATCCGTTGCTTTTGTCCGCCAGACAGCATTATTCCACGCTCACCAACTTCTGTATCATACCCCTGAGGTAGATGTAATATATCTTCATGAACATGAGCAAGACGAGCTACATACTCAATGTCATACTGTGTAGCTCTAGGACTTCCTAAGGCAATATTCTGTGCCACACTATCAGAAAATAAAAATGGGGTCTGACTTGCTACTGCCAATCTACTACGCCAAATATCTAAACATAACTCAGATAAGGGGATATCATGAAACTGAATGTCACCAGAATCAATATCGAAATGACGTTGAATTAAACTCAAAAAAGTGCTTTTTCCAGATCCAGTTGGCCCGCACAAGCCAAGCATTTGTCCTGGCTGAATAGTGATATTTAAATCAAATAATGCAATTTGCTTAGCGTTAGGATAACAAAATTTCTGAATAGAAATTTTTAAAAGACCACGTTCCTTCGGTAATGTTTTATTACCATCAGGCACTACTGGCGCCTCTGCCAATAAAGCATCAATCCGACTCCAGGCTGCACTACCGCGTTCTACAATATTAAACATCCATGCAAATGCTAACATTGGCCAAATCATTAAACCAAGGTACATTATAAAACTAGTTAGCTGCCCAAGAGTCATCAATCCATGCCATACCATCCAGCTACCCCCAACGACCGCCAGAAGACTTGAGATTGCCACAAAAAGATAAATTGTTGGATCAAAACGCGCATCAATACGGGCTGCGCGTAGATTTTGATCTCCTGTATCTTTTGCAATAATAGCAAATTTATCTGATTGATGACCTTCTAGACCAAACGCTTTAATCATTCGGATACTGCTTAAACTTTCTTGAGTTTGATCGTTTAGTGACGAAAAAGCAGCTTGCACCTTTTTAAAACGATTATGTAATTGCTGTCCGTAACATTTAATTACTAACGCCATGATGGGCATCGGAATTAAAGCTATCAAAGTAAGGCTCAAACTAATTTGATTAATCATAACTACTAAAACTGTGAACCCCATAACTACAGAGTCCACCAAAGTTAAAAATCCCTCTCCAGCAGCAAAAACCACACAATCTACATCATTAGTAGCCCGAGCGATCAAATCACCAGTTCGATGACGTAAGTAAAAGGCAGGATTCTGGCGACTAAGCTTCTGATAAAAACCGTCACGGAGTTCTACCGCGAGATAATAGGAAGCTCCAAATAATAATATACGCCATATATAATGGAGAAAATATACAATAATCGCTGTAAGTAACATTACAACAATCCACTTTATGAGTTGGTAATTGCTAAAACCCCCTTGCTTAACACCATCTACAATTTTACCGACAATGTGCGGTGGAAAAAGCTTAAGTACAGCAATTATAAGCAAAAGCAAAACAGCACCAAGATAACGACGCCATTCTCGCAAAAAATACCAACTTAATTGGCTAAACAATTGCACTAGAAAAAATCCTGATTATCAACTGAATTAGCAAAAATTAAAATCACCACTTAAATAGAGACCGGTAAAGCAGTAGTATATTTTATTTCTTCCATCGCGAAACTTGAAGTCACATCAAACAAAGCAGGAACTCCATTAAGCAGTTTTTTATAAAAAGTGTCATAACTTTTTATATTAGCTACTTGCACTCTCAAGAAATAATCGTACTCCCCAGCCATACGATACAAACCCATAACTTCTGGCATGGCTTTTACTACACTAACAAACTGATAAAACCAGTCCCGACTATGCTGATTAGTTTTAATTAAAACAAAAACAGTAACATCAAGACCTAGCTTCTTAGTATCTAGAAGTGCGACTCGTGCCCGAATATAACCTTCATCCTCTAATCTTTTCAAACGTTTCCAGCAAGGGGTTGTCGTAAGACAAATTTTCTCTGCTAATACCTGTAAAGATAAAGTACAATCCCGTTGTAAAAAGTTTAATAATAAACGATCTTTTTTATCCAACATTATCGGTAGCAAAATATTCTCCTTTTACTCATTCTAGAAGTAGGATTTTAGCAACCTTTTCTCCTAGTATCTCGTTAGTCTGACCTATATACTAAACTTACTACACAGATCGGAGAAAGGATGAAAAGAAAAATTTATCATAACCTTTTAATAATAGGTTTATTTACAATTGTTTGTCTTACCTGGGGCACAACATGGGTGGCTATGAAGATTACCGTCTCTACAGTGCCACCTATTTTTGCTACCGGACTACGATTCCTGTGTGCAGCTCCATTGTTATTACTTCTAGCTCGCTACAAAAAAGCCCCATTATTATTTCCATCTGGTCAATTCGGTTTTCAATTATGCGTGACACTGTTCTACTTTGCCATCCCTTTTACTTTAATGCTTTATGGTGAACGTTATACATCTTCTAGTTTAGCATCAATTATTTTTGCTACAATGCCGGCTGCTGTTTTAACATTATCTTTAATCATACTACGAGAGCGTGCAACTGTACGACAAATACTCGGCTTAGCTATCAGCATTGCAACCTTAAGTATTATTTTATGGTATGAAGGTCATTCCGGCATAAAAAATCAACTATGTGGCATAGTAGCACTATTAATGGCAGTACTAATGCATGCTATCATGTACGTCCAATGCAAAAAACGTTGCATCGGCATTTCTGTTCTTAGTTATAATGCCTTACCTTCTTTAGGTGCTGGTGTACTGCTAACAACGCTTGGGTTAACTGAATCACCTAATTTTTCTACATTTACTTCTCAATCACTTTTATCAATAAGTTACCTAGGTATTGTTGCTGGTGTTGGAGGAGTTCTCGCATATTTTTCTTTACAAAAGATTACTCAACCATTTAAAGCATCTTTAGTTTTTATGATTTTTCCAATAATTTCAATAATATTGGATAACATAATTAACGGAAGTAGCATTAGCTATCAATCCGTAATCTTGCTGATACCTTTTTTATTTGGAATAATCCTTATATTATATCGCTATCCTGCAAGACCTAATGCTTCCTAAGCTCAGCATGTCTAGAAAAATATTTTTTAACTTAACATAATTCATCATCCCTAAGTGCCTCTAACAGAAAATAATTATACTACGCAGATAGTTTATAATCTGTCTGCTTTAATCTTACCAGGCTAACGTGTAAAATTTTATAGTTATAGTATATAAAATTACCTATAATTCTTTATTATTCCACTTGTTTTAGATGTACGTAAAGAATTAACCATTACATAAAAATTATTGATTATTTTGTGAGAACACTTAATCTAAAATACTACCTCTATTATCTAATGCTTTATGCGATTTCCTCTTTAAGTTAACTTAATAGAAATATAGAGTAAATAATATTACTCTTTAAGATAGAACAAAGCATTCTTTAAATAGGTATTGTGATTGCATTTATTATATTATATTATAAATAACATTATAGAAAGGACAGTAACCTTTGACTTATCTTCTAATTATATTACAAAAAACAACCAAAACAACAATAATATGATCTAAAATAGATCAGTTGGTATTAATCCAGACAATAAAAAGATTTCAATAAAAACAGTGTAAAAAGAAAATTAGAAAAACGTATGCACAATACTTAAAAATACCCATTATAAAACAATTGAAAAGTTAAGACTCTTAAAAAACGCAAAAATACATCAGCTAATCTCTGCAATCAAATTAGATAAGTAATGATAATCAGTATAAAAACAACCAGATTCCATATGCCGCTAAAGATATGACGAACATGTTTTCTTTATTTAAAATAATGTTCTGTTCGTTTTGTGATGCCAAATATTCAAACTAGCATTATAATACTTGTCAAGAACTAAAATATATTTTTGATTAATCAGAACTAACCATGATAATAAGAAATTATTAGCATCATTAATAATAATTTTTCGCCTCTTGAGAGCATTGAAAAAGGAAAAATTTAATCATAAGCGCATTAAAAAAAATAAAAGAACTACTCAAAAAAAAACCCATTTAAAAATGCAACGGGGTTTTATACTTACTAGTAGCACCCTAAGTTACTACATCATAAATGATTTGCAATATTATTGCAGACTCACAGAATAAGTTACTAACTAATAACACTAAACATAGAACAATATTATCCAATAATTTTTTGATAGAAAAATATTATAATTATGACTAAAATATATTCAAACCACTAGAGATAACCAAAATTATTCATGAGTCATTATTAAAGGCATCCCTCGTCTTAAATGAAATCAAAAAAATGGAATACATCTATAACAAAGACGATCATTATATAAAAAATTTTTCTTATTCTAATCTTACAAGATTTTACCTAATTTTAAAAAAGCCTGCGATTTTACTGCTCTTCTAACGACCAGTCATGCATTCTTAATGACAATATTAAAAGATGTAAAATTTATACTACCGTATCATGCTAACGAAAATTATCAAACTCAATGCTTACTATTTGTTTTCTTTATCTTAATGCAAATCAATAACTTTGATTGAACATCTATCCTACAAAATTATAAAATACTAGTGCATACTAAATAATCTTTACAAAAAATATCATTAAAGATTTTAGAAGTCTTCTTTTTAAATGTATGAATTTCAGAAAGTTCTACAATAACAATAACAATAACAATAACAACAACAATAACAATAAAAAAAAATACTTATGTAGGATGCATTATTTTATTGTATTAATTTTATCATCTAGAAATGAAATAATTGTAATACGTTTTTCTAGTATATAATTGACGTAATTTATAGTAAAATTTTTTATCTAATATTATAATATATTTACATTAAATAGTATGGTATATATATTATATATTATTACTATTTTTAGTTTTTATTAATAAATAATTTAATTTTTATAAAAATATCTTATCATTACATATTACTGTGTTGGATATGATTATCCAAATACTTGTTTTGTTCCGATGATAATGTATAACATTTAGTTTATATCAGCTTATATAAATACTTTATAATTTAAAGAAATATACATATTATTAATTTTAATTACATATAATTATGATAAAGAAAAAGCAATCATTATATAACTTATTTAGAAAAAAATATATATACAGCATTAAATTAATCTAATTATATAATATTATATATATAGTTAATGTAAACTAAATCTATTTATTACACTAAATCTTCTTTTTAAGTGATCCAAAAAAATTTATAAAAATTTTTTCCAATATTGAGAGAAACTATAAAAACTTGATTTTAAAAAAACTTAATATATTCATCAATTACCATAATAATCGGAATATATTCTACGAATCTACGAATATTTACATTATAATAGAAATGATATGAAAGGTCTGATATAATTTTCCTAAATATATTGCATAAAGAAAAACTTAATAAAAATTAATTTTAAAATAACAAAATAATCATAAATATTCTATATTTTTTTAAAAATGAAATATCAGAATTATTAAAATTTTTATAAAAACAACAACTTATAATTAATTATATTATCTAGAAATCGATAGAATACATACAGATGTTATTACACTGAGTAGTCAAAAAGAACCATACAATGTATACTTATGAAATATACTTTTAAATCAGTAAAAAATACTTGTTATCATTATATTTTACATTGTGAGAAAGTTTAAAAATTTATATAATTTATCATAGTTCATTGATAACATTATACACAATCACGTTTATCGATTCTCTATAATGGATATGTTAAAAATTAGATAAAAACCTTTCAGAACTAAAGTCTTCTAAAAACCACTTTTAAAAAAATTAAAATATAGCTATTATTATCAAGGTTATTAAATGAAACTTAGTATATACACTAAAAAGATAAAAATTATATCACTAACGACAATGATATTAATTTTTTTGTTATCTAGTGGTTGTGATATTACACTACTAAATCCTAAAGGACAAATAGCCATAGAACAACGCTCGTTAATTATCACAGCTTTTTGTGTAATGATGATAGTTGTTATCCCAGCGATTGTCTTATCTATAGTGTTCGCTTATAGGTATCGCGAATCTAATGCAAACGCAATATACAATCCAGACTGGGAGCATTCTAATACAATAGAGGCTATAGTGTGGATTGTACCTATTTTAATAATTATATTCCTTGGTATTTTGACATGGAAGTCTACTCACTTACTAGAGCCACGTAATTCATTAAAATCACACGTTAACCCTATTACTATTGAAGTAGCTGCACTCGATTGGAAATGGTTATTTATTTATCCTGAACAAGGCATTGCCACTATTAATGAAATAGTTTTTCCAGTGAACTGTCCCATACATTTCAAGATTACATCAGATACCGTCATGAACTCTTTTTTTATTCCCACTCTTGGTAGTCAAATGTATGCAATGCCTGGAATGCAAACACAGTTAAATTTAATTGCTAATGAAGCAGGTAAATTTAGCGGAATCTCTTCTAATTATAGCGGTAGTGGATTCTCTAAAATGAAATTTCAAGCTATTGCTGTTAATAATGTTACTGAATTCAACCAATGGGTGTCAAGAGCCAAGCAATCCTCGAAAACTTTAATGAATATGAGTGATTTTAAATATTTATGTTCATTAAAAAATGACAATTCCGTTCAATTCTTTTCAGATGTCAAACCAGAACTATTTAAACATATTATTCATCAATTCGATGCAAAAAATAAAGAAAAAAATAAAGAAGATATGACAATACCTCCTAAAATAAATGTCAATCCTATTAGAACTAAAATATATAATATAAATCCTACTTAAAGCTTAAAATCAAATTTATTTAGTAATACACTGTAAATAATATTTATTCTACACTGCACGAAATAATGAGGAAACACACGATGTTAGGCAAGTTAACCCTAGATGCCATTCCATTCCATGAACCAATTATCATGATTACAGTTTTCGCTATCATGCTTACTGGTATTATTATATCTGGGGTTATTACGTATTTTAAAAAATGGACATATCTCTGGTCCGAATGGTTTACCTCGGTAGATCATAAAAAGATTGGTATAATGTATATCATTATGGGATTTGTAATGTTGCTGCGAGGTTTTGCTGATGCTCTCATGATGCGCACTCAACAGGTTATTGCTTCCTCTGGAAAAGAGGGCTTTCTGTCAGCTCACCACTATGATCAAATCTTTACCGCACATGGTGTGATTATGATCTTTTTTGTAGCCATGCCATTTGTAGTAGGTTTAATAAATATTATAGTACCACTACAGATTGGTGCAAGAGACGTAGCATTTCCATTCCTAAACAATCTGAGCTTTTGGTTGACAGCCGCAGGTGTCATTTTAATTAACCTATCACTAGGTCTCGGTGAATTTGCACAAACGGGTTGGTTATCTTACCCACCGCTATCTGGCCCTGAATATAGTCCAGGAGTTGGTGTTGATTATTGGATATGGAGCTTACAAATTTCTGGCATTGCTACAACACTCACAGGAATAAACTTTATCGTCACCATTCTAAAAATGCGCACAACAGGAATGACTATGTTTAAAATGCCAGTATTTACCTGGACATCTCTATGCACTAGCGTTCTGATTGTGGCTGCATTCCCAGTGCTAACCATAACACTTACATTGCTCACTTTAGATCGTTACCTAGACTTCCATTTCTTTAGCAATGAACTGGGCGGAAATATGATGATGTATGTTAATCTCATCTGGATTTGGGGTCATCCAGAAGTATATATCCTAGTTTTACCAGTCTTTGGGATATTTTCTGAAGTAGTAGCTACTTTTTCTCATAAAAGATTATTTGGTTACACATCACTGGTTTGGGCGACAATCGTCATTACAATTTTGTCTTTTATTGTCTGGTTACACCATTTTTTCACAATGGGCGCAGGGGCAAATGTTAACGCCTTTTTTGGAATTATGACAATGATTATCGCTATTCCTACTGGTGTAAAAATATTTAACTGGTTATTCACAATGTATCAAGGTCGCATTACGCTACATCCCGCAATGCTATGGACTATCGGTTTTTTAGTGACTTTCTCTTTAGGAGGTATGGCAGGCGTTCTATTAGCTATTCCTGGGGCAGATTTTGTTCTACATAATAGTTTATTTTTAGTGGCTCATTTTCATAATGTAATTATCGGTGGTGTAGTATTTGGTTGCTTTGCGGGTATAACCTACTGGTTTCCAAAAGCATTTGGATTTATTTTAAACGAGACCTGGGGGGTTCGCGCATTTTGGTTTTGGATTGTAGGCTTCTTTTTTGCTTTTATGCCACTTTATGTCTTGGGTTTTATGGGAATGACTCGTCGCCTTAGTCAAGATATCAATCCACAGTTTCATCCGATGTTAGTTATTGCTGCTAGTGGTGCCGCCTTAATTAGCTGCGGCGTTATTTGTCAAATTATTCAATTCTATGTTACGATACGTGATCGTTCCAAAAACCGCGACGTTACCGGTGATCCATGGAATGGACGTACTTTAGAGTGGTCCACCTCATCGCCAGCTCCATTTTATAATTTTGCTATTTTACCTAAAGTAAATACACGTGACGCTTTTTGGGTTCTAAAAGAAAAAATGAACAGACAGAGCCAAAATGAGACTTTTTCTACAACAATTAATTATACAGAAATTCACATGCCAAAAAATAGCAGCGCTGGGGTCATAATCGCATTTTTTAGTCTCATTTTTGGTTTTTCTATGATCTGGCATATTTGGTGGCTTGTTATTACATCTTTATTGATAATTCTCCTCTTGTGGTGTACAAAAAGTTTTTATGATGACGTAAATTACTTAGTACCTATTGAAGAGATTTTAGCAACTGAAAATCATCATTTCGAGGAAAAAAAAGCAAAATAGGATTAAAAATGTTAACTAAAACCCCAAGTAAATACCAAAATATAGAAACACAAAAAATATTCGGGTTCTGGCTGTATTTAATGAGTGACTGCGTAATGTTTGCAACACTCTTTGCTACATATGGCGTCATCGTAAATAATATCGCTAATGGACCAACAGGTAAGGATTTTTTTAACCTACAATGTATATTGCTTGAAACTATTTTGCTTTTATTAAGCTCTTTAATGCATGGTTTAGCTATTATTCAAATGAATCTAGGACGTAAAAATTCAGTAATCGTCTATCTAGTACTAACTTTTTTATTTTCTTTTGGATTTATTAGTATAGAAGGTTTTGAATTTCTGGATCTTTTTTCCAGAGGCATCACTCCTAATCTTAGTGGGTTCTTATCTGGCTTTTTTACTCTAGTTGGTACTCATGGTTTGCATGTGATTTTTGGTATGCTCTGGATGATTTTATTAATATTTCAAATAATCACCAAAGGTCTAACTGAAACCAATCGTATACGTCTTACATGTCTAAGCCTTTTTTGGCACTTCCTAGATATTGTATGGATCTGTGTGTTCACTATTGTATATCTTATAGGAGAATTTTAATGAGATATTCTACACAAAAAAATAGTGATACCTGTGCTAACCTTAAAACTTATCTGAAAGGTTTTATTATTTCTGTTATTTTAACTGTCATTCCATTTTGGATGGTTATAACACAAGCTGGGTCAAAAAACACAATCTTATCTCTGGTGGTAATCTGTGCAATTATTCAAGTTTTTGTACATTTAATATACTTTTTACATCTAAACAGAAAATCAGAAGAAGGATGGAACTTAATTGCTATTCTGTTTGCAGCATTGATTATTCTCATTATCATTATTGGCTCACTATGGATTATGTGGAATCTCAATTGTAATATGATGGATTCTTAGTTTGAAATTGAAATACTTTGAAATTATAAATCACTTAATTACTCGATATATACAAGTAACCAAGCCAGGCATTATTTTTGGAAATTTAATTTCTGTAATTGGAGGCTTTTTACTTGCCGCTCAAGGTGATATTAATTACAAGTTATTTTTTTTTACTGTTTTAGGTGTCGGGCTAGTGATTGCATCTAGCTGTGTATACAATAACTATATAGATCGTGACATTGATAAAAAAACCACTCGAACTAAAAATCGAGTATTAGCTCAAGGATTGATCTCTGCAAAATTCAGTCTGATTTATGCCACTATATTAGGAATAATTGGTTTTGCTATATTATATATAGCAGTAAATTTTCTTGCCATGTTGATTGCTGTTATAGGCATGATAATCTATGTTGGCGTTTACAGTTTATATATGAAACGTAATTCTCCTCATAGTATATTAGTTGGCAGCCTGTCTGGTGCAGCACCACCCATTATTGGGTATTGTGCGATCTCTGGCCAACTACAACCAGGCGCACTGATACTATTCATGATCTTTAGTTTGTGGCAGATCCCACATTCTTACGCTATAACTATCTATCAACTTCGCGATTATCAATTAGCTAATATTCCTATTTTACCAGTAGTTAAAAGTATAATTTTAACAAAAAATTATATCACTTTGTGTATTATATTATTTATTGTGGCAACTCTAATGCTAAAGATTTTTGGTTACACTGGATATAAATATCTAGTAGTGGTTTCTACAGTAAATACTTGGTGGTTGATGACAGCTATATCAGGTTATTGGACAAAAAATAATTTTATATGGGCACGTAAACTATTTCTTATTTCCATTATAGTCATTACAACTTTAAGTATCATGATGTCTATCGATGTAATAGAATTAAATACAAAATCTTTATCAATATGTTGAAATTAAAATTTGGAAGTATTTTTCTTACATGTAATACAAAACAGTAATATGTTATTATTTTATTTTTGATCCTGTTATAATACAACTAATCATATCAGCACGTGATCACTATAGAGATCAAAGCAATCATGGCTAACAATCAAATGACTTCAATTGAAAAAAATGCAAGCTGGGGTCTTGGAGCAGTTTTTTCATTAAGAATGTTAGGGCTTTTTATGGCTCTACCGATTCTTACAACTTATGGATATACCTTAGATGGAGCTAATGAAACATTGACAGGGTTAGCGGTTGGTATATACGGTATTACTCAAGCTTTTTTTCAAATTCCTTTTGGTTTACTTTCCGACCGCTTTGGCCGAAAACCATTAATTATTAGCGGGCTATCTATCTTTACCATTGGTAGCATCATTTCCGCTATGACACACTCTATATGGGGTATAATTTTTGGGCGTGCTTTGCAGGGGGCTGGTGCAATAGCTGGAACCATTATGGCGCTTTTATCTGATCTCCTGAGTGAAGAACACTATACCAAGGTAATAACTTTTCTTGGGATTAGTTTTGGGATCACCTTCTCTCTTGCTATAGTACTTGGACCTATTATTACGCAGACGCTTGGCCTTCAAGAGCTCTTCTGGATAATTGCGATACTAACCATCATTAGTATAATACTTATACTGCTTATTGTACCATCACCCTCAAAACGCATATTAAATCGTGAATCTTCACTAGTAACAAGCAGTATTCATCATGTCATTAGTAATGTTCATCTTATGAAGCTCAATCTTAGTGTTTTCTTTTTGCATGCTCTCCTCATGTCAAGCTTCCTTGGGGTGCCTAAAAAATTTATAAAAGCAGGGTTATCTGCTGGCGAACACTGGCCGATATACCTATTTACAATGTCAATAGCCTTAGCTATTACAGCACCGTTACTAATCTATTCTGAAAAAAAACGTCAAATGAAAAAAGTTTTTATCTTGGCGATAGGATGCATATTAGGAGCTGAGAGCATTTTTTGGATAATAGATTACCCAATATGGCCGCTAATCGCTAGTCTACAGATATTCTTTATTAGTTTTACTCTGATGGAAGCCATTTTACCTTCATTTATCAGCAAACAATCCCCTGCTGGGTATAAAGGAACAGCAATGGGAGTTTACACTACTAGTCAGTGCATGGGTGTAGCAACTGGAGGTTTTGTAAGCGGCTGGATATTAGATCATATGGGTAATAATATCCTATTCTTATTTAACATGTTAATTGCATTATCTTGGTTTGCATTAAGCCTGAATCTAAGTGAACCTCGTTATCTTATTACCTTACGTTTTCATCTTAAAATTAAAGATTGCACACAAGATCCAATGCAATTGCAACAATTTCTACAAAAACAAGATGGTATATTTGATGCTTGGATATTACCTCAAGAAGAAAGCGCTTATGTAAAAATTGATAGCAAAATAACCAATCGTAACGAAATAAAAAAAATAATTTCAAAATTGCAAAGCACAAAAATATAATATATGATCCTAGTAAATTTTCAACCTCAAACACTCTAGATAAAAAAATTATTTAGTATTAGATAAAAATTATTTTATTTTAAATTTACAGCCTATAATAATAATTAAGTCTCAATCCTAATTGTATGCATTTGGAGATATTAATTAATAATCGCAATATCCAATAATCATCTTAACTGATAGAAACCTAAGAGAAACATATAAGAGGCAATACAATAATTTATGTCTTATAATATTTAATGTTTTATAAAATTATAATATTTGAAATGATTAAATAATTTTCTATCACTTTTAATAAAAATAAGAACTATTAGTAATAATACCATGTAGATTCATAATCAGAAGCTTTCATGTATTATAAATTTTTACATTTATGATATATATCATTATTGAATCTACAAAAGAGATAGCGTATAATAATATTATGCTAAAAATATAATCTTTCAATTTTGAGTGATGCCATCAAAACTGAAATAACACTTCACAAACAACTTGTTTCTCTCAATTTTGTGGATAATTTTATTAAAAGTATTTTAAATAATAATAAATATTACTTTATTATTCAGAAAATTACTCACTCTAGATTAATCTGATGATAACATAATATAACTCACACAATTTAAATTTTAAATAAATTAAGGGGTTTGAAATGAAAGTGACAATTCTTGGTGCAGCAGGAGGTATTGGCCAAGCTTTATCTTTATTGCTCAAGACACGTCTGCCAGAAGGGTCTCATTTATCTTTATATGACATTTCACCAATTACCCCGGGGATTGCAGTTGACTTAAGTCATATACCTACTTCTGTTGAAATGACAGGGTTCACAGGAGATGATATTACTCTAGCGCTAAAAGACGCTAAGATAGTACTAGTTGCAGCTGGATTTGCGCGAAAACCTGGTATGGATCGATCTGATCTTCTGCACTTAAATGCAGGGATTATTAAAAATCTAATATCTCAAATATCTATTACTAGTCCACATGCTATGATAGGAGTCATAACTAACCCAATTAATACTATTGTTCCTATAGCTGCCAAAGTACTAAAAAAAATTGGAGTTTATAATAGAACAAAACTATTCGGTATTACTACTTTAGACATTATTCGCGCTAATACTTTTCTTGCTTTGTTTACTGGTAAAAAACCAGAAGCATTCAATACCCCAGTTATTGGAGGTCATTCAGGTTCCACAATTCTACCGCTCTTATCTCAAACTAACTATAACGTTCAATTAACTGAAAAAGACATTTATAATCTTACAAAACGAATACAAAATGCAGGTACAGAAGTGCTTGAGTCCAAGTCTGGTGGTGGATCTGCTACTCTCTCAATGGCATATGCAGCAACAAATTTTTGTCTTTCACTCGTGCGCGCTTTGAAAGGGGAAAGTAACGTAATAGAATTTGCATATGTTGAAGGACAAGGGGAATACGCTAAATTCTTTTCACAGCCCCTTGTTTTAGGTAAGAATGGAATTATTAAGTATTGCTTAATTGAAAACCTTAGTAAATTTGAAGAGTGTGCACTTATCAAGATGCTGGATCAACTTAAGCATGATATTCAACTAGGGGAAAGTCTTGTGCAATAACCTTCGAGATACTGCAGACTATCAATTGATATTTATGGTAGATACTGAGAGTAAAATATATTATTTTAGATAATATAAAGACCCAAATCAAGACCTATGAATTAACTAGAGAAGAAAACTCTTTAAGAGCATGTACGATATTACCAAGTATCGTTCTAAAATTATATATATGTATAAATTAAATATATCATATCATTTTATGGAATATTATGGATCCTAATTTTTTAAATGTGCTTGCTTGCCCTCATTGTTATCAAAAATTAGAGCTATATAATAATCAAAATCGCTTAGAACTTGTCTGTCATGTAGACCAATTAATCTATCCGATCCAAGATGGAATTCCAGTTTTACTAGCGGAAACCGCTCGCCATTTAAACTTAAAAGAGGAAAATTCATGAATTTTATAGCTATCATTCCGGCGCGTTTTTCTTCTAACCGCATGCCGGGAAAACCACTATTAAAATTACATGGAAAACCAATAATTCTACATGTTGTAGAGAAAGCACTGAAGTCTGGCGCACAAAAAGTTATTGTTGCAACTGATCATTCTGATATAGCTAACGTAGTGAGTTCTGCTAATATCGATGTTTTGATAACAAAAAAAAATCATCAGTCTGGAACGGAACGTCTATCTGAAGTAATTGAACACTATCAATTCCCTGATGAAACGGTAATCGTCAATGTTCAAGGTGATGAGCCTATGATCCCCCCAATTTTTATACAAAAGATAGCACAAAATCTATCTTATTATAGCGTCAATATAGCTACGTTAGCAACACCAATACATTCTTTGCAAGAAGCACAAAATTCGAACTTAGTGAAGGTAGTCCTAGATATCCATGGTTATGCGCTGTATTTTTCTCGTGCCATGATCCCCTGGAGTGATGTAGACAATGCAATTACAAAAAATAATATCTACAATTCACTTCTTCGTCATATCGGCATCTACAGTTATTACGCTGGCTTTATTCGTCGCTATGTTAGTTGGCAATCTACTCTTTTAGAAAAAAGAGAACTTTTAGAACAACTTCGTGTATTATGGTATGGTGAAAAAATACACGTTGATATTACAAATGCGCATCTTCAAAATAGTATAGATACACCAGAAGATCTGGTAAAACTTAACAAAGTAATAAAGTAATTTATTAAGTATCATAATATCGATCTATCAGATATTTTAAATATTATTTTAAAAAACAATTAATATTCTCATGATATATATTAAAAACCTAATAGATCTTAATGTATAAAAAATCTAGTAACAGACACCTTAAAATAGAAACAAAAGCTAAAGACTAAGGATCTATTTTATAGTCTGAGATTAATGATCGACACAATATCTCTGTTAAAATAACAATAATATATTATTTTAAAAAATTAAATATCAGAGATAACATGTAAATGTATATTATAGAATTTATATTTTATACACACCTCTTTATGATCATTTTATCTGTTTCAACAGATTTCATTATAAAATAGATCTCCCTTCTATCCATATATATTATTATAATCTTTATTATTGATATTGCCTGCCTAATCGTTGCTTCATTTCTCTCTGATATTTATTATAGTCATCTCCGCACTCCGCTGAACAAAATGCTGTTCCTACAACAACATTTTCATCTTTGCACCAAATGCATTTTCCATCAGGACTTTGCAAGCTTTTTTCTCGGGATGATAGTGCTGCATTAATAATATCTTGCTCACGCTTTTGAGCTAAATCTGCTTCATCCATTATCAACTCCTACATAAGTTTTACATTTTTGGATTGTTCCGGCTCTCTTTGAAACCAATGGATTATGCACATTATTTCCTATATTTAAAAATAATACCTATATATATTAAATATAGTTAAATAACTTTTACTAAAAATATACTCTTTAATACTTAATTCTTATAAAAACGTCCAATCCAGTCGAGTAAAAATCCTAAATATCTATTAATAAATAATTAGTATACTAAATATTTATAATTATAATATATAGCTATAAAAGATATAGATTTTTATTAAAAAAACCAGGACAATTAAATACTCAGACTCCTAAAGGGTATCTCTTTTTATATTACAGGTCACCCTTAATAGAAGAATGAATGCTATATGGTGCTTAATTCGATCAAATCTACATATTAATCATAAGATATTCACTAGTAAACTTTACCATGCTACTGCATACCATTTATTAGTTTAAGAACTAATATATAAATTTTATCACTGTTAAAACAAAGCGGCCTGACAATTTTAAAAGGTGATTATCTCACCTTATGTTATAAGCTTCTGTCAAACGCATCAATTTTATTTTATTATTTAATAATTATAGAGATTATAACACTTATGAATCCAATGCTCAACATTGCTATCCGAGCTTCGCGACAAGCCGGGAATATCATTACAAAATACTATGAAACAGCAGATTCCACTGAATTTAAGCAAAAAAGTAATTATGACCTAACTAATTTTGTTGAAAGGAAAGCGAAACGCCAAATAATTGATATTATCTTCAAGTCTTATCCAGACCATATTATTATTACAGAAAATGATAGTCAAATATATCAAAAGACTGAAAAAGTACAATGGATAATTAATGCGTTAGATGACAATGTTAATTATATTAAAAGACTTCCACATTTTAGTGTTTCTATTGCGGCTCGCGTAAAAGGACGTAGTGAAATTGCTGTAGTATATGATCCGATGCGTAATGAATTATTTTACGCTTGGAGAGGTCACGGGACACAATTAAATGGTTACAGATTAAGGGGAAGCTCTTTACGATATCTAAGTGAAGCACTTTTATCAACTAATACTATATTAACAAAACATAAAAGTAATACTTATGACATGAATGCTTGTGACAAACTCCTTTATAAATGCGCTAACTTTCGTTGTAGTGGTTCAGTTGCTTTAGATCTAGCTTATGTAGCTTCCGGTCGACTTGATGGATATTATGCAATGAACCTAAAACCACGTGATTTTACTGCCGGAGATTTATTAATAAGAGAAGCTGGTGGGCTAGTTACTGATTTTAGCGGTGATAATAATTATTTTTTTTCCGGAAATATTATAGCAGGTAATGCACGTATTGTACAATCAATGCTAACTCAGATACGTCCAAGACAGTGAAAAATGATAGCATAGATTTTCTTTATAATATTTATTATTATAAAATATTTACACTATTTAACTTATTTATTTTCATTTCATTTATGTCAATAAAGATGAAATGAACTACTTCAAGGAAAAAAGTAAACACTATAAAAAAAATAAAAATTTGACCATGATATACCTGATAAGTAAACGATAAACATTTCACAATATATAAAAAAGTACAATCTATCATAGACTTCTCAGATACTTCAATTATTATCAGTAATTACTTATTTAAGGTATATCCAATACTTCAATATATCCACTAAAATTATCTATCAGTATATACTTTAGCATCTCATACTTTAAATACTTACATCAGGCCTTACATCAGGCCTTACATCAGTTGTATGTAAAGTTTTCTTATTATATAAACTATTTTTTACAGCATTTTTATTACTCAAGTATTCCCTAAGACCTTTATTGCGTAAATGACAAGCATTACATTGTCCGCACCCATCACTCTTAATGCCATTATAACATGTTATAGTCTCATTCATTACAAAATGTAACACACCTAATGTATCTGCTAATGCCCATATTTCAGATTTCGTAAGCCACATTAATGGAGTTTTGAAAATTAATTGTCTTGATATACCTAATGATATCGCGGCATTTAAAGCTATAATGAATTCATTTCTGCAATCAGGGTACCCTGAATAATCTGTTTCACAGACTCCTGTAATCAATGTTTCTGCCTTTAACTGATAAGCATATACTGAAGCTAATATTAAGAAAATAATATTACGCCCAGGTACAAAAGTATCAGGTAAGTCCATATCGTGTTGTTTGCTAAAATTAGAAATAAACAAATTTTTTCTCGTTAAGCTACAAGAAATCAAATCATTTAAAATAGAAACATTAATAAATTTATGTGAACTTACCCCTAACTTCTTGGCAATATCCCGTGCTACATCTATCTCATAGCTATGACGCTGACCATAATCAAAGGTGACACAATGAACGAATTCATATTCGCGCACAGCCTGTATTAAACATATAGTGGAATCTTGACCACCACTAAAAAGCACCACAGTAGTGTTTTGCATTACTTTATCCTTAATGCATAGCCTCTTGAATAACGCATAAGATAATTCCCACTAAAAAATTATCAGTAATCTTTTGCAATAAATCCATGTAGATTATAAAGGAACTTTAATAATACTATTTTGTGCTCTACTCTACTATTAGTAAAAATCACTAAAGGATTAACTTAAAAAATTTTATAATCATCTTTCTCTGATATAAAACACTAATAAAAATAAATCATATTAACATATATTAGACTAATACTTAACTTTAAAAAAATTGTTAATATGTATCGATAATCAATATCATTATTAATATAAAATAAATAAATTAATCTGCGATTTATATATTTTAAAAATAAGAATAATTTTGCTTGCTCTTTAAAGAAGAGTTTTCAATATCATTACTTATTCAATAATAATGCAACTCTTAAATAAATATAAAATTTTCATAAGGTATTAATTCTTTAGCTTACACAGCCTGCTCTATAAGTCCACTAAATTTATTATCGATTAAAAATTAATATTTTCAGCGACGATATCCCTACTAGTGATATTATCACATTGCATATTGCGTATTTAGTCTGCTAATTTCAAAATAGAATACAATAAAATTACAACACCATAAAAAATTATTTAAGTTCATAGTCTTTCGTTAACATATTAGTTTTTACTTGATGTATATCAAGAGTAATGTAAAAATACTTAAAAATAATATCCACTTTATTAAGAAATTTTTAAAACACTTGATCATCACCAGGCCCGTAAAAAATACTCCATTCTTTATAATCTTAGAAAGATTACCTACATCAGCATATATTACTGAATATAATATTATACATGTCATTGTTTTATTAAGACTGCACATATGAGTAATGTTATTTGTAAAACAAAAAATACTATGTAGTTTGTTACAGCTTGAAAAACTAAAACAAAAATATTGTTAACAATTCTATTTGTTCGTATGATTAAATATTGAAAACTATAATGATACCAAAATAGACATATAGTACTTATTTATACTAAAATTAAAAAGTTTTATAAAATTTCTTTAGTAGCATACTTTTAGATAATACTGACTATTTTTAACTATATATCATACATAAATAGTATGAATATATTTATGCATATCATGTTATCATATTCATTTATCATAAATATTAAATATCTGATAAATAATGAACCTCATTACTACCAAATAGAATCACTAGAGAATGATCATGATGAAGAAAAAGATATTATTATTACATATATTAATTTTAGGTCTTAATTTAACTCTACCAATTCTAGTAGAAGCCGATAATGTTAAAAATACCTGTCATCCCGTCAATACTGTGCAATTAACAAGCCTGGCTCCTATGCTAGAAAAAGTTATGCCATCAGTTGTAAGCGTCAATGTTGAAGGAACAATGACACGTAAGGCAGAATCTATGCAGCCATTTCAACCTTTCTTTGGTGGACCTTCACCTTTATGTCAAGAAGGATCTCCATTTTTTGGCTCCCCACTGTGCCAAGGAAACAGCTCTAATGATAATTATGGCATAGAAGTTCCACAGCAAAAATTTCGATCTTTAGGCTCCGGAGTTGTTATTGACTCTGTAAAAGGCTACATCGTTACTAATAATCATGTCCTAGAAAATGCCACAAAAATTCAAGTACAACTTAGTGATGGGGAAAAGTATGACGCTAAAGTAATCGGTACAGATCCTCGTTCTGATCTTGCTTTAATTCAGATTCAAAAAGCTAAAAATTTAACAGCAATTATAATGTCAGACTCTGATAATTTACGCGTTGGAGATTATACTGTCGCCATTGGAAATCCATATGGTCTTGGTGAAACCGTAACCTCAGGGATTATTTCTGCCCTAGGTCGCAGTGGATTAAATACTGAAAACTATGAAAATTTTATTCAAACCGATGCTGCAATTAATCGTGGCAACTCAGGTGGCGCACTTATAAGTCTAAATGGCGAACTAATCGGAATTAATACCGCTATTCTGGCTCCAGACGGTGGAAATATCGGTATTGGATTTGCTATTCCATCCAATATGGTAAAAAATCTATGCAATCAAATGATTACTTATGGAAAAGTAAAAAGAGGGGAATTAGGCATTATCGGAACTGAGCTAAATTCAGAGCTAGCTAAAGCAATGAAAGTAAATATTCAGAGAGGTGCATTTGTTAGCCAAGTCTTACCTCAATCTTCTGCAGATAGAGCTGGCATTCATGCAGGGGATGTAATTATATTAATCAATAATAAGACAATCTCTAGCTTTGCGGCTTTACGTGCCCAAATTGGATCTCTTCCAGTAGGGACTACTATAGAGCTTGGATTAATACGTAATGGAAAACTAATAAAAAAAGACCTATCTTTACAAGAAAGCAATACAGAAAGAGCCTCTTCCGGTAGTATTTATGATGGCATTGAAGGAGCAAATCTTAGAAATTATAACACAAAAGATATTAAGGGAGTACAAATTGAGACCCTGACAACAGGGTCGGCTGCAGCACAAATAGGACTTAAAAGAGATGACATCATTCTTGGAGTAAACCAACAACCTATTAGCAACTTAACTGAACTAAAAAAAGTACTCGATAGTAAACCTACAGTGGTTGCGTTAAGTATTAAACGTGGTGAAAATTTAATTTACCTACTGATGCAATAAACTTGTAAACTAAAAATTTTATTTTACAACTCTAATGAAAATTATTTTTTTATTAGAATCGTTTTTATGGTTGACTCAATAGTTTTATTGCCATTATTTTGCTCTCCGAATTATTTTTAGTAAAATAATATAATGCTATTAACAGAACAATAAATACTACACAAAACTCTACCTTGAATCATAAATTTAGAAAAATTATACAACAATCATAAAAATAAAAAATTATTTAATGCCATGCTAAAATACGTAAGGTAAAAATAATGATAATTGTTACAGGCGGCGCAGGATTTATTGGAAGTAATATTATTGATATCTTAAACCGTCAGGGGCACACTGATATTTTAGCCGTAGATAATCTAAAAAATGGTGCTAAATTTTTAAATTTATCAGATCTTGATATTTCTGATTATATTGATAAAATCGATTTTCGAATCGCTATTGCAAAAAACACTAATTATTTTCTGAATATAGAAGCCGTATTCCATGAAGGTGCATGCTCTTCTACCACTGAGTGGGATGGTAAATACATGATGGATAATAACTATCAATACTCAAAAGAACTCCTAAATTGGTGTCTGAAAAAAAATATCCCATTTTTATATGCTTCTTCTGCTGCAATCTACGGTCAGAGTACGTGCAACTTTCTTGAAGAACGCCAACATGAGAGACCACTTAATATATACGGATATTCAAAAATGCTTTTTGACAACTATGTTCGCAAACTTCTACCACAAACATCATCACAGATATGTGGCTTACGCTATTTTAATGTTTATGGAGAGCGCGAAACACATAAAGGAGATATGGCCAGTATAATACTACATCTTCATCAACAGTTAAAAAATAATAAAAACGCTCAATTATTTGCAGGAAGTAATGATTTTAAGCGAGATTTTGTTTATGTTAAAGATGTAGCATCAGTAAATCTATGGTGTTTAGAAAACTCCGTGTCAGGTATTTTTAATTGTGGATCAGGTCAAGCAGTATCTTTCCAAGAAGTGGCGCATTTTATGTTAAGATTTTATGAAAATAGTGTAATTGAGCATATCCCCTTTCCAGAAAAACTTAGAGGATTCTATCAAGTTTTTACACAAGCTAATCTTAAGAAACTAAGGGAAATAGGTTATGAAAAACCATTTCAAACCTTTTTTAAAGGTGTAAAAAATTACATAAAATGGCTGAAATATCAAGAATGATCTATTCTCAAAAGATTAAAATTTTAGTAATAGGCCCTTCTTGGATTGGTGATATGATGATGTCACAAAGTCTTTATCGCACTCTAAAAAGCCAAAATCCTAACATTATAATCGATGTGATAGCTCCTGCGTGGTGTCATCCTTTGCTCTCGAGAATGCCAGAAGTTAATGAAGCGTTGCTTTTACCTTTAGGGCACGATGTAATAGGACTATCCATACGTTGGCGTTTAGGTCAGATACTTCATCAAAAACATTATGATCAAGCCTTTGTCCTACCAGGCTCTCTTAAATCTGCACTGATTCCTTTTTTTGCTAAAATCCCACATCGTATAGGATGGAGAGGCGAAATGCGCTATGGGTTACTTAATGACATACGTGTATTAAATAGTGCTGACTTTCCACTTATGGTTCAACGCTACATAGCACTATGTTATCCTAGATCACATATAAATAGTAGCAGAGATCTTCCTCAACCACTTTGTATGCCGACCCTTAAAGTACAAAATAAAGAAAAAAAAATTACTCTTTACGCTTTTAAAATATATTCCAAACGACCTATTATTGGATTTTGCCCCGGAGCTGAATCTAATCCTCTTAAAAAATGGCCACATTATCATTATTCACAACTAGCAGAGTTTTTAATTAAAAAGGGATATCAAGTCCTGTTGCTTGGCTCCACTAAAGATCGTATCACTGGAGAACGTATTCTACTCAATCTCTCTCAAGAAATAAAAAAATATTATTGCAATCTGGCCGGTAAAACTGATCTACAACAAGCTATAGCTCTACTATCCTGCTGTCATACTGTAATTAGTAATGATTCCGGTCTTATGCATATTGCTGCTGCACTAGATCGCCCATTAATTGCATTATATGGACCAAGCAATCCTAATTTTACTCCTCCTTTATCAAAAAAATCTAAAATAATTTCTTTAGTTAGTGGTTGTTATTCAGCACAAAAAAGAAAAACCGATGAAGAATATCATCCGAGCCTAATTCAGATTACACCAGAAAAAGTCATGATGGAATTAAAACTTTTACACTACACTTGTAGGAGTATAAATGCTAGTTTTAATGATTAAGACTTCTTCTATGGGAGATGTGATCCATTCACTACCTGCACTAACTGACGCTAGGTTAGCTTTTCCTAATATGTATTGTGAATGGGTCATAGAAGAGAACTTTTCTGAGATTCCTACCTGGCATCCAGCAGTTTCTCACGTTATTCCAGTAGCAATGCGTCGCTGGCGAAAAAATTGGTTTCAAAACTTAATACGAAAAGAACGTATTAATTTTAAAAATGCCATACAACATCGTTCTTACGATGCGGTGATTGATGCTCAGGGCTTAATAAAAAGCGCTGCCTTAATAAGTCGCCTTGCTACAGGTGTGAAACACGGAGGTAATATTTATAGCATAAAAGAACCCATTGCTAGCTGGTGGTATGACAAGCGTTATACCATTAATAAAAATCAACATGCTGTGCAACGAATACGGAGCCTCTTTGCAAAAAGTCTGAACTATGCGCTACCAACAACAATGGGTGATTATGGAATTCTACAACACTTCACAAAAAATCAACCAATAAAAACTAGTGACTATCTAGTCTTTTTGCACGCAACTGCGAAAGATAAAAAACAATGGCCAGAAACCCATTGGAAGACGCTCATTAACTCTTTAAAATCTGAAAGAATAACTATTAAACTACCCTGGGGGACGCATCATGAATTCTTACGCGCTCAAAGGCTAGCGCAAGGTTTAAGTTATGTAGAAGTCTTACCTAAACTAATGCTCAAGGAGATAGCCCATATACTTATGGGAGCTAAAGCGATAATTTCTGTAGATACAGGCTTAAGTCAGCTCGCTGCTGCTCTCAACTGTCCGAATATTACTTTGTATGGACCAACTAACGTAGATTTAATTGGTGGGTATGGTCATAATCAATTTTCAGTGCATTCTCTACGAAAAAACATGGCAGAAATTAGCCCTAAAAAAATTAAATTAATCCTAAAACGGCTTTTCATATGAAACAAGTTCATCTGATTGATCTAGAACAAATGGGTGGCGTTGAGCGATTATTATTACAATATGTCAACTATTCTTCTGATCAACAAAATATAATTTTATGCATAAGCAATAATATTGCCACTGAGATTCAATGTCATATTATAAAGAAAAAAGTATATTTTCCTAACCGATTATTTAATAATCTGCCTATACGTTGTCCAAAATTTTTAAGAAAATATTGGCTATCATGGAAAATTTCTAAAATATCTGCTGATTTTATTATTGTTTGGGATTTTATTCCTGAATTTTCCATAAAACCAAAAAATACTCAGCTTCTATATTATGATCATGGCTCTTCATGGCGATATACAATAAATACTAAAATAATGCGTTTTTTTGGTATGCTAGATGGTATTATTTCAGTTTCTAAAGCATCAAAAAGGGTTATGGAGTTACGCTTTAATCTTTCTTGTGCTCACCTTGTAGTTCTAAATCGTCTTACAAATCCTATTGGTATTAATTATATCACAAAATCCCTTAGTCAACCAGTACGACTTGGGACAGCATCACGTTTAGTAAGTCTTAAAGGTATTAGCGTCTCTCTATTGACACTGCATGAATTAATTATTCGCGGACATAATATAATTCTAGAAATCGCTGGAAAAGGCCCAGAAAGAACAGCACTAGAGCTCTTAACGAATAAACTAAAATTAAATAATCACGTAATATTTAGTGGTTTTCAAAAAGATATGTCTATTTTTTTTAATCGGATTGACATTTATATGAGCACACCTATTAGTGAATCTTTCGGATTATCTTGCATGGAAGCATTATATTATGGAATTCCAGTAATTTTCCCAATCATAGATGGTCAACCAGAAGTAATATGTAATGGTATATGCGGAATTGGAATTTACCCAACAGTATCTATAAAAAATCACCAAAACCTATCAGGAATAAAAATTAATTTTCCTTATCATGTGTATGATCCTGTTTCTGATGTGTTAGTTCAACCAAAACTTTTATCACATATTAAATGTGCTGATGCAGTAGAAGAGCTGATAATACCAAAAAACTATCATCAATTTAGCCATAATGCAAAATTATATACTATAAATAACTTTAGTTATGACTCATTTCAAAAAAAATTTCAAAAAGCACTGAATGCTGTTCATGATAAAAAACAATAAAATATATAAATTTTTATATAACTATTTAGTATTACACTACCATTGTTATTATTTAAAACTCTCAAACAAAATTAAATCAATGTAAACTAAAGACTTTATAAAAATTTATTAAATACTACTGTTTTAACTAGTGACTATTTATTAAATATGCATTTTTAAAAATAATAAAAAATATTAATTTTATTAAACACTGTAATAAATATATATTATCTATATATTCAAATCTTACTAAATAAATAATATATCAATTCTCTCAGCAATATTTTACTATTTATTCAAAAGATTTTAAATATAATTTTTATCTAATTTTTCTTTAGATATATTATGATGGGTCGTGCAGGACTTGAACCTGCGACCAATTGATTAAAAGTCAACTGCTCTACCAACTGAGCTAACGACCCGACCTGGTGGGTAATGACGGACTCGAACCGCCGACCCCCTCCGTGTAAAGGAGGTGCTCTACCAACTGAGCTAATCACCCATATTATATTAATAATATAATTATTATATATCATATATTGACTAAGTCAATAATTTTACGATACCTATCTTTCCTTTAATGAAATTTTTTTAAAAATCTTATAAAATACATTTCGTATAATATACTATATATTGATTGTAATAAAATACACAATTATACTCATATGAATTACACAAATATCTCTACCTAAAAAGTGAATCATGTATAATTATGCACCAACATAATCAATAAGTCATACCTCTTAAATTTATTATATATAGTACAAATTTATAGTCTAACCAAAACAATAATATTTCTATTATACTATTATAACAAAATAGTACGATTACCGTTTAAAAAGACCCGATGCGTCAAAATTTGATTCAATGCTCGACTAAGTACATTTTTTTCTACATCATGACCAGCTCGCATCATGTCTTCTGCTGAATAGGTGTGATCAATATGAATAGCATCTTGCATGATAATCGGACCAGCATCTAACTGATTAGTTACATAATGTGCAGTAGCACCGATAATTTTTACACCCCGAGCATAAGCCTGATGATATGGACGTGAACCGACAAAGGCGGGAAGTAAAGAATGATGAATATTAATAATCTTATTAGGATAACGACGCAAAAAGTCTGGTGTAAGTATACGCATATATTTAGCAAGTACTATATAATCAGGTTGATAAAGATCAATACTACCAATAATATTATTTTCTTGTTCTAAACACGTCAAGCCCTCATGTTTAAAAAAAATAAATGGCACATTAAAACCATGCACTAATTGACTTAATCTCTTGTGATTACTGATTACTGCAGAAATCTCAACATCTAATTCACCATAAGCGCTTTTTATTAATAACTCCCCTAAACAATGAACTTCATGACTAACCAAAATCACAATCTTCCGACGCTCAGTATCTTTTAGGGAATACCGTGAACCAACTGGAAGTAAGATATTGAGATCTTTTAGAAAATTGTCTTGATAATAAAAACAACCGGCCAATTCAGAACGCATAAAAAAACAAGAAGTTTTATCATCAATAAATTCATTATTTTTTAAAATATTAAATTTATACTGATAGCATATAGCAGTAATTTTTGCGATTAACCCTGCCGCATCAGGACATACAATTTTTAAAATTTTTTTTTGTTGTATGCTATCTTGCATTATTCTTGGGATCCTTATATATACAATAATACCCTGATTAATCTTAATGATAATATTATTATAATCTATAGTAGAATTAAAAGTTTTATACTATGCATGTTCTGCTTAAAAAAATAATCGCTATGATTCACTTCGTGTATTT
Organism: Candidatus Erwinia haradaeae; assembly: GCF_900698985.1. Classification (GTDB taxonomy): domain Bacteria; phylum Pseudomonadota; class Gammaproteobacteria; order Enterobacterales; family Enterobacteriaceae; genus Erwinia_E; species Erwinia_E haradaeae_B. Next base: position 884,266 of record NZ_LR217730.1, read on the forward strand.
ATTAGTAGAAGATATTGCTTTTAATAAATAACTATTAATAACATTTTAAAAAAGTTTTTCTCATTCTTTAATTACACAGTTAACTAGTATTCTGATATTGATCCGAAAGATATTTATAGAGCAATATATTATGCATTTTAAAAATTTAGCACTATAAAAAGTATATATTAAATAGTATGAACTTTACTTAATAAAATAAGTAATCATTAACAATGATCACAATTAGTACAGTTTTCTTAATATTAAAAAATGAATAATTATATTATTATATGACATATATAAATAAAATATGTTGATATTGACCATAATAAAAAAAATGTTACGATAAGATCTGCTTTTATATGCCCTCAAGTTTTACTGTTAATTAATATACATGCATAGTACTAAATCTATGTTTTAATTTATTGTAAGTATAACACACAGAACATCATTTCATTATAATCTATAAAATCTATTACTATAGTATTACTATAATGTAATATGAAATACTAAAAGATCTAACTCTTACAACTGATCATTTTTTTTAAATTATTTTCCATATTTTAGTAATTCTTTTTCAGATTTATAGTAATTAGTACATGATATATAATACGTTAATTCTTTAATTATATATTTAAAACATTCGCTAAAGCAAAAAAATAAATTTCATGATGACTATAAATATACCATGTTATACATATATATTTCCTAATCTTAAAACTCTTTTACTATGTTTTAACCTTGCGATAGTAAAACTGAATAAAATTTTACATGCTACAATATTTAATATCCAAGTATAGGTTAATCATAGGAATGCAATTATAAATAACGGATAATATAAGCTAAAGAATATAAAGATATAAAATTGTTTAATCTATTTACGATCTATTTTATATAGGTTTAAACAGAGTAAATATTTTTGCAGGTGATTAATATTGTTAAATATATCGTGGTGGAGCTGGCGGGAGTTGAACCCGCGTCCAGAATTGCTCTGCTGTCAGAACTACATGCTTAGTCTAGTTATTTTTTTCATTAAATAGTCGCGAACTAACACGCTACTAAAAACTAGCTTAATTTTATTTAACACATTTACCAAAAGCAGAGTCTATGTGCGATCTCTTTATTAGTGTGACCTCCCTTGATCCCGTCCTAAAGAGAATAGGCTAGGAGAGAGGACGCCTTTAGTTTATTAGACTAATCAAGCTGCTAAAGCAGCAGGCGAAAAACTATCGTCATTTGCAACTATTTTTTTACGGCTTTTAACGAGGCAAACCGCCCCTCGGCATGCTCCTAAAGTTTTGCATATTCTGTCGAATCCATAATCAGCCCCGATAAAATAATATACTATATATAATATATCTATTTTGTTTATATTGCACTATTTAGTTAGAAATTTATTTTTTATCATACGTATCTTCTCTAACTTCCAATTGCGTTCTTTAATTGTTTCTCGCTTATCATATTGCTTTTTACCTTTTCCAACGCCAATCTTCAATTTAACCCATGCATTCTTCCAATACATGGATAATGAGATCACGCTACATCCATGATCCTGCACTATATTAGATAACACACTTAACTCTTGCTTACTAAGAAGTAACTTGCGAGCACGTCTGGCGTCACACTGCATATCTGATGATACTAAATGAAGAGCTGAAATAGTTGAGCCAATTAAAAAGGCTTCTTTACTATCTAAAAGTATATAACTGTCTCTAATATTTACTTGACCAGCACGAAGAGCTTTCACCTCCCACCCTTTTAGTAGTAATCCGGCCTCAAATTCTTTTTCAATAAAATATGAATAATAAGCATATTTATTCATAGCAATTGAAATACAAACAGGTTGAGTGAATTTGTTCATAACGATAGAAGCACTAGTGATACCCATAGTTAATTTATAAAAATTAAGAGGCTAACAGAAAAAACAAAAAAATATATTATATTTACTTACTATAATTATGTTAAATATAGCATCTATGATAAAATTACAAATAAAAATATTTTACATTCTACTAAAATATATCCAAACTTTAGCTATTTATCTATTTATTTGATTATTTTAAGAAGTATGCATTATCTTGTCAATCATCACTATACTATAAAAAAACAATAATTATTTTAATTTTTATCTATTTACACTTAATTAATAGATATTACTTAATTCGAAAATAACATAAAACTTATATTAAAATCATATACAAAATTAAATTAAAAAAATATAATGAAAAAAATATTAACATAGTGCTAATTTAAAAAGATTGAAAGTTATATGAACATTCTATAAAATATAATCATTAATCTATTCTGTATCCAAAAAAAATTAACATGAGACCCTCTTGATACAAATATAAGTAAAATTGTCTTTAATTAAATACAAAAAAGTTATTCTATACTTTTATGAAATTAAAAATAATTATTTCAAATTAATTATAGTATGTAAAACATTAACCTTACTATTAAATACAGTCCACATACTGTTACACTAAAAACAGCATATAGAAGGTGACGAGACTCTCTGAGGACATCTAATAAAAATAATATTGATTATACAAAATCAAGTCATTTTTTGAGATAATTAATAAAATATTTTTTGAAAGCAATAAAAAATAACAAAAATGTATAATAATCTAAATCATTACTTATAAGCTTGTACATTTATAAACAAATATTATAAGATATTATTGGAATAAGTATGGCCCAGGTAAACTGTTCTTTATTCATGCCATTTAGTGTTACAAAAATGTATTCTTTAGTAAATGATATAGAAAGTTATCCAGAATTTTTATCGGGATGCGTTAGTAGTCAAATTCTGGATTCAAACCCGACTGTAATTATTGCTTCCATGGACATTCTTATCACAGGTATTATGCATCAAACCTTGGTAACGCATAATACATTAACCAATAATCATAGCATTCACATACAATTGATTCAAGGACCATTTCGACAACTCAATGGTATATGGCGTTTCAACTCCCAAGATATAGAGGCTTGCCACATAACATTTAATTTACATGTAGAGTTTAATCATATATTTATGGAACTAGCCTTTAATAAGATATGTCAACAACTAAGCAAAAAATTTCTAGAGATATTTTATCAGCGAGCAAGAGAGGTTTACTGTGTCTAATATTTTAGTAGATGTTGTTTATGCTTTACCAAAAAAGCAATATATTTATCACGTTGAATTAATTTTAGATAGCAGTGTAGAACAAGCTATTATGGCCTCTGGTATCTTAGAATTATACCCAGAAATTAATTTACAAAAAAATAAAGTGGGTATTTTTAATCAACTCGTTAAATTAAACGATAAAGTTTATAATGGTGATCGTATTGAAATATATCGTCCCATAACGGCACTAAAAAGATCTTCTTCAGCATTACTAAATAATAATATAGATGAGTAATCTATACACTCTGACATTTTAAATATGTATACTTAATTTTATTCATAATCATATCTATTATTATTAACATTTTTTATTAACACTTTATGATCCACCTATTATAGGTAACATGCATTCTATTTTACATATAAAATAATTTATTATACATTTTTAAAATAAAAAGCTGCATATAACATATAGTTTCTATTTTAAAAAATATTTTAAAATCTACGCTACAAAAAAACTATCCTGTTAATTTATATAATAAGATAGCAAGATAAAATAACAACTACGCATAATTACTCCAACCTTATCATTTTACGTATACAATACTCTAAATTTAATTTTAAATAGCTGATGATAATAAAAAAGATCTACTAATCTTTGTAAAATCATACATATTCAATCTTAATATCAAGCAGTGAATAATATAGATCAATTTTTAATAAAAAATAATAGGTAATTAAAAATTACTATAAGGTTTCCTCCTTAATAGAAAATAATTATTTATAAAAGTTAATTTTCACTAATATAATTCATATCTCATGTTACATTATCATTTAAAAGCTCACTGCTATCTTCTATAGAATTAATCTTTACTATCAAGATGATTATATATTAAACATTATCTACATCAAGCTCTCTGTAATACGCTATCTAAAAATATTAATTAAAAATTACTAGCATAGTATTCACTATATTTATTAAAATTACTTATTTAAGTAACATCATCTACACAAAACTTATTGAGTCACTTCCAAAAAAAGCAATTTTAATATACTACCTTGATTACCTTGTAGTTAGATAAAAATCTACTAATCTCTAAAAAAACTAAAAATACTTCAAGGAGAATTTCTCTTTGAAGTATTTTTAGTTTTTTTATCCTTACTTATCTATAATAGTAGATAAAATAGTATATTAATATTTATCTGAATCAAATTAAAGAATAAAAAAATTAAAAAAATAACACAAATAGACCACATAATATTAAGTTACATTCAATATAATACATATTATGCTATACTTAATAACATACAAAATAGTATATAATATAAAATTCTACAGTTATAATAATCGAGCTAAATATAAATTAAATAATTATTTAATTTATATTTATGAATTATAAACATATACATTAGTAAATAAATTACTAAGGATTATTGAAATTTTTATGCTATTATTATAATAAGCATTGATATATTAATATATAATCATTTTTGATCATAATAAAATAATAACTTTATTCCAATAAATATCTTTCTTATGATAGTTTTAAATAATATTTAATACTGATTATTATAGATAATTTATATTTATGTTATTATATACAACTGTAAAATATAATTATAATTTTTATAAAACATTAGCATTACGAGATGCATTTAACAGTCCATACCACTATATAAAATAAAACGTATTCCTTCTAATGTTCACGAGTCTGCAAGAAGATAACTTCTGGATAACGTTCTTGAGTCATCTGCAATTTTACCATGCTGGTAGCGAGATAAGTTAAGTTACCAGAACCATCAATAGCCAAATTACTTTCATTGCAATACCGGAATTGTGTAAATTTTTTATTGTTATCACACACGACCCATCTTGCAGTGATGATATTTATAATTTTATACACTGCATTGACATTATATTCAATTTTGAGGCGTGAAGCAACTACATCAAATTGTAGCGCACCTATTGCTCCAACAATCAAATCATTATTATATACCGGTCGAAATATTTGTACAGCACCTTCTTCTGATAGTTGTATTAAACCCTTTATAAGTTGTTTCTGCTTCATAGGATCGCGAAGAGAGATGCAACGAAACAATTCTGGAGCAAAATTTGGAATACCAGTAAACTCTATTTTCTCACCTTCCGTAAAAGTGTCCCCGATATGAATCGTACCATGATTATGTAATCCAATTATATCGCCTGGATATGCTTCAGTAGCCTGTAAACGGTCACCAGCCATAAAAGTTATCGCATAAGAAATCATCAGATCTTTTCCAGTTCTCACTTGATATAATTTCATTCCTTTTTTGTATTTTCCAGAGACCACTCGCATAAAAGCTACTCGATCACGATGTTTTGGATCCATATTAGCTTGGATCTTAAATACAAAACCGCTAAATTTTTTATCATTTGCGGTTACAGTACGTAAATTTGTACGACGAGGCATCGGAGATGGCGCCCATTTAATAATTCCATCCAGCATATGATCAACTCCAAAATTACCTAATGCAGTACCAAAAAAAACTGGAGTTAGTTCGCCGCTTCTGAATGTCTTACAATTAAATGCATATGATGCGCCATAAATTAATTCTAGATCGCTTCTCAGCTGATCTGCAAAATCCTCACCAATTGCAATATCTACATCTGGATTATATAAACCTTGAATTTTATTTACTTTCTGAATAACATGCCCTTGACCAGATCGATAGAGGTATATGGTATCTCTATATAAATGATAGACTCCTTTAAATAATTTTCCACAGCCTATCGGCCAAGTTATCGGAGCACAAGTAATTTTAAGGTTACTTTCTACTTCATCTAAAACTTCTATAGGATCACGAATATCACGATCTACTTTATTCATAAAAGTAATAATCGGTGTATTTCGCAACCGAGTGACATCCATAAGCTGACGGGTTCGATCTTCTACACCTTTAGCAGAATCTATCAACATGAGGCAACAGTCTACTGCCGTCAGAGTGCGATAAGTATCTTCAGAAAAATCTTCATGTCCCGGAGTATCCAGAAGATTAATTAAATTACCTTGATAAAAAAACTGCATTACAGATGTGGTCACAGAAATGCCACGTTGCTTTTCTATAGTCATCCAATCAGATCTACTGTATTTATTAGAACCACAACCTTTAACTGTAGCAGCAATTTGTAAAACTTTTCCGAATAATAGAACCTTTTCAGTAATAGTGGTCTTACCAGCATCCGGATGAGCAATAATAGCAAACGTGCGTCGACGCAAGACCTCTTGCATATAAGATAGATTTAGCATAAAACTCTTCTAATTTAACACAGAGACACTGTGCAATACTGGATTGAAATGTAAAAATTATTACTGATTATATTAAACTGCAAGTATTCTGTTTATATCCAAAGGCATCATATTATTTTAGACACGCTTAATGAAGGTTTGTAAATCATGGAATGTGTCAGCACAAATGAAGTGATAAGGTAAAAGATTACCAACTAATTCAGAATATTCACACACAGCATAATACATCTTGTAATATCAATAAAGTCAAAGAAACTAAGCCAAACTATTTACTATTATCTAAGATAAATGCATAATATAAGTACTTTGGTCAATGTCTAAATTAAAAGCCCTAATCAACAAAAAACTATAAATTTAAAACAGAAAATTCAAATAATTTTTCAACACATCCCTTTAAACAAACACTATTTAAATACTTACAAATAATTTGCAGTAAATTACAAGGAAAATATTATTAATAAACCAATTACATACAAAGTCGTAACTGTAAATAAGTATATAATATCTTGCAGTTCTTTAATCCTATTTTTCCGACGGTTATTATTATAATCAGTAACCTTATCAAATCTCTAGAGATGATCGCATCCATAATATATAATACCTAAAATTATGCATTATTTCTAGTCTAATGCATACTAGGTTATATAATAAGATCTAACCAAAGATACTTATCTCTATAATATTGTATATTATAAACACTATAAATATTTAAAACCTGCGCTATCGCACTTTTAGTATCACTACATGATAGTATCATCAAGATTTTATTAGGTCTTTCTCCAACAACAGAGCGCTATATGTCTACATTTTACCATTGGATCTAGCGAATTCATAAAAATATCTAACATACTCAGCTTGATGTCGCATATAGATCAATTTTATAACTCTTATATTACATTTATTTTATATTTTTAAAATACCCATTAAATTTTTTAAATATGATTTCTATCATATTTAAATTTAGTAAAAATAATATTATTTTTAATGTTGTACTTCTTTTTTTATTAAAAAGATATTTATTTATGACACATGGTTAATCAATAAATTATATGCTATAATTAAACTATTATATTCACTCATATCGTTGGAATTATGCATTAATTTATTAATTATACATAAGATATACTTAAATAAAACTAGTGCTTTAACCATTCTTAAGAAATGTTCTTGTATCTATACATATAAAATATAATACATAGATATAATCTATTGTAGAGATTTTTTTATATATCTTATGCTATTATATCTAAATATAGATATATTATTTAATTCATTGCATACTTAATTAAAAATATTATTTTATGTTTGATATACAGTAACGATCTGTTGTTTCTTAAATACATGTATCTATTTTTTTAAAAAAAAATTTAAAAATTTTATATAACACATATAGACTTTTAAAACACATATGCATTCATCTTATATAATGTATCTACTACTTTAAACCTTGTAATGCTCTGATTAAATATTCGATATAACTTAAGTCACAAGGTTTCATTTTGCATCATATTTTTATTATTATAAAATACACAATACATTTCGCAATATGCATTAATATCATCTGGAATAAATATGAGTAAAAGCACTGCACAGATTCGTCAAGAATTTCTTAATTTTTTCCATAGTAAGGGACATCAGATTATGACTGGTAGTCCATTAATATTACCTAATGACACAACACTATTATTTACTAATGCTGGCATGAATCAGTTCAAAAGTATTTTTCTTGGACAAGAAACACCAAAATATACTCGCGTCACTACTGCTCAACGTTGTTTGAGAGTCGGTGGTAAACATAATGACCTGGAAAAGGTAGGCTACACTGCACGTCATCATACATTTTTTGAAATGCTTGGAAACTTTAGCTTTGGTGATTATTTTAAACAAGAGGCAATATCATTTGCTTGGGAATTACTCACTAGCCCAAAATGGTTCGGACTACCAAAGCATAAACTATTAGTCACGGTATACGCAGAGGATAATGAAACTTTTAAAATTTGGGAAAAAAACATTGGGCTACCGTTTGAGCGTATTATTCGAATCGGTAACAATAAAGGCGGTCCCTATGCCTCAGATAACTTTTGGCAAATGAGCGAAACGGGCCCTTGTGGTCCATGCTCTGAAATATTCTTCGATCATGGTGATCATATTCCAGGAGGGCTACCAGGTAGCACAGAAGAAGATGGAGATCGTTATATTGAAATATGGAATCTTGTGTTTATGCAGTTTAATCGTAAGTCTGATGGTACCATGATACCTCTACCAATGCCAGCAGTTGATACAGGAATGGGACTAGAACGTATTGCAGCAGTTATTCAAAATGTTCACTCAAATTATAATATTGATCTTTTTAAAACATTAATTAAATCCATTATGCAAATTACAGGCACTACTAAAATTCATGATCAGTCATTACATGTTATTGCAGATCACATTAGGTCATGTGCATTTCTTATTGCAGATGGTGTGTTACCATCAAATGAGAACCGCTCTTATGTATTACGTCGTCTAATTCGCCGAGCTGTACGTCATGGATACACGTTAGGCGCACAAAAAGGGTTCTTTTTTAAACTAGTATCTCCATTAATTCATGTTATGCATGAAGCTGCAGAGATTCTTAAGACAAATCGAGATAAAATAGAAGAAGTTTTAAAAACTGAAGAAGAAAAATGTGCAAAAACACTAAAAAGAGGGCTTTTTCTACTAAATCAAGAATTGAAACAAATATCAGGTAATATACTTAATGGTGAGGCGGTTTTTCGCTTATACGATACCTTTGGGTTTCCTGTAAAATTAATTGAAGATATATGCAGCGAGCGTCATATAACCATAGACAAAATAGGTTTTACGCTTGCCATGCAAGAACAACGCCAGAGAGCAAGAAAGGCAAGCGGTTTTAATACTAATTCTAATAATATACTCTATATCACTCATAAATCAAAATTTAAAGGTTATGATTTCTTACAGCTACATGCGATGATTTCTATGATTATTGTTAATGAAGAAATAGTAGATACTATCTATTCTGGGCAAGATGGAATTATAATTCTTAATTATACACCATTCTATCCTGAAGGTGGTGGACAAATTGGCGATATCGGTACTCTCAAGTCGCATAATGATACTCATTTTATAATCAAAAATACAAAAAAATACTCTCAAGCTATCGGCCATATCGGTACGCTCACTCATGGAAAACTCAGTAAGGGTGAGACTGTTCTAGCGCAAGTTGATGAAAAAAATCAAAAAAGTATTCGCCTCAACCATTCGGCGACTCATCTATTGCAAGCTGCCTTACGCCTCATTCTGGGGCCAAAAGTCACACAAAAAGGATCGCTAATTACTGCACAAAATTTACGTTTTGATTTTTCACATGATCAACCAATGACACAGCAAGAAACTCGTCAAGTAGAGATAATAATTAATAAACAAATCCGTCGAAACTTACTTATTGAAGCACACGTAATGGAACTAAATAAAGCCATAAATCTTGGAGCTATGGCTTTATTTAATGAAAAATACGATCAATATGTTCGAGTTCTAAAAATAGATGACTTTTCTCTAGAGCTCTGTGGGGGGACGCATGCTCATCGTACAGGCGATATCGGACTTTTTCATATAACTTCTGAATCAGGAAGTGCATCAGGGGTGCGACGCATTGAAGCCGTCACTGGAGAAGAAGCATTATTACATAAACACTATTCATATGATATATTATCAAAAATTTCTCAACTAGTAAAATCTAATCACTGTAATCTATATAAAAAAGTTAGCTCTCTTGTAGAATATACACATATTTTAGAAAAACAATTACAAAAACTACAACACCAACAAGTAATACAAGAAAGCTTGTTGTTGAGAAAGCAATCTATAAAAATAAAAAATACTCAAATAATAATTAACCATATAAAAACTTTAGAACCTAAAATGCTCCGTATCCTTGTCGATAATCTCAAATATCACTTAGAGTCAACGATTATTGTATTAGCGACTATTTCGAATGGCAAGATCTCTCTAATTACTGGTGTAACTAAAGATCTTATACATCATATTACGGCCACTCATCTCTTGGAATATCTAGCAAACCAGGTTAACGGAAAAGGCGGTGGTAGCCCGTATCTAGCACAAGCCACTGGTATAAATATACAAGCTTTACCTACAGCTTTAGCTAACGTAAAATCATGGATATCAGATAGATTGAAATAATCTTATGAGGGTTTTATTTGTACATCAACTAAAGAAGTATGCTTATTTTTTTGTTTCAATAACCCTGGTTAATTATCATAAAATTTTCTCTTACTTAGAATGTAATGTTATCTAAAAAATACTATGTTATGTAAAATGCATGAATCAGATTGTTATAAGGCGCACGATATATTCAGTAAAATAGAAAATGAACCTAGAGAATATACTGTATAATAAATATGTTATTATACAAAAACCTATCACGACACTCAGAAAAACATGCTTTAAATCATCCTAAGAAACTTAAGATCATAATATCTATGGTTAAGAGTATAATATAGATTATTATCTATATTTAATGTTAAGAATATAAAAGAAAGTAGTATAGTATACATTTAAGACTATAGTGTCTCAATTAGCATATAACATAGTATTCTAATATTTTCCTAGAACTCTCGAACCCAGTACGACCACTATATTAATCTATTTAGGAGACAACAATGCTTATTCTAACTCGTCGAGTTGGTGAAACCCTAATGATCGGTGATGAAGTAACTGTTACTGTATTAGGAGTCAAAGGTAATCAAATACGTATTGGTGTTAACGCTCCTCAAAAAATTTCAGTGCATCGTGAAGAAATTTATCAGCGTATACAAGCAGAAAAAGCACAACAGACAATTTATTAATATATTTTTTATTCAGTATCAGCATGATCTGAAAAAAATAGTATTTGTTATACAACTATTTTTCTTGATATATATCATATGATTTATTAAATTTATATGATATATATCATAATTTTGTTAGAATAATGTAAAAAAAATTAAAATAAAAATAATTTACAATAAGTATTCAATGACAGTAAAATAAAAAGATTATAAAAATATAATTTACTATTTATTAAATTATTTTTATTAAAAAATCTTAGTTATATAGCTATAACAATATCATTTTATAATTAAAACTTTATATATTCACCATAAAATATACTATACTATAGTATACTATTAGCTATAGTATATGATAAGATTATTTATCTTAATTTTAATAAATTATATAATTGTATATATACATATACTCTTCTTCATAATATATAAATTTCATAAATTAGAGATTTATTTAATAAGGGGTATTCCTAATAAAATAAAGCATTGTATGATCTATATCATATCATACTAAAAAATCTAAACCAATAGCTGATATTATACTACTTATGCACTAAAATGCTAAGATAATTAAAAATTATAATATCCACTATAATTATATATAATATAATATTATATCTTATATGAACTTAAAAATTCTATTTTTCATATAAAAACATAGTTAAAAATATATATTAATTAAAATTCAGATCTTACGATCTTAAAATAAAGTCACTAAAAAGAATAGTTTTTATTAAATTATAGAAATTTAATAAAAATATTTTTTATACAGGGCATGTACTAAGCTATAACTCCTTACTTATAATAACATGCTTGGTATGATTAAAATCATACATAACTGCGATTCTGCTCCATTATACGATAATAATACCGATAATTTTGAGCAAAATTTATCACTGTCCTGGTCTTTTGTAATCTTAAAAATGTTTATGTTACGCAGTTAATAGATGCTCGTACTAATATTTTTATTAAGACCATTATCTAAATATCTAACAAATTTATTAAAAATTATACCTTATGACGACACATAACATTCTATAATTTTATTCTAAAATAAGAGGTGCACAAAAATATATAAAATGACACTAAAATTTTTTTTAATAAAAACCATTTTTTATAAGCATTGTTCGCGTGATTATTGTTAGATACTTAGTTAGGGAGATACTAAAAACCCAAATAACTATTTTATTTATTCTGTTCTTAGTTTTCTTTTGTCAGAAATTAGTCAAAATACTAGGATCTGCAGTAGAAAATGATATTCCAATTAATATAGTCATTACAGGATTGGCTCTTGGTATACCAATCATGGCACAGTTAATCCTACCGTTAAGTTTAGTTTTAGCTATTTTAATCACACTAGGTAGGCTATACACTGATAACGAGATCATCGTTATGCATGCTTGTGGTCTAAAGAAGCGCGTGCTAATACAAGCTTCCATGGGAATCATACTTATAAATATGTTAATAGCATCTATTAACAGTGGTTGGATAGGGCCCTGGTCTGCACGATATCAATATACGATCATACAAAACGCAAAAATGACTCTTAGCGCGAGATCATTAATTCCAGGGCAGTTTCAAAAATCAGCTGACGGAAACATAGTATTCTTTGTTCAGAAGATCAAAAATAATATTTTTAAAAAAATTTTTCTTATACAATTACAACAAACAAAACACAATCGCCCTTACATTATCACTGCAGAATACGGACAAATTAATCGCAGGAAAGATGGTGCTCAAATAATCACACTAAATAACGGGGCACAATTTGAGGGCACTGCGTTACTTTCTGATTTTCGCATTACATATTTTAAAAATTATCAAGCAATAATTTACCCGCCACATATTAACCAAACAATTTGCAATGCCGAACAAATGAGCTTTCCTATTCTATGGCACTCTAATATAAAAAAACCTGACTACCATAGTGAATTGCACTGGCGCTTGACACTTGTATTTTCAGTTTTTGTTATGGGATTAATTGTTATTCCGCTTAGCAGAGTCAATTCAAAACATGGACGTTTACTATCAATGTTACCAGCAGTTCTTTTATATCTCATCTTCTTTTTGCTACAAAGCTTAATGCAGTCTAGTGGTAAAAAAGGTTTTCTAAATCCTGCGATCTCGATGTGGTTAATTAATCTTATCTATTTAAGTATAGGTATAACATTAAATGTGTGGGATACTATGCTGATCCGTCGATTTCGTGCACAATTTATCCGAAAAGATAGAATTCTAAATGTTTAGTATTCTTGATAAGTATATTTCTAAAACAATATTTTATAATATTCTTGCAACACTATTTGTATTGGTATCTCTTTCTGGTGTAATTAAGTTTGTCGATCAATTACGAAAAATAGGACAAGGAACATACACTGCATCTGGTGCTCTTATATATACAATTCTTAGCATACCTAAAGATATCGAGTTATTTTTTCCAATGGGGGCACTACTAGGAGCGTTAATAGGTTTAGGCGCTCTTATGCAAAACAGAGAACTAATTGCAATGCAAGCATTAGGTTTTACTCGCATAAAAATTGCAAAATCAGTAATGACAATCACTATTCCTCTTATATTTATTATGATGATTGTCAGTGAATTCATTTCCCCCCTAGGAGAGCAAATAGCACATAACTATCGAGATAACAAGCTAATAAATACAACACTGCATCTTAATCATATCGGAGTATGGGCCAAAGATAATGAAAATTTTGTGTTTATTAAAAATATTTATAGACCTAATTATATTTTTGGCATTACTATTTACTGTTTTGGTAAAAGTTATGACACAAACAGACCTCTGCAAATTATACAACATGCAAAATCTGCTAAATATAACACAAATAAAAAATTATGGATATTAGAGCAAGTTGATCAATCTGATTTTAGCAATATAAGACAAATTAAACATACTTATACACTGCGTCAAAATTGGCATACTTCTCTTATACCTAAAAAACTACAAGTTCTTGCTCTTAATCCAGAGACATTATCTATTAGAGGACTATATAGTTATACAAAATATTTTCAACAAACCGGCCAAATAAGTATACGTTATAAATTTAATCTATGGAGAAAAATTTTTGATCCATTATCTTTAATAGTAATGATGCTAATGGCAATATCATTCCTTTTTGGCCCATTGCAATATGCAGCAATGAACATCAGAATAGTGGTAGGTGTTATTTTAGGTTTTTTATTTTATGTTCTAAATCAAATTTTTGGATTGCTTAGTTTAATCTGTCACACCCCCCCTATCTTGGGTGCTTTACTTCCTAGTATAATATTTTTTACTATTAGTCTTGTCATGTTAGTGACATGGAAATCGTAGAAAAGATATTAAACATAATAAAACACCCCTTCTCTGATCTTGCTAAAATAGGTTGACATAAAAAATATAACCTTATATAGGACCTTTAATATAAAAAACTAAAACTGATTAATTCTATTATATAATCATCATAATCGAATAGTGTTATAAAGTGCTACCAAATGCTTCTCATGTAAATATAGTTTACTATATATCATTCTGCATATATCAAAAAAATACTATTTATATTTTATGTAGTAATAAAATTTACCTATCAATTTTTCATATTAATATTATTTTTTTTGATTTTACTGACCGTAATAGCCCAAAGTGACATACTGGCTATATAAATTGCTCTAATTGCTAAAAATTGCTACAATAATATTTACTGATCGTATCAGATAAAAATTCTTTATAAATCAAACTTAATCATGATAATTATTATTTATAGTGGTATGGATCTAATAAAAATATATACTCTAAGAAATATTCTAATGTTAAATTAAGCTAATTATCATCACACAAGACTTATATAATATTTCCTTTATAAAAATAAATATAATCTATCTATACAAAAAATATTTCTTATTTATTGCACTGAATTAAAGCATTATTAAAAATTTCTTTATATATAATTCTTGCTATATCATTTTCTTTAGTTGATATATTACACAATATATCTTTATATAATTGAAGTCATTAATATTTATTATAAGCAATATCAGATTCCCACTGCAGTAATTGCTCTGTTAACAATAACTCACAGTTTATTCCTAAAATTGTTGATAACCTATATCGACAAATTATCCATTGGTGCATACTATCATTAAGTATATTTATTGGTAACCATTTTGAAATATCAATCACTAATGATGTCTGATCCACGTTTCTAATAAACTGTTTTGCACCTTGAGCCCACTTTGCTGCATCAAGCAATAGAGAACACAACCATTCGATGCATCTAATTGCATTACTCTGATTTAATATTGGTAATAAACTTAAAAGATCACCGTCAATGGCTTTAAAGAAAGCATTGCACATCTGTAAACGATGCTGCCAGCATGGCTCTGATAATAATTCTAACGCTTTAACTGGTGCTCCGAAAGATAAACGAAGTGCTAGACTATATTTTTGAATATCAGCAGGATAATGACGGTGTAACCACATTAGACTTAACTCTTTATCAGGAGCAGTTAATTTCCATACAATACAGCGACTACGTAATGTCTCTAACAGATGCTCAGAGTCACGCAGATAAAGCAAAAACCAAGTATTAGCAGGTGGCTCTTCTATAACTTTTAATAATGCATTAGCCGAAAAGTCCGTTAATTGATGCGCCTCTAATAAGCAACATACCTTAGCGCCCCCTAAACTAGCATGATTATATAATTTTTCTTTGATATAGCGTATACTATCAATACCAATAGTATTCTGATCTTTTTGAGATTCTAGATGATATGAATCAGGATGATTCCCAGAAAGCATTAACCTGCAGGAACGGCATTTTCCGCAACTTTTTATTTCTTTTGGTTGATGGCACATCAACCATCTTTCTATTGCTCCAATTAAGGATTTGGAGCCTATTCCAGGTACAGATTGAATCAATAGTGCATGATGCCCACGATTTAATATATATTGCGTAAGTATTTGACGATAACTATAATTTAACCAAGGGTACCAGTACATTACTATTCCTATCTTTAACTAATTGATTTTTATATTTTATAAATGTAATTACATTATACTGATCCATAACTATAATAAAAATAGTATATTCATTACGTGGACTAAAATGATGATAATTGGAGAATACTAAGCTCATCTCTACTGGTCAAACATCTAGTACTGAAAACTATGTAACTTCTTTCTAAATTAGTATAATATTATACTCACATCATCACTTTAAAAACTTTAACAAAGACCTAGAATACACCATCTATATAAAACATTAGATCTTTACTGAATTATTGCTATCTTGAAGTCTTGTAGCTTCTAGTGATCACTTATCACTTTTTTTATACACACAACAATCTTATAACCTTTGGCTGATTAGTAATTGCTATAATCGTTATGTAGATAAATTATGCGCGGATCATACATAATATAATTATGTAATTATGAAGAATTTTTCACTATCTTTATTGAATTTTTAATAATTTAATTATATCTTTTTATCTCATTAAAAATGAAGCCTTAAATAAAGAATAAAGCTTCATATATGATGAATATAAATTTATTAAAATAATATATACTATAATTTATAATAAGGATTTTCTTTGAAAATTTAGTTCAAGTCAAACAGCTAATGTTATCTTAATCAGAGCTAAATCCAATCGGAGATACATATCCTCCTAAAGTGCTATACCTAAAATATTAGTCAGATTGCCATCTAACATCAGATTATCCAATCATATTAAATACTCTAACCTATAATTTTATATTAACAAATCATCCCCACAAACCTAAAATTTTTTGTTGATTAAATTCACTATAGTGCCTCAATGACACTCTATATATGGTATTATCATATAAAAATATACATATATGTTTGTATATAAAAAAACATAAAAACTGACATAATAATTTTAGACATGAAATATATTATCTATATACTTGATAAAGTCCGCTAATCTTTTATTAAGGGCTATTAAATAATGATAAATTATGATTAATTCATTATTTAATTTTAGCCTCTTTATAAATCACATGCTGACGTGCTATTGGATCAAATTTTTTTAATTCTAATTTTTCAGTCTTATTACGTTTATTCTTTGTAGTTGTATAAAAGTGACCTGTATCGGCAGATGAAATCATCTTAATTATCTCGCGAATACCTTTTGCCATATTGACAACCCCTCTATTAATGCTTATGACCGTATCGTCTCAAATCAGACAAAACTGTTTCGATACCATTTTTATCGATAATACGAATACCTTTTGCAGATAAACGTAACTTAATAAAACGTTTTTCATTTTCAACCCAAAAGCGATGCAAGTGCAGATTTGGTAGAAAACGACGCTTCGTTGCATTCATTGCATGTGAACGATTATGTCCAGTCATAGGACGCTTTCCAGTAACTTGGCAGACATGTGACATATTGATATCTCCAGAGCTCTAAATAAAACTTAATATAGATTAATAAATCTATATTAAGTTTTAAACATTTTACTATCCTCACTCGCAGGATCTATAATGTACTACTTCTTTAAAAGATTTTTGATTACAACATCTTTAGAAAAAGCTATTTATAATAAAAAAACTTTTAAGATATTATAATACAACAAAAAAGAAAAACTAAAATTGATTCAGTGTTAATTGTAATAAATTTATGATTTGTATCATATTGATCTGTATTTATTAACAATAAATTCTGAATCTATAATTAATATTAATAAAATTAAACTTTCATATTTGTATAAAATAAATTTTATTTAATATAAAAGATCATATAATAAAAAAGCAAAACAATAATAAAAATATTATTTTTTATAATACATTCATCTACAATGATACTCTCTAGAATAATTACTATATAGTATATAGTAATAGTATTCTACAATTATAATACATGTATATAATCACATGACAAAATTAATATAAATGATATTATATTAAAAGTGTAATAATAAAATGAATACTTTACACTTTTAATAGCCTTAATAAGATACTTACAATGACTAAATGTTTCCATGAACATAAAATACATAATATTCTTGATATATAGTCAAAAATTTAAAATTTTTATAGCAGATAATCATATTGATTAATAAAAAATTAATTTGAACGATCTTAATTAAAATCGATTAGATTAATTAAAATAAAAACTTTAACTAGACGAAATCTTGAATATTTCACCTGCGCTTTAGAACTATTCAGTCTTACTGCACTTTATATAGAAACTGGAAAACTATCAATATTAAAAAATCTATCAATACTAAACTAGTTATAGATTAATATTTTATTATATAACCTATCAAGAAGAAAAAAACGCTATTTAATATATTCTTTCTAGGAATGTAGAAAGTAAATTACTAGTACAAACTATTTTCTAACTTAACACTGCCGACTATCTATTCAAAACATAATAATAAACTTTTTATATCTATCATTATAGATATAATATCATTTAATAATTTAATTATCATTAAATGACATTTCACTCATGTAAAATAATATATTATATAATAAAATCTTAGAATAATCTATATAAAAACAATAATCAAAATAATAAGATTTATTAATCTTATCAAATTGTACTATAATGTTGGATATTATCGCACAATAAACATAAGCAATAAACTCAGACATGTCTCATCAGTATATCCTTTAGGTCACTTATTTTAAAAAACTTGATTTTATCAAACATATAATTTACTGCTTAATAATTATTTTAGATATACATCTTAATTTACTAAAAAAAAATAACTATCACATAATCAAAAAAACACAGAATTTTCACAAAAATCAAAAAAATCATTTAAAATTCGGTAATTAAACCAATACTATGATACACTTTTTGTAATGTTATTTGAGCCTCACTGCGCGCTATTTGCGCCCCTTTTTGAATCACCTGTAAAAGAAAATCTTCATGTTTGCGATAATCATAATATAATGCCTGAAATTTAATAAGTATATTAGAAACCATTTCTGCTGTTACAGCTTTAAGATCACTATATTGCTTATCATGGAACATGATCTCTAATTCTGTGATAGGAGTGTTACTTATAACTGATAAAATACTCAATAAGTTTGAAACACCTGGCTTATTCTGAAGGTCATATCGGACTATTGGAGGATAGTCGTTATCAGTAATGGCGCGTTTAATTTTTTTGATAACTGATTGAGGGGATTCTAAAAGCGTAATAATATTACCTAGAGTATGATCAGTTTTAGACATTTTTTTTGATGGCTCTAATAGTGACATAACGCGCCCACCAAGCTGTGGAAATATTGGTTCAGGTATTTGAAAAATATCACCATATAACCTATTAAAACGCTTAGCTACATGACGACTTAGTTCTAAGTGTTGTTTTTGATCTGCCCCAATCGGTACTTTTGAGGCTTGATATAAAAGAATATCAGCTACCATGAGAACTGGATAATTAAATAAACCAGCATTAATGTTCTCTTGATAGCTCACTAATTTATCTTTAAATTGCGTCATTCTTCTTAACTCACCCAAAGAAGTATAACAATTTAGAATCCAGCTAAGCTGAGCGTGCTCCGATACATGTGACTGAACAAAGATAATACTTTTTTTTGGGTCAATACCGCACGCTAAATACAGTGCTACTGTATCTAAGATAGAATGACGTAACAATTTTGGGTCTTGTCGTACAGTAAGTGCGTGCAAATCAACTACACAATACATACAATGATACTTCTCCTGCATCTGAACCCACTGACGTAGTGCGCCAATGTAATTTCCGAGAGTTAACTGACCGGACGGTTTTGCACCGCTAAATACAATAGGTTTTTTCATATAATTGCCTAATATTTACTTATTCATTACTAGTATTTTAAGTATAAAAGACTACTTATTCTTAATAATCACATGATTCTTCCAGAAAACACATAAAAATATACTTATATCATACTATTCAGAATCTCTTTTATTAGTTTGAGATTCCGTTTAACCTACATTTCTAATAACTAATATTACATAATGGATAATGCTAATTAAGATTTCCAAAAAAATAGCTAACCCTAATATGTACTAAATAACCTTTAGATCTTAATCTATAATAGTCATTATATATTTACGAGTCACTTAACTATAGTATTGTTCGTCATAAAAATTCTTAATTTACATACACTTAACGTATCAATAAACATAACATATAATCTTTCAGTAAAAATATTTTAGTAAAACTACTGGAAACAAAAATTCTCTAATAATTTATTATGCCCTGATTAGATGCATTAATCCTTAAAAAAATCACAACATTTTAACATAACTTACTATCAGTATAGTTACTGCATGCATATTTTACTGTAATATGATCAGACGCTATAATTTAAAATCTGTGATGTATAGCTATCTCTTGCATTCTTTTTAAATGCATCATAGGATCCATATATTATTCTTATAAATATCATGTAAGCTCTGTATATGTTACTAAACTTTTATAAAATATGATTATCCCGATTACAATCATTGAATGCTGTACAAACAAGCTGTATAAATAAGCTGTATAAATAAGCTGTATAAATAAGCTGTATAATTGCATTATAATAAGACAATTTAAAAACATATCTACTTATGTCAGGATTATGATGTACGTAGTACAATACAACTAATTAGTATTGAACCTCCTATCTATATTTTTAAAGTGGATAAAATTTTTACTATGACTACAGTTACAAAGGATATATTAGTAACATGTGCTTTGCCGTATGCCAATGGCTCCATCCACCTAGGTCATATGTTCGAACATATACAAGCAGATATTTGGGTGCGCTATCAAAGGCTACGAGGTAAAAACGTATATTTTATCTGTGCTGATGATGCACATGGTACGCCAGTTATGCTAAAAGCTAAAGCATTAGGAATTCCAACAGAAGAGATGATTGCGCATATACATCATGAACATCAAACAGATTTCTCGAATTTTGAAATTAGCCATGACAATTACTACTCTACTCACAGTCAAGAAAATTATGATTTTTCTAAATATATCTATACGCGTTTAAAAGATAGCGGGTTTATAAAAACTCGAGTGATCTCTCAACTATATGATAACGAAATAGGTATGTTTCTGCCTGATCGTTTTGTTCAAGGGACCTGTCCTTGCTGTCAATCATTAGATCAATATGGTGATCATTGCGCAGTCTGTTCTGCAACATATAGCTCTTCTGAATTAATTAATGCAAAATCTGTATTATCTGGTACTATACCTATTTTACGTAATTCAGAGCACTTTTTTTTTGATCTACCGCAATTTAGTAATTTTTTACAACAGTGGATTCATTCAGGAGTTTTACAAGAACAAGTTATCCGTAAACTACAAGAATGGTTTCACGCCGGTCTTAAGCAGTGGGATATTTCACGCGATGCACCATATTTCGGTTTTGAAATTCCAAATGCACCAGGTAAGTACTTTTATGTTTGGTTAGATGCACCTATTGGCTATATAGCTGCATTTAAAAACTTATGCCAAAAACGTACAGATATTGACTTTGAGTCTTTTTGGAAAACCGATTCCAAAGCCAACCTTTACCACTTTATCGGTAAAGATATCATTTATTTTCATGGTCTATTTTGG
Source organism: Candidatus Erwinia haradaeae (assembly GCF_900698985.1). Taxonomy (GTDB): domain Bacteria; phylum Pseudomonadota; class Gammaproteobacteria; order Enterobacterales; family Enterobacteriaceae; genus Erwinia_E; species Erwinia_E haradaeae_B. The sequence continues at coordinate 906,070 of NZ_LR217730.1, forward strand.
CCAGCTATACTTTCTGCCAGCCAACTACGTACTCCAACGAATCTCTTTGTACATGGGCATGTCACAGTTAATGGCACTAAAATGTCCAAATCACGAGGCACGCTTATTACAGCTAAAACATGGCTAAAATACTTTGATTCTGATAGTCTGAGATATTACTATGCATCAAAGATATCATCAAATATTGAGGATGTGGATCTAAATATTGAAAATATGATGCATCGTGTAAATAGCGATATTGTTAACAAAGTAGTTAATTTAGCTTCACGCACAGCATCTTTTATAAACAAACAATTTTCGGGACAGTTATCTTCTACTATTCCTGATCCTAATCTTTATACAACATTCGTGAACGCATCTACTGACATTGGTGATGCTTTTGATAAACGTGAATTTAATCGTGCTATACGTAGCATCATAGCATTTACTGATATTGCAAATCGTTATATTGATGAAAAAGCACCATGGTATTTAGCAAAACAAAAAGGTAGAGAGTCTGACTTACAATCTGTTTGTTCAATGGGTATTAATCTATTCTACGTACTCATGAACTGGCTCAAACCAGTCATGCCTGCGCTTGCAAGACGATCCGAGAATTTTTTAAACTATTCACTAAACTGGAATAAGATCAATCAACCCTTATTAAATCATCATATTAATACATTTAAAACTTTATATTCTCGCATCGAGACCCAACAAATCCATAACCTGAATGCTACTTTAAAAAAAGGAGAAAAATATAACTTATAACATACAGTGTGAATACCTTAATTTTTAATAAAATTAAATATATGATATATTTTATTTTAAAGTAAATTAGTATATATCATATATACTATATATGATAAATCATATATTAATATAGTGTTATTTTTATAATAAAAGTATAACTAGTATTATATTATGAGGTATATTTTTACTAAAATTTTTTATAAAATAATCCCTATAATATGTTTAAAGATATCAAATTGAATAAAAAAGATTACCAAAACAATCTTACAAAGTATAAATATTTTATACATTATTCTAAGACACTAAGAAATATAACTTGATACTTCTACTATAAGATAGGATACAGTCACTAACTGACAAAATCCAATAATCTTCAAGTAAAACAATATTCTGATATCTATAAATAGCTGAACTATAGTTAATTATCATTTTATAAAAAATGCATTAGATTTAAAGTCTAATACATTTTTTATAAAAAAGTAATCAATACTTTTTTTATGCAATATGACATCATATTCAGAAAAAATCTTCTTTTTATAACTTCGCAACTTACGATATATGTAAAAAATATATTAAAATAATATACAAAATCTATTTTATCCATTAAAGATATCAATGGAATTTACTCGCCTAGATAATACCTACTATTCATAGAAATTTAATATTTGCTTTTTATTTTTAATAATAAAAATCTTAATTACAACCACTTATAAAATATAAACTTATGCTTATTCACCAATTACTCACTTTTGTTAAAAACGGATGAGCTATCTCAATACTATTCATCTTAAACTATAAATTTACGCAGCACCTTCTATCTTTACGGGCGTACAGATGATCACTCTTAATATATTAAACAATATATAATTTGAACAAAGAATAAACCACAGTGATTCAATTTTATTTATCACTGTGCTATTTAAGCACCCATTGTTTATTTTTAATTTGTAATTTAAATAACTAACGTGTAATTAAAAATATTTTTCGCTAAAGATAAAAAAATAGATCTTTATAATCACCTTTAATATTATTTTTCAATAACCATTAATATTTGTAAACACTATGTGTTTAACACCATCTACAAAGATCATGTTATCTCCTAGAGTAACATAAGAACACATCATTTTACTCTAATTAATAAATGTTCATAAAAAATAAAATATTTATGAATATATTTGATTCACCAAAACATTAATTATATAAAAGCCTTATAAAATACTAATTTTAGTATAAATATCCTGTATAATATTTAAAGCACGCAAGATTTATAAAAATATTTTAAATACATTATTGCGAACAAGATTAACACAAAGTAAATAACTTATATATATTATATATCATTTTAATATTATCATCTCATAAGCATACTCACTTAAATTTAAGGTAATCAAAAATATTATAAACGAACTAAGATCTCAAAAAATAAATTATATTGATTATATTGATTAGCGTGATAATTTTTACTAAAAATTTGATACCATTTTTTATCATTATATTGCGGAAAATACGAATCACCTCTTATTACTGTATGAATATGAGTGAGATATAATCGATTAGCTAGTAATATAAAATGATTATAAATATCTGACCCGCCAATCACCATAACTTCTTTTGCTCCTTTTGCCGCTCTGAGTGCATCTTCGATACTAGTGACCCACCTAACTGTAGAACTTTTTCGAAAATGACGACTCATAATAATATTTAAACGCCCTGGCAAAGGCGCACGAATAGTCTCCCATGTATAGCGTCCCATAATAACAGGTTTACTTAATGTATGTTTCTTGAACCACTCCAAATCAGCTGGTAAATGCCATGGTATAGAATTATTTTTACCAATCACATGATTCAGTGAAAAAGCTGCAATTAAACTAATAATCATTCTCTCAAAACCTAACGAAATTTTCACTAAGAACAATAAATATAACTTAATAACCATAGGATTCAGCTATGAATACAATAAATTTTTAAATATCTTTATTTTAAAATCACCCAAAGAATACTAAAATAAAAACTATTTGTATTTTATTATAAAATCTTTTACCCCCTTATAAAATTAATCACATCAAATAGTAAACATATATTAAAAATAAGCTTAATTAATTTTTAAACGTCTTAAAATCATACTCTAGATACACGAGGCAAGCCTTAAAACTAAAAACTATTATTTTTATCACATTGACCTATCAATAAATATTAAACTTTAGTAGAATTTATAGCTAAATAACATATTAATCCTACAGCTTATACCTTAATATTCTATTATATTAATATGCGTAAAATATTAAAGTAATACTAATTATATTGACTATTAATTTAAACAAAATAATTATGAACATGCTAAAAATATAATCTATCTTATATTTTTATATGTCAGAATACTAAAGTATAGTATGTTACTTTTATGGTAAAATTTTATATAAAGAAATATATAATTTATAATTAATATAAGTTATTGCAAAAATACAATGTTTTATTTAATATTTTCTTAATGAGAACATTAAATATATATAATTGTTTCTATAAAATTTTTATCATTATATCATATACTATATTAGTATTACTAACTATGCTATTAAAAGAAAAGTGACTAATCAAATAAAGACATTAGAATTCTTTGATCTTTATCATGCATATTCTCACTGTATATTAATAGCCTGAGTTATGTTTTGGCACCTATGAATCTTAAGATATTTATAGGTCCCAAAATTATTAACTAAACACAAACAGACCAGGTTTCTAAAACAAAGAGCATCCATCTGCGTTATATGAAAAAAATGCAACGACAGAGTGCTATATCGTGATAAATTTTTAACTATTCATCTGATGATCGAATGTCACATATCATCTTGGTTAAAATAAGGATTATGATTTATTTTTAAGACTAAATTCTAGTCTACAATAAAATATTTACTAGGACCTTTTAAAAATAACCTATATTTTTATTATAATTTTTGTATATTGTGTTATCTTAAGATACGATTGTATTATCTTAAGATACGAAGTTTAATAAGTAATTATAAATACTGTAAAATATTAACTTTATATAATATTTGTAAAAATAGAACTTCCATATATAAAATATACCAAAATGCAATACTTAAATTGAGCAATTTTACTTGATTTTTTTCTAAAATTTACTCTAAAAATGTTCACGCAAAGTTTTTTTACTAGTACAATTGCATCTCATGTTAAGTATCATGATTCATTTTTGAATAAAAAATTTATAAAATCAATAATGCTTAATATTTAATATGTGCGTAAGATCCACTCACTTAAACATCAGAAATAATAAATAAAAATTACACTATATAATATTGTTTTTAATAATATACAGATATGATTATAAAAAATTTTATGCATTATGGATCAGAAAAATCACTCTTCTAACAGGATTTATCTTTAATAACAATTTTATTTTTAAATTTTATATTTTTCATATGCTAATATAATATTTCTTTTTTATATGCTTCATAAATAAAGGGGATATAGCTCAGTTGGGAGAGCGCTTGCATGGCATGCAAGAGGTCAGCGGTTCAATCCCGCTTATCTCCACCACTTTCACTTAATGAATTCTCGTCTAAAATTATATTTTGCTATCTTAAAATTAGTAAAAATAATATAAAAAATAGAAGGTTATCAATATCTAAAATAAAAAAAAATAACAAAATTAATTGTTCTAGTTATCTAATGCAATTCTCTGACTGTCATAAAAAATACTATAAAATATAATATTATGGTAAATATACCACATTAAAAAACACAAAATTTTTTAAAAATCAATACAAATAATATCATTATGGCTATTTTTATTTAACTTACCAACAAATGTATCACTTAGTTACATTTAGTTATTAAAACTAAAACATCATAGAAAATTCAAAAAATAAATTATACGCAACACATTTTGACAATTATTTTTTTTGAAAATTAATATCCCTAAGTGCTTTTAATTAAAAAAACGCTTATTTTCTCAAAAAAATATAATGATTCAATGCATCAAAAATATTATTAATATGTCTTAGTTCTCTTACGATAAGAGTACAATAAGAATCTCCCAAAACTGAATTTTATTAAAAATATCAATCATAAGCTATTGTGTTATTTTACTTATTTAAGTATGCTATTATTTAATTTATATCTAATAGAAATATAATAAAAATTATATTTACTTTCTAAGTATTTTTTTCTTATCTATTACGATATAGTTTATTTTTATATAATAAATTTAAGTACAGCTCTCTTAAATAAATTATTTTATATTAAAAATAGATATTTAGGCAATTTTTAAGATTTGATTATAAACGTATCGACAACAACATAGTAATATAGTTTATTTAACGTTTAAAATTTTTTTACATTATGATATAATAAGTATTAAATATTAGTATATTTAATTTCTGTTATAGATATAATAATTATGATACAGATGGAATAACTCTAAAAATAATAGCGAGTAATTGTTTAGTCGCTACACTAGATAGAGCGGCATCTACTGGAAGATACCACCAATGCGCCTCAGAAAAACTACGAACTTTTACCGCATCTTTCTCGGTCATAAGAAGTATTTGTCCGTAGGAAGTCAATTCATTCAAACTAAGTGAATCATAACTCTGATGATCAGAAAATGATATTGTTTTGAGCGGCTTCACTCCATGTTTATGAAGAGTATTAAAAAAACGCTCCGGATTTCCAATGCCTGCTATCGCAATTATGTTATCTAATTCTTTTACAGGTTTTCTTTGCCCGGATTTTAGGTTTACTGCTAAACCTGGCATTAAATGCATCGTTAATTCACCAGGTAAAGACCGTCCTCCATTGGCAATAATTACCGTTACATTATCCAAACGACTCTTAAGTTCGCGCATAGGACCAACGGGCAGCCACCAACCATTTCCGAACCGCCGCTCACCATCAATAACTATAATTTCTATATCACGCGCTAATGCATAATGTTGTAACCCATCATCAGTAATAATAATATCTACTGCAGAATGACTTAGAACTGCTTCTATTGCTTTTTTTCTTAAAGGCGCTACTCCAACTACAGCTTTAGTTCGTTGATAAATTAATACTGCTTCATCACCTGCTTGATGAGCTTGAGTATCCCTAGTTACTAAAAATGGATACGTTCCTCCCTTTCCTTTATAACCACGTAAAACCACACCAATCTGAAGACCATAACGCTGTAAAGCTAATACAAGCCAGATAACCAGAGGAGTTTTACCATTGCCACCCACAGTAATATTACCAATTACCACTACCGGAACAGGAGCTCGCCATACTTTTCTGAAGCCAAGAAGATAACTTAGTCGTACAAGATTACTTATAAGGCCATATACTAAACCAAATGGAAATAATAAATAGCGAAAATAACTTTTACTCCAAACATTTTTCATCATTATCCAAATTGCATTTTATAAAGTTGAGCATAAACACCTCGTGCAGCCAGCAATACCTTGTGAGACCCTCTCTCTACAATCTGTCCATCCTCAACTACAATAATTTCATCTACGTTCTCAATGCTAGATAAACGATGTGCGATAACTAAAGAAGTTCGGTTTTTCTGTAACTCATCTAACGCAGCTTGTATTGAACGTTCAGACTCCGTGTCCAGTGCAGATGTGGCTTCATCTAAAATTAAAATCGGGCAATCACGTAGCATTGCGCGTGCAATAGCAATACGTTGTCTTTGACCCCCAGAAAGAAATATACCATTTTCACCAATAATTGTATCTAAACCCTTCTCCATCTTACTAATAAAATCCATTGCATGCGCTATTATAGCAACCTTTTCAATATCTTTCCGGCTATATTTTTCATGACAAGCGTAAGCAATATTATTTGCTATAGTATCATTAAATAAATGCACATTCTGAGATACTAAAGCCACTTGATGTCGAAGAGAGCTCAGCTTATATTCACGTAAATCATAATCATCTATAAAAATATTACCATGTTGAATATCATAAAACCGAGTTAACAAACTAGCAATAGTAGATTTTCCTGATCCAGATCGCCCAACAAGCGCTACAGTTTTTCCAGATGGAATACTCAGATTAATACTTTTTAGAGCAGGCATATCCCGGCCTGGATAACTAAAAGTTACATCACGAAACTCAATATTTCCGATAGCACGTTTTACAATATATCTACCACGATCTATCTCTTGTTCGCTATCTAAAATAGAAAATAACGTTTGACATGCTGCCATACCGCGCTGAAATTGTGTGTTAACATTTGTGAGCGATTTGAGCGGCCGCATTAATCCTATCATACATGAAAAGACTACTGTGATAATACCAGCAGTTAATGCTTCCATTACACTAGGAAGACTTGCAGCAAATAAAACAAGCGCTAATGCTAGCGAAGCAATTAATTGAATTATAGGATCAGAAATAGATGATGCTGACACCATTTTCATGGCTTGTTGGCGCATGCAATTACTTACACGATGAAAAGATTCATTTTCAATACTCTGACCCCCAAAAATCAAAACCTCTTTATGACCTTTAAGCATTTCCTCTGCGCTGGCGGTTACTTCCCCCATAGTATTTTGCATATTCTTACTAATAATACGAAAACGTTTAGATACAGTCCTAATAGATAACGATACTAAGGGAGATAATACAATTAAAATTAAAGATAATTGCCAGCTATAATAAAACATGAGCATAAACAAACCAATAATAGATGCACCTTCTCGCACTATAGTTACTAAAGCACCAGAACATGAAGAAGCAACAAGTTCGACGTCATAGGTTATACGAGATAATAACACTCCAGTAGAGTGTTGATCAAAAAAAGCTACCGGCATCCCCATCATGTGATTAAACAAATTACGTCGTATTTTCATTACAACGTTACCAGAAACCCATGAAATACAGTAACTTGAAGCATAACTAGTCACGCCTCGTAACAACATTAGGGCAATAATTACTGCAGGCATCCACAATAACACTGAACGACCGGATTTACCAAAACCATCATCGAGCAAAGGCTTTAGTAAAGATAACATTACAGCATCTCCCACTGCATTTAAAATCAGTGCAATAGTAGCTACAATCAACCCTATTTTATAAGGCGTAACAATTGGCCAAAGTCTATGAAATGTTTTCCATGTAGAGATATCTTGATCGAAATGCATGGCTTAACCAATATTAATTATAATACGATTATTAATCCTGACTGGAGTTATTAAAAACACTCAATGGTTAATCGCATTCTATCTTGTTACGTTTTATATTATATATCTTATTATATATCTGTAATTTTAAAATATAGAATCTACCATAAAATATTAGCTAGGATAATATCCTTTATAAGAAAAATATGCATGAATGAAATAAAATTAAATTATATAGAGAATTACAATTCTTTTAAACTTATTCTGGTATATAGATTAATATCTTAACCTTATTTAATCCGTCTAATTACCTTTGAACCTTTATGGCTTAAAATATATTGTAATACGTAAATGTTATACTATTATCTGTATAATATACAAAACAGAAGATATATAAAAATATAAGAATATCTTATACACATCAGAATCGTTTAATGATTGGTTTTTTTTGTTAAGTGAAGTATTATATAAAAAAGATTATATAAATATATTTTAATATCATACCCTCCTAAATTAATATAATTTAAAGAATATTTAAAATTAAACAAATCAAAAAATAAATTGCATTTTGGTCATAAAAATTTTATCTTTACGTTGAGACGACTAATTAATGAAGATATTAGCCTTTAATACAAGCACAGAATATTGCTCTGTGGCATTACAGCAGGCGCATAAAAAACTATCTTATGTAAAACTATGCACTCATAAACATACTCAGTATATTTTGCCATTAATACAAAAAATTTTACAAAAAAGTAATATTTCATTACACGAACTCGATGTATTAGCCGTTAGTCGTGGTCCTGGAAGTTTTGTTGGAGTGCGCGTAGGAATCGCTATCGCACAAGGTTTAGCACTAGGTTCTGATATCCCATTGGTAGGCATCTCTAGTTTTCAAATACTAGCGCAAGCTGCCTGGAGCAAACTACTTTCATCACGCGTTCTTATTGCTATGAATACAAATATAGGTCATATATACTGGTCTGAATATCAACGTAATTATCTTGGTAACTGGCAACACCAATACCATGAAACTATTATGAAACCTATAGACATACTTGAGCGAATGAAAACACTAACAGGTAAGTGGACCTGTGTCGGTACAGGGTGGAAATCCTATCCAGAGTTAACAGAAAAAACCAATCTTGATCTTTTAATCTCTGGTATAGAACTACCTCATGCAGAAGATATGTTACCTTTAGCAAAACACATGCTTCTTGCAGGATCTACATCCTTACCTGAAAATATAGAACCAAAATACTTAAGTAATACATTTTTTAGTTAACTATTATATGCATTTTCAATATAACAAAAATAACATTAATCTTAAAATAACTCATACAAGATTAACAAATAAATGTTCTATCTCAAAGTTATAACCTTTGTAACGCTGAGGACACATTAACCTACAGTGCTTTATTCGTTTGCTTAAAAATATACCTATTTACTATATATCAAATTAGTATTATGGCAGGGGCGGAGAGAGTCGAACTCACAACTTCCGGTTTTGGAGACCGGTGCTCTACCAATTGAACTACGCCCCTAGATGTCTTATTTTCATACATAATCTCTATTGCAGAGATTATGTATCAAAACTTTTAACAGATCTATAAAAATATAAAAAACTGATATGTCCCAGTATCACGGCATTTCCAATCCTGACAAAAATTCTTTATTAAGAAGCGTTTTGTGCTTACATAACTCATAAAAACTCATAAAGTTTTTAAAATTATATAATAATTTAAGAAAATTTTATATATTAATGTTATCTAATTTTAAATTGTTTCTTTTAAAGTAATTAATTTTAATTTTTAATTAAGCGTTTCTATTTGAAAATATTATTTTTTATATCTGTAAAATAATAATGCTAAACAATAAAAAAACACTTAAAAAATAAAAAAACAATTTCTATAGCTAAACTATAAATATCTTGTTATATTATTATAAATAATATAAAATTTATAATTTATTAATGTATAATTTGTTTTGATATTCATTATCATTATATATTTCTTCAATATATTATCGTATATATTATGTTTTTTAAAAAAAAAAGTACCTAAAATTTACAAAAATAAAATCTTTAAAATAAATTTTCTTAATATTAAATATTATCTAATAATATATTATATAATTTTGATATTTTTATTAAAATTATAATAAAATAAAAAATATTTATATATTTATATTAATATACATATAATTATATTACTTTTAAAATTTTTATTAAACTGTAAATTATAAAAATTGCACTGTAAGTTATAAAAAAGAGCTTAAACTGAATTTTTAATATGATATACATCATCTCTGATTTTTATTCTATTTTTATTCTAATAAAATACAATGACTATATAACTTTTCATTTCTTATAAAAAATCATAATTTTATTATAAAAAACATAAAAAATATACATATATCAAAAGATATTAATATGTATTAAATATTTTAATATTACTAAAATAAAATTTATCTATAAAATATATTTAAAAATAAATATAAATACTATTTTAGCAAGAGATATTTAGAAAAAAAATAAACAACGAATACTAGAATCATATAATTTAAAATTAAAAAAACATAATATGAATACTAAATGCTTAAAAGAGAAAGACATTATTAAACACAATCTTCTTAATTATAGCAGTGTTATTATTAAAATATCTCTTTAATTATATATTAAACATGTTATTTCGAGTTTATCTATTATTAAGCATAATGATATTTTTATTCAGGATAAACGTAACTACGCTCTAGTAAATGTTTGTCATATTTGTACTATTTGATGTAATATATATTATATAAACATATAAATATTTAACGCTATATAATACATTTAATACTATATGATATATGGTACATATTAACTCTTATTATACAGTATCATCAGTAAAAACAGTTTGATTTGGTGTCCCCAAGGGGATTCGAACCCCTGTTACTGCCGTGAAAGGGCAGTGTCCTAGACCTCTAGACGATGGGGACCAAGATAATACTTGAATCAATAAGACTATTTTTATCTAAAAAATATTCCTAAAAAAATTCTTTAAGAGACATCCATTATTAGTATCTTTGATTTTACAATAATCTGAAATTAATAATACAAGTAATTTAAATTTTATATAAAATTTAATAAAAAATTATTACTCTATATGCTTCTTATTTTTATTTCTTTATTGCAATATATTCTGTATCTAATATCAATTGTGTAACAAAACTACAATTAGTTCTAGTATTTAAAAAATATTTTGAATCAATATAGCATCTCCCTATACATTTAATAAATAATCTTTACATCATTTATTTATAATACAATATACTCACTCTTCTAATATTTTAATATTTATAAATTTTATGAGACTTTATTCTTTAATCTTGAAAACATTTTCATAATTTTTATCAATCAAAACTATAAGTCATATATAAAAATTATTATATACAATCACTATTTTCAAGTTTAAACAGTAATATTGAAATGAAATATTAAAAATAATCTATTGCTCTCTATTAATAATCAATTTTTCATTTTATTATAATACCATATAAAAATTATACTGAATAGCTATTTTGGATTATACCTTAAAGATACTTTCTATTACTAATTATCACTAAGTCATAGTAAACCAAAAAATAAAAAAAATAAATAATAAAATTATTATCTTTCAGATGACATCTTAGTTAACTTAATACTAAACACCTAATCAATACTATTGCTATATTTAACACTACATTTAATCTATCATGCACCTCGTAATTATCTCGCAGCTTATATACAGCATGTACTTTATATGAATTTTCTACTACACTTTAAGATCCCGTTAACTATCATAGTAACTTTACTCTTATAGAACAAAAACTAAATAACAAAGCTTTGTATGCTTTGATCATTCTTTTCTATATTTTATAATTTTAACTCCTGAAGCGTTAAAAAACCATAATATTTGAGAGCAGGCACTAACTGAAGGGCTTTCTGGTTCACATCCATACATAACGCTATATTATGAGTCTTTGGACCTATTGCATGTAATGTATTACCCAGCAAACATTCTATACGGCGTGCTATAGCTTCACCTGAATCAATTAACTTTGTCCCCTTAGGTAGTGCATTTTTTAGTTCTTCACGAATTAAAGGAAAATGAGTACATCCCAAGACTACTGTATCAGGAGGCGCGGACATAGTTAACCATGGTCGCAATATGCGTTTAATAGTTTTACTAGGTACTATATTGCCACGCAGTTTACTTTCAGTTAACTCTACTAATTCCTTAGAACCTAACATAGTAATTGAGCATGCTCCAGCAAAACGAGAAAGGAGCTCATTCGTATAAGAACGCCTCACTGTTCCACGCGTTGCTAAAATACCTAATACACCATTACGCGTTAATTTAGCCGCCGGCTTAATTGCTGGAACTACTCCAACTATAGGAAACACAAAACGAGACCGAAGCGCTGGTAAACTAACAATACTAGCAGAATTACAAGCAATCACTACTAAAGATAGCTGATAAAAACGACTTACCGCCGTAATAATAGATACTACGCGCTGAATAGTTTTTTTTTCTGATTGTTCACCATAAGGGAAAACAACATTATCAAACACATAAAGATAATGTAAATTTGGTAAGATTTTATAAATCTCGTGATAAATAGATAATCCACCTACACCAGAGTCAAATATCACAACTTTAGAAGAAACAACAGAAGGACTAGAGATTAATGACGTCATAGTAGTATGTGATACATACTCCATCATACAATACTCCATAAGATGTTAGCTATTATTTTACATTACCACAACTATTTGGGTCATTATTTCTCTTTAAGCATTTTATGCTTATATCATTAAAATAATATATTTATTGATATATATCATTATGATTAATAAAATTTTTTTAAAATACGTATACAATATTTAAGAATATACTATATATGTGCTTCTCTAATACAAAAGTCAATCATATAAAAACATACCAATACTACTAATAGTATCCTAATTCAAAAAGACTCAAACAACACTACTTCTAACATTGACGATAATTTTTTAGTATATATATCAGGTTATCACTTAAAAAACGTTATACGAAAAAATCTCCCCTTTATGGAATTCATAAATCATAACTATAATATTTTATAAATAACTAGTTCTCTAACAACATAAAAATAATACATATTATACGTATAAATAAAAATTATCTATGTCAACTAGACTACTCTATATAAATAAAACTATCCTTATATGATAAATATATACACATCAATATTATTGATGCATCTAATTAAAAATTTTTCTTAAAATCAATGCAATATTAATAAATGAATAAAAATAATAAAATAAAACTAATTTAATATAAAAATAATAAATAAATTCTAACATGAACGCTGAAAATATAATATATAAAACTTTTCAAGGTTCAGTCTATTGAATTTTAATAAACAATTTAAAATAAAATACAAACAAAAATCAACATGCTCTGATGTAGCGTTACATAATAATAAAATATATTATTTTTATTATTGTTTTTGTTTACTCTTTTGTAATAGATACTTCTTATTTCCCATAAACCCTGTCACATCACTATAAAATAAATAAATAATATTACAAATATCATGGTGCATCCAGGAGGATTCGAACCTCCGACCGCTCGGTTCGTAGCCGAGTACTCTATCCAACTGAGCTATGGATGCGTCGTGGCGGTGAGACGGGGATTCGAACCCCGGATACAGATTTTTTCCGTATACTCCCTTAGCAGGGGAGCGCCTTCAACCTCTCGGCCATCTCACCAATAAAAAATAACCTCAATTTATTCTCAAGAATTTGTACGGAAAATATTCTCTATTAAGATCTTGCAATTATTTTTTATATTTTACTATTTACCTATTGAAAGTCAAATTATTTCTCTTTCAAAAAGAGTTTATATATGGTCTATTATTTTTCACTATAGGAATAATGACAACACTATTAAACAATATAACATTTAAAATATACTATACTTTATTCATTTTACCTTTTAAAAAACTCTATATAAATAATTTTATTATAAGAAAATAGTTATCAAAGTAAATTGCTATTAAACTTATTCATGCACATACCAAGATTAATTGATCAACTGAAAATATGAATTTTCTAAAAAATAATTTGTTATTTGATTTTTGTAATTTTTTCTATACGATTATAGTTTGCTTTTATAATTTTTTGTCCTACTATATATATCTGAAACTATAGGATTATCTCCACGCAATGGTAAATTAGCAGTTTCCTGCATCTTAATACCTGTTAACACACCAATACCTCCTGCAATCATTAAATAATAAGCTGGGATATACAGGTTTTTAGTCTCCTCTACTAACCATTCAGTTATTGTTGGGGTTAAACTAGCAATAAGAATAGAAATATTAAACGCAGTAGCCAAGATACTACATCGGATATGTGCTGGAAACATCGCTGGTAAACTCGATGCCATCACACCGGTAAAGCTATTAAGAATAAACGCTAATATAAACAAACCTAAAAATATAAGTCCTGTTACATGAGCATTAATTAATAAAAAACATGGGATAGAAAAAAACAACAAAGCAAAACTACCTGTAATTACCAATGGGCGACAACCGAACTTATCACTAATAAAACCTATAATAGGTTGCAAAAAAAGCATACCTATCATAATAGGTATTATAACCATAACCCCATTATCCTCTGAAAAATGTAAATTCTTCGATAAATAGGTAGGCATATACACCAGCAACATATAATATGTAACATTAGTTGTCATAACTAGACCCATGCAAACAAGTAAACTTCTCCGGTACCGAGTGATTAGTTTTATATATGAACCTCTCTTTTCTGAAAGGACAGCGCCATTATCACTAATTATCAATTTCTTAAGGTTCCCTTGAAATACAGGGCTTTCCTCTAACATATAACGTAAATATAACCCAATAGAGCCAAGTGGTAGTGCCATAAAAAATAAAATACGCCACCCCCAGCTTAAAAAACACTCCGCATCAGTAAAAAAAGAAACAATCAAAACTAGGATAGCTCCCAGTAAAAAACCAGCAATTGAACCAAAATCTAACCAACTTCCCATTAATCCACGTTTAGAATCTGGTGCATGTTCGGCTATAAAAATAGCAGAACCGATATATTCCCCCCCTACCGAAAATCCCTGTATTATTTTACAGATCAAAAGTAACACTGGGGACCAGATTCCTATAGCGATATAGGAGGGGATACAACTGATACAAGAAGTACTTATTGACATCATCATAATAGTAATAGAAAGTATTTTTTTTCGACCATACTTATCCCCTAAAACCCCAAAAAAAACACCTCCTAATGGTCGAATTAAAAAAGGTAAAGAAAATATTGCCAGAACAGCAATCCTTTGCATTCTGAGATCAATTCCTGAAAAAAAAACTTGTCCTAATTCACAGGCCATAAACCCGTATATACTAAAATCAAACCATTCTATCGTATTTCCTAATACAGTTGCTACAATAACCTTTCGTAATCTAACCTCATCAATAATTGTCACATCCTGCAATCCAAAAAGCCTTGCGTGTGTTTTTTTTAATGGCATATACAGTATCCTAATGCAATCTATTGACTCATTACAATCTAAGCTAGATTATCTTATTTTCTGTAATCCATAATAATCTTTTATCTTTAATTAAATTTTCTAAATAATAATTAATATCTTACTATATATAGATCATTGCATAATTTTGCTGAATACGTAACAAAAGAAATCGCTCTTTAAGCGTATATCTATACTCTCTAATAATAGTAACTAAATCGGCCCAGATAATAATAGAAGTTAGATATCAACTATTATTTTTGTGAACACTAATAAGCGTAAAATAAGCTTGATAGTATGAACTTAACAAAACCCAATCGCTTTATTCTTGAATGCACAAAAAAATAGTCATTACCTAAATTATATGTCTATAAAATGACTTTATATATAAAAATTAATTATACTAAGCAAAACTTTTGAATAACCTAATCTGTAGTCTACTATGTATCTTAACAAAAAGAGTTCTTTCTAAAATATCCTATAAAATTATACCCCACTTACGTTCATTCAAAAAACACATGCTTACGTCATCCCCTAGTATACAATCTTATTTAATTTTATAATAAAAATCTGCATTAAAATATTCATAAATCAATAACACTTTAAAATAATCATTGATATGAATATATTCTTAGAACTTATGTTATTTATTTATCTGTTATATCTAATAAGCAACTATTATCTAAATCCCAAAAATAAGCATCATACCGATAAGTCAATTTAACCTTAATTATATAATCCCTCAAGAAATCTCTCAGCATCAAGAAAGGCTCTCTCTCTAAATAATCAGTTACAAAACATATACTAAACACTATAAAACTATTTAAGAAGACCATATTATTTTTGCACGAAGCTATCGTTTGTTGTATAAACTTTAGATATACTCTTTCTCTTTAATATTATTAAAAATAATATCTCAATAAGACTACTTAAAAAAATAAAAATCATTAAACTACCAAAGAGCTAAGGTTAACAAATAACAAATTTTTTCAGATCTCTCTATAATAACACTGTCATATATGATATATATAAATTTTATATAATAATGTTAATAACATGAATAATTCTCATATAATAGCTTTATGCATACTGTCTAGCTCATTAACATGATTAATAATAGAAAGGTAGCATAAAAAAGCTAATAAAACAGTAATCCATTCTATTACTAGATAAACCTATATTTATGACCCTTAATCATGGAGTAGAACTCCATATGGTAAGTACTCATTACTTTCATAAAATATATTAAACTGTTATACTATAATATTAATGTTATACTAAGTATTTAATAAATTTGGATTGTCAATCAACATATCGAGCATTTTAAATAATCTAAAATACCTAAATAATTCTTATATTGTATATTCTTTTTATTATATTAATAATATTCATCGTAAATTAATAAGAAATAATCTTATCTATGTTTAATTCTTTTCATCAGAGATGATCTCATCATTAATTATAATTACATGTTGTATCGTATGATGTACATATTTCAATTAACTACATAGTTAAGCATTATTATTTATCAATTTATCATAAACTCAGATAAGGTGTTCTAATGAAAAAAAATATTCACCCAAGCTATGCTCATATTACCGCTAAATGTTCTTGTGGTAATAAGATCCAAACTCGTTCTACTATCTGTCAAAATATGCTTCTAGACGTATGTAATCGATGTCATCCATTTTATACCGGTAAACAACGTGATGTGGCTAGCGGCGGACGCGTAGATCGCTTTAATAAGCGCTTCGGAATACCAAATAAAAATAAGTAACTTAATATAGCAATATATCTATATTAAAAAAGAACATACAAGATACTTAACACCTACTGCTTAATATTATTACATTATATCATTACATTTTTTATACTTAACTTAAAATTAACAAAAACATAAAAATCTATATTATATATTAGTAAATTCGCACTATTTAGTAGTATTAGTGCGATGCTGTTCTATCTAAGTTCTGATGGTTTTTTCTCGATATAATATACAATATATAATAATACGTTTTAAAAATTAAAATACTAAAAATCTACCGATAAGCACGTTAAAAATCTAAAATCTATCGCATCTAAAATAACATTATCTATAATAAGTTTTTCTTTTAGATTTAATTCATTTTTATCTACATTGATTAAAACATATCTACATAAAAACGCATCATTAGTTAATCTCCTCTAATTATAATATGGATTACAATTAATATGTATATTCTTGAATTTATAGGATAACAATACTGAGCATGTTACTATACAAATAATCTATTAACTCAGATAAAACTGTTTTCTTCATAGAAGAATCAAATAACTATTCTATTTTTTAAATTATTGCTTTCATCATGCTTATCACTGGATTTCCTCATATATTTTATCATGCTCTCATAACAATAAAATTATTTATCTATACTAATCCAGAACTATTCAGTTGCATTAGTAAGTATATTTTATAATAAAATTATATTAATATTCTTAATATAAGTCGATCTCTTCTTGCCTGTACACAAGGAAAATAAGGTGAACAATATAATAAAATATTGTATGATTTTTTTCTTTATACTGAGTATGCTAGCAAGTTTTTTTGCAATAATATTTTATTACCTGAATACAAAAACGAATAAACAATCTAAAAAACAAATTATTATACAAGCAGAGCAATTAGCTCAAAATAAAATTCAAGGATTACAAAAACAATTAGAAAGTTTATATTCTATCAATCAAGAACATGAAAAAACAAATCAAAAATTGAATACCGCTATAAGTATTGCTGAAGAACAACTACAAGACCGAGATTCTTGGCGTAGGAAAACTGAGCAATTAATACACGACAACCAAATACAAAGAAATATTAACAATACTCAAAAAATCGAATTACGTGAAATGACAATCCGCCTAGAAGAGGCAAGAATGTCTGCTATAAAACAACAACAGCTAGTAATTAATAATGAGGAGTATCTTAATACTAAATTTGAAAATCTAGCCAGCCGAATATTCGAAAATAGCGGACGTCGTATTGATGAAAACAATCGCCAAAGCCTACAAAGTTTAACAGCCCCCCTGCGTGAACAGCTTGAAAGATTTCATCATCAAGTTCAAGAAAGCTTAGAAAAAGAGGCCCGCGAGCGCTACACTCTTTCGCATGAGATCCGTAATCTGCAACAACTTAATGAGAAAATGGCTCAAGAAACCTCCAAGCTAACGCAAACATTAAAAGGTGATAATAAAACTCAAGGGAACTGGGGAGAAATAGTTCTCAATCGTGTTTTAGAAACTGCCGGTTTAAGAGAGGGGCATGAGTATCACACGCAAATACATGTTCCACTAGAAAATAATGGGTATATGCAACCAGATGTTATAATACGATTACCGCAAGGTAAGGATGTAATTATTGACTCAAAAATGACATTAGTAGCATATGAACGTTACTTTAATGCTGTTAATGATATACAGAGAGAAGCTGCTCTTAAAGAACATATTTCTGCTATTCGCGGACATTTGCGAGAATTAAATAAAAAAGATTACCACAAATTACCTAGCTTACGATCTTTAGATTACATTTTAATGTTTATTCCAATAGAACCAGCCTTTCTTCTTGCGCTAGATAAACAACCGGAACTGATTAATGAAGCTTTTAAGAAAAATATTATGTTGGTCAGCCCCACTACTCTGCTGGTGGCATTGCGTACTATTAATAATCTCTGGCATTTTGAAAATCAAACTCGTTATGCACAGCGCATCGCTTATCGCGCTACTCAATTATATGATAAAATGCGATTATTTATAGACGATATGACTCATATTGGGCTGAGCCTTAATAAAGCTGAACACAGCTATCAGCAAGCCATGAAGAAGCTATCAGAAGGACGGGGTAATTTAATAGCTCAAGCTGAAAGTTTTCGTAAAATGGGCATACAAATAACACGACCAATCAATCCGGAGCTAGCAAAAAAAGCTATACCCGAAGATTCTTAAGCAAGCAAGATTTTCAAGAACTGCTAGAACTGTAATTATAATTAATCGTTTATTCATGCATAACATAAATAATTGTTCTAATGCCTCCTTTTATATTGCATTTATCCTTATTAATATTAATTCATCACTAAAATATATTTTATATCTCAAGGATCTGATAAATAATATATTATTATGCAATAATATAATTATTATTATGCAATAATATAATTATATAAATGTTACTTTTTACAATAAAACATAAAAAATCTACAATAATTTTACCTAGATTAGTTACCTCAAGACACCTATTATAGATATATTACACTTTTAGAAACATTCCAGTCCAAAAGTTTTTCAGCAACAACTATAAAGAATTTTCTATAGAGTTCGCATGTCTTATAGACATACCTACTTATTCTTAGAATATTGCATTACATACATATTATATTCAATGATATTACTTCTAGTATTTTATCAAAATTCTTTCAGAAATATTAAACAAAATACTATATATTTTAACAGACTCATCTAGCTATCTAAATTTACCCTTTATACTGTTCTATAGTGAAAACAAATCTTAATGTTAATTTACGGAAATTATTTAATAATATAAAAAAATCACACTTATTGTATCTATCTCTATGATGTAATCTTTTATACTTCTCTAACATGGACAACATTATATAATATTAGATTATATTAAAAACAATAAATATATGAACTAATGCTAAGTATAGCATGCTGATAAAACATATTACTCAATAACTAGTAAATAATAGATTACTATCTATAGCACAACATATAGAAATATATTTCTATACACAAACATGCATCCTAGTAAAATATCCATCTAGTCATTCTAGTAATTGCATGTAGATATATTCTAAAATTACAAAAAACAATTAGGATACATAAAAACTCTTGTCATTATTCCAAGAAATCTATACGCATTATTTAACTCTATCACGAGCAACAAAAAAATATACAGTTTTAGATTCAACTACATCGTCACCATCTTTAGCACATTAAAAAAACATTATTCTGATATATCTAATGTGATCTATTCTAATTTAATATCTTATGTAAGAATCATTTCTTAACTGAAATAATTCCCCCTATTTTTCAATAAAGATACGTAGACTATTCTCACACCAAGCTCAAAAATTTAATTAATCGCATTAAAAATATAAATGCTATATTGCTAATACTATAAAAACTGTAATACTGGATAAAAATAGATATAATTAATATTAAAGTGATATGATGTAGAGAATGACGAAATATCCCTAAACATAAACTAGACAATTTTAGGCAATATATTCTATGATAAATATTGTATGCTTAAAAAAATTTTGAGCTCTAGAGGTAAATAACCAGAATAATATCACTTAATCTTCTAGAACGCTCATTACTAAACCTAATGT
This sequence comes from Candidatus Erwinia haradaeae, assembly GCF_900698985.1. Taxonomy (GTDB): domain Bacteria; phylum Pseudomonadota; class Gammaproteobacteria; order Enterobacterales; family Enterobacteriaceae; genus Erwinia_E; species Erwinia_E haradaeae_B. The sequence goes on from NZ_LR217730.1 coordinate 926,874, forward strand.
ATAATTACTGCAATTACATGATATATTTTAATTAAATATTAGACAAACATAGATATAGTCAATTGATTACGTTTTCTGATTTATCTTTAGACATATAAAAGATTAAATAATTAAAGAAGGCTGAACACATGCTGAATAAATCAAAAAATACTACCCATTTTGGATATCAAACAGTTGATAAAGAAGAAAAAACTAATCTAGTTGGTAATGTTTTTCATTCTGTAGCATCCAAATATGATCTCATGAACGATATAATGTCATTAGGTATTCATAGAATTTGGAAGCGTTTGACTATTCAGTACAGCGGTGTCAAGCCTGGGCATTATGTATTAGACTTAGCAGGTGGTACTGGTGACCTGACAGCACATTTTTCAAATTTAGTAGGAAAGAATGGGTTAGTTATTTTAGCTGATATTAATAATTCAATGTTAGAAGAAGGCCGAAAAAAATTGCGGAACAAAGGAATTCTTAGAAACGTACGATATATACAAGCAAATGCAGAAAATTTACCATTTCCAGATAAAGCATTCGATTGTATAACTATTGCGTTTGGCTTACGTAATGTCACTGCAAGTAATCAAGCGCTTACTTCTATGTTTCGGGTTCTCAAAATAGGTGGACGTCTCATAATTTTAGAGTTCTCTAAACTAGAATCTGCCTTATTAAATAAAATTTATAACATTTACTCTTTTCAGGTCCTACCGTTCCTCGGAAAGCTCATAGCACAAGATTCACACAGTTATCGTTACTTGGCAGAATCCATTCATGTTCACCCTGATCAAGAAACTCTAAAAAGAATCATGATAGATGTTGGATTTCGTGAAACTAGCTATAAAAATCTTACAGGTGGTATTGTTGCATTACACCGAGGGTTTAAGTTTTAAAAAGATAAGGATAGATATGAGCTTTCTTACAATTATGACGATAATATTAGAAAAGATCATTAATTCCATTATTTATCGCGAACAGGCCCTTGAATCTACACAGAGACATCTTTGTGGTCATAGCTTATCACTGATAGTAAAAGAGATAAATTTATCAATGGTATTCATTTTTAGTAAAAATAAAGTAAAAATCTTTAATCGCTACAAGGGTACCGCAGACTGTACGCTGACTACTACCTTACCTACATTACTAAATCTATATAATTATCAAGAATTCATTACGCTACTGCATAGCGAAAAATTAGAAGTAACAGGTGATCTGCGGATTATAGAAATATTCTTAGAAACGCTAGCATTAGATAATATAGAGTTTGATCTAGGAGAGTATCTCTCCCCATGGACTGGAGATATCATTGCAGAGAGTGTTAGTCGACTTTTGTGTAATCATTATACGCTAATGCATTATGCGATAAAACGCAAACAAGAATGTTTATCACAGGCTATCATTGAAGAGTGGCGCTTATCACCAGGATCTATTGAAATATCCTGGTTGATTACAGAAATAGAAGAATATCGAAATACTTTAGATATATTCGACAATCGTATTCGCCTTTTGGAGATATCATGACCTTTGGTGAATTATGTCGCCTGTATCATATTATCCATATTTTTCTTAGTTATAATCTGAATGATCTCATTCCACAAACGCATTTATCAAAACCCATGAAACTATTTTGTAAATGCACATTTTGGATACCAAAAAAAAATACAAGAGAATCTTTAGGTCTTCGTTTACGTTCTGCTTTAGAAAGATTAGGCCCTGTATGGATAAAATTTGGTCAGATGCTATCTACCCGTCGTGATATCCTTCCAATACAAATTATTGATCAATTAGCAATGCTTCAGAATAATGTGACTCCCTTCGATGGGAAAGAAGCATTAAAATTAATTGAATCCTCATTAAATATGCTTATTTCAGATAAATTTGATAACTTTAATATCGTTCCATTAGCTACAGCATCAATTGCGCAAGTACATACTGCGATATTAAAAGAAAATGGACAGAAAGTAATTATCAAAGTTATTCGGCCGAATATATCATCAGTAATAAAAGCAGATTTACAATTGCTATATCGATTAGCTAAATGGTTACTATATTTTTTTCCTGACGCTAAACGCCTAAAACCTTTAGAAATCGTTTCAAACTACGAAAGTACATTACTCAACGAACTTAATCTATTACATGAAGCAGCCAATACGATTCAAATACGTCGTAATTTTGAGACCAGTCCCATATTATATGTACCAAAAATTTATCCACTGTATTGTAGTGAAAATGTTTTAGTAATGGAGCGTATTTATGGAATTCCTGTTTCTAACATTAGACTGTTAAAACGACATGGTGTTAATTTGCCGCTCTTAGCTGAAAGGGGTGTCACAATCTTCTTGAATCAAGTTTTTCGGGATAGTTTTTTTCATGCCGATATGCACCCTGGTAATATCTTTATTAGCTATGAACATCCCGAGAACCCGCAATATATAGGAATCGACTACGGGATCGTTAGTACGTTAAACAAATCAGATAAATACTATTTAGCAGAAAATTTTATTGCATTTTTTAATAGAGACTATCATAAAGTTGCAGAATTACATATAGATTCAGGATGGGTGCCACCTAATACTAACTTAATAGATTTTGAGTTCGCAATTCGTCGTGTCTGTGAACCTATTTTTCAAAAACCTTTGATAGATATTTCTTTTGGAAATATCTTAGTTCAACTTTTTCATACAGCTCGATGCTTTAATATGGAAATACAACCACAGTTAATATTGCTTCAGAAAACATTACTTTATGTCGAGGGGCTAGGTCGACAAATCGATCCGCATCTAGATCTCTGGAAAACAGCTAAACCTTTTCTTGAAGACTGGATTCAAAGTCAAATTGGTCTTTCTTCCGTTTTTCATGAATTAAAAAAATATACACCAATATGGGCTATACGTTTATCTGAATTACCAGATCTATTATATGAAACTCTTCTACAAAATAAAAAAATACAACTACAATATCATAAAGATAATTTAACAAAAAATTTAACAATATCGTCTTTAAATAAATATCCCAGTCATTATTGGCTAACTTTTAATCAAACTATATTGCTAAGTGGAACGGCTGTTCTCGTTTTTCGTCCAGAATGGGATTTTTTTGCTATTATTCTCATCTCTGCTAGTTTTCTAAAATGGTTTATTAACTATTAAGCTCGAGAAACACCTAGTATATTATTACTAATAACAAAATAAAAAAATAAAAGAACAAAAACTATTACTATATTGCATGCGCTATTAAAATATTTTATGCTAATTTTAATTTACATTAAATTCTATTATTCTATGCACTTACTATTTTATAGATATAAAATAAATATTACATAGCATAATAAATATATCTATAAACAGAGTTTATATAATTTATTCCTAAATATAACCACTATTACAGTTATAAAATCTAACGACACCAGTTGAATTTAATAAAAATTATTTTACTTTATCATATGCGCACTATCTAATATATTTTTATATTTTTTATACATAATTTTTATTATATTTAATAGAAGCATTCTATGCTATACCTAAGTTAAATTATACTCATTAAGATTCATTATCTTTAAGATGAGATCTATATCCTGAGTATTTTATGTATTTTAGATAGATAAACAATATTATATTAAGCACTATGTTCTAATATAATTCTTATTACTAAATATTAATCTTAAAAGTGATCTCAATGATTAATATATAAAACAAGATCACATCGTATACATGAAATCAGTAATGAACACTTAAAATATCACTTATAATTGATCATACATATTATAATAAAAAACTCTATAGAGTACCTAATAATTAAGTTATTATTAGGATAATATATAAAAAATTAATGATCTATTATAAAATAGAAATTAAAAATTACATATTCTGATTATAATCTTATTGTACAGTGATCTAAATATTTCAGAATCATATGAAGTCATCTCAAGATCTAATCTCAAAAAAAATAATAACAATATAAATTACATAAATAGTTCTGATCCAAAATGCTGTTAATGATTTATTATAATCTGAAGCATAAATGCAAAATAAATGTATTAAATCCAGTCATTATAATGACAGTATCATTACGCATTATTGAATTAAAACTAATATCGTATTGTTATATTTATCTCTATCTATCTATAAGAAGAATGATAAAAACTGTTGTTGCAAAATAGATTTAAAAACAAAATTTTTCTCTCAAAAAAAACATAAAAGTCATTCTAGTGTACCGAAACTTTATAATCATATTACTATAATCTTATAATATGTTACTTTATAGTATTGTATTAATGTAGTATTGTATTAATGAAAAAAATAAATAATATTTTTATATTTTTATATTATACTTTTATATACTAAGAATCTCCCCAATTTTTAAAAAAAATATAAAACTTAAATACCTTGTTAATAATTACTAATAAGTCTATTAATCAATAACACCTCCATTACATTATGACACTCTTCATAAATAAAAATTAATTATGTTTAATCAAAACATATCGAAATACCCTAAGTATCTAATATACCTATTATGTTATATAATAAATATATATGCACACACAGTCCTTAAGAGATATATTTATTAATATTTTGCCATTGTTTTGTTATGCTATTCTACAAAAAGCATATTCTTATTAGAATAAAGCGCCTCTCTTATAATTAAAATATCGGTAATTTTTAAAAATTATGCGATCTTTTAAAACTCACTATAAAAACATACTAAAATGATTTAACATCTCTTCTTTTATCTAATTGAGATGACCTGAATTTTTTTTGGCATTTTATATATGATAGACACAATCTAATATAAAAATATATAAAAATTCAACACAAACTTGAGATCTCATTAATACTTATTGATGATAATATAAACTTCTATACAAAAAACTTTAATAGAATAATAAATCTCTAAACTTAAAAAATAATTAAACGCATCTAAAAAAAATGAAAAAAATTTATATTTTATGTGATGGTTTTTTATAATTTTATTATTACATTATATCAAATAAATCATATAAAAATAATTTATTCTATTCATAGAAGGACTAAATAAAAAAATATTTCATAAACTATTATTCATATCCAATTAAAGATAATATTATTATATCATCCAGAAATAAAATAATTTTCAATATAATTTTATTATATAATCACCCCTTATTATATTGGCACTGTAAACAACATCACACTCATACTAATACTCAATAAGATTTTTCTAAAACAGACAGATTGAGATAGTTAAAAAGAGGCGCATCCATTGCATTCTTAGTCCACGGAATTACTCCTAGTAAAGGAATATTTAAACGTTTTTCTAGTACTATCAGATAATCCTGAAGATAATAACTATTTTTGATAGGATGGTTAGCAATCCACCCAAGAAAGTTTAGCCCCGTTTGACGAATAACATTGGCTGTAAGTAATGCGTGATTAATGCAACCTAATTTTAGTCCAACAACTAAAATTACTGGAAGGTCTTCCATAATAACCCAGTCAGAATAGCTATATTTTTCCCCCAATGGTGTTAACCAGCCACCTGCTCCTTCCACTACAACCCAGTTGGCGATCGATCCTAATGCTAGTAACCCTGCTGACAGCATACTAAAATCAATTTTTTTACCTTCTTTTTGACTAGCTAAATGTGGCGCAGTTGGAGATCTAAATGGATATGGATTTACTTGATCATAATTAATATGTACATTACTATTATTCATTAGTGCTAATGCATCGCGATTACGAAGTCCATCAGATGTGAGCGTGCACCCTGACGCCACTGGTTTATATCCTGCAGCAAGATAACCGGCACGGATAGCAGCCTGCAATAAAGCACATGTTACTATAGTTTTACCAATGTTAGTATCGGTACCAGTAATAAAAAAATATTGAGTCATGATCAATGTACCCCGAAAAATAAAGCTTTGAACTATTTAAAATAATTATCTTACTTGTAACTAGTTCTATAATTAAGCCCCTTAATCGGTTTTTGAAAACTATCTTTAAAAGTTTTTATTACTAGGTAAATAAAAGTAATTTAGAGACTGTATGTATCTAGTATGAAGTATTAAATAATATTTAATAAATATATTTTATTAATTTTACTTCATAGTAAATGCAATTTAATTGAAAAAATCTCAAAAAATTCATCAATAATGTTTAAAACAAAAAGATTATGTAATATTAATAAATCTTTATAGAAAAATCAATAATATTTCATACGATGTTAGTTAATAATTCACAAAAATTAATATAATTTAAAATATACAATATATTAATATAATTTGAACTAGATTCATTATTTTTTTTAGATATTAACAATGCACCGCTTGATTATCTTTAGCTATATTCATATGTTATATGCTATACTTATTTAATATATTAAAATAATTAATAATTATATATGTCTATTATTATATCGATCTAAATTATCTTTTATCTAAAATTAGATAAACACTTTAATGACTTGATTATTATCAATCTCACTACTTTATCAAGCACTTTCTGATTGCCTAAGATTATATATATATTATTTTATCTTTCAAAATTTTAAGAGAACCGAAATTACTAATATCAATGTAACAAAACATTAATGATATTTAAAGGCATCACAATAAAACCTTATTCTCTTCAGGTCAGAGCTAAAATCAGATCTCTCTCTTAAATTTTACTTAATAACTAAAAATACCTACAAAACCATTTAATTTTAATTTTTATGATCACATGATTGTAAAAAATAAATCCTGAACCTCTAGTAAAAATATAACTTATTCTTGAATTGATTTTATAAATACAAAATTAATATCTATACCATAATGAATATAATTTTATACCACTATAAATATATTGTTTATATTTACATTACCCTATAATAGTTATTCATAACATGTAAAAACATCTCTATAAACAGATGACCTCTGTAAATCATTAAACAAAATATCACTACAATATAAATAAATTTCATTCACCAATCCTAGGTGAATGAGAATATATTAATAACAATCGTAATTTAATTAAAAAATCTAAAAACTATAATAATTATTTTTAGAAAAAACTACATAATAAATAACCTCTAAAAATAAAAAATACCATATATCTTATGCTCTCTCCAAATTTACTCATATAAATAATCAATCATGATTCAATCATGCGCGTCTCTAAAATAATACATATTATATATTTAATCAAAAAAAATAAAACTCATCATTCGTACCGTAAAGAATGATGATGAGCATAATAAATGAAAAACTACTTACATAATACCGAATATCTCTTTAAGAATAACGATAAATATCAATACTATTTGACATATGCCATCCGCTGAAAAAAATCAAAAAGTTATTAGTTTTTACTAAAAAACTATATAAAATATGATATGCCTAGTAAAATACTAATAATATAAAATAACATTAATATATTATAGAGAAGATTATTATATAATCATAACATGGATAGACTATGATATGTAATCATTACATTATGATAAAGTAACTAATGAAAAAATTATATTTTAAAACATTGTTTTTAGCTTAACATCACATGTAAGCACTAAAAATGAACCAGTAAATAATATTTTATGAAAATAATTTAATAACTTCTATATTCTATCTACAACCTCTCATTAATTATTGTTAAATAGTAAAAAATAAATTAACATATATAAATTTTTCTATATCTACAACAGTCGTCTAGAAAATCTCCCACATGATCATTTACAAAAATAAAATTTTAAATGATAACAATAAAAAAACCATAGCATAAAAACAAAGGAAACACCTCATGTACAAACTAATAATAACCAAGCTACACCTAAAATAGCAAAAACTAGATAAACTATCACTTACTCATATATAAAGGGTGCTAATTAACTTGGATACAAATCATTTATCTACCTATATTCATGGGTTGGTATAATACAATGCTACGCAATACTTGAGTATCTTTTAAAGATCTATAAAAAATTTTTATTTGACTCCACTATCAATATATTAGTCATTTTAAATTGACAAAGGAATAATAAAAAAACCATACATACCTGATAATGATGTATATTCATTATGATATCTTATGAGTCTTCTTAATATATAGACAATAAATATCAAAATGTTCCGGTTAAACTACAAGAAAACTTCCAATTCTCATGCCCGGAAGTGCCCGGAATCATTGATTCAAATATAGATATAGAAATATTATTACTTAATGTATACACCATCCCGTTCTTTAAAGTAGTAGAGGTTTTTGGTGAACTATCACGAATACCAAGACGGCTAGTTTCATAAATACTGGAATTTGATATTAAATCATTCTCCTTAAGGATATGCTCTATTTTAATCCCAGAAAGCCATATCAAATGACGCACAATCGAAACTCGAATGTCAGCTCCAAGATCTCCACGTGCATTACTATGATTAATCCTATTATAGGACACAGGAAGAGTAATCATATCATCTTCTTGATATGCATTACGAGAAAAATGGTTATAACGTAAACCTGTATGCCAAAAAAATAAAACAGCTTGACTAATAATAGGGTTTCCACCTCCCCATTCTACAGATGAACTAAATCCATTTAGCGTACTATTACCTCGGCCATGTTCAGTGTGAGGTAATGCAAATCGTTCAATATCAACTTCATACTGACTAACAGATATAGCCGGACGGAAATAGATTTCTCCGAATCTTTTAGGCGCATGCCAGTCAGCATATAACCCAAATCCAAGATTGTTTCCATTCATTTTGTAGCTATCAGGAAAATAACGAGATAATGGATGTGTAATAACACCTCCCAGAGAAAATGTTTCTGTAACTCCATATCCTAAATTGACCACAGGTGTGACATTTTTCATCATAAACGTTGCAGGTTTAGTATAGATTAACCAACATAACCGGTTATCTCCAGCAACGCATCCTTTCTGTAAATTTGTTAAAGTATGCTCTTGTGATTTAATTAGTGTAAAAGTATCAGCAGAAACTTGGCTGATAGCAGAGCGGGTATTAATGGAATCAACCAAAAATGGTTTCATCATATGTATATTTTTATCTTCAATTAATTTTTTCGAACCAACAGAATTGATCGGCAAGGAAGGAGAAACCTCTCGCGGTACTCTAAATAAAAATGGATGCTTTACTCTATCATCTGTATCAGATTCCCCGAAAGCGATTTTTCCGTTAGGAGAAAAAGAAAAGATCTCAGAAGATCCAGAAAGATCATTTTTTAATGTACCTAAATCAATTTTATCTTGCCAATCTTTACCAGACCAAATAATTGCATGACACACAGAACTGTGTGCATTAACACTAGAATATCCACCTGCTATTAGACCATCAGGAGAAAGAGATAAGACTTTAGATTCCCCGGAGGCATTGCTACTTAGTGTACCTAAATTAACTTGTTTTACCCAATTATCACCTAACCACACAGTAGCTTGAGGAACTTGTTTTTCATTAATCCTAAACCCACCTGCTATTTTTCCATCAAAAGATAAAGCTAATACCTCAGATACAGAATTGTTAAACAGTTTATCAAAAACACTATCAGAAGATGATCTATCAACAATAGTCTTTTTTTCCCAATTATCACCAGACCAAATAATCGCATGCGAAGCATGTCTGTTGCGGCTCATATATCCCCCCGCTACTTTTCCATCACCCGATAATACTGACACCCCAGAGTATATAGGATATTCGGCATGTTCTATATCCATTCCAACATTAGTATAAGTCCCCCAATGATCACCAGACCAAATCGCGCCCGTAAGCAAATCTTTATCATTTGCACTCGAGTGGCCTCCTGCTATTTTTCCATCAGCAGACAAAGAAGATACTTCAGAGACTATAGCGTGATTCGATCTCTTACTATCTATATCAGTTGCTGTTTTCCAGTTATCCCCAGACCATATCACTGCATGGCGGGAATCTGTATTAACAGGAGTGGAATAACCTCCCGCTATTTTTCCATCAGCAGATAAAGCTAATATGCTTGCCATTCCTGTATTATCAGATTTTAATGTGCCTAATTTAGTTGGATGTAACCAAGATAAGCCAGACCAAACAGAAGCTTGCCTCTGGTATTCCTGAATAGAAGAATATCCTCCTGCGACTTCTCCATTAGAAGAGATGGCATATACTACATGAGACTCAGGATCAGCAGGAGATGCTAATTGTGTTTTTAATACATCATCGGAAGATTCCTCTTTGGGTAATATTGGTATATCCATGGCAAAAACTAAAGGAATTGCACTAAAAAAAAATAACAAATAGAAAATATAATGAGTGTACTTACAACATTTATTAATTATTGCATTAAAAAATTTCATAAAACATAATGCCCTTCGAGAAAGCCTGATAAAATCTATAATTACGTAAATTTATTAACTACATATAACTATTATTTAATAATTCTTATTTCATATTTGTATAAATAAGATGTATGAAGTTAACATATATATGCTATCTTTATTTATAATGTTTCACACTTGATCTCTAATTGTTCAGAATTAACCAACAGAATCTGTTATAATCTAGTGTCATAATAAATAAATAGTCATTAAAATTAATATAGATATATTGATTGAAATAGGTATTAAATAACCTTATATAACTAAAAAGCATATTTTAAATTTTTAATATAATAATTACTGTGATTGTATTTTTACTAGAAGAAAAAAACTTTTAGTAACTAATACCATTAAATTTGTATCTTATTTGTTAATTAAAAACTGATACAATTTTAAATACTATTTAGCAATGGTATAATATAAGTATATAGGTTTTATAATAACATCTATTCAAGAAATATTACCCCTATATTAGAAACATTAATTCCCTCTTATAAATAAAATTTAATAAATAAATTCATTGAATCTGATAATCACAAGTAATTGTTATCATAAAATATATCATCTCTATCACTAAAAGAACCACAATAACAATTGTGACTGATAAATAGTAATCTTGTAATGTTAATTTTAAAAAAATTTATAGAGGAGATATTAGAATAGTAAATATTCAAATGATTATCAAACACTTAAAAATACCTTCTAAATAGAATTTAGTTGAAGCGATCATTACACTTTACATTATGTTTATAATTTAATTATAAACATAATGTAAATAAATTATGATTATAATATTTATGATATTATAAATAATAGATAAGAATATTAAAAATAATTTTATTACCAGGGCTATATTGTAAACAATATAGCCCTGGTATGTTCATATGTCATATCCGATTATATAATCTAAACACTATATCATGCAGTTAGTGTCTATAATAAAAAATATCACATATATAATATAATATTATACATGTTTACTTATTTTAAAAACCAGATATTATAAATAATATAAGAATAGAATTTAGAATTTTAAGAACTATAAAAAATTAAATTTTAACATATCATTATAGTGTTTCTAATAAAATTAATAACTTTGAGGACACTCATTACCTCATAACAATCAAAGTCCATCACTCAACTAGTTATGTATGTCATATTCATTAAAGTAATACGATACAGATCATAAGATCCTTTACTGTTTAAAATTTTAAAATTACTACACCCAAAATTAAACTAATTATACTCAAACTCATTAATATCAATTTAAAGATGTTATATCCTAAATATATTGTTCATACATCTAAGATCTGTGTGTTTTAATATGTTATAATTTTTAGTGTAATTGCTACCACACTAGCTCTCAGGTATAGAAAAAACATGTCTACATATCTTTTTACGTCCGAATCAGTATCAGAAGGGCATCCTGATAAGATTGCTGATCAAATTTCTGACGCTGTGCTAGATGCCATCCTTGAACAGGATCCACAAGCCAAGGTAGCCTGTGAAACATATGTAAAAACAGGTATGGTTATGGTTGGCGGTGAAATCTCTACTACCGCCTGGGTAGATATTGAAGAAATTACCCGACAGAGCATTCGAGATATTGGCTATATTCATTCTGATATGGGGTTTGATGCAAATTCTTGTTCTGTACTAAACGCTATTGGTAAACAATCACCCGATATTAATCAGGGCATCAATCGCCCTAACCCAGTTGAACAGGGGGCTGGTGATCAAGGGTTAATGTTTGGATATGCAACCAATGAAACAGATGTTCTTATGCCAGCGCCAGTAACTTATGCACATCGACTGGTTCAGAGACAATCTCAAGTTAGAAAAAACGGAACGCTGCCCTGGCTTCGTCCAGATGCAAAAAGTCAGCTCACATTTCAGTACGAAGACGGAAAGATTATTGGCATTGATACGGTTGTGTTCTCCACTCAACATTCAGAAGAAATCTTACAAAAAGATATTCAAGAGGCAGTACTGGAAGAAATTATCAAGCCTATTCTGCCACAAAAATGGATACACAACACTATAAAGTACTATATTAACCCCACTGGTCGCTTTGTTATAGGCGGCCCAATGGCTGACTGCGGATTAACTGGTCGTAAGATTATAGTAGATACTTATGGCGGCATGGCTCGTCATGGTGGCGGAGCATTCTCTGGCAAGGACCCTTCAAAAGTTGATCGCTCTGCTGCATACGCAGCACGATATGTCGCAAAAAATATTATTGCTGCCGGACTTGCCGAAAAGTGTGAAATTCAGATTTCTTATGCTATAGGAATCTCTGAACCAACCTCAATTATGATAGAAACATTTGGTACCGAAAAAATAAAAACTCAAACGCTAATTCTATTAGTACGTAAAATCTTTGACTTAAGACCATACGGTATTATTCAGATGTTAAATTTGCTTCGCCCGATCTATCGTGAAACCGCTACTTATGGTCATTTTGGTCGTGAACAGTTTCCATGGGAAAAAACCGACAAAGCTATTCAGCTACGGGAAGAATCTGGGCTAAAGAGTCTTACTTCAATAGAATAAATTGTTAAATCTCTGTGCCTCTTAAAATTTATATAAATTTCAGAAATTATAAAACTCAAAAAACATATCTATATTTAATATAGTAATTAAACTAATCATTATACTGTATTATATAGAATGTATACAGAAGTGACAGCATTCTGAAATAAATAATAAAATTGATGGGTGATGAACATTCTATTAAAAAATACTAGAATACTGAAGCATCTTCAAATTATATAACAATTTAAGGGAACCATGCATACGTTATGATACAAACTCCTTCTGTGCATACATGCACCTGTAGCGCATATTTTTCGATATAAAAACCATTATCTATTATCACTATATAGATATTTATAAAAAAACAAACAGGAGAGCACATGAAATGTACTGTTCGACTTGGTAACTTAGATAAACACAAAAGTACCTGTATGGTAATAGGGATTTTTACATCTCGACGACTATCACCAATTGCTGAGAAACTAAATAAAATTAGTAACGGTTATATTCGTTCTGTACTAATGGATAGCTCAATGCAAGGTAAAATTGGACAAACCTTATTATTACATCATGTGCCAAAGCTTTTTTCTAAATGTATTTTACTAATTGGATGTGGTAAAAAAGGAGACATCAACCAAGAAAATTATAAAAAAATTATTTACAAAACTATTCAAGTGTTAAACAATGCAGGATTAACAAAAGCTATTGTTTTTCTTACTGAAACACCAATTCATATTAAAGGCTGTAACGTATACTGGAGAATACGTCATGCTATAGAAGTGACTCACGATGCAGTATATAGTTTTAATCAGCTAAAAAATAAAAAAAATTTACCAACATCCTCATTGCACAATGTCATCTTTAGTCTCTCTACAAATAGCGAACTTAGCATTGGAACGCATGCCATAACACACGGATTAGCTATTGCAAATAGCATTAAAATGGCAAAAGATATCAGTAATATGCCGCCAAATATTTGCAATGCTTCTTATCTTGCTACGCAAGCATGTCAACTAGCCAAAGAATGGAACCACAGAATAACTACTTATTCCATTGGAGAAAAAGAGATGATAGAGCTAGGCATGAATGCTTATCTCGCTGTTGGTCATGGATCGCGCAATGAATCTCTAATGTCAGTAATTAAATATTCAGGTGCTTTAGATCCAAAAACTCATCCTATCATCTTAATTGGAAAAGGTGTAACCTTCGATACTGGAGGTATTTCACTTAAACCAAGCGAAAATATGGATGAAATGAAATATGATATGTGTGGCGCAGCATCTGTATATGGTGCTATGCGTGTAGCTGTTGAGCTTAATTTACCACTTAACATCATTGGAATTATGGCTGGTTGTGAAAACATGCCAGGTAGCTATGCTTATCGCCCAGGAGACGTGGTAACTACTTTATCCGGACAAACAGTGGAAGTATTAAATACTGACGCCGAAGGTCGATTAATATTGTGTGATGTATTAACATACATTGAGCGTTTTCAGCCAGACACAGTGATTGATATAGCTACATTAACAGGTGCTTGTGTTGTTGCATTAGGACATCACATGAGCGGATTATTTTCCAACTATAATCCACTAGCAAACGAACTAAAAATTGCAGCAGAACAAGCTGGAGATCACATTTGGCGACTGCCAATCACAGAGCAATATCAACAACAACTAGACTCTAATGTTGCTGATATAGCTAATATTGGCAGGAAGCATGCCGGAGCTATCACCGCAGCTTGTTTTTTAGCACGTTTCGCTCATAAGTACCATTGGGCGCACCTAGATATAGCCGGCACTGCATGGCAATCTGGATGCAAAAAAGGAGCTACCGGTCGACCAGTAGCTTTACTATCTCAGTTTTTAATTAATCGCGCTAATCGTGTAACTAAATCCTCTTAGGACTACTCCCAAAATGAAGAAAAAATATACCTATGAGGCTATATGTAATCATACAATCAACATCTAGTATATTATGATACTGGAAAATTGCTTGTTTTTCTTATTTCATGTTTTGCTAACTTAACTGAAAGATTTAACTCATATCATGCCTAATAACTGTATTATTGGACGTTTTAAAAATATATGCTAATAAAACATGTAAGCTTCTATCTTCTGGCACGCAATCAACAATTATTTACCATCACCACCCAAGAAGAATTAATTTGTAAGTTAGTTTACAAAACATGGTATAATAAAAAAAAACGTGTATTAATCGCCTGTAAAAACAAAAAACAGGCGATTCGGTTAGATAATATTCTCTGGAAAAACGTACCTTATTCTTTTATACCTCATAACATAGCAAATGAAGGACCAAAACATGGCGCACCGGTAGAACTTATATGGGAAGATTCTTACTCTAGTAAAAAATATGATGTAGTAATTAATCTACTCACAAAATGTTCTGATTATATATTATCTTTTTATGAAATAATAGACTTTGTGCCCTTAGAAGAGTCATCTAAGATGTTAGCACGTGAGCGTTACAAGCAATATCATAAACAAGGCTTTAAATTAAATACTATACAACTATCTCATTCTTAAATTACATATAATTGGATAAAAAAAACTACAGATTTTTAATAAAAACAACTATAAACCATCAAATAGTATTTACTACTAAACCAACATGCAGAACATATTCTATATTTTTATGTAATCATTTTCATGAAATAAATAAAAAATTATTCCCATGTAACACTAGTCACATGTTACATACCTATATATTTTAATTATTTCAAAATTAAAACTATATTCATTATTATTATAGAGGAATAAATGCAATACCCAATTAATGCAATATTCCAAACCCTACAAGGAGAAGGTGTTTATGTGGGTGTTCCGTCAATTTTTATACGCCTACAAGGATGTCCGGTTGGCTGTCAATGGTGCGACACTAAATATACGTGGAATAAACTATCTCATAAGGAAATATCATGGGAATCGATTCCCTTAAAAATTTCAAATAACAACTCATGGGGGTTAGCTGATACCACAGAAATTCTAGATACTATAACCAACCTAGGCTGGACAGCAAAGCATGTCGTAATAACTGGCGGTGAACCATGTCTGTATGATCTACGACCACTCAGTATCGCCTTGCAAGCTACTGGATTAACTTGTCAAATAGAAACCAGCGGAACACATGCTATACTATGCTCGATGGAAACTTGGGTTACAGTCTCTCCAAAAATCAAAAAAAATAAAAACCATAGCCTATTGCATCAAGCTTTAAAAAGAGCCGATGAAATTAAACACCCTGTTGGTCGTCAACGTGATATTGATGCATTAGTTAACTGCATTAAAACAATTACAGATGAAAAAAAACGCATTATTTTGTTACAACCCATTAATCATATAACTAGCGCTATCCAGCTCTGTATTAAAACTTGTATTCAAAAAAATTGGCGTCTATCAATACAAACACACAAATATATCAACATCCCTTAATTAGGATGATCTCAAAATCAACCTAACTGTTTTTATATTATATATAATAATTTTTACAAAAACTAAGTAACAACCTAGATAGTCATTTATCATCTATAATGATATCCTATTTTTTATCTTTTTATATGCATTTTATATTGTAGTATTCGAGATATAACATGCTGCTTAATATTCTTATGCTATAGATACACATCTAATATTATTCTATGGTATCTAATGAAAATTAGGTCACAAAAATAAGCTAAGAACAAGCATTATTCGAAATTAGTAATAAATACATTATTAATTTCATCATATCATATTTACTAAAATATCAATAATCACAAATCTCAGTTTTATGATAAACACTATAAAAAGTAAGCTGGAAATCTTATATATAATATTATATAAATAATTACTAATCTTTACAGTAACTTGATTACCGTATCTTTTTCTTATATATTATATATAATATTATATACGATATATACATCCAGAATTACAAGTTTCTTGCACTACAACTGCACTAAGAAAAGGAAGCGCTGGTTTAATTTTTTGACAAATCCAGATAGATAGTACCTCACTGGTGGGATTTTCAAGGCCCGGTATTTGATTTAAATTAGCATGGTCCAGCTGAGTATAGAGTGGCTGAAATGCAAGCTGAATATCAGAAAAATCCATTACCCAACCAGTACGGGGATTAATTTCCGCAGTTACTTCTATACGAACCAAAAAAGAGTGCCCATGCAAATTACCGCACTTATGACCATTGGGTACATAAGGTAAATAATGTGCAGCTTCAAATTTGAAATCTTTAAACAATGTTATCATTATACCACCTAACTTTATAAATGTTTATTGATGACTAAAATATCTACCAGTTTATCTTAAAAATGCCTTAAAATGTTTTACACAAACCGTTTGCTTCACATGAGATAAAACATACTAATCTAAGGATTTATCACTATAACTAATAAATAATCTACAAAATATCTATCTCCACATTAACTAATGTACTACTGACTGCTTAATTTTACCATTATAGTTAAATATTCACATAGTTAGACTATATAAGTCTCTACCATACTTCATGCATATTCAAACTAATAAAATAAATTTTATATCTTGATACTAGTTTTTATCCTTCAAAAAATAACCTAAAGACATGATACAAGAATTCCTAATGAAAGAAGATACTAATTTCTCATAATCAGTGAGATATTCACTTGTAATATTAGTGCATTTATTTCAGAATAGACATTCTGATAAAGCGTTATTTTGCATAATATGCAAATAATTAACTTGCAACAAAATCATCTCTTTGTTGATAAAATAATACTTTAGATAATTATTTAATTAATTTTTTATGTGAAATTGAGAATAACCCCTCTTTTATCAGTTTTACGTGTTAACCATTACCTTCTCGATATCGATCTCTAACTCTGGGATTTTTGATATAATGACTACTAAAGTACCTGTAAAAAATATACTACCCATCGAAACAGAAAAGCTGTCTTATGTACAATCTGTTACAGATGATTGTACAGTCACTCAACTAGCCTGGCTATCTGGATATTTCTGGGGGAAGATGCACCAAAAAAAACACAATGACTCCAACACTACGTTAAAACCTACCCAGCCTCAATCTGTGACAATCATATCTGCTTCACAGACTGGAAATGCTCGTAATCTTGCTGAAAAATTACGTAGTGAGTGCCTAGCAGAAAAACTAAACGTAAAGCACATCCATGCTTGTGATTATAAGTTTAAACATATCAGCCGTGAAAAATTATTAGTTTTAATCACATGCACACAGGGAAATGGTGAACCACCCGAAGAAGCAATCGCATTATATCGATTTTTGATATCTAAAAAAGCGCCTACAATGAATTCTCTTGCGTTTTCAGTATTTGGGTTAGGAGATAGCTCCTATGAACTATTTAGCCAAGCGGGTAAAGATTTTGATAAAAGACTCGCTGAATTAGGCGCAGAGCGTCTTCTTGATCGCGTAGATGCTGATGTAGAATATTCTGAACAAGCTCAAACATGGCGCACGCAACTTATCCAGATATTAAAAAAACGGGTCCTTCTTACATCTGACCAAATAGATTATGAGATAAAAGATAACACTAATACAGTTAACTATATAACGTATACTAAACATAAGCCACTAAAAGCACGTTTGTTGGTTAATCAAAAAATTACCGGGCGAGAATCAACAAAGGACGTACGCCATATTGAAATAGACCTCATGCATTCTAATTTGCGCTATCAACCAGGCGATGCCCTGGGCGTATGGTTTGAAAATAACACCTTATTAGTACAAGAATTCCTAACACTCTTATCGCTTACAGGGGAAGAGCTGGTTTCAGTAAAAGGAGATAATCTTCCCATCGCAGAGGCACTAAAGAAACATTTTGAGCTGACCGTCAATACGCCAAAAATAGTTGAAAACTATGCTAAGTTTTCAAAAAGTGAGATCTTATTAAAACAGGTGAATAGCAAAGATACATCATTGCAACAATATGCGCAAAACACACCTATTGTTGATATGATTCGCTTTTCTAAAAAGCAGATAAGTGCCCAGGAACTGATTAGTATACTACGTCCGTGTACTCCACGATTATACTCCATATCATCTTCACAAAAAGAAAATGAAAATGAAGTACATATTACTGTTAGTGTCGTACGCTTTCGCATAGATGGACGTGATAGAGCCGGAGGGGCTTCTAGTTATTTAGCAGATCATTTAAGTATAGGCGATGAAGTACGTATTTTTATTGAAAAAAATGATAATTTTCGTTTACCAGAAAACCCACAAACCCCAATAATTATGATTGGAGCTGGAACAGGTATTGCACCATTTCGAGCCTTTATGCAGCAACGTGAATGTGAAGAGTCAACTGGTAAAAACTGGCTATTCTTTGGAAATCCATGCTTTACAGAAGATTTCTTGTATCAAATAGAATGGCAGAGATACGTCAAAGATGGCCTACTCACTCGAATAGATTTATCGTGGTCACGTGATCAAAGTCAAAAAATTTATATACAAGACAAAATCCTTTCTAATGGTGAAGAAGTATGGAATTGGATTAAAAACGGTGCACATCTTTATATATGTGGTTCTGCAAATTATATGGCAAAAGGTGTAGAAAAAGCATTAATAGAAATTATAACAAAATTTGGTTCCATGAATACAGTGGAGGCTAGTGACTTATTAAGTGATTTACGTATTCAGCGCCGCTATCAGAGAGATATCTACTAATGAGTAATAAAAAATATTGTGGACCGCTACTAATTGAAGGTAAGCTGGTTGATGCTGAACGCATGAAGGCAGAAAGTTGTTATTTACGCGGAAGCATTGCTGAAGATTTAAATAATAATCTCAGTGGTGGTTTTCATGGTGATAATTTTTTTCTAATTCGTTTTCATGGAATGTACCAACAAGATGATCGCGATCTTCGGGCTGAACGCGCAGAACAGAAGCTAGATGCAAAACATGCCATGATGTTACGTTGTCGCTTACCAGGTGGTGTTATTACCGCAGAACAATGGTTAGCTATAGATCAATTTGCTACAGCAAACACTTTATATGGCAGCATTCGTCTAACTAATCGCCAAACTTTTCAATTTCATGGTATTTTAAAAAAAAACCTAAAATTAGCACATACAATGCTTAATAGCATTGGTTTAGATTCACTAGGTACTGCCAATGATGTAAATCGTAATGTATTATGTAGCGCCAACCCGATGGAATCTATATTTCATCAGGAAGTCTATGAGTATGCAAAAAAAATATCTGAGCATCTGTTACCACGCACCAAAGCTTATGCTGAAATATGGCTGGACAAAAAAAAAGCCACTACTACTGATTCGGAACCTATTTTAGGTAAAACCTACTTACCTCGTAAATTTAAAACCACATTTGTAATTCCGCCGCATAATGAAGTTGATCTACACGCAAACGATATGAATTTTATTGCCATTATTGAAAAAGGAATATTAACTGGTTTTAACTTGTTAGTGGGCGGTGGTCTCTCGATAGATCACGCTGATAAGACTACTTATCCTAGAACTGCAACTGAATTTGGTTATGTATCTAAAAATAACCTCCTCAAAATAGCCGAAGCAGTCATTTCTGTTCAGCGTGATTGGGGAAATCGCACTAATCGTAAAAATGCTAAAACTAAGTATACCCTAGAGCGTGTTGGCCCACATGTTTTTAAAACTGAAGTCGAAAATCGTTCTGGTGTAACTCTTGAGCCGATACGTCATTATCACTTCACAACCCGTGGGGATCGTTTTGGGTGGGTGCATGGTGTGGATGATAAATGGAATTTAACCTTATTTATTGAAAATGGTCGACTTTTAGATTATCCCGGTCGCCCTTTAAAAACTGGTATGGCAGAAATCGCTAAAATTCATAAGGGTTTTTTTAGATTAACAGCAAATCAGAACTTAATAGTATCAGGAGTAACACAATTAGAAAAAGAAAACATTGAAAAAATAGCACGATTATATGGCCTAATGGGACATACGAGCCATCAACGGGAGCATTCAATGGCTTGTGTTTCCTTTCCAACATGTCCTCTAGCCATGGCCGAAGCAGAACGAATTTTACCAAAATTTGTCACACATGTAGAAAAAATTATGAAAAAATATAACGTAGAAGATGAGTATATCGTTCTGCGTATTACCGGATGTCCTAATGGATGCGCCCGTGCATTGCTAGCTGAAGTTGGATTAATAGGAAGATCACCTGGACGCTACAACATGTACCTAGGTGGCAATCGTATTGGCACGCGCATTCCTCGTATATATCAAAAAAATATTAGCATAGAAGATTCCTTAAAAATCCTTGATAAATTAATTTATAAGTGGTCTAATTTAAGAAAAATTAATGAAGGATTTGGTGATTTTATTGTTCGAACTGGCCTTATTAAGCCAATATTAGACCCAGCCAGAGATTTTTGGCAATAACGGAGAAATAAGTGGAAATACTTAACCTTATTGAGCTATGCCAGTTATCAAAAAAGGAACGTGCTATAGCACTCGAGAATATTAATCATGATTTAACTAAGCTTCCACCTGAAGAGCGTGTTCAGTGGGGGCTAGAACACCTACCAAGAGAGGCCATTTTAACATCTAGTTTTGGTATACAGTCAGTTGTGAGTTTACATCTCATAACACAACAAAAAACTGATATATCAGTAGTTCTTACTGATACTGGTTATCTTTTTTCAGAAACCTATCAGTTTATTGATCAGTTAACCGAGCAAATGCAATTAAAATTGCATGTCTTTCGTTGTTTGCAAAGTCCAGCTTGGCAAGAATCACGGTACGGTAAATTGTGGGAGCAAGGCATAGAAGGCATTGAAAAATACAATCAGATAAATAAAATAGAACCTCTAAAACGTGCAATTAAAGAATTAAACGCGAAAACTTGGTTTGCAGGTCTACGTCGCACTCAAGCAAGCACTCGTGTAAATCTACCAATCCTTACGATTCAACATGGTATTTTTAAGCTGCTTCCGATTATTGACTGGGATGATCAAAAAATTTTTAATTATATTAAAAAACACAATCTTAATTACCATCCTTTATGGAATCTTGGTTATGCATCCGTTGGAGATATTCATACTACAAAAAAACTGGAAACAGGAATGAAAGAAGAAGATACTCGATTTTTTGGTCTCAAAAGAGAGTGTGGTTTACATGAAGATTAACAATGTATTCGTGATAACTAAGGGCAATCTTAAATATAAGACTTTCATAATAATCTTTAGTGTATTATACTTATATTTAAAATAAGTATGTATACTCTATGATATTATTTTATATAATTTAATATTTTATTAGTTCATCATGTTACAATAAGTAATAGTTTAGTAAATAAAAAATTTACAAAAACATACAAAAAATTAATAAATATATAAAACTTTTGAATTTTTAGTACGCACTCAATATAAAAATATAGAAAGCCATATTAAATATTGAATTCTTAAAAGCATTTTTCCGGTATGCTTAGTAGTATTGATAAAGGTATATGTTATATTTTTAGCACAAATTCACTATTTATACTTGATAGTAGTATAGATATTCAATAACCTAAAATAAATTAAAATGTTAAAAATATAAATATTAAAAAATATTTTAGAGTTATCAAAAAAACATTAAGGTTATTAATATTTAATATATTAAATTTCATGCTTCATGGGATGTTGGTTACATATAAAGCACTAAATTAATATGAACTGCCTGTACTAAGAGTGATATTTCATTAGTACAAATAATTTTAAGTATAACACTCTTAATTATCTTTTCTATCAGTACTCGTAAGTACTGTCATGTAAAACACACATACCCAAGATAATGCTCAGAAAAAATTTCTATATTTTGATAGTTTCTAATCTATAACCACTCAAGTATCATGAAATAATCTTAAATAATATGAATAGATATTTTATTCAAATAAATATAATTTTTTTCATTATTTATAATAACTACAAAAATTTATCAATATAAGATATTTATCTTAGATAAATTTTTAAAATCACTGCTATGTCCGAAATGACCATTAAACGATGTAGTTATTATATTTAATATTTTATAGCACTAACTGTTCTATTAAAATCAAAAATTACAGTACTTATTTTTTACTACATTATGTTAAACTTATTTGATAACTACTTATTTCAAGTAGTAATTTTATTACGCTTCAGAATAGCACATATATTCCTGTATCAGCTTATGTTACTATGAAGGTTCATGTGGATTATTTACCTATTTTTGCTAACCTAAGACAAAAGTCAGTACTAGTAGTAGGCGGTGGTAAAACAGCAGCCCGAAAAATTCAACTACTAACTCAGGCTGGAGCTAATGTACGGGTTGTGTCTTGTAAATTATCCAAGACATTATTAGATATGATAGCAACGAATAATGTTCAATGGATAGCAAAAATTTATCATCCTAACCAACTTGCACAAGTTTTTCTAGTAATTGCTGCCACGGATGATTCTCAACTAAATAGTCGAATATATCAAGATGCTACTGATCGATATCTACTAGCTAATGTAGTTGATGAACTACCAAACTGTTCTTTTATTTTTCCTTCTATTATTGACCGATCCCCAGTGGTCATAGCTATTTCATCTGGTGGAACAGCTCCTGTGCTATCACGATTATTACGTGAAAAAATAGAATCTTTATTACCATCTCATATAGGAAAAATGGCAAAAATAGCAAATCAGTGGCGTAATAAAGTTAAAGCGCGTTTTTATATATTGTCAGACCGTCGTCATTTTTGGGATAAAGCTTTTAATGGTTTATTCTCTAGTCATATAGCCTCTGGAAATATAGATGAGGCAAAACGTGTCTTAGATCGCCAGTTAGGTGATATAAACGTATCACTAGGTGAAATCACTTTAGTAGGCGCAGGACCAGGTAGTAGTGGACTACTAACTTTGCGTGGATTACAGGCAATGCAACTAGCTGATGTATTATTATATGACTATTTAGTCAGTGATGAAATTTTAAACTTAGGTAGACGAGATGCTGAGCGTATATGCGTAGGGAAGCGTGCTAATGCTCATAGCATTTCGCAGAAAGATATTAACCATATGTTAATAAAATTAGCAAAACAAGGTAAAAGAGTTGTTCGTTTAAAAGGTGGCGACCCCTTCATCTTTGGTCGTGGTGGTGAAGAACTTCAAGCGGCAGCATTAGCTGGTATTCCATTTCAGGTAGTACCTGGCGTAACCGCAGCTATTGGCGTTACTGCATATGCTGGCATTCCATTGACGCATAGAGACTATGCGCAGAGCGTTTTATTTGTTACCGGACATTGCCGTGACAATGGGACAGTCATAGACTGGTCAACACTATCTAACTCGGATCAGACGTTAGTGATTTATATGGGCTCTATAACTGCAGATAAAATTTCTCACCAATTAATCAGACATGGTCGCGATCTAAAAACACCCGTGGCTGTTATTAGCCGAGGAACACATCAAGACCAGCAAGTTAAAACCGGAACATTAAAAAACCTATTCGAACTCACACGACATACCTCCGCTCCAACTTTATTAGTTATAGGTGCGGTGGTTAACCTGCATCAACAATTAGCATGGTATCAGAATTCCAAGAAAATACATGGATAACAGGTTTATATATTCTAACTTTTCTTAAGGACATATTATGGATTTAAAAAAACTAACTTATTTACGTCAACTAGAAGCGGAAAGTATTTATATTATCCGCGAAGTTGTAGCAGAGTTCGCTAATCCAGTAATGTTATATTCTATTGGCAAAGACTCATCAGTAATGTTACATTTAGCACGTAAAGCCTTCTATCCAGGTACCATATCATTTCCTCTGTTACATGTGGATACTGGATGGAAATTTCACGAAATGTATGAATTTCGTGATCATACTGTAAAAGAACTGGGTCTAGAACTATTAGTTTATCGCAATCCAATAGGGGAAGAAGTAGGTATTAATCCATTCAAGCATAGTAGTGCACAATATACAGATATTATGAAAACTGAAGGTCTTAAACAAGCCCTAGATAAATATGGCTTTGATGCAGCTTTTGGAGGAGCCCGCCGTGATGAAGAAAAGTCACGCGCTAAAGAGCGTATCTATTCCTTCCGTGATCGTTTTCATCGATGGGACCCTAAAAACCAACGCCCAGAGTTATGGAATAACTATAATGGAATCATTAATAAAGGTGAAAGTATTCGTGTATTTCCGCTCTCTAACTGGACTGAAATAGATATCTGGGAATATATTTTTCTTGAAGATATTAAAATTGTTCCGTTATATCTAGCAGATGTTCGCCCAGTTCTAAAACGTGACGGTATAATCATAGTGATTAATGATAATCGAATCAATTTAAAACCTGATGAAATTATTGAGCAACGCATGGTACGGTTTCGAACCCTCGGTTGCTGGCCGCTAACTGGAGCAATAGAATCAACAGCAAATACAGTACCTGCTATTATCTCAGAAATGCTTCTCAGTACAAGTAGTGAGCGCACAGGTCGCATGATAGATCACGACCAAACCAGCTCTATGGAACTAAAAAAACGACAAGGTTATTTCTAAGGAAATTTTATGACCACTTTGATTACAACAGATAACCTCGCTCAGAAAAATTCAGAAATATGGACATATAAAGAAAAAAACCAAAGCCTATTGCGATTTCTTACATGTGGTAGTGTAGATGACGGTAAAAGCACACTTATTGGTCGCTTGTTACATGACACAAAACACATTTATGACGATCAGTTACTATCGTTAAAAAATGATAGCAAACGTCATGGGTCTCAAGGAAATAAACTAGATCTAGCATTTTTAGTAGATGGATTACAGGCTGAGCGTGAACAAGGTATTACTATTGATGTTGCATATCGGTATTTTTCTACCAATCGTCGTAAATTTATCATCGCTGACACTCCGGGTCATGAACAATATACGCGCAATATGGCAACTGGCGCTTCTACTTGTGATCTAGCCATCCTACTTATTGATGCACAAAAAGGCATTTTACAACAAACCCGTCGACATAGTTTAATTGCTACACTTTTAGGTATTAAACACTTAATCGTGGCTATTAATAAAATGGATTTAGTACATTATAAAGAAGATATTTTTCAGGTAATTCAGAGAGATTTTCTTAATTTTTCAACTAAACTGCCTTCTATTGTTAATATTCACTGTATACCTATATCTGCTTTAGAGGGTGTAAATGTTACTGGAGCCACTGGTCAGATACATTGGTATAAAGGTTCAACTCTTTTAAAACTACTAGAAACT
The DNA here is from genome assembly GCF_900698985.1 of Candidatus Erwinia haradaeae. Lineage (GTDB taxonomy): Bacteria > Pseudomonadota > Gammaproteobacteria > Enterobacterales > Enterobacteriaceae > Erwinia_E > Erwinia_E haradaeae_B. The sequence goes on from NZ_LR217730.1 coordinate 952,955, forward strand.
ATTGAAGTCCATCGCGAAATCATAAAACAACCTGTACGCTTTCCAGTGCAATATATTAATCGTCCAAATTTCGATTTTCGTGGCTATTCTGGCACACTTTCTTCTGGAATTTTACAAGTAGGACAATTAATAAAAGCTATGCCAAGCGGGATAAAGTCCAATATATCTCGCATAGTAACATTTGATGGTAATCTAGACTATGCTATTGCGGGAGAAGCAATTACTGTAGTATTGCAAAACGAAATTGATATTAGCCGTGGAGATCTTCTAATAGACGCAGAGGATACATTAATACCAGTCCGATGTGCTAGTATAGATATAGTCTGGATGGCAGAAAAGCCACTGATTCCAGGCAGTATTTTTAATGTAAAAATCGCTAATAAATTAACCTCTATGCGTATTGATAAAATTTGTTACCAGATAAATATTAATAACTTTACGCAGCATGCCAGTAAAGATCTCCCGCTAAATGCAATAGGTCGTGTAGACATTATATTTGATGAAATTCTTTCAGTTGATACTTACGAAAAAAATCAAGTGACTGGCTCAATGATTATCATCGATCGTCTCAGTAACGCCACTGTAGGAGCTGGGATGATACGTCAAGTATCATCAGACCCTATCAATACTAACGGAATTAACCATGAGTCTTTTGAGATAGAGCTGAAGGCTCTTATACGTCGTCATTTCCCGCAGTAGCGTACATCTCATCTTACAACATAGGCGAAACATGATACAGGATCAGAAAAATATAATATGGCATAATCATCCAATTACTTGCCAATCTCGAGAAACATTACATGGTCATAAAGGTATAGTTTTATGGTTTACTGGCCTATCCGGATCAGGTAAATCCACCATAGCCGGATCAGTAGAAGAAAAACTTTACCAGCTAGGTGCAAGCAGTTATGTGCTTGATGGGGATAATTTAAGGCATGGTTTATGCAGAGACCTTGGTTTTGATAAACCTGATCGTTATGAAAATATCCGAAGAGTTGGTGAAGTGGCAAAACTCATGGTAGATGCTGGTTTAATTGTCCTGACTGCATTAATTTCCCCTTATCGCTCCGAACGTCAAATGGTGCGTGAAATGTTAACAAAGGAGAAATTTGTAGAGATTTTTATCGATACACCTTTCGCCATATGTGAGGCACGCGACCCAAAAGGTTTATATCAGAAAGCGCGTAGCGGAACAATACCCCACTTTACTGGTATTAATTCAGAGTATCAGATTCCAATCCAACCTGAAATACGACTAAACGGTGAACACAAAGTGTCACATTTATCTGACAAAGTATTAGAATTTTTACGTTCAAGAAATGTTCTTTCAATTTAAAAATAATGATGGGATATATATGGTCTCTTCACAAATGCAAAAAATAATCTTTTATGCATTTTGTAATAATTTAGGTCGATGTTACCTAAAGCATATAATAAAAAATTTAATATTATTACTTTTTACAATTTCGAAAGATAATAATTATTTCTAAAAATAGTGACAACCATGTAATATAGAAAAACGTTGAATAGAGAGGCATTTTGGGTAAATTAATATTATTATTACTAATTCTTTTAAGTTGGCTGCAATATTCTCTTTGGTTAGGAAAAAATGGAATCAATAGTTTTTATCGTATCAATAGCGATCTAAAACTACAAAAAGAATATAATTCTATTCTTAAAGAAAGAAATGAAAAACTTTTATCGAGAATTAATGATTTAAATAATTCTGACGAAATTCTTAAAGAGCCAAATACTCAATAAACACGAAATATACAACAAATAAAAATTTTATATGACCTTAGATTATATATATAGTACATACAATATTACTAAGATAACTCTAAGAAACTGAATCTAATCTACCAGAAAAGTTATTATTTATACTCTGATTAAGGGTTATCGCTATAAGCGTATCAAACAAGCAGATGATATTTTTATATATATATAATAAAACATCATGGAAAATAATACCTCATTGATAGATGTAGTCGCTATAGTACCTGCTGCAGGAATAGGTAGTCGTATGCAATCTAAGCGACCTAAGCAATACCTCACTGTTGCCGGAAAAACAATTCTAGAGCATACTTTAAATGTATTGTTACAAAATATAGAAATTAAAAAAATAATAGTTGCGTTACATCCAGAAGATGTATATTTTAATCAACTATCAGTGGCTCGTAATTTACGTATCACTACTGTTATCGGCGGAAAATGGCGTGCTACTTCAGTACTAGCAGCTCTCCAAGCGGCTCCACCTGTTCAATGGGTATTAGTACACGATGCTGCCCGACCTTGTTTACACTCAGAAGACTTACAACGCATTCTAAGTCTTACTTTAAATAGCAAAATTGGTGGTGTTTTAGCGCTTCCAGTACGTGATACCATTAAACAGGCTGTAAATGGAAGTAATCAGATTTATACTAGTAAACAACGTGAGTCTTTATGGCATGCATTAACACCGCAATTATTTCCATTAAAATTGCTATTAAATTGCTTAAGAAAAGCAATTGATTTAGGGAAGCATATTACTGATGAAGCATCAGCACTGGAATGCTGTGGCTATCAACCTGAATTAATTAAAGGACGTAGTGATAATTTAAAAGTTACATATCCAGAAGATTTAGCATTGGCTGAATATTATCTCTCTACGAACGTTAATCTATCAGGACATACTATGCGTATTGGTCATGGTTTTGATATGCATGCATTTGGCGGTATTAGACCACTCATGCTCTGTGGTGTTCTGATTCCTAATCATCAAGGACTTCTAGCTCACTCTGATGGTGATGTAGCGCTGCATGCACTTACTGATGCATTACTTGGCGCAGCAGCCCTAGGGGACCTGGGCACTCTTTTTTCCGAAAACAATCCTCTCTACAAAGGAATAGATAGTCGTTTTCTTTTACGTGAAGTGTTTATACGTATTACAGAAAAACATTATCAAATCGAAAATATTGACCTTACAATTATTGCGCAAATTCCAAAAATCATGCCTTATATAACACAAATGCGTATAAATATTTCCGAAGACTTATGCATACATAAAAATAGCGTAAACATCAAGGCTACAACTACAGAAAAGCTAGGCTGTATTGGGCGAAAAGAAGGCATTGCCTGTGAAGCTGTTTTATTGTTAAGAAGATCGTAAGCAATTTAAACAAGATTCTCTATTATAAATAATAATACCCTAGATTATATGTAGTATCTGTATACTAAAAGTTAAATATTATCCACAATCAATATCATTGATGTTTTTTAAAAAAAATTAACCAACAATTAAAAAGCTAGAAGCTACTCATTAGAAATAAAAATAAATTGTCATAATTATAGATTATGACAATTTATTTTTTTATAACTAACATTAATAATTCTAATCATGTTAAAGCTTGTAAATATCCAATTCTATACCACTTCTTTAAGATTTATAGACTAATTCGAATTTTATTCAATCACAAAAATCACATCTTTAGAACTATCTAATTATCATTAATTAATATAGACTGATTTTCCTCTATAACTAAATTTTAGATATTAAATCATTCTAATCAAATATTTTTTACTTTACATATTATATTGTAAAAATTATCATTTATAAATAATAATATCTAATAAATGCATTTATATAAAATAGAATTAATCTTAAATATAATCTATTATTATAATCTTCATTATTTAGATATAAAAGACTTAAGTAAAAACTTTTTTACTTAACACTATAAAAATACATAACAAACTCAACTGATTAGTCTAATCATAACACACACAATAAAAATAAATTAATTACCATCTTATAAAGATTATTTATCTTTTTTGTTAAAATTTTTCAGTCTAATTATATATTGAATTTTTAAGTGCTAATCTTAACATAGGCAGAATTTCTCTCATCTTGCATCCAATTTTTCATTTCTTGGTAAAACTTACGATTAAATAATAAACGATAAGCTTTTTCTTTTTGCATGTCATAACTTTTGTCTATTATGCGAATATCAAGAATACGCATTACATGCCACCCAAATATAGAATGAACTGGCTGACTAATCTGGCCAATTGTAAGATTCTTTAGCATGTCTCGATACTCTAGATCAAACTTTTCTACTGAGATCCAACCTAAATCATTAATATCACATGATGAACCAAACTCTTTCGCAAACTTTTTTCCAATTTTATTAAACGATCTTTTATTATTTACATGCATTGAAACGTACAATAACTTTTTTTTTGCTTCAGTATTGGACATCATTACTGATGGTTTAAGTAAAATATGATCGGCATATAACTCAGTCACTAATGCCTGATTATTATCACCACGGATATCATTAACTTTTAAAATATAACAACCTGTACCAGAGTTAATCGGACCAATAATATCACCTTTATGTGAAAGCACTAAAGATTGAGAAAATAGAGATGGCAGTTCTTGTATTCTTTTCCAACCCATATCTATTCTTTGAATAGGCTGTAAGGTATTAAATTTTAAGGTATATATTTTATTCAAATCTACACCATTAGTGATATTTTGAATTAACTGTTGAATAATTTTTTTTTGGTTACTTAGTTGTTCTTGTGTTGAATTTACAGGTAATGGCAAAAAAATACTAGTAAGATTAAAATTAACTCTAGAACGTTGTTGCAAAGATATCTGCGTAGCCAATGAGTCCACCTCCTGAGGCGGTATACTTAAACGACGTCGCACTTCGCTATTACTAAATGCTCCTATTATCATATCCTGGCGTACTTGTTCACGATAAGCAGCATAGTTTAATCCCTGCTGTTCCACATAATTATGTAACTGGGTTATATTTAGTCGGTTATTTTTAGCAATACTTAAAATCGCCTCTTCCAATTGCTCATTATTAACATAAATACCAGACTCTTCTGCTTTTTGTAGTAAAATCCTATCTATTATTAATTTTTCCAGAACCTGAGAATACAAAATATTTATATGAGGTAAGTTTTTACCAGATTTTTGTGCTTGTATTTTTACAGATCGTATTATACTACCCACATCACTATCTAATATTATATTATGATTTACAACAGCTGCAATTCTATCTAAAACTTTTGGTTCTGAAAAAACCATTTTAGGCATTAATAATACACCAAGAATTAATAATTTCCACTTCATCATATTTTATCCATTCTCACTTCTCCTACTTTTTGAGTTAGTGATATTTTATAAATCATAATATTATATGATTTTTTGATAAGGTAAAATACCTTGAGATAATATTTGGCTAGAATCTAATTCATGATCGGAATTCACACCACGTAGTTCAATATGAAATGAAATTTTATTATCATATTGACTCTGATTCTGTTCCCAGCCGTTAATTTTACGTTCATAACCTAAACGGACCGCATAACAACAGGAGGTATATTGCATACCTACTAATTGATCAGCTATTGATCCAGTTTTTAAATCATAGTAACAAGCTCCAACCAGAGACCATGTATTCATAATGGGCCAGGTAGCAATAGCACCTACTTGTGATATGCCTTTCTCATATCGATCCTGATTACTATAATGTGCCAGGATATTTTTCATATACTCTGCATTGGTATACCGATAACTACACTGTAAAACATGTCTAGAATCATAACGCCATTCTAGAATCGTGTTCCCCTGAGAGATATTATCTACATGCACATCATACTGCACTCCTCCGCGTATTACTAAATGATCAGTGATTTTCCAATAACTGTCACTTGCTAATACGACAGAACCTCTAGTGTGATTCCGAAGAAAATCTCGAGGACCATGTACTGCATTAAATGAATAAATTTGCCCTACAGAAAAATTAAAACGCTCTAACAAATTAGGATTAATAACATGCATAGTAAAACCAGTAGCTACTTGATTTGCAGAAGTGATTCGATCTAGTCCACTATGCGTACTCTCTCGAAACAGACCATAATAGTCTCTACGTAAAAGCGTAGAATCATAAGCTTGAATAGAACTCTGATCACAATATGGAATATAGAGATATTGCGCTCTAGGCTCTATCATTTGCCTGTAATCTGAAAACCAGTTCATCTTACGCTCAAATCGCATGCTTCCATCAATTTTTAATTGTGGTAAAATTCTGTTCACTGAATTTTGTAATTTGATCGTGTGTTGTTTTTTTAAATTATAATATTGAATATTATATTGTTCGTAATGTGTGGCAAACAATTTTGCTGAAGCATGTATTGCATTCCATTCATTTATACGAGACCACTTAATATCTGGTTCTAGATGAAAACGCATCGCGCTCGGCATATGTGAATCCGCGTTAACAAATCTTGAAATCTGAGTGTATAAATGTCCATAAAACGGATAAAAATAACGATAGTAATAATTCAAATCAAATTGTGGTTCCGCACTATAAGTATCCTGTTGATCTTTGACTGACAAACTTTGAAATTTTTTTACTGATACCAGCGCATCCCAATTATGTTCAGTATATCCAAAGCTAAGCTTTTGAGTCATATAATCATCACTGGTTGTGCCATAAATTGAATCTAAATCTGAAAAATAATACGGATCGCTCACTTTTGTATAGTCAGCTTTAAATCGCCAATTCTCTAAATATACACTGCTGTTCTGCCAGTGAAATAACCATCTATTAAAAGATCTACCAGCCTTGATATGTTCCATCTTATGAATAACATCATGATTTAAATAGTCAAATTCGATAGTACCACTACCACCTATAAGATAACGGAACTCGTTTTTCCACTGTATGCCTCTTCGACTAATATAATGCGCCATGAATGTAGTATCCATTCTTGGCGTAATCTTCCAATAATAAGGAAGAGAATATTGAAAACCCCCATTTTTATTATAATATGCACGAGGAGTTAAAAAACCAGAACGACTTTTCTTACCTACCGGTATTTGAAAATAAGGGCTATAAAAAATTGGTATAGATCCCAGTTTAAAGCGCGCACCCCAAACTTCAGCTAACTGTTCATCGTGATCATAAATAATCTTTGATCCCGCAATATGCCAACTATCTTGCCCTATTGGACAAGAGGTAAAAGTTCCATTTTTTAGAATTGTATAACGATGAGAATTTCGTAACTGTATTTGATCGGCCATACCCCTTCCTTGGTGACCAATCATTTGATAATTACCTGCCCAAATATTAGTATCTTTAGTATTTAGATTTGACCAAGCTCTCAAACCTTTCAGCATTATCTTATTATCATAATAGCATACCTTGCCTGATGCAATGACAGTATTTGTCGGGCTTTTTGTACCTTTAGATACAAAACGATTAACTTGAAGCCTCTCAGATGTAATATGTCTTCTTCCTTGCTGAATATCAACATGACCACTAAATATTACGTTATCTGGATAAGTGCCCTGAGCTGTATCTGAGTGAATGACTACAGGTAACTGGTCTATCCCTTTTTTCTGAATTAGCAAATGATCATCTTGATGACCCTTAAGAATTGGTTCTATTATTAGGTTATTGGCTAACGTTTTCTCACTAGCAAATACTAATCTAAGTAACGCAATCAACAATACAAATAGCCTTATATTCATGCACCGTGTTAAAATTCCCTAAAAACTAACATTCTTTCTCATATATAGATAATATTTTAATATTGTATTTATATAACTCAGATATCTATGATATTCTCTATATTATAATGAAATAAAATCAAAAATAACCTATATGTTTCAAAAAGTGAAAGTAATTTGAAAAATCAGACTCTACCATTATAGATTGTATCCTTAATATGTCACTTTTCAAAAATTAACTCTAATCATTAGAATATTTAAAGATACTTATTCAATCTAGTACCCATCTAAAGTATACTCTACGACCATATATATGTCTCACAATAAACGTCTGTTGTCAGTCTATCAGATAAAACAAAGAAATATGATCTATATTAGGTAAATCATTATACAAAAACTATATATACTTACATCAAAATATTATTCTGGAATGATACGTGTACTATTTTAGTCATAATAATATCCTCTATGATGAGAAATACGGATACGTTAATAAAGAATAAGATATTCTTACAGTTAATGATATATATCATTATATATGTTTATATGTTATTCTTTTTATTTCTGTTAGCAATATAAAATTATAATTTTATATTTTTCTAAAATTTTTAGATGTTTTTATAATATTTTTATGTATTTGTGAAAGAAAGTTATTGTTATATCTAATGTTAACTCTTTGGTAACTATTTCGAATCAAGGAACAAAAGTAGTGCATTCTTTTAGGTAAAACTGTTCTTTATTAACGCAAAAGAAAATATGTATAATATATTTTTTAAGAAATCAAAAATAAAACACTCAATTATACACATACTACTAGTAATGCTGTGTAATCAAAATGCACAGAAAAGTAATATACTTATATATACGTAGTTTATAATAAAACATTATTTTCATTTAAGAATACTGGTTTATTTAAGAATATAATACAATTGGTTTTTGATAGTAAAACCTCTCCATCTAATCATATGATAACTTAGTCATAATTTATTGAACCATGGTAGATAATAACAGGATAGTATCCTATAGCATATTATTAACTAACGAGAATCACATCACATGAAAACTTCCCAAAATATTTATATAATAATACAGGGTTTAACTTGTGCCTCTATAAGGTTATTGATGTAAGCAATAAAATTAATTTTTAGAAATAGCCAAACCTATAGATAAAAACAGTCTCTCATAAATCTATGATTATATCATGGCAAATATAAAATGCATCTACTACTAAAATTCACCAGAAAAAGCTTATGCGGTTTAATTAACTACAGAACATATCATGCTAATATCAATTTATACTAAATGGATAGTACACATTATAGATATAGATATACCTAAGTAAAACTTCAAAAATTTAAAGAGATTTAAGATTCCTATAATAGATTAAGAGATTAATGATACGAGTCACAACAGTTTTTTTAATATTCTTATTTAAAAAAATATTAAAAACTTTTTTGAGATGATGTCTCACAACATAGAAAAAATCCCACATATATTATATTTGTAAAATATATCACACCATGTTGATACATATTGATTCTCTTTTATATTAAAAAGTAGAAGTTAATATTTTCAAGAGATCTCAGAAATATGATGACCTAATGAGGAGTTTATGTACTATTGGGGAAGAGTGTTAGGAATGGCTTGGGGTATACTGTCCGGTTTAGGATTCTGGGGTATCTTAATAGGTCTTTTTATGGGATATATGTTTGATAGAGCTCGCTCATCTACTTATCAACACGATATGTCTGATCAAAAAATACGTCAATCTCTATTTTTTTTTACTACTTTTCAAGTCTTAGGGCATTTAACTAAATCAAAAGGACGAGTCACAAATGCAGACATTCAAATAGTATCCCAATTAATGGATCGAATGAAATTAGATGAAGTGAGTCGTACAGAAGCACAACATGCCTTCCGCCAGGGAAAAAGTGTAAACTACCCTATGCGAGATAAACTACGTGAATTACGTATCGCTTGTGTTCATCGTTTTGATCTACTACGCATGTTTCTTGAAATTCAGATGCAAGCAGCTTTTTCTGACGGGATTTTACACCCTAACGAACGAAAAATATTATATATTATTGCTGAAGAACTAGGAATATCACATACACAATTTGATCAGTTTTTACAGATGATGGAAAGCGGGCAACAGTTTGGAGGAACCTATCAAAATGACACATCCTCAAAAAAGACAAATCATTACAATCCAGAAACAACAGGACCTACACTAGAGGATGCCTGTACTATGATTGGAGTCTCAAGTAACGACGATGCCACCACAATAAAACGAGCTTACCGTAAAAGAATGAGTGAACATCATCCAGATAAATTAGTGGCAAAAGGCTTACCTCCAGAGATGATGCAAATGGCAAAACAAAAAACACAAGCACTACAAGCAGCTTATAACCTCATTAAGCGGAAGAAAGGTTTTAAATAATCTTTGACCTAGCTAAAAATAGAAAAAATTTTTCAGTAAAAAATATATATATTCATGTCAGTTCAAATTTTATAATACGTAAAACGTTTCGGTGAATATAAATATGTGCTTTGATATTAATAAATATCTAACTAGATAGTGATTAATATATATTATTGTATTATACAAATACCATACGATCTATAATATAATACTTGCATTGATTTATTTTTATTAAAAATCAATTATTTTCATGAAACATTTCACTATTTTTATAAATAATAAGTTGAAAAGTATGTTATTATAATTTATAAATGTTTTTTATAATATTATTACAATTTATCTTATATTTTTTTCTTGAGCACAGTTTTTTAATATTTGTGTTATTATGTAATTATATATAATAACAATTAAAAATACATATTTTACTACTTTATTCAGGAACTTAATCTATAAAATATAATAAAAAAAATTCTAATAAAAAAAATATTTTTTTCTAATATGAATCTATATAGTATTATTATACTAATAATTTTAAATTGATTATTTCTCTTTAACATAAAGAATATTAAGCAGGATTATCAATATCAATAAATATAACCTCAAGATTATATTGCATCGATAGCCAGTCACCTAGCGCTTGAATCCCACCACGTTCAGTAGCGTGATGTCCTGCAGCAAAAAAGTGTAAACCTTGCTCCCGCGCACTATGTACTGTGTATTCTGATATCTCACCAGTAATAAACGCATCAACCCCAAAATCAGCAGCTTTATCAATAAATCTCTGCCCACCTCCACTACACAAAGCTATACATTCAATTAATAATGGTGCGTTATTTGCATAACAGTGTAAAGGTTCTCGTTTTAGCGCCACAGAAAGACGATTTTTAAATCTATCTGCACTTACTGGATTCTGAGTGGTTCCCCATAGAACTAAAGGGTTCATTATATTCCCTTTTATTTCAATATCTAACAATTCTGCTAGTTTTACATTATTTCCAAATTTTGGATGCACATCTAGTGGCATATGCCAAGCAAAGAGATTAATATCATTCATCAGAAGTGCTCTTAATCTCTGTCGTTTCATGCCTTTTATAACAGCAGGTTCATTTTTCCAGAAATAACCATGATGTACTACAATCGCATCTGCATCTAATCGAATAGCTTCATTTAATAAATCATAACAAGCAGTAACGCCAGTGATCACTTTCTTAATTTGCTTACGTCCCTCTACCTGAAGACCGTTGATCACATTATCATTGAAAGTCTCAGTATGTAGAAGCTGGTTGACCTTTTTTTCTAATTCAGAATTAGACATCATAACAACTCATCCCGTTATTTTATATCTTGTCCATAATTAGCCTATATTTTTATACTAAATGTCTAGAAAAATCATTACATCGAATCAATAACACAAGATGCCTTTCTTGATAAAATGATCTGTAAATGAGTTAGAGATTATTATTATAATCCTCAAGGTATCTATACATTATTATATAATATGATACATAAAAAATATACCCTACTAGCATACTCCTGATACTTTAAACTGTATAATTTAAATAAACACGCTAATCTAAAAAAATAATATTAAATATTTAATATCATATAACCATCCTTAATATATATTTCTGATAACTATATCTAATAATATACTGCTATATTACGTATGATACATAGACATATCTAAATACTATTATCATATATTAAGCATACTCACAGTAAATAAATAAAAATACTCTTAGTATAACTAATGAATACTTATTAGTTAAGTTGTCCATGCAGCAAGTATAATGGCAAGATGTATCATGTCATGTTTAATATATACCACTCTAATAAGAGTCATTCAGTAGTTCTTTTAAGTCAGATAAATATCTGCTAGATGCTACTAAACCACTACAAAAAAAACCCTCGCACATCGCAGAAAATGCAAAAAGAATAGACTTTTATAGCTTGATAACTTTATTTTTCAAAAATAACTACAATACTTCACTAATCTTTAATTAGTAAAATTCTTTACTCACCCCAAAATTACTACTTAAGAATTATTGAATATTGCAATAACAAACTATATTTAATTTTTGATTAATCACACTTACTATGATTTAATTATAATAATATTAATTAATCTACTTATTATAAATAAACTAATTAAAAACTATTAATTTTATAATACATGCACTGATGATGTATTGGTGGTGCCACTAGGAACCAACGCACCAGACACCATTATTAATGTATCGCCTTTTTTAGCGTACCCACTAGCCGCAGCCGCTTCCTTACCTAATCTATAAAAATCATCTGTAGATGTGAATCTATCAACTAATAATGTTTCAATACCTTTACTTAATTGTAACTGCCTTGCTGTTTTTTCATTAGTTGTAAGAGCTAAAATAGTAGCACATGGACAATACTTACGTAAAGACTTAGCAGATTTTCCACCTTCGGTGGCTACAATAATTAACGGAGATGCAAGTTTTTCGGCAATCTCAACCGCACTACGACAAACTGCTTCAGTTATATGCATAGTACAACTATCGTTCTTGAAATCTGTCATCCCTCGCATAACGCGATCGGTTCTCTGACAGATGTTTGCCATGATATCGACTGATTCTATTGGATAGTTGCCTTTTGCGCTTTCACCGGATAACATAACCGCATCCGTGCCATCCAATATAGCATTAGCTACATCTCCAGCTTCTGCACGAGTTGGTCTTGGATTTTTTATCATCGAGTCAAGCATCTGAGTAGCAGTGATAATTACCTTGCGTTCGTAATTACACTTTTTAATCATCATCTTTTGTGCAAAAATTACTTCTTCAACCGGAATTTCTACACCGAGATCACCGCGTGCAACCATAATACCATCAGACACATTAAGAATTTTTTCAAAATTATATAAACCTTCTTGATTTTCAATTTTAGAGATAATTTGAATATGCTCACCACCGTGAGAATTTAGATGTTCTCGAATATTCATAACATCAGAGCACCGCCGAATAAAAGAAGCAGCAATAAAATCAACATCCTGCTTGCATCCAAAAATAAGATCTAATTTATCTTGCTCTGCTAGCGCTGGTAAATTAATTGAAACACCAGGCAAGTTAATACCTTTACAAGAGCCAAGCTTGCCGTTGTTTAGAACCCGACATGTGACCGTATTCCTTGTTACTGAAATCACCCGCATACCAATTAAACCATCATCTACTAAAACAGTGTTACCAATATTTAAGTCTGTAGAAAAACCCGGATAAGTTACCGCTACCCCATCAGAAGTCCCGATAACATTTGGATCAGTAGTAAAGTGAAATACTTGACCAGCGATTAAAGAAACATCCTTGCCATCTTTTAATCTCATAGTACGAATTTCTGGGCCTTTAGTATCAAGAAGAATAGCTGCCTGATACTTACTAATGTTCATAACATTACGCAACCTGGTAATACGTTGAGCATGCTCCCGATAATTACCATGAGAAAAGTTTAAACGCATAACGTTCATTCCAGCTTTTAGAAGTTTCAAAAGCATCTCTTCTGATTCAGTTTTTGGGCCGATCGTGCAAACAATTTTTGTTTTTTTCATAATGATTTTGATCATATCCTAGATAAATGAATGCATATATTAAAGACATCGATTACAAACACCTTAATAACCGTAAGACTAATATATAATAGCGTATTAAGATTATATATAATATACGCTATATTTATAATATAATAAAAATACTGCGCAAGTGATTCTCTCCAGCTATCTAATGTAGCTTATCAACTAAAGAGATAAACTCTATACCAGTTAAATTATAAATCTCATTTCTTAGAATAAAAAACACTTTTCTGTTCAAAAATAAAACACATACATATAGCTCTACTTGTTGATCTGTAAAACATCTTTAGTGTTTAAGTAAGCTTTAATATTTAACTAGGCTTTCTTCCAATGTAACCTTACGCTCCTAATAGTGAGTAAGTTGTAAAATATAGATATAACACACTTCTATCACATAGATTATAAAAATGCCTGCAACTTAAAACGTATTATAAAATGAGCTATACTAGTTTATTATCTTTTTTAAAAAGTATATTGATATGCATACACCAATATTATATTACATAATAATTTGTGGATAATAGGAAGGAATGTTAACAACTTATAAAACATGTAAAGGTTCCTAAAAAGTAAGAAGATTACAGTTTAAAAAACCTCAAATATTGTAAGCTCATGTATTATTCATGCCAAGGAAGATGTTTATCTATGTTAGTGAAAATATTATTTTAATAACTTATTAAAAATTAATATAGCAATAATTTGTATTTAATATACTCTCTATTTTTAGTAGCATACTAAAAGTATTAGTTTTTATTCTTTAAGGATAATGATAAATAGAATATTATTCATATATTTCTTTTATAAGATTATAATATGACAAACAATGTAATGTCTTTTTAGTCGGCCTTACTGGTTCAGGAAAAAGTATTATTGAACGTCATTTATCTCAATTATTATAAAGGAATTTTTTGATTTAGACTATAAAATTGAACGCGCACATGAAGTAAATATAAATTAGATGTTAAATATTGAGGGAGAGACTGAATTTTGTGCTCGCGAAGAAAAGATTATCACTAAACAAACTCATAAAAACAAGGCATTGTATTAGTAGCAGACAACGACTACATACAATCACAAACCATATGTATTTATCTTCTCTACTCGCAGCATAACAATATACTTTAAAATAGTCACCTTAAGGTAACTTAAGGAATACATTTTTTGTAACAAAAATATTGATTTCTTCTTAACTATAAATCATGCTAAAATAGCTACATAGGTACATAGGTACATAGGTATTATCTAATAAACAAAATCTGCTGTATAGAAAAATTTCTGACGTAACAATATATACTAACAAACAAAACCCTAGACTGATTGTACAGCAGATTGTTCAGATTATAGAAATAAATATATTAACCTAATTATTTCACGAAGTTGTTAATTTCATAAAAAATATATTTCACAAAAAAAGTATATAAATATTCCTATATATACTATACACAAAAAATCTTCGTCAACCATTAACACTTCATGTGATTAGATAAAAACATAACATTAAACTAAAAATTAATATCTTAAGCTCATAAATAATATAAAAAAATAAGTAATAAAAGCTAAATATTATAAGGTGTTCTGAATATTCTGACTAGTCATTTTTAGAAAATTATAAGTTAAATATCATCTTTACTAGATAATTATAAAATCTGTTGGCTATATCATTAAAAATCAGAAAAACATAAAATTTAAATACAAAATGCACGATAATATACTTAATACTACCCCGTAACGTCACTATTTATTTTAAATTTCTAAAAAAACTACCACCAAATAAATAAACAATAATAATCAACTGGTTTTTATAGAATATATATTCTATATCAAATAATTAATTGTTTTGATATATCTAATCTTTATTAGTATCATATGTTTTTTAATCTTGATTATGAAAGATTGAATATACAGACTTATTTTTATCATATTTTTCTGCATATGCATATTTTGAAAGACTAATTTGATAATTGAATTATTATACGTTTATAATAATTATAAGTATGCAATAATATATTGCACTATAATGATTCAACTTAAAACAAGTAAACTTACATTAATATATTACAAACAATTAAAATTCATATCAAGATCTCTACTACAAGACTAAAATTAATAAAATATAACCTTACATGCATGATATTGTTTGTATTATAATTTTATAATTTCATTCTTATGATATTCACAAATAAAATATAAAATCCATATCAACCCTGGATAAAATAATAATATTTGCATCCAAAGAACTAAAACCTACAGATCATAAAATTTTACATTATATATATAATATTTTTTGCTTTCACACAAAAGCAAGTTTTTATTAAATAATAATAAGACTATTCTCTCCTCATCAGTTAATAACCTATTATTATAATCTATCATTATTAGATAGATCATAAAGATACGTCTTACCAGTAAACACGAGATTCTAATAATTATTAATATTGATATTGATCATTACCATAAGATCTTCATATAATGCAATATTATCATAATATTATGATAATATTATGATAATATTATGATAATAATAAAAGGACTGTAGCAGCAAAATCAAGGAGACTTTTGCATGAAAAAATGTTTAATTGCTCCATCAATTCTTTCTGCAGATTGTGCTCGACTAGGAGAGGACATCTCAAAAGCACTAGATGCGGGGGGAGATTTAGTGCATTTTGATGTGATGGATAATCATTATGTTCCTAATCTCACCATGGGGCCGATGGTTGTTAAATCACTCCGTAATTATGGAATAACTGCACCCATTGATGTTCACTTAATGGTGGAACCTGTTGACTGTATCATCCCATATTTTGCAGAAGCAGGTGCCAATTATATTACCTTTCATCCAGAAGCATCTAAACATATTGATCGTACATTACAACTAATTAAAGCAAACGGTTGTTGTTCCGGTTTAGCATTAAACCCTGCTACACCTCTCAGTATTCTTGATTATGTTATGCACAAACTAGACACAATCGTGATTATGTCTGTTAACCCAGGCTTTAGTGGTCAATTATTTATTCCAAGCACTCTACATAAAATACATCAGGTTCGACAGCTTATTAATAAAAGTGGTTATGATATCTGCTTAGCAGTTGATGGAGGAATAACAATCAGTAATTTTTCTAAAATTGCCGCCGAAGGCGCCGATATGTTTGTGGTAGGTTCTGCTGTTTTTAATCAGATCGATTATAAAAAGGCTATTGATAGTATGCGATACATAATAGAAAATCCCATGCTTTCGTCATATTACTAACACCATACACTAACCATTAACTTTTGAAAGATCTTATACTCATCTAAAGATCGCTGATTAGCAATCTCAGTCTTTCTATATTTCTAATGGTATCTTATAATTTTTTTATTTTATAAAAAATAAACAATTTAGTCTATAAGAACAGAAATCATTGAGCTATACTATTTAAAAAAATATAAATTTTTTAAAATATTCTATAAAAATAAAAATAATATCAAATCACTTAGAACTATCTAATAATCTTATAGAGCTTAATAAGCTCAATGGAGATTTAGTAAATTATTAAATAAATTTCATAAGATCGTATACATTTTCATTAAAAAATATTTAGTTATCAATAAATTTTAACGAATTTAAGTTAAAAAATATAATTACTTATAGTGTAATTGATACCACGAAAGTATAATGCCTTTATTTAAATTTTTATAATAGGAAAATTCTTATTATTTTCAATCTTCATAAAGTGCATGTTCGTTAGTTTTATTTTATAATGTTGAAACTGCAATTCGAAAGACCTCTTTCTCCTTTTTTCCTTTCTAATAGAATTTTTAATCCTATCTAATCTTCTGTAATCCTTTACAAACAATGCTCAATCTACTGAAAATTATTCCATGTGAAAAATAAATTTACATGTAATATATTTATACTAGTTATACGTTCTATAATTAGTATTATACTATATAATACAATGCTATAATATTATATTATACACTATATCTATAATTTATTTCATGATATACAATACTGTTGCGTAAAGATTATTTATCTGTTTTCTTTATTATTATACTTTTCTATAAAATTTTTATTGTATTTCATGTTTATTCTGGAATCATATGTTGAAAACTCTCTGAATTATTTATATTTTATATTGAATGTCAATACATCTAATTATTACTTGAGATTTTATTGTATAAAGTGAATACTTATAGTAATATGTATTTTTTAATCATAATGATTATATCATATCCATTGGATCCGAATAATAATAAATAAACCCTAAATCTCGACAAATTTTACTACCATCAATTATCTTCCCGGGCTCTCTACTATCATTCAAATAAAAATTTGGCGGCGGTAAACCCAACTTTTTAGCCGCCTGAGAGTAAAACCTGTTACGCGCCGGATGCTGTGGAGCGCTCAAATTATACAAGCTCCCTCCAGAAGAATTACCTAATAATAGAATTATAGCTGTAATTACATCATCAAGATGAACTAAGTTAACACCATGATGTCCATTTTTTAACACATTTTTGCCAACTAAAAAAGAACCTGGATGACGTTTTGGACCTACTAGTCCAGCTAATCTTAAAATATCTACTGATACCATTTTTAAACAGGATAACCAGTTTTCCACCTCTAATAAAATACGTGCAGTAAAACTATGCGGTTTAACTGTTGTATTCTCATTAATGCTAAAAAAGCTCGCTTCATATACAGAAATTGAACTAGTAAAAATTATTCGAGTAATGGAAAAAGTTGAAGCAATATTTACTAAATTTTGTATAGCTAAAAGGTAGTCACTACTCTGCGTGTTATTAGTAAATTTTCGAGTTAAAGGCAATGTAATAACCATAGCGTCTACATTTAGTAGACTTTTTAAATCCTGCTTATGACAAATTAGTTTTGGTGTAAGTTTTAAAAAATAACTATCAATTCCACACATTCGAACGGCTTCTACTCCATTCTTAGTAGTCTTGCTGCCACTAACCTGCCAACTTTTCGCTCTCAAAGACAGACCTAATGGAAAGCCTAACCACCCTAACCCAATAATCACAACACGTTTCATCTATTAGCTCCATGCTAACTAATATACTTATTGGTCGTAGAAGGTCTACGATAAACATAAATTGCATCCAAAACAAGGTTTTTAACACATAGGCCATAAAATTTTTATATTACTTATCTCTAAAGTAATGAAAAATTTTTATTTATTATTTTGTTATCTATACATGTTTTTTTCTATTAGAGAATCCTAGGATGATGCGAGAATATTTAAATGATATTAAAAATATATATAAATGATCTATACTTAATAAGAAAATTGTCATATTTCTTTAAAGTAACTTCTTTAAAAAAAATTCATTCCACTCAATTAAACAACAAAGTTAATTGATAAGGACTATTATCTCTAATAATAGTAGATATAAAGAATCATTTGATATATCACCCTTAATTCCGTTCTATTCTGGCTGTAAGTGCCCTCTTGAGATAGCTATTATTATAATCTTCAACTACCCAAAAACCTAAAAATATTTATTAATATAAAATAAATTTTTTAAATACAATATATAGATATATAGAATTATTCTATAGTGCGTTTTATTTACCAAAGCGTTACGGATCATTCTAAAATAGTTCTCTCTATTCTGTGAAATTGTTTGAGAATAAAAAAATAAACTAGATTAAATAAAATTATATATGTAAGATATATAAAAATATTATAAAAACTTGAAATCTCAAAACTTTATTATTTTTATAATTTCTAAACACGTAAACATATAAACATAATATAGTTCTTAATATATTAAATAATATTGTATAAAATAAAATTAATTCTTTTATCAATATAATTATAATTTTTAATAGTCAACACGACTCTAAAAAAATCGTAGATGAATTTTTACTATTAAATACAAAATTAATATTATATAGTGTTATATATTTTATATTAACGAAGGACGTGGATCAAATTAGAACTTTTAACTTTCTCTTTAACTTTGGCTAAATAAAATAGAAAATTTTACATAACTAGTGAAGATTTTATAACTTTTAATTGCAATCCATTTGATACTGATATACAAGATACTAATAATCTATGTTTTTTACTTTTAGGCATTATATATCACAAAGAATACTTCTAGATTTTTCCCTAATATGTTAATTAAATGGCAAAACTCTGATGCTACATTTATTTTCTAGTCTTGATTGTTATACTACATGTTTTTTAATACTAGCGTTATTTTTTGTTTTATTTTATGAAACTATCAATGGTTTTCACGATACAGCTAATGCCATAGCCACCGTTATCTATACTCGCGCATTACGATCACAATTAGCCGTAGTGATGTCTGGAGTATTTAATTTCGTAGGTGTGTTATTAGGCGGTTTAAGTGTAGCTTATGCGATTGTCCATCTACTACCAGCTGATCTACTACAAAATGTTAGATCCGCGCATGGATTAATTATGCTTAGCTCTATGTTGATTGCCTCTATTATCTGGAACTTAGGTACTTGGTATTATGGGTTACCAGCTTCTAGTTCACACACGCTTATTGGAGGTATTATTGGCGTTAGTGTTACTAATGCCTATCTAACAGGGCATTCACTCTTAGAAGCATTAAATATTCCAAAAATGCTCAATATTCTAACATCATTGATCATTTCACCAATTTTAGGTTTTATACTGGCTGGCAGTCTGATTATTATTCTACGTAGATATTGGGGTGGAAATAAAAAAAGAAAACGCATTCACATGACACCCAATGAGAGAGAAAAGTTCGATGGCAAAAAAAAACCACCATTTTGGACTAGAATTGCCTTAATTCTCTCAGCAATAGGCGTTAGTTACTCACATGGCGCTAATGATGGTCAAAAAGGTATTGGTCTCATTATGTTAATTTTAATTGGTATTGCACCTGCTGGTTTTGCAATCAATATGAATGCTAACGATTATGACATCTTTCGCACTCGTGATGCCGTGATTCACCTCCAACAATATTATCAAAAACTTACTCCTGATTGCTCACAAAAAATAATCCGAGTGTTACCTACTATACCTAATATAAAAGCTCCAAACCACTATATAGATTCAATTAAACATTCTATTTTATCAGATACATTACTATCATGCAAAGAAGCACGCAAGTTATTAAATAATCTGGTGAGTTATGATACACTTAGCGTAGAAGAAAAAATACAGTTAAGAAGCTTATTGATATCTATTACTAATACTATAGATCAGATCTCTTGCTTATCAAGTACGACAAATTCAGATATTCTGTTTTTAAAAAAATTAAAAATAGATTTACTTAATACCGTCGAATATGCCCCATTATGGATTATAATAGCAATTGCCTGTGCGTTATCTTTAGGCACTATGGCAGGCTGGCGTCGTATAGCAACAACTATTGGTGAAAGAGTCGGAAAACAGGGGATGACATATGCTCAAGGCATGTCAGCACAGATTACAGCGGCAGTATCTATTGGGGTAGCTAGTTATACGGGAATCCCAGTATCAACCACACACATCCTTTCTTCATCTGTAGCAGGTACTATGCTAGCAAGTGGAAATGGTATTCAAGGTCGTACAGTTAAAAATATTCTAATAGCTTGGATACTTACACTTCCTGTCTCAATTATATTATCTAGTATCCTATTTTTTATAGCAACCAAATTTATCTGAAAAATACAATACATTTATAAATTAGTCTAATTATGACTTTTATTAAAGAAATTTATTAGTATATAATGATATGGACAATCTCAATATAGATAAATAGCCGCTAATTAAATATTATTTTATAAATAAAAAAATTTTTTTATTTCGGTAATTATTTTTATATTAAGCATTATAGTGTTATATTTTTTATTTTATTACATTATCTCATTAATAATATGATTCTTAATCATATTACTAGAACACTGTAAAGAATTTTAAATTTCTTAAATTCTATTGCGACTTTAGTAATCGTACTACAGAAATCCAAACATCTTTCTGTTAAATATCTAAATCTTAATAAAGCTATATACTAAAAATATAAATATATATATCTTATCAAGGTCTGGTAATACATATAGAATAGCTATAAAAAGAAACATATTCTATCATGTCATTACTGTGTAATGATCTTTGATATAAGAATATTTCAACATAAATACTATATACATAAAAAGACTAATAATAGAATCGATTTCTATTTTTTTAAGTTATTTGTTAGTTTATAGAAAATTATAACTCAATGAAAATATATATTATATGTTTTCTAAACCATAACTTATAATATCAATTATTATTGACACGACCAATAATCCATGCAAGAAAAATAGGAAATTATATGATAACTATATTAAAATTAGAAAAACACCTGATAGTTTAAAACTAAAAATATTGTAATCACAAATTATAATATATATCACGATAAAAAGTTAATGAAGTATTACCATTCTTAATCTATTCTATAATAAAATATTATAATGTAAGTGATATCTTACATTAAAAAATGAAAGCAACTGTGTTATAGATACTATATTCACTGTTAACACTTACCAATTTTAGAGATCTTGGTTAGATTCAGTATATTAGATTCAGTATATATTTTATTTTAAAATAAATAAAAAAATAACAACTTAATACTCTATGAACTGCTAAACTTTCCATGAAATTATTATAGGATTAAGATAAAATTACAATATCATCAAAGTTATAAATATTTTTATAATATTCTGAATAGATTTTATGAAAAACCACCAGAAACATTAAGACAAAAAAACTTAAAATAAACTACCTTATAGTGGCTCTTTATATTCACTAATTAACCTTAGAGAGATTTTATAACAACCATTCTATACATTTATGGATATCATTAATCTAAAACTAAAATATAAAATCATCTATAATATTGTTATATTTATCTAAACCATTACATAATGTAATTAGCTTCAGGTCTGATATTTTTTTAAAAGTATATTATTAATATACTTACTATCATATATAAAAAATTTATATATAATTCTATGTATCTCATAGTTTATGTTTATGCCTATTCAATATAAAATTATCTTAGTCTGTTCACTTATAACGCGCATAATATAAACAATATTGTTAACTATTGTTAATAGTAAATTAATACAATAATTAAGTATATCAAATATTGAAGTACCGCACTAGATTCATCTTTTTCCTCTAAGCCCATAAATATCCATGAGATGATATCACTAGGAAACCTATCGTGATCAAAACATTAGCAACCGTAGCATCATGTCAGAATAATATCCTGACGCTACATATTCAAAAAAATATAATGTGCAAAAACTGCTCTCTTTATTTAAACTTATTAGAACCTATCTTAAGATCTAATAATACGGGGAATATATATAAAATTAAAATTTTTGATACACAAGAGTTTCTTCAAAACCAACAAGTTGAGCTATCTATAAATAAAAATATAATTCTTATTATAGCATTCTTTATATACATAACACCATTACTTGGATTATTTACTACAGGTGGAATCTTTCAGATGATTTTCTGCAACGACAAAGTGACAGTACCAGCTGCATTATTAGGTGGTATAATAAGTATGTTAATCATTAAAAAAATTTCAAAAATACTCACACGATTAGAATTATTTCAACTAAAAATTCTTAAATAAAACATTAATGTCTATAATGTAATTATTTTTATATACAGTTCTATTATACTATCATTATGAATAATGTTACTACTAACAGTCTTTACTATTTTAGAACAAGTAGATATTGTACTTTTATGTAGTAATGAAATAAAATTTACTGGTTATATCTTGTGTAATTATAAAATTTAAATTAAAAAATATATCGATTAAAAAATATCATAAAAATTAGTCATAAATTTTTCACATATAAAATGTAATATGTAATATAATAAAATTATATTATATTTATATGATCTTTATCATGTGCTGATTAAAAATACACTCTAATCTAGGAAAATTATCTTAAATACCATAATATATAGATATGTTAAAAAATATCTATTAAAAAATTTTTCTATATATTTTTCTGTACTCCAAGGCATTATCAGAGCACGCCAGTAAAGTAAAAAAATTTAATGCTTTCTAGCTACTCTAAGTCCTATATATATTACAATATTTATGTTCTCTGCTTTAAATAAATATCATATTAATATTGAACAATAATAAAATATTTACGCTGCAGTATGTAAATAAAATTGCCTTCAGTCATAATTATAATGACAGGATGCGTGTACTATATCATCTTTAATACTATTAAATAATCGATTGCTTCAGAATGCATAATTGATTCTTATTGATTAAATAAGAAAAAAATAAGATAGTATTGATTACTAGTTAAAGGTTTGATGAATTTTATATATGTCAATATATCAAAATACCAAAAATTTTTGAATAAATCGTATTCACCTTTAATTTATATGGATATCTATAATTATAGCTAACTACCCTATACTATAACTCTTACCATAATAAAAAATTAAATGATATGTATAGTATTAATAATCTATCCACAAAATTAAGAAAAAATTACCTTTCTATCGCTTACATAATCAAACTATATGAGTTTTACATAAAATTTTATGATATTATTAATATTATTTTGTTTTAAAAAAATTAATAATAATGAGTATATCTTTCCATAACTCTAAATCAAAGATTTATATTCAATCAAAGCATGACATTATTACAAGTTATAACGTATTTTTAGAAAACTATTCCTAGCATAATCAATAAAATTATATGTAAAATGCAATAATCAAATTGTCATTACACGATCTATGGTACAAATAAACAACAGCTTAACAGTATTTTTTTAAAAAAATTTATTAATTTTATCATAATGTAAATATATTTAAGATGCATTAGTATTGCAGTGCATATCAAAATTAAAATAATTAACTTATACTTAAGATTATCATATATCATATAGATGGCATTAGAATAATCAGTTAAGAAATTCTTATCTGTATAGAGCTATCCTTAGATTAAAAATCACCTCCGTAAGATTGCTGTTATTACATTTATATTGCTATATTCATATTAATTAATATTATTATACATATTCTGATATTTTAACTATCCGAGCTAAAAGCTCATAAATACTATTTTATCTATAAAACTACTTAAACAAAAAAAACTTATGGAGTTTCAATGTTAAAAGAAGTGTGTCATCTAGCCCGTGAGGCTGGAAATGCTATTATGCAAGTATACAATGGAGAGGCCCCTTTTAATATTAGACAAAAAGAAAACCATTCCCCAATAACAACTGCGGATGTTAAGGCACATCACATCATCACCTCAGGACTTAAAAAGATAACCCCTGCAATACCAATTTTATCAGAAGAAGAAGTGATATGCTGGGAAATTAGAAAAAACTGGCAAAAATACTGGTTAGTTGATCCATTAGACGGCACAAAAGAATTTATTAAACGTAACGGTGAGTTTACAGTCAATATTGCCCTAATAAATAAAGGAGAACCGATCCTTGGTGTGGTATATGCGCCAGTATTTGCTATACTTTATTCCGCAACAGAAGGTACAGCTTGGAAAGAGAATCAAACAAACCGAACACAAATTCAAGTCAAACCCCTAAAACCCCCGGTGGTAGTAGTTAGTCGTTCACACTCAAAAGATGATAAAATGTCTAATTACCTTAATACTCTAGGTGATCATCATATAGTAAAAATTGGGTCTTCATTAAAATTTTGTATGGTTGCAGAAGGAAAGGCGCAATTTTATTTACGATCAGGGCCTACAAATATTTGGGATACAGGTGCAGGACACGCAATAGCTGTAGCTGCTGGTGCTGAAATCAATGATTGGCAAGGCGGAGCTATTAACTATCTCCCAAAAACCTCATTCCTTAACCCAGGATTTCTTGTATCTTCTTCGAAGTAAAACTGAGATTCTATTTTTTAAAATTAACTATGAGAACATTTTTAGAAAACAAATAAAGTTACTGAATCTCTTTAAACAAAATAAAATTAAGTGTAGAAAAGTTACCCTATCTTTTAAACAGTATCGTCAGTAAATCATCTTAAAACTTTACTTACTTTAAGCAATAGATTATATTCCATGTAAAATTTTAGCACCTTTAATCTAAATATTATAGCTAACTTATATTAATTTTATATAAATTATCTTTTACACCTAAAACTCGTACATCCATATATTAAATATATTTTTACACTTTTTATTTTTATCATGAAGAGTTTAATATAATTATTTATCATGTCCAACTTTCTAAAATAGAACGCTATAAATTATCAACTAATTGTATAGCATATCCCAAATAATTTGATGGTGTAATTTTCTGAAGGCGTTCTTTAGCCTGCTTTGGTAGCGCTAGATTATCAATAAATATCTTAATATCTTCAGAAGACACCAACTTTCCACGACTAAACTCCTTCAATATTTCATAAGAGTCTACAATACCATATCTACGCATTATTACCTGAATTGGCTCTGCTAAGATTTCCCAGTGATCATTTAGTTCATTAAGCAGCGAAGTATGATTTATTTCTAGTTTGACAATCCCACTAAAAATAGCTTGATAAGCAGTTATGGAGTATCCTAAGCACACGCCTAAATTACGAAGAACAGTTGAATCGGTTAGGTCACGCTGCCAACGAGAAATTGGTAATTTATTTGCAAGGTGCTGCATGATAATGTTGGCTAATCCAAGATTACCTTCAGAATTTTCAAAGTTTATTGGATTAACCTTATGCGGCATGGTAGATGAACCAATTTCTCCAGAAACTGTTTTTTGTTTAAAATGATTTAATGCAATATAACCCCATAAATCACGATTAAAATCGATTAAAATCGTATTAAATCGCATCATGCAATGCAGCATCTCTGCAATAAAATCATGCGGCTCAATCTGTGTCGTATATGGATTCCATGTAACACCTAATGAAATGACAAACTCCTGACTGAATTGATGCCAGTCCACTTCTGGATAAGCGATCTTGTGTGCATTATAATTACCAACAGCGCCATTTATTTTACCTAGAATCTTTAAATTATTAAACTGTTCCAATTGCCGTTGCAATCTGTACGCTATATTACCCATTTCTTTACCTAATGTCGTAGGTGTCGCTGGCTGTCCATGAGTACGCGAAAGAAGAGGAACATCTCGATATTTCTTAGCAAGGCCCCTGATTACAGTAATCATATGCTGCCAATATGGAATAATAATTTTTTGACGCGAATGCTCTAACATAAGCGCGTACGATAAATTATTGATATCCTCTGAAGTACAAGCAAAATGAATAAATCGGGATGCAGCATGCAGAGTCGGCACAGTAGACATCTTTTCTTTCAAAAAATACTCTACTGACTTAACATCATGATGCGTAGTTTTTTCGATAGTCTTGATACATAATGCATCCTTTTCACTGAAATTTATAACAAGCGAATCAAGAAACTTATTATCAATCTCAGAAAATTTAGGGATCTCTTGAATCTCGGAGCAAGTAGATAGCTTTTGTAACCAACGTATTTCAACTTGAAGACGAAACTTTAATAAGCCATATTCGCTAAAAACAGACCGCAGTAATATAAGTTTTTCGCCATATCGACCATCTATAGGTGATATAGCAGTTAACGAGGACAATTCCATTATAACTTCTCTAGGGTTAAGGTGATAACATTTTTATACTTAATTACTTGAAAGACCTTTTAATATCAGCTGAGCTTCATTCATTAAACGGTTACGAAAAAAAATCAGTTGCCAACGAGATCCGCCAACCTGTTTCCATAATACTGCGGAACGAATACCAGATAATAGCATCGCGCGCACTTTATTCTGTATGTGAATATTTTTTAGTATCTCCGCAGAACCACTAACTTGAATGCGTGCGCCAAGTGGACTAATAATATCTATATAAATTTCTGCAATTAAGCTTAAAAACTTCTCAGATTCCATAGCATAGTAATCTAATTGTCTATTTAGGTCTCCGATACGATTAGTTAAATCTCCTAAAGCCAACTGATTTTTATTAAGTTTACGCTCCAATCCTATTAAACTCATAGTGTAATGGGTAACTTCCACGACTAAACCTTGAGAACTTCTGCTGTTTAAAAGACCAAGAAGCGTCTCTAAACCACATTTGATATTAGACTTTTGATTTCCAAATACAGATAGTATGGAAGGTGGCTGAAGATTTAATAAACTACTTAAAGAGATCTTAAAAATATCTACAGGGCACTTTCCATAGTGAGACAATTGTTGCACTAAATATGCTGATTGACAAATACCTGCTAATGCCAAAATGATATCATGATAATTCTTTGCCACAGAGACCCCTTTCTTGTACAGTTAGGTATGAGACATCGGTATACGCTGATCAATAATACCACCGCCAAGACACATATCATCAAGATAAAAAACTCCGGACTGCCCTGGTGTCACTGCTGCTACTGGATAGTTAAACACTACTTTAACAGAATGTCCACTCAATGGAATTAGTGTGCAAGGTATATCTTTCTGCCGATAACGTGTTTTTACGGTACAACTTATAGGATCTACTGGAATATGACGATCTATCCAGTGTAGCTGATTGGCTATAAAGCCTCTTGAAAGTAACCGAACATTATTTGAGCCTTGCGCAACAACAAGCATATTGTTAGAAATATCTTTATCAACCACATACCAAGGAAGATCATTGCTATCTTTTCGGCCACCAATACCTAAACCTTTACGTTGACCTATAGTATAGTAACATGCACCTTGATGCCAGCCTACTGTTTCACCATGTACAGATAGAGTCAATCCAGGCTTTTCAGGCAGAAAACCGGACAAAAATTTCATAAAATTATACTTTCCAATAAAACAAATGCCAGTAGAGTCTTTTTTATTGGCAGTAACAAGTCCTAACTGTGTAGCAATGTCCCGCACAAAAGGTTTAGATAACACTCCGAGAGGAAATAAACTCTGTGAAATCTGTTGACGCCCGAGAGTATAAAGAAAATAACTTTGATCCTTATTAAGATCCAAGCCACGCAATAAACAGGTTTTTGTATAATCTTCTTGACGACGCACATAATGACCAGTAGCAATATAATCTGCCCCTAACTCTTCTATAGAAAATTCTAAAAAAACTTTAAACTTAATCTCTTTATTGCAAAGAATGTCTGGATTTGGAGTACGACCTCTTTTGTATTCTTCTAAACAATATGAAAAAACATTATCCCAATATTCTGCCGAAAAATTAATAGTATGTAGAACAATACCAAGTTGATCGCACACAATTTCTGCATCAGATAAATCTTTTGCTACACTACAGTGATCTGTAGAGCCCTCTGTCTCTTCCCAGTTACACATAAATAAACCTTCAACATGGTAGCCTTCCTTTTTAAGTAAAAAAGCCGCCACAGAAGAATCTACTCCACCAGACATTCCAATAATGACTTTTTTTTTACTATTTGACATGACTATTACCTAATGAAAGTATTTTGTTAGAAAAGTTGCACAATGCTAATTGCATAGAAATCA
The DNA here is from genome assembly GCF_900698985.1 of Candidatus Erwinia haradaeae. Classification (GTDB taxonomy): domain Bacteria; phylum Pseudomonadota; class Gammaproteobacteria; order Enterobacterales; family Enterobacteriaceae; genus Erwinia_E; species Erwinia_E haradaeae_B. The sequence goes on from NZ_LR217730.1 coordinate 981,963, forward strand.
CTTTAATACCTATCATTGTTCGTTTTTCATAAAGATAGAATCTTACAAAAAAATATTTGTTCAGATAAAATCTCATAATAAGAACGTATCATAATGTATAATTGTATCCTCTCACTCTGAGGAATATCTGGAAGATATCTGTGAAATACTATATATATTTTATATATAAAAATCACTAATATTATTTGAAGTTCTCTATTTGATCAATATATAATAATTCTACTACTTAGTACAAAGTATATAAAATTCCCAAAAGTGCATATTTAAAAGCTTTTCTATACGAACGATATTATATTATTTTGTCATAAAAAACACATATACTAATGAATCTAATTATCATCGAATGTACAAAATTTAGGACCTAAATCCTATTATACTCTAAACTCAAGTTAGTATTGCATCACTGAGTATCTATTCTACTAACTTAATAAGTCTCTCGCTAAGTTAACAATTTGTTATAATTCCATATTAATATCTATTATACCACAAAGCTGCTTAATAGAAAAACTATAGATATGCACATATAATTTTTAAGTTTTAGAAAAAAATATACAGACTGACTCATAATTGATAAATACTCTAACAACAAGGTGTGAACCTACATGATAAAAATCAATCTAGATAATCACTCACGCAGTCTGGTATTTATCTTATTTAAGCGAACTCTGATTAACAAATTATAGTGATACTAACACTTACTAATATTTGTCAAATAATTATGAACTATACTTATCTCACTGCTTGCTGATAATTAACTAAAGTCTGAACCTAGAATACTATTTCCTATGATTACTAGATAAAATTTTATAAATAACTTGTAGATAAAATTATTAATGTAGTATATTATATATATAATTTAAAAAAGGATTTTTTTAATAAGTTTTTTATTATAAAATTTAATAATTTTTTCTGTGATTATTAGTATAAATTGTTAATTTTGAATATAATTATTTCTTATTCTACAATAATAAAAATTTATTAATAGATTTAGAATTTAAAAAATTTTTATTCAAATTGATAATGGTGTTTATTGTAAAACAATTAATATGTTATTTTCAAAATAGAAAAAAATTATTTATAATATAAAATCAATAAAAATATTTTGTCAAATAACTATATATTTATATTAATTTTTTTATAATGTATTCTATATTTATATTTAATCATTTTGTTTAAAAATAAAAATATCATTTATATGATATAAATTTTATTTTACATATTTCAATGAGTTGTTTATATAAAATATAAAATTTAGATTAATTTTTTTTATTTTTTATAGCTAGATTTATTGAAATCATAAATTTATGCTTAATAAGCAAATATTATAATATATATATATTTATCTGTTAAGTATTTTAGATTTATTTTCAAATATATTGGCACATATATAATTTAATTATATTCATAATTGTAGTAATTATTACTAATATAAAATATGCTCTTAATCTTTTTTGTTCTCCCAAGGAGCTTCTATTTATTTTTAGATTTTTCTGAAATCATTTTATAATCATCTATAAATGAAAAAAATTCATAAATGTCATTATTAAATAATAATTTTTCAAAAATAACCTTTTATAATTTAATTTTTAGCAAAAATATATCGTATTTTTTTATTATATATGTAATAAATTTTTATTTTTATACTAGATTATTAAAATAATCTAGTATACATGATTCACTAAGTAAAATTCTCATTATCTATAAATGGATGTCATTTAAAAATATTCATGGACCATTTATACTAAAACTAAACTATTAGAAAAACCACCTCTAACGTGTCATTAATACTCTCTCTATTGTATCTACAATAACCTGAGTATTAAGATCAAATTCAATATTTACCTTACAACCAATATTTTTTTGACCCAATGTGGTACGCAATAAGGTCTCTGGAACAAGATGTACACAAAATTCTTTTTGTGTAACCTCCCCAACAGTTAAACTAATACCATCAATAGTGATAAATCCTTTATAAAAAATATACTTTTTTTTCTCAAAAAAATCTATAGTCAGCCACATTGTATAATTGCTTTTTTTATTATAGATTCGCGTAATTATTGCAGTCGACATAATGTGACCAGATACAAAATGACCTCCAATTTCATCGCTAAATTTAGCCGCGCGCTCTATGTTAACTGTATCCCCTACATTAAGCACACCTAAATTCGTCTTCAATAGAGTTTCTGTCACTAAATCAAAACTAACATGATCACCTGTTATCTTTGTAACTGTCAAACAGCAACCATTGTTTGCAACTGAATAACCTATCTGAAGCCCTTCTAAAAAAGGACTTGGCATTTTAAAAATATAAGTCCGTATATTTTTTTCTTCTTGAATACAATACAACTCCGCTATGCCTTGCACAATGCCGGTGAACATAACAAACCTCAAAAATAATTAATTTTTATTAGTACGCTTATTTTCACTTTAAAAATTTAACTTTAATACAGAAAATATTCTGTATTTTTAAGGCGAATAGCCTCAGAAATTTTGACCACACTAAATGTCTCTGCGGTATATCTAAATTAATATCAACCCTGATTCTGCACTGAAATTATAGTTCATTGAATATTTTATCAATGATCTATTTTAAAAGCATATTATGCTCAAACAGAATAGACATACAACCCTATTCAAAATCTTATAACTTTGCTATCTCTTACTAAAAAGTAATATGCATCCTGGTGTATACTTGATACATTTTTTAAGTCTTACGATCTGCATGAAAGATATCGAATATCCACCTCTATATTAAATCTTCACAACTATACGAACTAGTATTTTATATGATGTCGCGTTACGATCTATGACCTTATAGGACGATTTTGTTATTATAAAATAATAGAGGAATAAAAAATACTATTATAGATAAAATGTCTTACTTGCAAAAAAATATAATAATATTATATACTATATATGCGAAGTGAATCATTAATATTACACTAATCATCATAAATATCTCTTATAGAATTTATAAAATTAATGAAGGCTTTTGAATATAATTACTACATTTTAAGAAATAATTTCATCTAAAGTCTAAAATATTACGAGATAATACTAGGTAACTAAATAAGACTAAATGATAATGAACACTAAGGTTATCATCAAAAAATAATGAGCTCATAAAATATGTTTTTTTAATCTTTAAATTATAATAAAAGAATATTTCTGTTGAGAAATAATTCTTTATAGAACCGACAAACATTACATATCATATAAATTTTAATTTTATATAACAGTATTAAAAATATTCGTTTTATATCTAATCACATCAAAACACTTTAATTAGTTTTGTAACTTATAAGTGATATATCGAGTTAATATATCCAATTAAGTAATATTTAAACAAATATACATCTAATAAGACTAACTGCTGGCGCTCCTCCTAAAATTTCTATTTAACATTTCAAGACTTTCTAACAAAATAAACTACGTAAATGTTTTATAAAGCATATGTTTTACAAAAAAAAATCTACTATAATATAGTAAGTATCATATACAGAATTGGTCATAATATAGAACTAAAATATTAACGATATATTCATTATTTTTATATAAATTTCTGTTTTTATATGTATAATTAGATTAATTAATCATTCTGAGGCTAAGTACTAAAAAATATTTTGTTTCCATAAGATTACCAAAAACTATTAACTAGACATAAAAATAAACGATGATTGGTTTCGGTGTGTGCTAAAATTTTTTGCTATTGAATATTCAATTAATTTATAAAATTTTCTATAATTTTAGTACAATTCATAATATTCAACAATTAAGATCAAAACTAAAACTTTTCTTGTAAAGATCTTAGTATTCATCAAAAAATGCATAGTGTATAATACAAATTACTATGAATATTTTATAAATTCTTAATTATAATTCACTGTCTCATAATCATTTCATAATAATTATGAACTACTTATATATTATATACTCATTATAAAATCATTCTCCAATAAACTTATAAATTGTTTTAATCTTTACTATACTACAGATGACATAAAACACAGATGATCTAATGTTAAGAACTATATTAAAATTTGCTAATTAGTATAATCTTTTTAATCACTGCGTCTCTCTAGCAGAATTTTATGCTTATAATTGTATCAATTTTTACTTTTATTTAAATTTATTAAAATAAATTTACTAATACTCTGCTTACCATTATTAAAAAAAATATTACTACTAAATTATATGTATAAAGAACCAATTCTCTAATGAGACTATGCAATCACATTAATAATAATAATATAAATCAACTAATTATGGTATAATTTATATTAAAAATAATCGTAAAAATTATCATATATAATTATAGAATACATTAACTTTATTTTATATTGCACGAAATAATCTCATTAAAATATCTTAGATTACAATAACTATTTAGTATAACATACTAGTAAGAAATATCTAATATTCAAATAAATTTCATTTGTATATATGAAATATCTGTATTAAAATCATAAAAAGATGAAAATCAAAATATATATGCTTACACAACAACTCATATAGTAGTAACATCCAATAATATATTCATACTTAAGTTTATAAGTGCAAACTATAAAACCTATAAAACATTAAAGATAGAAAATGATATTAAGATCATATTAATATAGATAGAACATAAACATCTAATCATTTTTATCTTAGGAAATTTACTACAAAATTATAGACTGCAGTGAAGCCTTTATTTCTAGTCCTATGTCTTATAATAAAAAAACAAGGTAACTTACTAACTACTAGACGAACCTCTAATAAACTTGTTATATCTTCCTAAGATCGTGTCTTTATACGCAAATAATAATAAAGAGCTATATGTAAATGAAAACTCAAAAAAATTTATTTATTTATTATATCAATACTTGTATTGCAATACAGAACAAGCCTAATATTTAAAATAGTTTGATAATAATATCTTCTATATATAGAAAAAATGTTAGACACAACTCCACATTAAGAATACAAAATTCCAGAGAAAAGATATTATAAATCATATAATAATAAAATTCATGTTATCATTAAAGATATGTATAAAAAATTGGTTATATGTTAAGACATAGATAAAGAATAATATTCTGAAATTTTATCTATATCTAACCTAAAGTAATTAATATTCGAGTAAATGCGCAGATTATTATATATTAAAAGATATATGCATTTTAAAGAAAAATGATAACTCCAGGAATACTATTCATTGTTTCCGCCCCTAGTGGAGCAGGCAAATCTAGCCTGATTAAGGCGCTGTGTAAGACACAGGCACTATGTAATATACAAATATCTGTTTCACATACTACACGTAAAAAGCGACCTGGAGAAAGCCATGGTGAGCATTATTATTTCGTTAATTCTAAACAGTTCCATAACATGATTCATCAAAAAGAATTTCTAGAATACGCTAAAGTATTTGGAAATTATTATGGTACTTCACGTCAAGCCATTATCAACAGATTACAACAAGGTATTAATATATTTCTTGACATAGATTGGCAAGGTGCTAAAAAAATTCGACGCATTATGCCAACCTCACGTAGTATTTTTATTTTACCACCATCAAAAGATGAGCTAAAACGTCGTTTGTATAAACGTGACCAAGATAGTACAACTGTGATCAAGCAACGTATGTCTCAAGTGATCGCTGAAATAAAACATTATACAGAATACCACTACCTAATAATTAATGAAAATTTTGATCGCGCACTTATAGATTTGCAAGCTATTATACATTCTGAACGTTTAAGCGTTCAACACCAAGAAATACATCATTCTTCGTTAATTCGTAAATTATTGGAGAGATAACAAAACATACGCACACCTAGTTACTATATAAACTTAATAGCAAAATCTAATCATTTATAGATTTTTTATATTACTATTAGAGGAGTTAGACATTCATGGCACGAGTAACTGTTCAAAACGCAGTAAAAAATATTGGAAATCGCTTTGATCTAGTGCTAATAGCGGCACGGCGGGCACGTCAAATCCAAATAAGTGGTAAAAATCCTTTAGTTCCTATAAAAAATGATAAATCTACTGTTATTGCTCTTCGGGAAATTGAGAATGGCTTGATCACTAATCAAACTCTTGATATTTTTTGATCGTTTAAAACTGGAAAAATTAAGACGATACTGAGTTAAAAAAAGATAAAAACTCTCACAAAAGATCTGTAATAGCCAAATTTAAAAAAATATTACAATGAAGCCTGATCTAAGATATACTCTACATACTATATATTAATTCACCATATCTATATGTTAGTAACATTATATATAAGGAGACACAAGCAATAACAATTATTATCACTCATGTACTATCTTGGTAATAGAAAAATTAAGTGATAAAAATAATGTTTTACCTTTAATTTTTTACTCTAAATGACTATACCATGATCACTGATAGAATATAATAATCACTCTTCTTAAACTTCACTTGATACAAAAAGTTCTACTTTATAATAGTATTGTGTACTATACATGGAGTTAGCATCAACATTAAGTATATTAACTGTTAAGGAATGCAAGCCTTACTAAAGATAAATAATATATTATGTAATAATATTAATGCATAATAGTTATATTGTACTTTTATGCGTTATTTATATTCTCCAATTCTATCCGCAACTGAAATACAGTGTAAGACTTGGTTTTTGGCACATTATAGCATCCTCTATAGTATTATATTAGAATGCTATTCTGGTGAACAATAAAGAAATAAACAACACAACAAAGTGTGCTGACTAATTGATGATAAAAGTACATCGTATCAAAAATAATTTAATATTTTGCGTTTATTCATACGAATAGATTACAGTCATTCCCTAAATTTTTTATTAATAATAATAGAGATGTAGACTAAACACCAGTATATCAAATAAAGGAATAATTCATGAATATCAACATCAAAAAAAAACAAGACGTTTGATCTTTTGATCTAATAAACAATATCAGAAATTTATTCTGATGATATCAAGCACAAACATGCCTGGAGCGGTAACTAAAATATTCGTTTACAGAAGAATCAGGATTACATATGAACGCAGATAAAACAGCAGGCGCAGAAAAACGTGCTTCAAAAAGACGTTGGTTAAATGCCCAAGATTCTGGTTACCATAAAGCCATGGACAATCGCCATGTGCAGATGATTGCCATTGGCGGTGCAATTGGAACAGGTCTGTTTCTCGGCGCTGGCGCACGCCTTCAGACTGCCGGACCGGCATTAGCTTTAGTTTATTTAGTATGTGGTATTTTTTCATTTTTTATTTTACGTGCCTTAGGTGAACTAGTTTTACATCGGCCCTCTAGTGGCAGCTTTGTCTCTTATGCTCGTGAATTCTTAGGAGAAAAAGCCTCATATGTTACTGGGTGGATGTATTTTATAAATTGGGCAATGACTGGTATTGTTGATATTACAGCCGTAGCATTATATATGCACTATTGGAATGCTTGTGGCGATATACCACAATGGATATTTGCCCTCGGTGCTTTAGCTATCGTTGGTAGCATGAATATGGTTGGAGTTAAATGGTTTGCGGAAATGGAATTTTGGTTTGCTATGGTTAAAGTTTTAGCAATTGTAGTCTTTTTAATTGTAGGTGTTGTATTTTTAGGAAGCGGTGAGCCTTTAGCTGGACATGCTACTGGTTTTTATCTAATTACTGATAATGGTGGGTTTTTCCCAAATGGTCTGTTACCAGCCCTTGTGCTAGTACAAGGTGTTGTATTTGCATTTGCATCAATTGAACTAGTAGGTACTGCTGCAGGAGAATGCAAAGATCCTAAAAATATACTACCGAAAGCTATTAATAGAGTGATCTGGCGTATCGGTTTATTTTATGTTGGGTCAGTAGTATTACTAGTACTACTATTACCTTGGAATGCTTATCAAGCAGGACAGAGCCCATTTGTCACTTTCTTTTCAAAATTAGGTGTACCATATGCTGGTAGTATTATGAATATAGTCGTACTAAGCGCAGCATTATCCAGTTTGAATTCAGGACTGTATGCTACCGGTCGCATTCTTCGATCCATGTCTATGGGTGGATCAGCCCCTCAATGCATGTCTAAAATGAGTAAACATCAAGTTCCTTATGTTGGCATAATAATGACCGTAAGTGTATATATAATTGGAGTATATTTAAACTATATTGTACCGTCTAGCGTATTTGAGATTGTGCTCAATATAGCAACACTTGGTATTATTTCATCTTGGGCTTTTATAGTAATATGTCAAATGCGCCTCCGAAAAGCTATTAAAGAAGGAAAGGTTGAAGATATTAGCTTTAAGATGCCAGGCGCTCCTTTTACATCATGGTTAACACTACTATTTTTAGTAAGCGTTCTAATTTTAATGGCATTTGATTACCCAAACGGCACTTATACTATCGCATCAATTCCATTGCTTGGCATAGTACTAACACTAGGCTGGTTTCGTGTACGTAAACGAGTTAATGCCTTAACAGAAGAAGAGAAAAATTCAGTAAAAATTATCAGATCTTAATATTAATATATTGATCATTAAATGAATCTAGATTACATTAAAAACAAAAAAATAATCGAGGTCTATTTATCATTTTATTGTCATCCGTTCTCTATAAAAAAACAAAATAACTGATCTTGAAGTTAACAGCTATATGCATAACTCACGCATCAAGCTAAACATGATATCATAAATAAATATGTACTAAGTTTATTCAATACTTGTACTTGCATCCCCCTTGAGGGGCTGCAAACACTGACTTACTTTTAAAGTAATTTAATAGCATATCGGTAATATTATCCCGATCAGATATAATAAATATATTTATGCACTTAATAACACTGTTTAATTACTAATGAAAAGCACAAAATATATTCCGGTTTCCCTAGAATCTCATCAAAAATATAAATGAGGATCTTATCACCACCTTTATATAAAATATACAATCTTTGTTATTTTTTAGTTATAAGTGAGATAGCTTCTTAGAATATTAGTATGATTTTACAATAATTTTATTACACTAACTTTATGTTAATTATATTTTTATTATTAATATTCAAAACTGGTTCATATGATGACTGTCTAATTATTTCTATATATATTATATAATAATCAAACACACTATCATATGCCATTTTTTTATGTAATGTAACTATACATATACGCTTTCTGTAAACTAATCACAAAAACCTTTATTTTTCCCAACAGTAAATGCTAATAATCTTTATTTTCTTTTATAATTTAAGGATTTATTATATTTTCAGAGTTGATAAAAATTCTATCTCTTAGGCCACTTTGACGTGATACACAAGCTCTCACTGCGCTTTCAAAAATCAATTTCTCAGAATAAATAGTAAGCTTTTTTTTTGCACGAGTAATTGCCGTATATACTAATTGACGCGTTAACACTGGTATTATCTGATTCGGCAAAATAACTATAGTATGATCAAATTCTGAACCCTGAGATTTGTGTATTGTCATAGCAAAAGCTGTATCATGCAGTGGTAAAAAACAGGTCTGCACCGCAGTAATGCTACCATCAGATAATAAGAACCATACTTTCATTTGGTGATCATTATCTTCCATTACTATACCAACCTCACCATTAAACAATTTCATATCTTGGTCATTACTCATAATCATTACTGGGCGTCCAATATACCATTTTTGCATCACAGGAAAACCCTTACTAATTAACCCAACCTGATGCAACATATTTTCAATACGCTTATTTAACTCTATTACACCAAACAACCCATTATGCACTGCACATAAAACCTGAAAGCATCTAAAAGCAGTTAATACTTGATTAGGTTTCGCACCAGAATGAAGCAAAGATAAGTAAGAACTATATCCTTCCGAGCAATTTTCTACTAACTTCTGATAGTCTGCTTGACATCTAATTGCAATACGACATACATCACTAAATGTACCATTTAATATCTTCTCGGTACAATGAACCTGTCCATTATTTACTGCTAATGCTAACTGACCGATACCAGATGATCGTTTAAATCGATAACTTTTAGTAAGTACACAAATCATATCACCTATTAAATTAGCTCGATTAGCTATCTGCTTAATCAGCTTACAACCAGTTAAACGAAAAAGTTGTTCAGCTCGCGAAGAGCTATAATAATTGTCTGCACGATAACAAAGATCACTAAATACAGATCCAGCTTCTATAGAAGTTAATTGATCTCGATCTCCAAGAAACAGAACTCGTGTGTGATAAGGTAATGCAGTAATTAAAAAAGACATCATAGATAAATCAATCATCGATGCTTCATCAACCACTAACACATCAACTTGAAGAGGATTATCTGCACAAAATCTGATATGCTGACTACTTGGGTGAACATCTAATAGCCTATGAAGTGTAACGGCTTCTCGCGGAAAACTCCTTAAAATACGATCACTTACCTTTAGCCTCTTTAAGGAATGACCAAGAGCCTCGCTTAACTTTAAAGCGGATTTACCAGTGACTGAAACCACCTTTATATATTGTGGTGTTGCTGATAATTCAATAACACTAGCTAAAAACTTAGCTACCGTGGTGGTTTTACCAGTGCCAGGCCCACCAGATATAATTGCTATTTGTCGTGTAAGCGCTACCGCTACAGAAATTTTTTGAAAATTATACACATTCCGACCAAAATAACGATCTAAAATCTTACGTGTCTTCTGTTCATCTATATAAAATGAAGAGTTTTTACGTTGTATAAATTTAGCTACAATAACTTCATTATACCACATCCGATATAAGTAAAGACGCTCTCTATCTAAAACTAGTGGTGCAACTAACTTCCCGTCACTCACTGCTGAGTGTGCTAATAAGGTATCCTTAATATTTTCTGGCGCTCCAACCGATATCCATATCATCTGAGCTAAATCCTGATGCATACCAGAAAAAAAAACTTCAGAACGTAATTGATCAAGTAATAAACATACATGCCCTTCTCTAGTGTTACGGCTCACTAATGCTGCACAAAACATAAGTAAAGATGCTTCCTCTCCTCCTGAGACAACTCGAGCAAAATGCAAATCAAGAGGGTGCAGCAATCCTCTTTGCTGTGCTATATATAATAGCTCTGACAATATCATGTGTTGTTTCCTGAATGTCAGATTTAAATATCAATTTCATGAAATTAATGAAAAATATAATATACTGCTCTCTAAAATACAGAAACGATAAACCTTATGCAAATCTTAGCTAGGCTTTCTATATCTATTTAATAAAAGTCTTACAAAATATAAATTTTTACCGCCCTCACTTAAAAATCATAACATTAAAAACTATAAATTAGTTATCCATAAAAATCTTCCAACTATTACAAAATCACTCCAATTAAAAAAAATCAACAAACTATCGATCCCTTTATTATATCGCCTTACAATTTTTTAGAATTATAAAATAATACGAAAGACATCCAGCGTATAGTGGATTATAAAAACGATAGCAATATTTTTTATTAGTTAGATTGGAGCGCCACTGTAAGTTCATAATATAAAATGACCAACTGATTACACAAAGCATGTATGCATGCTACTACTACAAAATAACCGATGATATACATTCAGGTCAATTTCAATACATCCTATATGCTATGGTTAAATAAAATAACCAATACTATTAATTTAATATTACTTAAATGTCATTTTTTCGCATTCAAGAAAAAAGAATAAAAATTAAAATACACGGCATACACCGTTTTTTCTAAAAAATAAAATATTATAATATATTATATTGTATATTATCTATAATCAAAATAGATGATATCTTATGCATTGGCACTTGACATATAATTAATTTTACAAAAACTAATAAAATCTAATGATTATTATCATATTGCAGTATAATTTTAGATATTATTTACAATAATCTATTTTGATGTTTTAAAAATAAATTTTGTAAAATGTTAATGCGCTCTACATGTATTAAAAATAAAAAAAATATATCATATGCATCTAATATTGATAAAAATTATTAATATTAAGGTCAAATTATTTTTGCTCAATGTCAAAAATAAATACATGTTTACGTAAAAAATTAAAAAATTTTTTTATACACTTACGTGATGTAATAATTATAAATTATATTAAATAATCACCATCAAAACTACTCAATAAAAACACGAAGTATATGTATCTATTTTTTAGATATTACTTCTTATAAAAACGAAAAAAATCAAACTACAATGATCAACTAAGTGTTTATCATTGAGCGATATTAATATTTTCTTAAGATATTTATATCTTTATAACTTAGTATTAGTAATCGAATATCCACTCACTTTTATGTATATCTAATAGTATAGATAAACAACAGAACCAATGATTTTTATAATGATTTTTTATACTACAATAACTTATACTCACTTTTACTCTTCAAAAAAACCTATTTTTTTAGAAAAAACAGATATTCTTTGAGTTCAGCAAAAACGAAAAATTAATTAACGAGAGAATATATAACCATTAAAAATATACTATAATTATTAAAAAAATATCTTTTAACTCCTTTTAATAATTATCCCAATAAAAAGCGCATGCTATCCACTTAATCTATTAATAACGCAATATATAATTATCTTCTTTTTATAATATACGCGATTCTTCTCTACATAATAATATGTTATATTATATATATAATAAGAATACAATATAACTATAGACTTAATTATATCTTGCTCAATATTTTCTCGTAATATTTAGTTTTATTAAAATAAAAATCTTTAATTCAATCATTCTCAACTACTTTTATATAGTAAATACAATGATATTCTATTTATTAAATTAGCAGTACAGTAAAACCCTTATTGATTTAGTTAGTTTTATATATAAAAGACTAGTTTAGATGATAAGAATATTCTAAACTAATTTGTACTATACAAATAATTTAGATATCTATAATATCAAAAGACTTTATCTGTCATGATGATCATCTAGAATAAATTATACTAAAGATCTATTACATGCCACATGAGATGTAGTTTAAAATTAAATCATACTATACAATGATACATATTGGGAGTACACAGTATATATATTATATTTTTAATAATACAAATCTACCTAATCCATAATTTTTTAGCACAAGGATCTGAAATATATGACGCCTCTGGTCACTGAAAATCCTTGTCATTTTCAAAAAACTGGTAGGACAGTATTGCAAATTGTACGTGAAGGACTACAACAATTAGATCAGTATATCAATGAAGATTTCACTCATGCTTGTAAAATCATTTATCATTGCCGCGGAAAAGTAGTGGTTATGGGAATTGGAAAATCAGGTCATATTGGTAAAAAAATTGCCTCAACCTTTGCTAGTACTGGAACGCCTTCTTTTTTTGTGCATCCCGCTGAAGCTAATCATGGTGATCTAGGAATGGTTGGTGCTAATGATATAGTAATTGCTATTTCTAATTCTGGGGAAGCATTAGAGATTTTAACATTAATCCCTGTCTTAAAGCGTCGTCATATCATATTAATCTGCATCACTAGCAGACCTGAAAGCACAATGGCATGCGCTGCAAAAATTCATATATGCGTTAAGGTACCAAAAGAAGCGTGCCCTTTAGGTCTCGCACCAACAAGTAGCACTACTGCTACACTTGTCATGGGCGATGCATTGGCAATCGCATTATTAAATGCTAGAGGTTTCACACAAGAGGATTTTGCTCTTTCCCATCCTGGCGGGGCACTAGGTCATAAGGTATTACTTCGTGTTGAAGATATTATGCATACTGGTAATGATATTCCTTGCATCCAACCAGATGCATCTCTAAGTCAAGCATTATTACATATGACATCTAAAAAAATGGGAGTTATAGTTATTTGTAGCATAGAAGGACTTATTAAAGGTATTTTTACTGATGGCGATTTGCGGCGTATATTAAATTTAAATATAAATATTGATGTGCAAAATATGAGAATAGATAGTGTCATGACTCAATTTGGCATACGTGCACGACCTGGAACATTAGTCGTTGATGCCGTGAACATGATGAAAAGTAAGAATATTACCTGTATCATGATTTCTATAAACGATCAATTATTAGGTCTAGTGCATATTCATGATATTTTACGTGCTAGTATAACTTAAAAAAGTTATGCTTAATAAAAACAACAACTTAAAAAAATAATACTATACTATAAGTAAACGAACTTATAAAGTAATACTTAGATACAATCAACTTAACAATCTGAATGCATTAGTATTATGATCTTTTTATTATCAAAAAAAATTTTCTTATAATTATGCTGCATCTTATTTATAAGATATATCATATACAATTATATCAAAAATTATTGTAACAGGTGTCAGCATAAACTAACTCAACCTGAATCTAACAAATAGACAGCAAAGAATTTTAATATCTCTAATACATTGTATCAAAATCAGACTACTTAGTATGTTTTTATCCTTAGATAAAACAGGATAATACAAAAAATATTAATATATTCAGATACCATTTTTTTGAAAAACAACCTTAAAATATAAAATTATTAGTTTAACTTAAAGATGTCAAAATTCACAGGTAAAATCAAAAATTAATAACACATAAAAGAAATTCTGCATAATGCAAATATTATAGTTTATGTAAATAGACAATTTACACTTTTATAATATAGCCATTCAACCTCTTAATTAAGTAATTTTCTTTTTCCTTTTATTGATTTCAGAATACATTTATTATAGTGGTCACATAAAGACCATATCATACATAAATAAGATCACAGTAAAAAACTTAGAACTAATTTAAAACTTTATTGTATTATTAAATATTTTATAATATCACGTTATCTATAATATTTAGATTACTTATATACGGTCCTACTCTCTAACTAATCATAGATAACACTAACAAAAGTGGAACATTATTATGAATAATAAGAAAACTGCTATTTCAACTTGCTATGGACCGGTGAGTCACAAAGTAATGAAAAAAGCAAAACAAATAGAATTATTAATTTGTGATGTAGACGGTGTCATGTCAAATGGAATGATTTACCAAGGAAATAATGGTGAAGAATTTAAAACTTTTCATGTGCGTGATGGATATGGTATTCATTGCTTATTAACCTCTCAAATTGAAGTGGCAGTTATTACAGGGCGCCAATCAAAATTGCTCAGAGATCGTTGCAGTGCTTTAGGTATAAAATATCTATATGAAGATCAATCTGATAAAATTCAACCGTTCCATCTAATTTTAAAGACACTAAAACTAAATGTACATCAAGTAGCATATATTGGCGATGATCTAGCAGACTGGTCAGTTATGGCGCAAGTAGGTTTAAGCATTACAGTATCTGACGCTCACCCAATCTTACTTGCTAAAGCCGACTATATCACACGGATTGCTGGAGGACATGGGGCCGTACGAGAAATTTGTGATTTAATCCTCATATCAAAAGATAAAATGACCATAGATTGTGTCTCTAAATAGTAATGAGTATAATGAAAAATTGGGTAATAGTATCAATAGCTTTTATAATTATCCTGTTAATCTTTGGAATACTTACAAATCATAATAATATAGAAGACATCTTTAGTGTTAGTGATCATGCTAACGAACCAATTCATATAAGTACTAACTTACATGTACTGTTATATAATAATAACGGTTTTATATCTTACCATATAATGGCCGATAAAGCTCAATATTACTCTGATCATAAAATTAGCTGGTTCATTTGTCCTATAGTCGAAATATATGACGATAAAAAATTTCCAACCTGGAAAATGCGCGCCAATCAAGCTAAACTTACTCATGATAATATATTGTATTTATATGGAAACATTATAGTAAATAGCCTTTCTAATATAACAGAGATAAAAGAAATTAAAGCAAATAATGCAACAGTAAACTTAGTAACGCACGATATTATTGCTAAGGATAGCGTCACACTTTATGGTCATAACTTTCAATCTACTAGTACCAGAATACATGGTAATTTACACAATAAAACAGCAGAATTAATCGGGCAAGTAAAAACTTCTTATGAAATTAAAAACAAAAACTACAATCATAAAAGTATGCATAAGCAGTCTTTTTCTCATTTATAGTATGCCTTCAATTGCACTACTTAAAGATTTTAATCAACCTGTTTATATAAATTCAGAAAAACAGATGGTCAACTTACAAAGCAATATCGCAATAGCGTCTGGTAATGTCTGTGTAACGCAAGGCACTATTAAAATCTTGGCCACTAAAGTTATCATGATGCGTCCAAACGGAGATAATAAAAAAATGATTGTTGATGCTTATGGCGATCTCACAACATTCTATCAAATACAAGATAATCACGCACCAGTTCAGGGGTCTGCAAAAAAAATTCATTATGACTTAGAAAATGATCAAGTGGAGTTAATTGGTAATGCTTGTTTTATGCAACTACATAGTAAAATACAATGTGATCATCTTATTTACTTAATGAAAGAACAAAAAATACAGGCTATTAGCAATAATAATCAGCGAATTACTACAACTCTGATGCCTTCAGAATTACAGAATAACTATAAACCTTCAGTACCATTAAAGAGCAAAAATTACTAACATGTCAACCTTATTCATAGATAATTTAATCAAAACCTACCAAGGTCGTATTATAGTAAAAGGTGTCAGCTTACATGTAAGATCTGGTGAAATTATTGGTTTACTTGGGCCTAATGGTGCAGGAAAAACAACAACATTCTATATGGTGGCAGGAATCATAGCTCGCGACTCAGGACACATTATTCTTGATCAAGAGGATATTAGTTTACTTCCACTACACGAGCGAGCACGACGTGGCATTGGATACCTTCCACAAGAAAGTTCTATTTTTAGACGTCTAAGCGTTTATGATAATTTAATGTCCATACTCGAGATACGTCATGATCTTACTAAAAAACAACGTAAAAATCGTGCTAATGAACTATTAGATGAATTTCATATCGGAAATCATTTACGTAATAAAATGGGACACACATTATCTGGTGGTGAACGACGACGTGTCGAAATCGCGCGTGCGCTAGCGGCAAATCCAAAATTTATTCTCTTAGATGAACCTTTTGCTGGTATCGATCCAATCTCAGTAACAGATATTAAAAATATTATACAGCATCTTCGAAATAATGGTTTAGGCGTATTGATTACTGACCATAATGTTCGTGAAACATTAACAGTATGCGAGCGTGCATATATTGTTAATCAAGGACATTTAATTTCTCATGGTATGCCGAAAAGTATCCTGGCAGATAAGCAAGTACAACGTGTCTATCTAGGTTCAGAGTTTAGATTATAAACAAATATTTTTAGTACTATACATAACGATACTGTCAATCTTTAGAAAATCCAGAAAGTTTTACTTAAACTGATGATGACAGTAAAAATGACTTGCTATCTCTTCCATATATTATCAAACAATTTTTAAAAAAATATGTTTTTATATTAACAAAGATTATTTATATAAAAATAAAATTTTTATCTTGTTATAATTCGTATCATATTAAGATATATCGAATATTTAGATATTAAAAAAATTATTATATTAAAAGAGAACAAAATGTATATTATAAAAATAAATATTTAAATTTAACATCATCATGTTTTTATCATTTAAATAAAAGAAACAAAAATAAAAATTTTAAAAAACATTACGACCTAAAACATAAAAGCTCTTATATTATAAATATTTTTTAGGGTGTATTATATTAATATATTATCAATCATCTTTGCATAAGAAAATCTTAATTGTTATATGTATAAAAATTTTTACTCTAAAAATTCAACTGTATGTTGAATAATAAATATTTAATAATTATACTATATTAGTACTTATATCAAAACTAAAACTTCACTTAAATATTTTTTAGTAATATACTTTACATGCCCTGTATATATTACTTAGATGTATCACATATATTAATATCATACTGATTTAAATATATATTTATATTTATTTTATATTTCAACCTATAGAACATATTTTTAAGTCTGCTAAAAACTATAACACTAAGTATATGTATTTTTATTAGATAGAAAGCATTCTTTAAGATACATACATATAATGGTTTTTTGATCTTATATTTATATAATAAAAATGGGTTTTTGACCATAAATAATGGAAATTTGTATTAGAAGAGTTTCTCTTGTATTAAATTATTTTTATACAGCTATTTTTATTTTTTCATAAATAAGTAAAAGTAAACTGCAATGTTCACTGCTAATTAATGTATCACTATCAATATTGTTTTTTAAATATCTTTTTATATCAGTCCATATATATTAAAAAATATTTTTTATTTATAATATTATTAATGCCTCCCATAACAGAAATTTCTATATGATAAATTGGAAATATTTTTTAGATATAAAATAAAAATAATACAAGTTAATAGTTAATATTTACGTTGACTATAAGTAAACTAAAAATAAAATAAACATTATTTTATAATAAAATATAGTTTTTGTAATTATATTACATAACAGACCTAGGATATAAAAAATGTATAATAATTATACAATTTACATAAAAATCTTTCAAGCATTTATATTTAAAATATTTTATAATATTCCAATGGAATAGACTCAGAGAATACAAGTATCCATTACTATCAAGATAGTACAATATTTACTAAAAACTTACGAAAAATATATTATTAATTAACCATCAAGTTTCTTAAACTCAGCCATCATTAAGTCATTTGAAATTCTAATATCATAATTTTTAAGAAAGTTGCTAAACAAAAAGAGATCATTATTGCATGTATTGTGCACTTTAATAAAATATTTTTATTTTTTTAGTAAAAAATACAGCGCTACTCGTCTCTATAACAATACATAAGTAAGTCAAACTATGATAAATAATAATTCTCAACTAGAACTGAGCACATTACTGAACATAGCATGCACACGTCATGCTGTATATTGCAATAACAAACAAGGGGCCTTAGAAATTATTAGTGATATTGCAGCTAAGCAGCTCAGTCTTCCACAAAAAATTATTTTAGATGCAATAGAAGCACGTGAAAAAATGGGAAGCACTGGCATTGGAAATGGTATTGCTATCCCGCATGGCACATTAAAGGAAGACATTTTACATACTATCGGTGTTTTTTTACGCCTTGAAAACCCTATCGTTTTTGATGCTATTGATAATCAACCGGTTGATCTTTTATTTGCGTTATTAGTGCCAACAGATCAATATAAAACTTACTTATATGCACTATCTTTAGTAGCAAAGCGATTAATGAATCAATCTATTTTACGCCGTCTTCGATCCGCAAGTAGTGATGAAGATCTATATAGTATATTTACTAAAGTACATAATCAAATCGAATGATCATTACATTATAATTAATAGTTTCTCTAAAAATAATCCTTGCTAACAAGCTCAAATATATTTCATGTATTTTTAATTAATAAAAATGCCAACCTTGCAAGGTTTTAAGTTATCTATTAAGTAAATTAGACTGAACCTTTTATTATTGAGAAGATCCCGTCGCGCCCCTTAAAACTAAAAATAGATAAAACTTCTTGCTATATTCAATATGATTTTCTTATTTACAATTAAAAAGTAACTATTAGTTGATAAACTTTGCAATATATTCAACATGCATTGAAATCATTACGTATACTACACGCTATAAAATTTTTATTAATTATCATCTATAAAACAAATATTAGATCATCTTTATATTACATATATTACATATCGAGCATAAAAATAAATTTATATTAAGCTGTAAAAGATATTCCCTTTACTTTTTCTAGAAGAAAAATATATTAAATTGTTTAAAGATAAAGTTTATATAAGTTCTATTTTATATCGCTAATATTGATCTAATTAGATAACGCTTTTTTAGCATTATGCAGTGTTTTTTCTAAAGTTATATGTAATATTTTTATACGTCGCGCCATATGTTCTTCATCATTATTTTTTTTAAGCTTTTCCTGAGCTAATGTATAACAAAGATTTAATGCAGTGCTAAAAATTAATTGATTAGTATTAGTGATCTTGGTGCGATTTTTTAAATCAGTTAACTGTTTTGTCAACTCTTCTACAGCTATACTCAACGCCTCTTTCTGCTCTAAAGGGCAATTAACTCGTAATGCGTTTCCAAGAATATACAAATCTACCGCTTCCTCAGGCATCTGATTATCCTAATTAATTTCTATATTTAAACCTAACGGAAATAGTTTACATTGTTTTATAAAACAACAATGAACTAAACTAACAATAATACATTATTAATCTTATAGGTAATTTTTATATTACTCAATATAACTATATTTATAATAATATAAAATTATAAATGTTTTATATATCTTCTGTTTTATGATATAAAATATGCTTTATAAGCTTTTAATCTTAGCTATTGAATTAAAAATAACCATTCTAATTATCCTATATATAAAAATAAAACTGTTATTATTAGAAAAAACAACATCAACAATTAAACAAAATTTAAATATTATCAATAATTATATTATAATATAATATTAAAATATGATATTTTCTATGGCTTATATCTTATCGAATTATTTAGGATAAAATGTCAGAAATCTTTAATAAAATAATAAATAAACATAATGTTTTATATTACACATTAAGGTTTATATACAATCATGCATATTATACTGCTCTACTTTGATAAAAATACCTATAATATTATATATTAATTCCTTATAAATTATCATACCAAGAATGACCGCATGATCAAAGATTTATGTCTTACTATCTATCTATTAAGTTTTTAAATATAATATTTAATCTTATATGCTTCTTCCAGTTTCTGGAAGACCCTAATTTTAACATTATATTTTATAATTAAATATCTTTCTATGACAAAAACAGACAATAAATCTGTTAATTATTCTAATAGGCGTATTTTTATCCTATATTCCAATTAAGATGATGTATAATAGATACATCTGACCCATAATAATAAACAAAACTATTTAATATAGTCTCAATATAATTTATATAGAAGATATTGACTAGTTCCCTTCTACCTAACTACAGTTTTAAACTAAAGGTAATTACATGCTTAGAATAAGTCATATTTATAATATTTTTTTTAAAAAATCAATTTTTCTATTAAAATGGTTATACAATATTTGCATTTGCTATCTCGAGGTTCTAATATTAGTTTAATAACTGTTCATGTTACTACTTTATATTATGTACATCATTTTAGTTTTTGATTAAAACTAAAATGTGATCTATAGTTAATTATAAGTGTGTTAATCTATAATGAAAAACTGACTATTTTGTATTTTAACTTCATCATTGAACAATCGCGTTCAATTAGAATACGATATATAACTTTACTAATATTATCTTCTGTTAATAAACCTCTTTCAATATGTCTTTAGAATCCAGCATAACTAAAAAAGAATTTTTATATCGTCGTCAGGCACTATTATCTAAAATGGCACCGTCTAGTGGAGCATTATTTTTTGCTGCACCAGTAATTATGAGAAATAAGGATAACGCGTACCCTTATCGACAAAATAGTGACTTTTGGTATTTTACTGGCCTTAATGAACCAGAAGCCGCTTTATTATTAATAAAAATCACAACTTATCAAGATTATAGTGTCCTCTTTAATCGCAGACCAACCTTACAGACCAAGACTTGGCTGGGGCCTTGCTTAGGCCAAGACGCTGCACCTTCTCAATTAGCAGTCGATTATTCTTTTCCATGGGATACTATTAGCAATAATATATGCTACTTTTTAAATGGTTTAAGAATTATCTACCATGCACAGGGACAGGATAAAGTTTCGGATACCATTGTTTCGAGTATATTACATAAACTGCAAAACGGTTTATTACAGCATTGTTCTTCACCTAGTATAGTAGCTGATTGGCGCCCATGGGTGCACGAGCTTCGTCTAATTAAATCTAAAGCAGAACAGGGTCTATTACGAGAAGCAGGACATATTAGCGCCTTAGGTCATCAACGCGCTATTGCCTGCTTGGTTCCAGATATGTATGAGTATCAGCTAGAAGGTGAAATGCAATATGAATTTAATAAAAACGGCGCGCGGTTTACGTCATATAATACAATTATTGGCTCCGGGACAAACGCCTGTATTTTGCATTATAATAATAATACAAAAAAAATTAAATCTGGAGAGTTGGTGCTCATGGATGCTGGTTGTGAATTACAAGGCTACGCGGGAGATATAACCAGAACTATTCCAGTAAATGGAATATTTAGTGTTCCTCAGCGCGCTATTTATAGTATTGTATTAGATGCTATAAATTTAGGACTAGCACTATATACGCCTGGTACTACTATTTTTCAAGTTACCAAAAAAGTAACATACATGATCACAAAACGTCTTATGCAACTAAATATTCTACATGGTAATTTGGAGACTTTGATTGAGGAAAATGCTGTTCATCAGTTTTTTATGCATAAACTGAGTCATTGGCTAGGTTTAGATGTACATGATGTAGGTAGTTATGGTCAAAACTATGATCGTGTATTAGAACCTGGTATGGTTCTTACGGTTGAACCAGGTATCTATATTGCTCCTGATGCGAGCGTACCTAAGGAATATCTCGGTATTGGTATTCGTATTGAAGATACTATTCTTATTACAAAAGATGGTAATGAAAATCTAACTATTCTTGCGGAAAAAAATATCACAAAAATCGAAACTTTAATGATGAATAAAAAAAAATCATGAGCATTATTATCGCTGGAGGAGGAATAATTGGAATCACATTAGCGCTAGCTATTTCTCATGAAACTCAAGGCAAACAATTAGTAGATCTAATAGAAACATCAGACCTTGATATGCGTTTTTCTTCAGATGATCCCGGACATAGCATCGCGCTATCTGCGGAGACTTGCAAAAAATTATCCGCTCTTAATATTTGGTCATATCTTGAACCAATTGCTACAAAAATTACTAATATTCATATTAGTGATCGTGGTCTACCTAGTTCTATTGTTTTAAACGCAACAGACTACAATGTTTCTTCATTAGGATATGTTATAGAACTAAAGAGTGCACTAAAAAGATTGTTAATTCGCCTTAAAGCTGCACCTGGTATTTCCCTATATTGTCCAAACAAGATTTCCTATGTCGAACGTACAAAAGATTTTGTACATGTTATCCTAGATGATAATAGAAAACTTTACGGTACTCTATTAGTGGCTGCTGATGGAGCATCGTCTGATATTGCTAAAATTTGCGGAATTAAAAAATATTACATTCAGTATCCACAAATAGCAATTGTAGCTACTATTTCTACACAATTAGCACATAACGGATGGGCTTTTGAACGATTCACTACTGATGGACCGCTTGCTATGCTGCCAATAAGAAATGGACGCAGTGCACTTGTCTGGTGTCAATCCATATCAAATGCACAAGCAATGTATCATACAAGTGATCAAGAATTTCTTATTCAACTACAAAAAATATTTGGTTGGCGTCTAGGGTATCTTGTAAATACTGGAGAAAGGAAAATTTATCCATTAAAATTACAAATTGCCGGTCAAAATGTATCTCATCGCCTAATTTTAATTGGCGATGCTGCGCAAACCTTACATCCTGTTGCTGGACAAGGTTTTAACCTTGGTATCCGTGATATTATGTCATTAATAGATACCCTAAAAATTGCCTGGAAAAATGAAAGAGATGAAGGGGACAGCAGATCCTTGCAATACTATCAGAAATTGCGAAAACTAGATGTACAAAAAACTATTGCGATTACTGATGGGCTAATTAATATATTTTCTAACCGGACAACGGTACTAGTAATTGGACGTATGGTTGGAATGGCAATAATAGATCATATACCACAGCTACGAAATATAATTGCTCAATGGACTTTAGGTCGGTTAAAAAATTAAGAGAAGAAATTATGGATCATTATGATATAGTTATTTTTGGAGCTGGAATTATTGGATTATCAGTAGCCTGTGGTTTACAAGGTCTAGGCCTTCAAGTACTGATCATCAAATCAGATTTAATACAGACCTGTTTAGATACAGAGATTATATCTCCCACTACAAAACATTTTTCAGTGCTAAATCCAGCCAGTCAACTCTTATTTCAACACTTTGGCATATGGAGTAATATATTAAATATCAATACTAGTACGTTCTATCGTATGGACATCTGGGAACGAGATAGTTCTGGATATATCACCTTTGGTGAAGCTTTAAAAAAAAATCCTTCACATCCGTTAGGATATGTCATTGAAAACCAAAAGGTACATAATCTACTATGGCAACATGTAAGAAACCTAAATAATGTGACAATTCTCATCTCAGAAAAAGTAACAGGGGTTTCTTTTAAGAATGAAAAGGCGCTACTTTCTTTTAAAGAAAATATTATAATTTCCACTAGTCTTATAATCGCAGCAGACGGAGCATATTCATCGCTTCACCAATATGTTAACATCCCTTTATTATCTTGGAATTACAAACATCATATACTTATTGCTAATGTTCACACAGAGATACCTCATGAAGAAACAGC
This sequence comes from Candidatus Erwinia haradaeae, assembly GCF_900698985.1. GTDB lineage: Bacteria > Pseudomonadota > Gammaproteobacteria > Enterobacterales > Enterobacteriaceae > Erwinia_E > Erwinia_E haradaeae_B. The sequence continues at coordinate 1,006,432 of NZ_LR217730.1, forward strand.
TTATCAGGTATTCCATACCAATAGTATTCTTGCTTTTCTTCCTCTTAGAGATCCTCATTTAGGCGCTATTATATGGTCTCTTTCACCAAAAAAGGCTGAATATTTAGCAGGTACATCCAAAATACTATTCAATGAAAAACTATCAGTGAATTTTGATGTTAAACTTGGGGTATGCCATGCAGAAGGTGCACGTCAGGTTCTACCATTACAAGGATGTTACGCACATAAATTAATTTTTAACCGATTAGTTTTAGTCGGTCACTCTGCACATACTATGCACCCTTTATTAGACCAAAGTTTAAATCTCGGCCTGATGGATGCAGCTGAACTTATTGGTGAGATTCGTCATCTACACCGTCAAGGAAAAGATATTGGTCAATATCAGAACTTGCGTCGTTATGAGAGACGACGAAAACATAATACATTTCAGACATTACTTAGCACAGAAGTTTACTATAGAACATTTATGGGTGACAATTTAGGAAAAAAAATTTTACATGATAATTTACTCACAATGGTTAATAAACTTCCAGGTATTAAGTCTTATCTATTGAAAAATACCCAAGGCATGATAAATATACCAAACTGGCTGCGTTAATCATTTGTATTGTTATCTTATTGAGATACTTCTTTAAAATAAAAAACCATCAAGTTTTTAAAAACTTGATGGTTTTTTATTTTAAATTTGATGCCTAGCAGTTCCCTACTCTCACATGGGGAGACCCCACACTACCATCGGCACTACGGCGTTTCACTTCTGAGTTCGGCATGGGATCAGGTGGGGCCACCGCGTTATGGCCGCTAGACAAGATTCTTATACTTTTTATATAGTTCGTTTTTTAGAAATAAACTATTTACGACAAGCTGAATTTATTACATTGTATCTTTCGGTATTTAAAAACGCTTCTGGTGTTGTAAGGTTAAGCCTCACGGGTCATTAGTATCGGTTAGCTCAACATATTACTATGCTTACACACCCGACCTATCAACGTCGTAGTCTTCAACGTCCCTTTAGGACTCTTTAAGAGTCTGGGAAAACTCATCTTGAGGCAAGTTTCGCACTTATATGCTTTCAGCGCTTATCTTTTCCGTACTTAGCTACCGGACAATGCCATTGGCATGACAACCCGAACACCAGAGGTACGTTCACCCCGGTCCTCTCGTACTAGGGGCAACCCCTCTCAATTTTCCAACGCCCACGGCAGATAGGGACCGAACTGTCTCACGACGTTCTAAACCCAGCTCGCGTACCACTTTAAACGGCGAACAACCGTACCCTTGGGACCTGCTTCAGCCCCGGGATGTGATGAGCCGACATCGAGGTGCCAAACACCGCCGTCGATATGAACTCTTGGGCGGTATCAGCCTGTTATCCCCGGAGTACCTTTTATTCGTTGAGCGATGGCCCTTCCATACAGAACCACCGGATCATTATGACCTGCTTTCGCACCTGCTCGAATCGTCACTCTCACAGTTAAGCCAGCTTATGCCATTGCACTAACCTCACGATATCCGACCGTGATTAGCTGACCTTAGTGCTCCTCCGTTACTCTTTAGGAGGAGACCGCCCCAGTCAAACTACCCACCAGACACTGTCCCCACACCGGTTAACGGTGCTAGGTTAGAATAATAAAACTTAAAGGGTGGTATTTCAAGATTGGCTCCGCGATAACTAGCGTTTTCGTTTCATAGCCTCCCACCTATCCTACACATTAACAATCAGTATTCAGTGTCAAGCTATAGTAAAGGTTCACGGGGTCTTTCCGTCTTGCCGCGGGTACACTGCATCTTCACAGCGATTTCAATTTCACTGAGTCCCGGGTGGAGACAGCCTAGCCATCATTACGCCATTCGTGCAGGTCGGAACTTACCCGACAAGGAATTTCGCTACCTTAGGACCGTTATAGTTACGGCCGCCGTTTACCGGGGCTTCGATCAAGAGCTTCTCTTTACAGATAACCCCATCAATTAACCTTCCGGCACCGGGCAGGCGTCACACCGTATACGTCCACTTTCGTGTTTGCACAGTGCTGTGTTTTTAATAAACAGTTGCAGCTAGCTGGTTTCTTCGACTGACTTTAGCTCCACGAGCATGTCGCTTTACCTTAACGTCAGCGTGCCTTCTCCCGAAGTTACGGCACCATTTTGCCTAGTTCCTTCACCCGGGTTCTCTCAAGCGCCTAGGTATGCTCTACCTGACCACCTGTGTCGGTTTGGAGTACGATCAACTATGACCTGATGCTTAGAGGCTTTTCCTGGAAGCATGGCATTTGTTACTTCAACGCCTTAGCGCTTCGTCATTACACCTCAACCTATATGAGTGAAAGGATTTGTCTAACACTCAGCTTACATGCTTAAACCAGGACAACCAACGCCTGGCTAACATAGCCTTCTCCGTCCCCCCTTTGCAGTCATAGTTGGTACAGGAATATTAACCTGTTGTCCATCGATTACGCCTTTCGACCTCACCTTAGGTGTCGACTAACCCTGCCTCGATTAACGTTGGACAGGAACCCTTAGTCTTTCGGCGAGCGGGCATTTCACCCGCTTTATCGTTACTCATGTCAGCATTCGCACTTCTGATATCTCCAACATACTTCACAATATGCCTTCAACGATTTACAGAACGCTCCCCTACCCATCGAACGCATCACTGAAAGTATATTATAATAAATAAATTTTCAGTGATGCGTTCGATGCCGCAGCTTCGGTGCATAGTTTAAGCCCCGTTACATCTTCCGCGCAAGCCGACTCGACCAGTGAGCTTTTACGCTTTCTTTAAATGATGGCTGCTTCTAAGCCAACATCCTGGCTGTCTGAGCCTTCTCACATCGTTTCCCACTTAACTATGACTTTGGGACCTTAGCTGGCGGTCTGGGTTGTTTCCCTCTTCACGACGGACGTTAGCACCCGCCGTGTGTCTCCTGTAATTACATTCTTCGGTATTCGTAGTTTGCATTGACTTGGCAAGCCGGTATGGCCCCCTAACCAAAACAGAGCTCTACCCCCGAAGATGAGATTACAAGGCGCTACCTAAATAGCTTTCGGGGAGAACCAGCTATCTCCCGGTTTGATTGGCCTTTCACCCCTAACCATAGGTCATCCGCTAATTTTTCAACATTAGTCGGTTCGGTCCTCCAGTTAGTGTTACCTAACCTTCAACCTGCCCGTGGCTAGATCACCGGGTTTCGGGTCTGTATCCTGCAACTCTCGCCCATTTAAGACTCGGTTTCCCTGCGGCTCCCCTATTCGGTTAACCTTGCTACAAAATACAAGTCGCTGACCCATTATACAAAAGGTACGCAGTCACATAAACATGCTTCTACTGCTTGTACGTACACGGTTTCAGGTTCTTTTCACTCCCCTCATCGGGGTTCTTTTCGCCTTTCCCTCACGGTACTGGTTCACTATCGGTCAGTCAGTAGTATTTAGCCTTAGAGGATGGTCCCCCCATATTCAAACAGGATATCACGTGTCCCGCCCTACTCTTCGAACTCACAATTATCGTATTTTTGCGTACGGGACTATCACCCTTTATTGTGTAACTTTCCAGTTACTTCTGCTAATTCGATCACTGATGATGGTTCTGGGCTATTTCCCGATTCGCTCGCCGCTACTTAGGGAATCTCAATTGATTTCTTTTCCTCGAGGTACTTAGATGTTTCAGTTCCCCCGGTTCGCCTCATGTCACTATGAATTTATAACATGATGATACAATAAATTGTATCAGGTTTCCCCATTCGGGTATCGTCGGCTATAGCGGTTCATATCACCTTCCCGACGCTTTTCGCAGATTAGCACGCCCTTCATCGCCTCTGACTGCCTAGGCATCCACCGTGTACGCTTTGTTACTTAACCTTACAACCCACAAGCGTCTTAACTCATTACCATTTTAAATAAATAAATAATTTTTCAGCTTATTTCAAATTTTTAAAGAGCAACTAAAATAAAATTATGTTAATAAATATTTTATATATTATATAAACTATAAATATAATTTATATACTAAACTATTTCAGTATTAGTATAGTATATAATATCGTTTTTTACAACTTATATTTTATATATTATAATTAAACCACATGGTGGAGTTAAGCGGGATCGAACCGCTGACCCCCTGCGTGCAAAGCAGGCGCTCTCCCAGCTGAGCTATAACCCCATAAAAATAAATAAAATATTTTATTATATTACATCCTACCGATTATGCTCAGGCAATTTTCGATTTAATCACGAACCATAAACTGTTTAGTGTAATCTAACAGTAAAATTTATAAAATTTGGTAGGCCTGAGTGGACTTGAACCACCGACCTCACCCTTATCAGGGGTGCGCTCTAACCGCCTGAGCTACAAGCCTACAAAGATTTTGCTTGTTTATTATTCCATTCATCAAAAAATCTGTGTGGACACTTTTCAAGATGCTATCATTAAGTTAAGGAGGTGATCCAACCGCAGGTTCCCCTACGGTTACCTTGTTACGACTTCACCCCAGTCATGAACCACAAAGTGGTAAGCGCCCTCTCGAAAGTTAAGCTACCTACTTCTTTTGCAATCCACTCCCATGGTGTGACGGGCGGTGTGTACAAGGCCCGGGAACGTATTCACCGTGGCATTCTAATCCACGATTACTAGCGATTCCGACTTCACGGAGTCGAGTTGCAGACTCCGATCCGGACTACGATGTATTTTATGAGGTCCGCTTGCTCTCGCGAGGTAGCTTCTCTTTGTATACACCATTGTAGCACGTGTGTAGCCCTAACCATAAGGGCCATGATGACTTGACGTCATCCCCACCTTCCTCCAGTTTATCACCGGCAGTCTCCTTTGAGTTCCCGACCGAATCGATGGCAAAAAAGGATAAGGGTTGCGCTCGTTGCGGGACTTAACCCAACATTTCACAACACGAGCTGACGACAGCCATGCAGCACCTGTCTCACGGTTCCCTAAGGCACTTTCATATTTCTATAAAATTCCATGGATGTCAAGGTTAGGTAAGGTTTTTCGCGTTGCATCGAATTAAACCACATGCTCCACCGCTTGTGCGGGCCCCCGTCAATTCATTTGAGTTTTAACCTTGCGGCCGTACTCCCCAGGCGGTCGACTTAACGCGTTAGCTACGGAAGCCACTCCACTCGGGAGCAACCTCCAAGTCGACATTGTTTACGGCATGGACTACCAGGGTATCTAATCCTGTTTGCTCCCCACGCTTTCGCACCTGAGCGTCAGTTTTCGTCCAGGGGGACGCCTTCGCCATCGGTATTCCTCCAGATCTCTACGCATTTCACCGCTACACCTAGAATTCTACCCCCCTCTACGAAACTCTAGTCTACCAGTTTCGAATGCAGTTCCCAGGTTAAGCCCGGGGATTTCACATCCGACTTGACAGTCCGCCTGCGTGCCCTTTACGCCCAGTAATTCCGATTAACGCTCGCACCCTCCGTATTACCGCGGCTGCTGGCACGGAGTTAGCCGGTGCTTCTTTTGCGGGTAACGTCAATAATTAAAGTTATTAACTCTATTTATTTCTTTCCCGCTGAAAGTACTTTACAACCCGAAGGCCTTCTTCATACACGCGGCATGGCTGCATCAGGCTTTCGCCCATTGTGCAATATTCCCCACTGCTGCCTCCCGCAGGAGTCTGGACCGTGTCTCAGTTCCAGTGTGGCTGGTCATCCTCTCAGACCAGCTAGAGATCGTTGCCTAGGTGAGCCATTACCTCACCTATAAGCTAATCCCATCTGGGCACATCTGATGGCGTGAGGTCGAATGATCCCCCACTTTGGTCAGAAGACATTATGCGGTATTAGCCACCGTTTCCAATGGTTATCCCCCTCCATCAGGCAGTTTCCCAGATATTACTCACCCGTTCGCCACTCGTCGCCAAAGAAGCAAGCTTCTTTTCGCTACCGTTCGACTTGCATGTGTTAGGCCTGCCGCCAGCGTTCAATCTGAGCCATGATCAAACTCTTCAATTAAATTCAGTTTGAATTACTAAAGAATAAACTCCAGTAATACTTAAGTTTGAACAATATATTAAGAATATATCAAACACTATAAAAATATAATAAAAAGCATATTATAAATATATCAAAATAAATATATCTAATATACTAACTAAAATATAATTATATGGTAAATACTAAAAATATTAATATAAAGAATTAATTAATCATACTCATTTAATACTAAATACTATATATTAGTAGTTCGCTCTTAAGACTTTATATATCTTAACACCTTGCGGTGCTGATAAACATCCTTTGAGTGCCCACACAGATTTTCTGATAAATTGTTAAAGAACAACAGAAAATTGTTATACTTTAAAACATTCTCTGTCAATGAATATAATATACACCTTTATTTTTTCAAGTCAACTTCTTTTTATAAAATTTTACCTTTTTAAAAAAAATAAAAAATCTGTTACAATATTTATTAGAGTATTCCCAATACATAAAAACAAACTTCTTTTACATGATATTATTAACGCCCCCTACATTTTAGTAGGGGGCGTAGTCAATCAAACGACATTACATCATGCCGCCCATACCACCGCCCATACCACTATTAGCAGCTGCACCCACATCAGGTGTGTCGCCTTTAGGTAAATCTGTTACCATACATTCAGTAGTAATCATCAATCCAGCAACAGAAGATGCGTACTGCAACGCAGATCGAGTCACTTTAGTTGGATCAAGAATACCAAATCCGATCATATCCCCATACTCTTCAGTTTGAGCATTATAACCGTAATTACCTTCGCCTAATTTTACAGTATTAGTCACGACAGAAGCCTCTGCGCCCGCATTAGAAACAATCTGACGCATTGGAGATTCCATCGCACGTAAAGCTACTTTAATTCCTACGTTTTGATCTTCATTTTGACCACGCAAGTTTGAAAGTAATGCAGCCACTCTAACTAAAGCTACACCGCCACCAGCCACCACACCTTCATCAACAGCAGCACGAGTAGCATTTAAAGCATCCTCAACACGTGCTTTTTTCTCTTTCATTTCAACTTCAGTTGCTGCGCCTACTTTGACCACAGCCACACCACCTGCTAATTTTGCTACACGCTCTTGTAGTTTTTCACGATCATAATCTGAAGTTGCTTCTTCTATCTGTTGACGAATTTGAGTTACACGACCAGAGATAGCTGATTCTTTACCTCTTCCATCAATAATTGTTGTGGTGTCTTTGCTAACAACAACACGTTTCGCTTGACCCATATCTTCTAAGACTGCTTTTTCTAATTCCATTCCGAGCTCTTCTGAAATAACAGTACCACCAGTCAATACTGCTATATCTTGTAACATTGCTTTACGACGATCTCCAAATCCCGGCGCTTTCACCGCAGCAACTTTAACAATACCACGCATGGTATTCACGACTAAAGTTGCTAACGCTTCACCTTCAACATCTTCTGCAATAATTAATAATGACTTTCCAGCTTTAGCTACAGATTCCAATGTTGGTAAAAGTTCACGAATATTAGAAAGTTTTTTATCTACAAGTAGAATAAAAGGAGATTCTAACTCTACAGAACCAGTATCTGGCTTATTAATAAAGTAAGGAGACAAATAACCACGATCAAACTGCATACCTTCGACAACAGCTAATTCATCTTGAAGGCTGGTACCTTCTTCAACGCTAATAACACCTTCTTTTCCTACTTTTTCCATTGCTTTTGCAATAAGTTCACCAACAGTTTCATCAGCATTTGCTGAGATAGTACCTACCTGTGCAATACCTTTATAGTCATTGCACGGAACTGATAGTTTTTTTAACTCTTCTACTGCAGCAATAACGGCTTTATCAATACCGCGTTTTAAATCCATTGGATTCATACTTGCGGCTACTGCTTTAAGACCCTCATTTACAATAGACTGAGCTAATACAGTTGCAGTAGTTGTTCCATCACCAGCAGCTTCATTGGCCTTAGATGCTACTTCCTTCACCATCTGAGCGCCCATATTTTCGAACTTATCTTCCAGTTCTATCTCACGAGCTACAGATACACCGTCTTTAGTAATATTAGGCGCACCAAAAGACTTATCAAGGATAACATTACGACCTTTTGGTCCTAAAGTTACTTTTACTGCATCAGCTAATATATTAACTCCACGCAACATTTTGACGCGCGCATCATTGCCAAACTTTACATCTTTAGCTGCCATTTGATATTTTCCTTATTACTTATTATATTAATATTCATTAAATATGTATAGATATAATGTAATTAATTATTTATGCCTCGACAACTGCTAGAATATCACTTTCTGAAAGAATTAAAACTTCTTCATTATCAATTTTTTCGGTCTTAACACCATAACCCTCATTAAAGATAACTACATCACTTACTTTCACATCCATAGGTCTCACTTCGCCATTCTCTAGAACTCGACCATTACCAACTGCCATTACTTCACCACGAGTTGATTTTCCTGCCGCAGTACCAGTTAATACAATACCACCAGATGACTTAGATTCAGCTGCTGCACGCTTAACTATTACACGATCATGTAAGGGGCGAATTTTCATTGTTAGCTCTCCTTTGAGTAACCTTGCTACCTTGTTAGTTTCAGATAAAAGCCAACTATACAATAAACAGTAAGCGACCTCTAATTAATATAGATGTGGTTAAATCAAGCGTCTTTCAAGGGGTAAGTGATATTTTTTTTAATTTAGGTCATCACAACCATTTAACATAAATACATAAAACATGACCTGAACTGCATGCTTACCCTCTGACCTGAATAAATACAATACATTCACTATACATAATCATGAAGCTAGGATGATACAAAAAACCAACACTATTTTTAGAAAAAAATATACAACTTTACTTAGATTTTTAGAAATTAATCCAGCCGGGAATATATTCTGCACCAAGAAAATTTAACATATAAAGTATCATCATAACTACCATCATAGAAAAATCAACACCACTGACAGGTGAAATAAAACGACGAATCGGTATCATTAATGGCTCTGTCAACTGTATCAATACATAATCAATCGCATTGTTCCCATAATTAACCCAACCAGTCAATGATCGTGACATCATCACCCAAAACACCAGAGTTCCACAAGCTTTTAATAATATCACTAACCCAAAATAAAAGAAAATAGGCTCTAAACGAAATAACTGTAATGTTATTGGCGCCGATATTGTACTTATAATATATGCTATAAATAAAGCTATTATATCCCATAATCCACTATATTTAAAAATACGGCGAAATGGATCAAGTATAGGCCTGGTGATTTTTATTGTTAACTGTGACAATGGATTATAACAATCGCAGTTTACCCACTGTAACCAGATATGCAATAACAAAACTTTAACATACGTTGTCATTATAATGGTTATTAAAAAAATTAATGCTAGCATGAGGCTCCTGAAGTTAAATATTTGTTAATATATTTTATACAAAACTAACTTAATTTATTCTTTTATTCGGCTACCAAAAATTGCAGTACCGATACGTATCATAGTGCTACCTGCTATAATTGCAGCTTCCATATCGTAACTCATACCTAAAGATAAAGTATCAACGCTAGCATATGTATTTCGTAACTCTTGAAATGCCTCTGACATCTTCTGATAGATTGTCAATTGACGATGATAAGTTTCTTTTAGTGCTGGAATTGCCATTAAACCTCGTAGTTTTAAATATGGTAATTGAGATACATATTCCGCTAATACTGACAGCTCTTCTAAAGATACACCGGATTTAGTTTGCTCATTATTAATATTGATCTGAATCAATATATTTAACGGCTTTTGAAAACTGGTGCGTTGATAATTCAGTCGATTAGCACAATGTATAGAATCGACGCTCTGGCACCAGTCAAAATATTTAGCCACTAAACGACTTTTGTTAGATTGAACTGAACCAATAAAATGCCACGTCAAATCTGAATTGTCTAAAAATTGAATTTTTTCTACTCCTTCTTGTATGTAATTTTCACCAAAACAATCTTGACCAACCGCTATTGCTTGCTTAATATCAGAAGTAGTTTTAGTTTTACTCACTGCTAATACAATCACTTCTTTCGGATCACGCTGACATCTTTCTGTCGCTAATAAGATTCTCTGACGAATATTTTTTATATTGTTTTTAATCATGACATGCACAACCAAAAAAGAAAGAAACATTGAATATTTATTATTTTACTAACATAAAATAAGATTAAATAAAATTAAATACATACAAGATACATATAAAATACATACAAGCTATATATATAAAGAAACAAGTTAGATCACATAATAGTTCCTGTTTGTGCTTTTATTTTATTTTTTATTAGAAACAAAAAATCTATAAAATATTATTTAATACTACGTTAATAATTAATAATAAATTATACACACTCTTAAATTATATCTTATTTAATACAAAAATAATTCATTTATAAGTATTTATGATAAAAAATGAATTAAAAAAAGGATTCTCTTGAAGATTGAGGAATTTTATAATGAAGAGGATAACGAACTAACATTAAATACAACCCTTGAGCATATGCAGTCCTGGCAGCTAATTGACGATTTTTGTGCAATAAAATATCACCAATCCAATTCTCAGACTGATGACCACGCCCAACCTCTATTAAACTACCGACGATATTTCTCACCATATGATGGACAAATGAGTTGGCTTGAATATCAATTAGCACATATAAACCATGCCTTGTTACAGTCAAATCCATCACATATCTTTTCGGGCTCTTTGATTGGCACTGACTAGAACGAAACGATGTAAAATCATTTTCTCCTAATAAACATCGTGCCGAACGCTGCATTTTATCAGTGTCTAAAAAATCACTAAAATATGTCATACCACCAGAAAAAATCGCGGGACGATGATATGGATGGTTATAAATTATATAACGATAACTACGCGAAACAGCGCTAAAGCGCGCATGAAACGCATATGGCATCACTTTGACCCAACGCACAACGATATCCGCTGGTAAATGAGAATTAACACCTTTTATCCAAGCTATATCTTTACGTTCAGATATAGTCTCAAAATGAATCACTTGCCCAATAGCATGAACTCCGGAATCTGTACGTCCTGCACAAACTACATCAATAACATGATTGGCAACTTTTGCTATTGCTCCTTCTAACTCTTCTTGTATGCTATTCGCTTCACGCTGTCGCTGCCACCCACAATAATGAGTACCATCATACTCAATACCGAATGCTAATTTTATGATAGAATGGAGCATAATTTCCTATAATACCTATAATAAATAATAGGCACTTGTACTATTCAATAATTTTTAATATTAATATATTTACAAAATGTAATCTTATTTTATGCATAATACAAAACCTCTAATAAGCTTTCAAATTGACCTAATTTTTCAATTTAATATAAAAAATAATAACTTTAGCTACTATGACGTATTACCTTATTACATCATAATAGCTAAATGAATAAAGTTCATTACAATTCAGTTAATATATTTATTCTTTCAATAATCAATCAATTGTTTTCGTATTTACAAGATCAACGTTGTTCTAAAAATTATACTAAAAAACTAAAAACATTCATCCTGAGCTAAAATAATTTTCTTAGGATCTCATCAAAGTGTATATGTCATTAATAATTAATATATACAAAATTTTAGCACTTTAAAAGACCTCTATCTACAATCTTTTATAACTTCCAAAACATTAGAAGATATTACAAAAATACATTTTAAACATATTAAATATATTATAAATAAAATTTACTAATATCAATAATTTTCTGAATTATAAAAAATACCATATGAACAATCAATAATTTCTTGCATGAAGTAATATCCAATACATTCCAAATTCTTACATAAAACAGAATCAAAGCATGAACTTAATCTAAATATTTATTGTATTAAATATATTTATATACATATATTCCGTTTATATACACATTTTTCTTCAAAATACACTTTAATATCACAAACCTAATATTAAATATCATCATAATATACTAATACTATATGTCTCTTACCAATTAGTACGGTGTGTATTTTAGATACCATACTGTTATGCGTAAAATAAAAAATACAATACGCTAGCGTAGAATTTTACTCTAGATTTCATTAAGTTATCAATATTTAAGTCATCAATATTATATTTCTCAAATTAAACAATATGTAACCTTATCCTTGATCAAATACATTATAAAATTCAATCTTTATTCATTTTAATACTCTCAATTCTATTATAAAAACTGACACTAGTAATATCTAATATCTACAAATAAGATTATAATAAGATTTTATTTTTAGAGCGACCTTTCACAGACCAATTCATCTAAGTTTTTATCTCAGGAAGCGGAATAAATATTTAGTACATAATAATACGTAAACAGTCACTAATTTATCAGTTTTCTGATGCAATTTTTTCACTCTTAGCTCATTTTTGATCGTTAAAATAGATAATTTACTCAATTTATAACAACTGAATACATATAAACACGCCAAGTAATTGCTTACTTATTAATTTTTGAAACAAATTCACGTTGCTTATAGCCGGTATAAAGTTGACGAGGACGCGCAATTTTAATCCCATTATCATGCATTTCCTTCCAGTGTGCAATCCAACCAACAGTTCGCGCTATCGCAAAAATTACTGTAAACATAGAAGAGGGAATGCCGATTGCCTTTAGAATAATCCCCGAATAAAAATCAACGTTAGGATACAGTTTTCGCTCAATAAAATAAGGATCATTAAGAGCAATATGCTCTAGTTCCATGGCTACTTGCATTAAATCCTTTTTAAGACTTAATTCTTTTAGAATTTCATGACACGTTTCTCGCATAACAAGAGCTCTTGGATCATAGTTTTTATATACCCTATGCCCAAAACCCATTAAACGAAAAGCATCATTTTTATCCTTGGCTCGGCGTAAAAACTCAGGAATATGATCAACACTACCAATCTCTTCTAGCATAAGCAAACAAGCTTCATTTGCTCCGCCATGAGCTGGGCCCCATAGTGAAGCTATCCCTGCTGCAATACAAGCAAACGGATTGACGCCAGAGGAACCAACAGTTCGTACAGTAGAAGTCGACGCATTTTGTTCATGATCAGCATGTAAAATCAAGATCCGGTCCATAGCTCTTTCAACAATTGGATTGACTTCATATTCCTCATAAGGCGTAGAAAACATCATTCGTAAAATATTCCCTGCATATGAAAAGCCGTTGCGGGGAGAAACAAAAGGCTGACCAATAGAATATTTGTAACACATTGCAGCCATAGTTGGCATTTTTGCTAATAAACGAATAGCCGCCACTTCACGATGCCATTCAATATTTACATCCATAGCATCATGATAAAATGCCGCTAAAGCTCCAGTAACACCACACATTAATGCCATGGGATGAGAATCACGACCAAAGCCACGGAATAAATGATGCATCTGTTCATGCAACATAGTATGTCGATTTATAGAAACATTAAAATCTTGGAATTGTTCTATGCTAGGCACTTCACCATATAAAAGTATATAACAAAGCTCTAAATAATTTGAGTGTAATGCTAATTGATCAATCGGAAAACCCCGATGTAACAGAATACCTTGATCACCATCAATATAGGTAATTTTGGACTCACAAGATGCAGTAGAGGTAAACCCGGGATCAAAGGTAAAATATCCTCGAGAACCAAGACTTCGAATGTCAATTTCTTCATATCCTAAAGTTCCTGTCAGAACATCCAACTCAATAGGTGGTTTTTCATCAATGATAATCGTTGCTGTTTTTTTAACCATGTAGTATCTCCTCCTAATTAGCTAATCCTAATAATTCATAAGCGTGCACTTTATTAAGAGAACATCGCCCACTTTTAGTTATCCCTTAAATGGAATCAACCAATAACCAATCTTTAATTATGGTTTATATAATTTTATGTCTGTAAAAAACGCTTAACTGTATCTATAATACGATCACTATATCTACTTATATTGGTATATATTTGTGATATTTTAATATATATTAATGATTGAAATTAACAGAATAAATTTGCATCATTATGCCAGAGCATTATCCTATTTTCGATCAGCGTCTTTACTAAAAATTATAATATTTTAAATAAACCCCCTGATTTTCAGGATGAACTTGTGATATTTTATTCTGTATTCTATCAAAACTAACGATCATTCAATTTTACTATACAATCAAATCAATAAAGTAATATTTATCTCTCCTTAAAGCCTAAAAATTCTATTAAAAAATATTACTTATTACTCTTATGTATATTACTATGAAATAAAATTTTAATTATATAACTTTATATTATTCTCGATGGTTCATCTAAACATTACGAAAATTATTAATGACACAGAATCAACATATCAATAGCAAACATATTGGTATAATAATCTCTATAATATATAATCTATAATCTATAATATTATTTATAAAACACTAACTATAATTACTTTAGCATGCAATCTGAAATCTCTTAAAATATATAAATGTTATTATAGATCTTTCTTTGTTATCTGAAAATTTAAAATCTATATTTATAACAACAGTGATATTATAGTAGATCGTTTATAACATAACGAATGCATGAAAGTTACTAGTAACTAGTTAATAACTATATTGATATTAATTATATTTGTATTCATCTTATGTTAGATTTATACTATTTAGCTAAATTGAACACTCTACTAATAAAGCACTATACCAAGATTAGACATTTAAGAAATTTAACGGTACCGGAGCAACCTGTTCAATGAGGAATGATATTTAACATCAACGTATTAAACTAACACTATGATAACAATTGCAAGCTCAGTTTTCTTAGTGTCATATAATTACACATGAATGTTATGGGTTCTTCATTCGGGTCCGGAAAATAAATACGACAGAGCTGATGGAATGCCGTGAAAAAAACAAGACCGGTTAATTTAGATCTTTCTACAATACATTTCCCTTTAACTGCAATCGCCTCTATCCTGCATCGTATATCCGGAGTGATCGTATTTTTATCGACCGGACTGCTTTTATGGTTACTGGGTTTATCCTTAGCGTCACCTGAAGGTTTCTTGCAGGCATCTAAAGTAATGGATAATTTTATTTTTAAATTTATTCTTTGGGGCATTCTGAGCGCGCTAGCGTACCATACTTTTAGCGGCATTCGTCATATGATGATGGATTGTGATTTGCTTGGTGTTACTTTAAGAGCAGGAAAATTATCTGCACAAATCTCACTTTTAATTAGTATGCTATTTTCTATTTTATCCGGAGTTTTTATATGGTGAGCAATGCTACTGCATTAGGACGTCATGGTTTGCATGACTGGTTGCTTTTGCGCGCTACTTCTATCATTATAACCTTCTACATAGCATACATCCTAGCTATGCTGCTAATGATAGAAAAAATAACATATAATACCTGGCAAGCTTTATTTCAATTATCATTTACTAAAGTGTTCACTTGTCTAACGCTGTTGTCCATATTAGTACATGGTTGGATTGGAATGTGGCAAGTCTTAACGGACTATATTAAGATATTAGCTATACGCATACTTCTACAGCTAGCAGTAGTTATAATATTGTTTGTATATGCTATTTATGGCACCATTATTGTCTGGAGTGCATAATGAAATTATCAATAATAGAATTTGATGCTATTGTTATCGGTGCAGGTGGCGCAGGTATGCGAGCAGCTTTACAAATCACACAAGAAAACATGTCTTGCGCCTTACTATCAAAAGTATTTCCAACGCGCTCTCATACAGTATCTGCGCAAGGAGGTATTACAGTAGCGTTAGGGAATGTGCATGCAGATAACTGGATGTGGCATATGTATGATACTGTAAAAGGATCTGATTATATTGGTGATCAGGATGCAATTGAATATATGTGTGAAACAGGCCCAAAAACTATTCTAGAATTAGAGCACATGGGGTTACCATTTTCTCGATTAGATAACGGTCGAATTTATCAGCGCCCATTTGGCGGGCAATCAATAAACTTTGGTGACAAGCAAGCATCGCGTACCGCTGCCTCAGCAGACCGTACTGGACATGCACTACTTCACACGCTTTACCAACAGAACTTAAAAAATAAAACCACTATTTTCTCAGAATGGTATGCGATCGATCTAGTAAAAAACGCCCATGGACACATAGTAGGATGTACTGCGCTAAACATTGAAAACAGTGAAGTAGTATATTTTAAAACACGCGCGACAGTATTAGCTACTGGCGGAGCAGGGCGAGTTTATCACTCAACAACTAATGCATATATTAATACTGGTGATGGTATTGGGATGGCGCTACGTGCAGGTGTCCCCGTACAAGACATGGAGATGTGGCAATTTCACCCAACAGGTATTGCTGGTGTTGGTATTTTAGTCACCGAAGCGTGCCGAGGTGAAGGAGGATATTTAATCAATAAACATGGTGAGCGCTTTATGGAGCGTCATGCGCCAAACGCAAAAGACTTAGCTAGTCGAGACGTAGTAGCACGTTCAATTATGATTGAAATTCGTGAAAATCGTGGTTTCACTGGACCTTCTGGGCCATATGTTAAACTCAAGCTAAATCACCTTGCAAAACACATATTAGAGTCGCGTCTTCCTGGTATTATGGAAATATCACGAACTTTTGCTCACATTGATCCAGCTCTCGATCCTATCCCAGTAATTCCAACTTGTCATTACATGATGGGTGGAATCCCAACGAAAATTACAGGACAGGCGTTAACCGTGAACGAACTAGGCAAAGATACTATCATTCCCGGGCTGTTTGCAGTAGGAGAAGTAGCGTGTGTATCAGTACACGGAGCTAATAGACTAGGAGGAAACTCTTTACTTGACCTAGTAGTCTTTGGCAAAGCAGTTGGTTTGCATATGAAAAATGCAATACAAGAGCAGGGTATATTATTAGAGGCTAACAACGAAGAGGTGAAGGATTCTTTAACACGACTAAATCGCTGGCGTAATAACTTAACCGGAGAGAATCCAATCGCAATACGAAAAGCCCTACAGTGCTGTATGCAGAAAAATTTTTCTGTTTTTCGAGAAGCCATAGACATGGAAAGGGGTATATCTGAATTACAGGTTCTCCGAGATCGACTGCAACATGCTCGCTTAGATGATACATCTAGTCATTTTAATACTCAGCTCATAGAATGCCTAGAGTTAGATAACTTAATGGAAACAGCTTATGTTACTGCCTTATCAGCTCACTATAGAACTGAGAGTCGAGGCGCGCATAGTCGCTTGGATTACCCTAAACGTGATGATAAAAACTGGCTTTGTCATACTCTATATTTACCACAATATCAACGTATGACACGTCGTAACGTAAATATGCAACCAAAATTACGCCAAGCCTTTTCACCTCAAGAGCGTATCTACTAATCTTAGTATTAGGAATCCACCGAAACATGAAACTTGAATTTTCTATTTATCGTTACAACCCAGATCTAGATAATCATCCATACATGAAGGATTACTTTATAGAATTAGAAGATAACCGAGATATAATGTTGTTAGATGCGTTAATGCTTATAAAAGAACTTGACCCAACATTAGCATTTAGACGTTCCTGTCGTGAAGGAGTATGTGGATCCGATGCTTTAAACATCAATGGTAAAAACGGTCTAGCATGTATTACTCCAGTGTCTTTATTAATGAATAAAAAAAAGAAAATTACTCTTCGACCATTACCATTATTACCAATTATCCGTGATTTAATAGTAGACATGAGTCAATTCTATCAACAATATGAAAAAATTAAACCATATTTATTAAATACAAAGACAAACATACCTATGAGCGAGCGCCTTCAGAAACCAGCAGACCGTAAAAAATTAGATGGTCTTTATGAATGTATACTCTGTGCATGCTGCTCTACTGCCTGTCCGTCCTTTTGGTGGAATCCAGATAAATTTATCGGCCCTGCAGGTTTACTCGCTGCCTATAGATTTCTTGCTGATAGTCGTGATACTGAGACAGATCAACGCCTTGACAATCTTAGTGATGCTTTTAGCGTATTTCGCTGTCATAGCATTATGAATTGCGTCAGTGTGTGCCCAAAAGGGCTAAATCCAACTAGTGCTATTGGATCCATTAAGACTATGCTTCTGCATAAAGGAGCTTAATATACATACACTTACATTCTTATTATTTTTAAATGATCATAGACCATATAAATACTGCTTACCAGTGCATGCCTAATTCTGTATAATTAAAAAAAACCCTTTTAGTAAACAGCATCAATCATTTATATATTTTTATCATCAAGAAGTTATAAATATAAAAACTAACAAACGAAACAAAATTAATTAAGATAACAGACAATCAACTAAATAGCATAAAAAAGAACTGTTTACATTAATCAAATTATTCTGAAGGAATAAAGATGCAGAATATCAGCATGAAACTCTGGCTAGACTCCTCTTGGATGGGTGGAACCAACCAATCTTATGTAGAGTCTCTCTATTCAGATTTTTTAAATAATTCAAATTCTGTTGAGATGGACTGGAGGACTCTTTTTTCGAATGTTTCTGATTTTAGAGAGCCGCTTGAGTCATGTGCAAAAACTAGTAAAAACAATCTTCACTTCTTAGAAAAAACCTCTGAATATCTTTCTTCTGCTAAAGAAAGTCCTAAAAAAAATGTTGAACCAATTTGTCTTTTGAATCTCATTAATGCCTTTCGTTGTTTCGGTTATCAACAAGCAAATCTTGATCCGCTACAACTACAAAAACATAAAAAAATTGAAGAATTAGATCTCGCCTATCATGGCTTCAAAGATTCTGACTTTCACAATAGTTTTAATATTAGCTCATTGAGTCTTAATGAAAAGACAATGAAACTAATTGATATATATGCCCTACTAAAAAAAATATACTGTGGCTCTATTGGGGCGGAGTTCATGCATATCACTAATAAAAATGAAAAACAGTGGATACAAAAAAGACTAGAATTAGTAAACAGAAACACTGTGTTCTCTATTAAAGAAAAAATAAATTTTTTAAAAACACTCACTGCCGCAGAAGGTCTAGAACGTTATATTGGCTCTAAATTTCCAGGCGCTAAGCGTTTTTCTCTAGAAGGAGGGGATGCGCTACTATTAGTAATTAATGAAATTATATATTATTCTCGCAAAAGAGATACACATCAAGTAATTTTAGGTATGGCTCATCGTGGTCGGCTTAATGTGCTTGTTAATGTGTTAGGTAAAAGCCCACAAGATCTCTTTAATGAATTTTCTGGAAAAGTCTCAGGCAGCACAGGAAGCGGAGATGTAAAATATCATATGGGTTTTACTTCCAGTATTCAAACTACAGACGGCATCATTCATGCAGTGCTACAATGTAATCCTTCACATTTAGAAATTATTAATCCAGTAGTAATGGGTTCAGCACGGGCACGAATAGATACTATATATCACAAAGATAGCAATCAAGTATTACCAATTACTATTCACGGTGATGCAGCAATTATTGGACAAGGAGTAGTACAGGAAACTTTAAATATGTCTAAAGTCCGCGGTTATCAAGTAGGCGGAACAGTACGAATAGTGATTAATAATCAAGTTGGTTTTACGACATCCAATCTACAAGATGCCCGCTCAAGTCAGTATTGTACCGATATTGGGAAAATGGTCATGGCACCTATTTTTCATGTTATGGCGGACGATCCAGAATCGGTAGCCTTTGTCACGCGCCTATCATTAGACTTTCGTCGTACTTTTCAACGTGATGTCTTTATCGATCTCGTTTGTTACCGCCGTCATGGACACAATGAAGCCGACGAACCTAGTGTGACACAGCCCTTAATGTATCAAAGAATTAAAAAACACCCAACTGTACGAGAAATATACGCCCGTCACCTAGAATTTACACAGGTTATTGATAAAAATGACGCAATAAAAATGGTAAATGCATACCGCAGTAAATTAGATATCGGCGAATGTATAACTCCTACTTGTCATCCTAAGAACCCTAATATCTTTACTGGAGCATCATCGACACACTCTAATGTAAATCTTACATATCAGAAACATCTTAACCTGAACCACTTACAAAAATTAGCCACAAATATTAGCATAGTACCATCTACGGTAACCATGCAAGCACGTGTTAAGAAAATCTATACAGATCGCTTTCAAATGGCAATCGGAAACAAACCATTTGACTGGGGTGCAGCAGAAAACCTTGCATATGCTACAATTTTAGAACAAGGAATTTCATGTCGTCTCTCTGGTGAAGATGTAGGGCGCGGTACTTTTTTTCACCGTCACGCTATTATTCATGATCAATCCAATGGATCAATATACATCCCTTTAAAACACATAAATAAAAATCAAGGATCCTTTAATGTATGGGATTCTGTACTATCAGAAGAAGCCGTGCTAGCATTTGAATATGGCTATGCAATGGCATCACCAAAAACTTTAACTATATGGGAAGCACAATTCGGTGATTTTGCTAATGCTGCTCAAATAGTAATTGACCAATTTATTAGTAGTGGTGAACAAAAATGGGGATACCAATGTGGATTGGTACTATTTTTACCTCATGGCTATGAGGGGCAAGGTCCAGAACACTCATCTGCCCGTCTAGAGCGATACCTGCAACTTTCTGCCGAAAACAACATGCAAGTATGCGTTCTTTCAACACCTTCACAATTATACCACATACTGCGACAACAGGCACAAAATGAGCTTAAGTGTCCTCTGGTAATTATGTCACCTAAATCATTGCTACGCCATCCACAAGCGGTCTCATCTTTAAATGATTTAGTTACTGGCACCTTTCAACCAGTCATCGATGAAATGGATAAAATTTCTTATCAATCAGTACAGCGTGTAATATTTTGCACCGGTAAAGTTTACTATGACTTGCTAAATAAGCGTCGACAAAATAATCAAAATTATATTGCTATTGTTCGTATCGAAAAATTATATCCTTTTCCTTATAAAGAACTAGAAAAGGTTTTTCAACAGTATAGTACAGTACATGATTTTGTCTGGTGCCAAGAAGAACCACAAAACCAAGGTGCTTGGTATATTATCCAGCATCCACTTCGAGAGATTTTAACACCAAAGTCATCATTATGCTATTCTGGTCGTCCAGCTTCGGCATCACCAGCAGTTGGTTGTACATTGATGCACCATCAGCAGCAGCAAGAGTTAGTAAATGACGCGCTAACTATTAAGTAATACATTCAAAAAAGGATAAATAATGAATAACATTCATATTATAGTTCCTGAACTACCAGAATCTGTGGTTGACGGAACGATCATTGCATGGCATAAAAAAATTGGTGATATGCTTAGACGAGATGAAATAATAGTGGATATTGAGACTGATAAAGTAGTCTTAGAAATTCCAGCATCTACTGATGGAATTTTAGAAACAATTTTAGTAAAAGAGGGTGAAACAGTAACGTCTGGTCAAATTTTAGGTTCTTTAGGATGTTCTGATAATAACACCATACCAGCTATCTCTTCTACCCAAACAAAAAAAAACATATCACTTGAAAAGGAAACAGTACTTCAAAAAGTTGTAAATTTACAAACCATTGGTCCAGCCATGCGTCGTTTTATGTCTGAAAATAACCTAGAAGCGAGAACAATAAAAGAAAAGGATCACGATGACAATCTTACACAAAAAAATATAACACAAGATCTTTTTCAAACTACAAAAACACAAGATCAATCAACAATAAATCAAGAATCACCTGTATCTTCCTTAGCACCGCGTAATGAAACACGCATACCTATGAGTCGTCTACGAGTAAAAATAGCAGAACGATTATTGAGGGTAAAAAACACTACTGCAATGTTAACTACATTTAACGAAGTTAACATGCAATCTGTTATATCTATTCGAAATAAACATGGTGCGCTCTTCGAAAAACGCCATGGTGTTCGTTTAGGTTTCATGTCCTTTTATGTTAAAGCAGTAGTAGAAGCATTAAAACGCTACCCAGAAGTCAATGCATGTATTGATGGATTAGATATTGTGTATCATAACTATTTTGATATTAGTATTGCGATCTCTACACCCCGGGGTTTAATCACTCCTGTATTAAAAAATGCCAATACACTTAGTATGTCTGATATCGAAAAAAAAATTAAAGAACTTTCAATAAAAGGTCGCACTAATAAGCTCACCATAGAAGACTTAACTGGTGGTACTTTTACTATCACTAACGGTGGAGTATTTGGTTCTCTAATGTCTACACCGCTCATCAATCCACCACAAAGCGCTATATTAGGCGTACATGTTATTAAAGATCGCCCTTCAGCGCTTAATGGCACAGTGGCTCTATTGCCTATGATGTACCTTGCGCTTTCCTATGATCACCGACTAATTGATGGGCGCGAATCAGTGGGGTGTCTCGCAACAATTAAAGACCTCTTAGAAGATCCATGTCTTTTACTCGTTAATGTTTAAAAACAATATTTATTCACCTTTCTGGAAAATAAATATATATTATATAATATAAGATACTTAATCATATAAATGATATCACTTAAATAATTTTTAGTTAATGCTACCCACATGACACTAATCATGCAACACCCAAATATCTCTGAGTATATATCTAAAAATATCAAAACTAACTATCCATTGGTGTTTATTATTTATTCGCGGTCATCCAATGAAAAAAATTATTACTTAATATAAATTAAACTTAAATTTATATTAAGTAATAAAAATTTTAATTCATTTAGTGGCCGTTAAATATTCGGATTAAACATGTCTATTGCACACGTAGCATTACCACTTACTCAAGTGAATTACTTAATATATCGTATCCCTCCACATATAAATAACATAGTTATTGGTGGACGCGTACGTGTACCTTTTTGTAACTATATGATGATTGGCATTGTAATAAAAATTTTTCACAAATATGATGATCTATGCGGCCAGTTACCCACTATAGAAACAGGGTTAGATGTATGTTCGTTATACGATCCCGCTTTATGGCGCACATTACATTGGGCTGCAAATTACTATCATTTTTCATTAGGTAAAATCTTACTAAATGCCATCCCCATATTATTGCGTCGAGGACATAAAGTAGAAGATACTCTAACTAATCAAAATAACGTTAATGATTTAGAATCATATTCAAAACAATCAAGCAATTTATTATTTTATAATAAAAAAAAAACAATCACTACCTTTTTTCACATAAAAGACTTTCAAAAAGAAACGAATCTTAAAAATGTTATAAAAACTAAATTAAAATATCCAGACACCAAACAGTTACGCAACTTCGCGCCATATGTAAAAGAACAAAAGAACTCTCTCTATAACTATTCTACAATCAGATTAATAGAACCATTAAATTCGGAACAAGCTACCGCTGTGTCTGCCATTCGAAACACAGATCATCAATTTGCTACCTGGATTCTTACTGGTATGGCTGGATCTGGAAAAACTGCGGTATATCTAAATTTTATAGGAGAAATTCTTAAAAAAGGTCAACAAGCTCTAATATTAGTACCAGAAATCCACTTAATATCTCAAACCATATCTCTTGTCCAAAAAAAGCTACATGCTCCTACTGCAACTCTGCATTCTCAATTACATCATAAAATACATCTTAATACATGGAGACAAGCCCGTGATGGTAAAATAGCTATTATGGTTGGAACCCGTTCTGTATTATTTTCACCATTAAGGAAACTTGGTGTAATCATTCTAAATAGTGAACATGACAGTTCTTACACACAAACCAACGGTTTTCGATATAATGCACGAGACCTGGCAATATTACGTGCAAAACAAGAAAAAATACCCATTATTATGATTTCTTCAACCCCCTCATTAGAAACATTGCATAATGTTCAATTAAGTAAATATCGTCAAATCAATCTTAGTCAATCTCATCAGAAAATGACAACAGTTACCCCTATATTAATAGATCTAACAAATACAAAACTTAATAATGGCCTATCTATAACTTTACTTCAAAAAATAAACCAACATCTAACCCTCAACAATCAAGTATTATTATTTCTTAATCGTCGAGGATTTTCTTCTTCTATATTGTGTCAAGAATGTGGCTGGAAAAGTAAATGTTTGCGATGTAACCGAAACTACACCTTTCATAAAATAGAAAAAAAACTATTCTGTCATCATTGTGACGGTCAACGAGATATACCCAAACAGTGCTTACAATGTGGATCTACACATATTGTGTCAATTGGGATGGGAACAGAAAGACTGGAACAAAACCTAAAGACTCTCTTTCCATTAACCCCATTAACACGTATCGACCGTGATACCACTCGAGTATATAGCGCATTAGAAGTAAAATTAGCTAAAATAAAACATGGCGGTGCACATATTTTAGTGGGTACGCAAATGCTATCTAAAATTCATAATTTTCCATACGTTACGTTATTTTCACTAATTAATGTAGATCAAGTGCTGTTTTCTACAAACTTTCGAGCAGCAGAGCGTTTTGCTCAATTATATACACAAGTTTCTGAACGTGCGCTATCTAATAATAAGCAAGTAGAAATAATATTACAAACTCATCATCCTAAACATCCATTATTACAAACTTTATTGTATAACGGATATTATGAATTTGCTAAAAAAGAACTCCAAGAACGTAAAAACGCATTTCTACCGCCGTGTTTTAGTTGCTCTCTATTCTGCGCAGCAGA
This sequence comes from Candidatus Erwinia haradaeae, assembly GCF_900698985.1. Taxonomy (GTDB): domain Bacteria; phylum Pseudomonadota; class Gammaproteobacteria; order Enterobacterales; family Enterobacteriaceae; genus Erwinia_E; species Erwinia_E haradaeae_B. The sequence continues at coordinate 1,031,091 of NZ_LR217730.1, forward strand.
CTATAACAAACAAAAAGCTCGTCATTTTCTAAAACAAATTTTAAATTTACTTCAATCAAATCCACTATATGATCCACTAATGTGTCATATATTAGGTCCGATACCTTCATTCCAGGCTAAACATAGAGGTCGATATCGATGGAGTATACTTATACGACATCCTTCTCACTCTGCGCTTCATCGTCTAGTAAAAAATATCCTCCCGCGAATTGAGGATTTACCTCAAGCACATAATATCATATGGACATTTGACATGAACCCCAGTGAAAATTAAAGAAGATAATATTATTGAAGATTAATGGTATATTCTCAAAATTAAACATAAGCTTAAGCTTATAATACGCACATCTAAGAAAAATAATTTTTTAAAATACATTATATTATAAAATATAATGCATAACATTAAAAAAAACTAGAAGATACAGTTTTATCATGAATAATTTATTATTCACTTATTTACTATAATCTAAATACTAATTTTAGTAATATTTATTAGCTTGTCTGTAAAAAATTATATATAATATATTATTATATATAATCATTATTACTAATTAGTATGAACTAAAAATTATATTAATACATCAATATAATTATCTTAATATATGTAAAGATCATTATAATTGCGTGATATCAAATGATATTCAGTGCATCTCTTAAAAATATCATCATATAATCTCAGCATCATAAACTATTAAAAATTAATTAGATTCTATCAAAAATAGATCATGAACTATTCTGTTACCTAGTAAAGGCCCCAGGTGATATGAGGTCTTTCATATTACGCATCATGTTTTTCATACCACCTTTTTGTATTTTTTTCATCATAGCCTGCATCTCATTAAATTGTTTTAAAAACTGATTGACATCCTTCACCAAAGTGCCTGAACCTAAAGCAATTCTTCTTTTACGTGAACCTTTAATGATTTCAGGATGTATGCGCTCTAACTCTGTCATAGATTCTATGATTACTTCCATACGTTTTAATGAAATATCATTCATTTGAGATTTAACATTTTCTGGTAATCCTCCAATACCTGGCAATTTTTCAATCAAGCCGTTAACGCCTCCTATATTACGTAACTGCTGTAAATGATCTAAAAAATCATTTAAATTGAAATTATTACCTTTTTTCAAAGAAGAGGCTATTTTTTTAGCTTTTTCGCGATCTACCTTATTTTCAATAGCTTCAATCAACGATAATATATCACCCATGCCTAATATACGTGAAGCAATACGATCGGGATGAAAAGGCTCTAAAGCCTCATTTTTTTCTCCTATCCCTATAAACTTAATAGGTTGACCTGTAATATAGGACATAGATAGCGCCGCTCCTCCACGGGTATCACTATCTACTTTTGTCAACACTATACCTGTTAATGGAAGTACGGTATTAAATGATTTTGCAATATTAACTGCATCTTGACCAGTCATTGCATCAGAAACCAATAGAGTTTCTATAGGTTGTATGGCAAGATGGATTTGTTTAATTTCTTGCATCATAACATCATCAGTATGCAAACGACCCGCCGTGTCTACCAAAAGTACATCATAGAATTTTATCTTAGCTTGCTGTAAAGCATCTTTAGCTATATTAATTACTTTCTTATTAGGTTCTGATGAATAAAAATCAATACCCGCTTGCTCAGCTAAAATTTTTAACTGCTGGATTGCTGCTGGCCGATAAATATCCACAGAAGTTGCTAATATCTTTTTACTATACTTCTCACGTAAAAATTTACCAAGTTTTCCGACACTAGTTGTCTTACCAGCTCCTTGCTGACCTACCATTAATATAACTACTGGTGGCACTACTTGTAAATTAAGAGTACAATTTTTTTCTCCCATGATTAAGACTAACTCATTTTTCACAATCTTCAAAAACTCTTGCTCTGGAGTTAAATTATTATTCACTGCATGATTTAATGCATTCGATTTAATTCGTGCCAAGAGTTCATTCACTACTATTAAAGATACATCTGCTTCTAATAATGATATACGTATTTTTTGTAAAATATCTTTAATATTATCTACAGTTAGCCTACCACGACCGGTGATATTACGAAAAACATTAGAAATACTAGCACTTAAGTTATCAAACATAATCTTTTCTCGTAAAGGAAGTTCAGTAAAGATCTTTTACTAATTACTAATAAGTATCACATACCATATAATAACATCTGAATATAAAAATATTAATTTTAGACTAATCTATCTAGCATTGGAACGAAATTATAAAAAATTCATTTTAGTATCTCGCCATTTTACCACTTTCTGTTATCAACTTATTGAACTACATCTAGCTTATTCAGTAAAATCAACAATATTCAATATCATCTTTTAATCTCTTCAAGAATCTAATATACTCATACATATTTAATACTATTAGAATCCTAGATGTAGGATATAAAAATATTTTTAATATAATTATATTGATTATCATCTAAAAAATTTTTTAATTAAAAGATTTTTTAAAATTCTATATCTTGGGGTCAATCCAAAATAATGAAACGATTAAATCACAATTTAATATTTTAATTTTTTAAAAAACTATAAGTTGTTTATTGAATATTATTAATAATTCTATAAAATATTATAGAATAAACTCTATATTCAAACCACCTGATATATGATATCGTCTCTTTTACTTCTTCAACTAATACAAGTATAATCTTGATTATATCTATGATAGATAGATATCCAATTGCTTAATAATATATATCCTAATTATATCTTTATATAATTAGGATATATATTATTAAGCTAAACAAAAATAAGCTCAAAATATCTATTAGGATTATAATCTATAACAAACTCTAGGAAAATTCAGCACACATAATTATTAATGTTTTTACCGCAAAAGATCACTAAACTCAATTATCACTAGGAAATAAATATAAAATTTCGGTTGACTAAAAGAGTACCACATCAAAAAAGATGACATTTATAATATATTATCAATAAAGTTTAAAATATCATCTAAATAATACTAACACTGGAAGGTAAGAAAAAAACAATCACTTAGTGTGCGTATTTCTTTAAAAAAACAAAATCTACCTCTAACGCATATCATTATGCGTATAATTTAACAAGGATGCTAATAGAGTATTAACCTATACAAGAAAACTTAATAATACTAAATTTATAGATAGCTTAATACTGTATCTATTACATATAAGGATAAATAAATAAATGACTAAATAAATTACTATACAAATAAAATATTTACAATTAACAGTATTTTAAAATGGTGGCCCCTGCTGGACTTGAACCAGCGACCAAGCGATTATGAGTCGCCTGCTCTGACCGCCTGAGCTAAGGGGCCCAAATATAAAACTTGTAATCTAATAACAAGCTATATATTGTCTCTTTTAATTATTATTTTACTAATTTCATCTAATTAAAGCTAAATAATATTTTAAAATAATTATAAAATTTATTAAGGAAACCCTATATACTTTATAATATAACATTTTAATATAATATTTATTATATGAGAATATAAAAATAATGTTCATGATTAATTTTAATATACCATATATCTAAAATAAACTACAAGACATCTTATTTTTTTATAGTCAACTATCCTTAAAATATTTTATCATATATAATACTTTATAATTAGATAAAAAATATTATTTTAAATAATTATCAATGAATACAGTATTTACTTTAAAAAAATTAAAAATACTGCGCATCAATCTCTTTACTTTAACGAACGCTAATCTATCTATTGTTTATAAAAACTAGTATAAAATTAGACACTTTAAAATATTTATACAAGAGCTACACATAAATTATAATAACTGATCACACCATTAAAAATAGTTATTGATACGCTAAAGAATAGTGCTCATTTTATTAAAAATAAAAAATCATTTTTGCCTTTAAAACTCCATTATATATAAATAATTTTAATTATTGTTTATAAGTTTTACAACTATTACCGCTTAAAGGCATAACTTTATTATGATCCCAAAAAATATTCCACGTTTTGCTATCTGGTAATGGAACCCCATCAACAGTAACAAATACATTCAGAGCTGTCACTAAGCAATCATTATAAAAAATTAATGGAATACGTTGACGTCTCCAGGGTGGAATGCCATATTCTTGCCATAATTTTTTTAATGAACGCTGACCAGAGCGACCATGAACATAAAACTTACCTTTAGCCTGAAAGCGTATACTTACTTTTGTATTAAATGGAGGGCAACGCAAAGTTACACCCTTTGAAGACTGTCGTATTTCACCTAATCCATCAGGTAATAATAACGTCAGCCAAGGAAAAAACCACAGTAATTGACAGTTTCCTAATGGTTTTGTAATAGGCAACCAATAAAGACGATCACGAAAACGTCGCACTTCATACTTCCAAATCTGTAATTTGGGATTAGCATCTACACGACTACATGCAACCTCTGTCCATATTTTTTTTAGTACATGAGAGGATGGTAGGGATCCATTTTGATGCAAAATCCAACGCCGAAAAATTGCAGAGCGCCGAGCGATACTCATAACTTTTAGTGGTAAAAAATATAAAGCGTTAGATCTATCCATTAATTTATAGAGTAATTCTTCGAGCATTTCATCCAACACACTATCCTGCTCCGCACAAAGACGTGCGCTACGAGAAATCGTGCGTGAAAAAAAAGGCCAACGTTTATTCAATAACGGCATGATTTTTAATCGTAAAAAATTACGATCATAGCGTAGATCTTTATTGCTATCATCTGTAATCCAAGATAAATGGTAATGGTTGGCCCATGCTTCTAATTCAGATCGAGTACACATTAATAATGGTCGTATATGACGATAATCCCCGTGAATCTTCACTTGTGCCATAGCCGACAGGCCAGATGGCCCACTTCCACGCTTTAAGGCTAATAAAACTGTTTCACTTTGATCATCCTGATGCTGTGCAGTTAACAAAGCTTCTTCTTTTGTCATTATTTTGTATAATGCTTGATAACGAGCTTTCCGAGCTGCAGCTTCTAAACCTACTCGTTTCTGACAATGAACGTGCACTCTCTCAAAAAAATAAGAAACCTTCCATAATTCACACTGTTTCGAACAATGTGCGGCCCATAAATCAGCAGAGTCATTCAATCCATGATGGATATGAACAGCCCGAAATTTAAAATCAAAACGTTGCGCTCTGAGCATAACTAGTTGATGCAAAAGAACACTTGAATCTAAACCTCCACTATAGGCTAGAACTACAGCATTCTCATCTCTCAGTAAATATTTAAGGTAATTAATATCAAACATTATAGACTTTCCTGGTATAAAAATCTGAATTAAAAAATACTAACTCTATGTTTGATATGTGATAAAATCACTGATTAGCGCTTAATGCTATTAATAAATGCAATAAATATATTTTAAGTATATTTTTATATATAAAGAGTATTAAATTTTAAGTCTAGCAATATGTTATTATTACCCACAAAATTATCGATATTTAGTATATTATTAGATTTTAAAAAAAACATTATCGGCATCATATAAATAATGCATATCAAAAAGAAAGAATCTAACCTCAATAAATATAAAAATAACTATCAATTTATTACAATAAAATTATTATCTTAGTAATCAAAATAAAAAACAAATATAATTCAAAAAAAATATTAAAAATAAATAATAATATTTATTATAAGATAATAAAGAATCTAATATTTCTATAAAAAACTCTATATATAAAGTAGAAAAACTAAAGTATAAAATTTTCTTTAAAAAAATACAGAATATACATTTTTTCTAGATCTTATGAAAATTACTTAGTGGTAAATGAGAATTTATTTAAAAAATATCAAATATCTTAACAAAATAAATCTCATGTTATTATATTATAACATGAGATCTATATTATTTACAATAAATATTGCATATATTATAATAAAAATTTTTACTTAAATTAAAAAAAAATCTATGAAGACTTTATAAATATTTTTACTTAATACTTCAAGGGTTATAAAATATTTAATTTAAATAATAATACTAGTTGATATTTTTCTAAATATTAATATCGTTTCCATGCTATATAAAAATAAAAAAAAATATAAAAATCAATACCAGAACTAAACTTTTCCTACCCTAAAATAAAAGAATATTTATCTTTGAGCTAATCTTTAATTTATATCTATAATACAGAATTAGGAAAATATAATAAAACTTTTTTATCTATAACATGTTTTAACGTTTTACTAAATTTTTACAATCTTTAAAAATATACAAATGGTTAATTATTGAGCTCCCTAAATTAACTTTTTATAGTAAAAAATCCTATAAGCGTGCTCTTATTAATATATCGAAAAAGATAATTAACTAATAGCAATAGTTAATATCCTGATTCTTATTATAATTACTCACTTTTTGCAGCTTTAAAAGCTTCCGCCATAGCACTAGTAAAAGATTCATCTTCTGTCTTATATGGCATAGGCGCTACAACTTCTCTTGTGTGAGTTTGATCTTTAGAACGATAAGACAATAACAAGAGTCGATTTTTGCGATCAACACTAGTAAATTTAGCAGAAATACAATCCCCAACTTTGAGAATAGAAGAAGCATCCTCTGTATTATTCTCTCCTTCTTCGGTAAAGGCTAAATAACCATCTACTCCATCATTTAATTTTACCATTAAACCTTTAGAATCGATTGACGCCACATTACCATAAACAGTGGCACCTTTTTTATTAGCAGACAAATAAACACTGAATGGATCTTCCGTTAGCTGCTTAACACCTAGAGAGATTCTCTCTCTATCTGCGTCAACTTGTAAAACAACTGTAGAAATCTCATCACCTTTCTTATAATTACGTACTATATCTTCTTCTGAGGTACTCCAAGATATGTCAGAAAGATGAACAAGACCATCAATACCACCTTCTAAGCCAATAAAAATACCAAAGTCTGTAATAGATTTTATTTTACCTTCCACTCTATCATTTTTATTATAGGTTTCTGCAAACTTCTGCCAGGGATTGGCTTTACATTGCTTCAAGCCTAGCGAAATACGACGACGATCTTCATCAATATCTAATACCATAACCTCTACCACATCATATACATTAACAATTTTAGATGGGTGAACGTTTTTATTTGTCCAGTCCATTTCTGAAACATGAACCAAACCTTCTACACCTTCCTCAAGCTCAACAAAACATCCGTAATCTGCCAAATTCGTGACTCGACCGTTTAATCTTGTACCCTCTGGATACCGTTTGGCAATAGAAACCCACGGGTCTTCACCTAACTGTTTTAACCCTAAAGATACACGAGTTCGTTCACGATCAAATTTCAGAATTTTAACAGTAATTTCATCCCCAACTGTGACAATTTCCCCTGGATGCTTAACACGCTTCCAGGCCATATCGGTAATATGTAATAAACCATCTACACCGCCTAAATCTACAAATGCACCATAATCTGTTAGATTTTTTACAATACCTGATACTGACAAACCTTCTTGCAAATTAGCTAATAAACTATCACGTTCTGCGCTATGTTCGGATTCTATAACTGCGCGACGAGAAACAACAACATTGTTTCTTTTTTGATCCAGTTTTATTACCTTAAACTCTAACTCCTTACCTTCTAAATGCCCTGTATCACGCACTGGACGTACATCTACTAACGACCCCGGCAAAAATGCCCGAATACCAGTTAGTTCAACTGTAAACCCTCCTTTAACTTTTCCATTAATAACACCTATAACATTTTTCGAACTTATATAAGCTGCCTCTAATACAACCCAAGCTTCATAACGTTTTGCTTTTTCACGAGACAAAACTGTCTCTCCAAAGCCATCTTCCACTGCGTCTAGAGCAACGTCTACTTGATCGCCTACACTAATTTCTAGTTTACCCGCAGCGTTCTTAAATTGTTCTACAGAAATCGTAGACTCCGATTTTAAACCCGCATCTACCAAAACAACGTCTTTGTCAATTGAGATCACAACACCACGTATGATAGACCCTGGGCGAGTTTCGGTTGTTTTTAGAGATTCTTCAAATAATTGAGCAAAAGATTCAGTCATATTGGTAATCTTCAAAATTCTTGAATTTAATGTCCACCTATCTTCCTAATGAAGTGGATTGGTTCATATTATCTATGGCATCCATAACACAGAGTTAAATGTATGTTCTTGTTGAGCTATTAAGCATTTACCCCGCTCACTGAATATAGTGTTTACTAATGCTTACGTTAATTTTTGTTCGCACATAATCTAATGCTATTTCAGTTACTTGCTGTTTTGAGATATGAGTTGAGTTAATTATCAAAGCATCATCTCTTAACATAAGCGGCGCAACAGAGCGATTACGATCACGCTCATCTCTTTCTTTCATTTGAGATAAAAGTTCATTAAAATTAACATTAACCCCATTTTTATGCAACTGTAGCATACGTCGATAAGTTCGTGTCTCTAAATTAGCATCTAGAAAAATTTTTAAAGATGTATCTGGAAATACTACTGTCCCCATATCACGACCGTCCGCAATCAATCCAGGTAACTTACGAAAACCACGCTGAAAATTCAGTAACATTTCACGCACATAAGGAAACGCAGCAATCCGTGATGCCAAGTCACTAACTACTTGACTACGAATTTTCATAGAAATATCTACCCTTTTTAGCATTACTCTAAGATCACCATTTTGAAATAAAAACCGCACATCCAGATTATGAGCCAGGGCCATAATACCTTTTTCAGAGCTTATATCTACCTGGTGGTATAATACTAATAAGGCTAATACTCTGTAAATAGCACCAGAGTCTAAAATATGCCATTTCAACTTCTGAGACATAACTTGACATAAGGTGCCTTTTCCTGAGCCGCTTGGTCCATCTATCGTAACGACGGGAGCGCAAATCATCATTATAACTCTCTATATGTAGCTCTCTATCTAAACAAAAGCTTTACCACTATCTTTGAATAAACATCAATGCTATTCTAATAAGTCCTAATCTATGGGATAATGTATATTTTAACTTTTAACTTTTACCTATACTCTGAATCTCATGAATACTAATAGGCGTTAAAAACTTTGAAAACAATAAAACTAAATTATATAGATAATATTTTACATATATTATTTATATGATAGAATTATTTTTATTTATATTATGTATCCTATTATAAATATATAATAATATTATAAAACTTTTAACACAAAAATTATAGATAAAAATTATACCAATATACTTTGATAATGATTTTAAATGTATATAAAATTTTTTTAATAATCATCTTTAATATACATACCAATATAGGCAAGTTAGTCTTAATCCATCGCTGTATTTGAATTAATAAAATTAATTTAGATTAAAATAATCAGTCTATTATTTAAGTTTAAAATATTATTTTAAATTTACATGATATGTATAATTAGTAATCAAATAAAAAATTATAACCTCTCTCATAATTCTATTCGGCTAATTATCTAGAAGATTTATAGTTTATCATCTATAGATATTATCTATACATATAGAGTTTCAATCTATCTTTATTTAAGATAAGGCACCGTCAGATATTTTTTAAAATTACTCTATAATTATCTTTCAAAAGAATTTATAATAGATTTAAATCTATATTCTCATAATACTAATAAGCGTCTGATTTTATATAAAAAGTTCCGTGAAAAAATATAAAACATACTAAATATCAATCTCTCTGGTAGGTAATTTTTATAATATTTTCAAAATATTATTTAGTTCACACATGTAATGAATATGAATTAAATAATATCAATGTGATTATATTAAGGTATGTTTATTTAAAGCTAAGATCATCTTGACCTCAATTCATGTACAATGAATTATATGTATTTCTTCTTGCAGTATCTTCATACTTAACGTAGATAAATCATTCTTGATGATTACATTTAATATAATTTATTAAGCTTCATTGTTCGATATTTGCTTAACATGTTCAATTTTATATCTTGAAGACATATCTAAATATTATTAAAATTCATCTATAATATATATAATTAATATTATCATGTAACTAATATTAAAATAATTTAGAACTTAAAATGTCATTTTTTATTTATAGTAACGATATTCAAAATCACTCATAAAATCAGTGAGCTTCTTTACTCCAGATAGTGGCATAGCATTATATAATGATGCTCGCATACCCCCTACTATCTTGTGACCCTTTAAGGAATGTAATCCTGCAAAAATTGACTCTTCAAGAAAACATGTATTTAATGTTTCGTCTGCAAGATAAAATGGTATATTAATACGTGAACGATTATTATCTGCCACATTATTATAGTATAAATTGCTACTATCAATTGTCTTATATAAAAGATCTGCTTTTACTTTATTTAGTTTTGATAACTCCTGGATCCCTCCTTGTTTTTTTAACCATTTAAATACTAGACCAGACAAATACCATGCAAATATAGGTGGAGTATTAAACATAGAATTACTCTCTGCTAATATTTTATAATTTAAAAATGAAGGTAGCTCATTGCGCGCCATACCGAGGAGATCTTCACTTATAACTACCAGTGTTAACCCAGCAGGTCCAATGTTTTTTTGCGCTCCAGCATATAAAACACCATATCTACTGATATCGATTGGCGTCGTAAGAATCGTTGAAGAAAGGTCTGCTACGACAATTTTACCACTAAAATCCGGAACCTCATTAATAGCAACACCTTCAATAGTTTCATTGGGACAAAAATGAACATAAGCAGAATCATCTGCAACACTCCAATTATGCATTGGAGAAATAGCTTGAAGACCATTAATAAGTATTTTAGCATTGATAACATTAGGTTTACAATACTTTTTAGCTTCTTTGATAGCATTTATTGCCCAATAGCCACTATTAATATAATCTGCCTTGGTATGCTGGCCTAATAAATTTAATGGGATTGCGGAGAATTGCGCGCGAGCACCTCCATGGCAAAACAATACTTTATAGTTATTTGGAATCTTCAGAAGATCTCGAAAATCTGTTTCGGCCTCTTCAGCAACTTGTATAAATTCTTTACTACGGTGGCTTATTTCCATTATAGACATCCCTATGCCCTTCCAGTTAAAAAACTCCCTTTGGGCATAATGCAGAACGTCTGGTGGTAGCATGGCTGGTCCCGCACTAAAGTTAAAAATTTGATTCATTCTTATAATGGTCCTTGATACATTAATTATACTAATCAGATACTAAAATATTTATTAGGTAAAACATCTATCAAATAAATTAGGATGTAATAATTATCTATTTATACAACTTTTATTAAGCAAGCACTATTTTTATTTGACGACCCAATGCATCATTTATTTCTTCAGTTATATGCTACATTCTGAGCTCTATCATGATTTTTCAGTTAAAATTACAAATTCATGTCTTAAAATTCTATCTTTTGACATATTATATTATAATAAATTAATGATTAGTGATATGATTTGCTAGTTACCTTAATGTTATACTGAGATAGTCATATTATATAGTTATTATAAATAAAAAACGATTATCTTAATAAAGCTAATAACATCATATTTTAAAGAAAATATTTACATGCTCTGTACAATACATTCATTGATTATTATGATATCATTATATATATAATAAAATTTATAAATATCGTACCATAGACTATTACATTAAATATTAATTGTGTTGTTATTATTAAAATAGTATATTATTTTATTTTATTTATAATTGTATACATATGTTGAATCTTCCTAATTTAAGTCTCTATATTCATATTCCCTGGTGTATTAAAAAATGCCCATATTGTGACTTTAATTCGCATGTATTACTTGAGGATCTTCCAGAAGATCAATACATACATCATCTTTTAAATGACCTCCGATTAGATATACCATTTATTTCCAGCCGCAAGATTGATACCATTTTTATCGGTGGCGGCACTCCTAGTTTACTAAAAATTGAAACTGTACGATTCCTATTGGAAGGAATACGTGAAAATTTAGAATTATCAAATAATGTAGAAATTACAATAGAGGCTAACCCTCAATCATTAGAAATAGAGAGATTTTATGGTTATAAAGATGCCGGTATAAACCGTATTTCAGTTGGTATACAAAGTTTTCAAGAAGATAGTTTGAAGCAATTAGGTCGCATGTATAGCGCACGCGAGGCGAAAACAGCAGTACAAACCCTTTATTCTCTTAATCTACGCAGTTTTAATTTAGACATTATGCATGGATTGCCAAATCAATCTCAAGAAAACGCACTTAATGATCTTAGTATAGCAATCGCTCTCAATACACCACATCTATCATGGTATCAATTAATGATTGAACCATGTACTCTTTTTTCTGCAAAGACTCCACAATTACCAGATGAAGATGAACTATGGAAAATATTTGAGGAAGGCCATAAATTACTCAGAGTTTCAGGCTATCAACAATATGAAATATCATCATATGCTAAACCAAATTATTTTTGCGCACATAATTTAAATTATTGGCGATTTGGTGATTATATAGGAATCGGTTGTGGTGCTCATGGAAAATTAACTCAGCTTAATGGTTCTATTATCAGAACTAGCAAAACTCGTCACCCGCGAAAATTTATGTCTGGTAATTATCTATGCAAGCGCTTTACAGTAAAAAATCATTCAAAACCATTTGAATTTTTCATGAATAGATTCCGTTTACTAGAAAAAATACCACGACAGGAGTATATATATTATACTGGATTATCAGAAGATAGCATTCGAACCCCAATAGAAATAGCAATAGAAAAAGGTTTTTTAACAGAAACTACTACATATTGGAAAGTAACTAAAAAAGGACATTTATTTCTCAATTGTATGCTAGAATTATTTTTAATAGAATAACATATTTTTCCATGATATAATTTAATATTATTTTGATTAAGAAAATATGTATTCTACAATATTAGAATATTTTTATATTATATTTGTCGATATCAGCTTATTTTTATAAAGTAAATGTTATACATTATCATTGGTATAAAAATATTTTCATAAAAATAATAAATGATAGATACTATTTCACATTAAAATTTACATGCTTTTTTATACTTACACTATATATTTCTTCATAAAATCTTTACTTGGAGTATAAGTATAAAAAATAGTAAAAACAATTATACTAATAATATACCCGACAAGACTTAATATCGCATATTTTTTATATTTATATTTTCAAATCTTACGCATTTCTTTATTAACATATAAAATTACTTTTATATAACTTTAATTATTAGGAAATGAATTCAATTCAAGATTATCTACATTACATAAAATCTTATAATTTTACCATAAAACTTAATTCTAGTAAAATTTTCTTCTGTTATTACATATGCGCTCTAGTTAAGAATGTAAACTCAAAAATATTAATTTCATATGACACTAAATTCGTCTTAACTAAATGTAATGTGATATTTATAATTTTATTATAAAATTACTACATAATATTATTTAATATACCATTAAATATATGCTAATATTTATCGTGTGCTAAATCATTAAATACTGTTTTTATAAAAATAACTTATAATAATATCATACAATGTGATTATTCTATAACCATCGTGTAAGTTAGACAAACTCTAATTAACAATTAATTTTCAGCAAAAAGTCACATGAAATAAATGTATTTAATATTCTAGGTTAAATTAATACTCTAGACAGTCTTACTTGTTCTGCGCTAATAGTTCATCCTGGTATATAAAGATTTTTCTTAATTATTTAATACGTGTGGATATATTTTATATCTATAATCATGATAATATTATAGATTTCCAATAGTCTTTAAAAGACTACTTTAAAATACACAATATTATTAGTCATTGCCATCTTCCTATCTTTACCCTTAAATAGGAAAGTGAGTTAATATTTACCATAATTGCTACTTAACATGCTAATAGATCTTTATCTAACTATATATACTGCACTATCTGTATTAAGTGCATAAATAAATACCCCTAACGATATGTAATAGCCATTCCCGATTTAAGGAGGGGCATGCCCATGTTCGACGTGCTAATATACTTATTTGAAACATACATGCACAATCAAATGGCAGCACATATAGACCAAGATAAATTAACTAACGATTTATCTAGTGCCGGTTTTCATCGTGATGATATCATTAATGCGTTTAATTGGTTAGAAAAATTAGCAGATTATCAATCTGGGCGGGTGTCTTCAATGTTTCTATCCTCCGATCCCTTATCTATGCGCATTTATACTATAGCTGAAAAACAACAGCTTGATGTTAACTGTCGTGGCTTTATACTATTTCTAGAACAGATTCACGTATTAAATTTAGAAACACGTGAAATGGTTATTGATCGTATTATGGAACTTGATACTCTTGAGCTTCAGATAGATGATCTAAAGTGGGTTGTTCTCATGGTACTTTTTAATATTCCTGGCTGTGAAAATGCTTACAAACGAATGGAAGAATTAATTTTTGACTCAAATGAAATAGTTGTTCATTAATTGCTATTTTAGACATAGAGCTCAAGAAAATAAATTTATTAAATAATTTTTTAAACATTATTCCTAAAACCTAAAAGTTGTATTATAGATAAAATTTGACATATATTATGACTAATATCTATTTTTTAGACATAAAAAATAAAACTTTTTTAGGTGTTTTATTTTGTAGATAGTATTTGAATTTTTGAAACTTAATATAAAATTATTTTATTAAAAATCATACACGATATTTAGCAATCCATTGCTAGTCACAAATATCAAAGATACTATCTCTAATAATTTACACATAAAATCATATAATATTATTTTATATTTAATCTTTTAGTCAAAAGTCAGTACGTAATAATTGAGTAACTAAAAAATTTTATCTTGCTCCGCAAAATATGCATAAAAGCTAATATACATCATAGTATGATTATAATTTTTAACTAAAAATTGCTATTATCCAGCATAATAATTATTTATAAGAAATGATGTCAATAAAGTACTATAGTAATAAAAAATTTAAAAAAAATAGATTGAATCGTAATTCATCTAAATACAATTACTACACCAATATTCTTTTTAACGATATATCTTTTTTTAACCTTATTTATACTAATTTTTAACTACCAATCAACTTTTTACATACACCTCACATATATATGTATATATGTCAAGATTATTTTGTACACAATTATATTATTAATCAAAACCATCGGAGTAACAATGAACCTTACAACGCATTCCCTATTGCAATGCGCATACTATGTAGGTAATGCTATGGTTATTGCGTATCCAACTGAAGCCATGTTTGGACTTGGTTGTCATCCTTCTTCTAAAATAGCTATAATGCGCTTGCTTTCCTTAAAAAAACGCTCTATTAAGAAAGGTTTTATTCTTGTTGCCGCTAACTATCAGCAATTAACTCCTTGGGTAGCCGATGAAAAATTGTCATTACAGCAAAAAGAACTAATGTTTTCTACCTGGCCAGGCCCAATCACATGGATACTTCCTGCGCGCCATATCACACCATACTGGTTAACGGGAGAGTTTGCTACACTAGCAGTACGTGTTAGCAATCACCCCTCTGTTGTTGATTTGTGTCTTGCATGTAATACAGCTCTGATTTCAACTAGCGCTAATATCTCTAATCACCCCCCTTGTCGTTATTCAACAGAGTTATTTAAGCAATTTGGACATAACTTTCCAGTATTATCAGGTGAAATTGGTGGGCAAACGCACCCATCTGAGATGCGCAATATATTTACTGGTGAGCGTATACGCTAATATATATAATCATATATATTGAAAGTTATACTATTATCATCATAATTGCATTCATATACACAAAATAAATCATCAGAGCAGCAGCAGCAATACTCAATAATAATGAATTATTACCTATTTATTAAATATTTCTATCATTTAATATCATGTACTATAATATAGTAAATATTACATACCTATTATTAACGTTACTATTATTCTTACTATTACTCTTGCTATTACTATATATTTTATATAATTTATTGATCATATGGATAAGTTATTATTAATATATATACATAATACTTTAAATATGAGAAAATTATATTAATATAAAAGCATATGTCATAGTTTTTTTAAAATACTTTTATTTAAAAAACAATAAGCCTTCTTTTTTGAAAACCATACAAACACAAAATACTAATACGCTTTTATAATAAGTCATTTTATTTATAAATATCTAAACAATATTATTATACAGAAATATATCATGCAAATTAATAACATTAATAAGTTGAATACTATCGGCACATACATCAATATTTCTAGCACCTAAATATTATATGTTGTAATTTTTCATTGACGCTACTCTTACAGAAGATGTAGCATGCTACATCTTCTGTAAGAGTAGCCTTTAACATAAGTCATATAAAATCTTAGAAATATTTCTAAGATTTTATATGACTTATTATTGATCTCTATGCTGATTTTAAAATAGATACTATACGTGAATAAAAAAAACTTCTACAGTTCTACAGAATATTAAAACAATACTAATAGTTAAGGATGAAACACGTAGCTCATTAATTCTGCACATTACACTTAATGCACAATTGGTTATTTTTTATGTAAAATAAATCATTACTTAAATAATTTAAAAAAATAC